>JAFTYP010000028.1 GCA_017461345.1 Bacteroidaceae bacterium | reverse complement strand
AATTTCAACTCTTTGCACAGAGGTTCAAGAGGCTCTCCAGATTGCAAACGACTTACGATATTTAATCGTTCTTCAAAGTTATGATGTCTGTACATAAAACACCCCAAAAGTTTTGTGTCTAACTTTTGGGGTGCAGTTCATAGTGGTTGGGGGCATTTTTTATGTGGCATAGCCGATGAGGGGGCTTGCCGTTTGTGATATGTATTATGGAATGTTCACCAAAAGAAGGGAATCAGCGGGACTTTGTTCTTTGCAGGTGGTGCATCTGATGGTTGAAGAAGATGCGTTCGCCGACGTGGGTGAAGCCTTGCGAGAGGTATAGTTTTTCGGCATTGGGGTTTTCGGTATCGACTATCAGGCCTACGCGTTCTGCTCCTTCGGAAAAGGCGCGTTGGCAAAAAGCATTGATGAGTTTGCGGCCTATGCCGAGCCGTTGGTATTGGGGCGCGACGGACAATGAGTCGAGATAGTGTTCTCCGGCTTCGGTTTCGTCGGCTATGTCCGGCACACGCCCTACTCTGTTCCGCAACACGGCGAAGGTTCCTTCGCGCAACTCTGCCAGTCTGGCTCCGTCGTAGCCTACGACGCTCCCCACCACTCTACCCTCGCACTCGGCCACGATGGCGTGCCGCCAACTATATTGTGTGCCTTCTGCTCGGGAAATTTCGGTCAGGACGCTGAGATAATCCTTGCCGCAATAGTTGTTCAGTGCCACTTCGTCGCCTATGGCTTCGGCAACGGTTCGGGCTATGGCGGCAGCGTCTTCTATGCGGGCGGGGCGGATGATGATTTGGGGTTTATTCATGTTGTCTGTCGGTGTTAAATTGGGCGTCATTTGGAAAGGTTAACCTGTTTGCCCGAAAAGGTTAACCTGTTTGCATGGAAAGGTTAACCATTCTTGTAATAATGGTTAACCTATTTTTTCGATATGGCACAGCCTGCTTTACAGAGGGATATGTGCTGTTGTCTGACATGGTGTCGGAAGAGACCTCCGACAGCCTGCGGCAGAGGTTATTGATTCACTCTTACGAGCCGTTTCTTGCCGTTGACGATGTAGATGCCGGTCTGGGTGATGCTGTTCAGACGAGTGCCGCTGAGCGTGTAGATGGTCATCGTTCCGTTTATTTCCTCGGGGAGCATCGTTATGCCATCTTCGTCGGTATATACGGTGACGGTAACGGTGGCCTGCTTGTTGCTGCTGTCCGTCGATTGGGCTGTAATGGTGGCCGTGCCGGCAGCCACTGCCGAGACGACGCCATCGGCAACGGTGGCGACACTCACATCCGAACTCAACCAGTTCAGTTCCTTCACGGTTGCCGTCTCGGGCAAGATGGTAACGGAGAGTGTTGTGTCGTTGCCTGCAACCATTTCTATGTCGTTCGGCTCGAGCAGGATGGACGTCACATAAGTCTTTGCCAGAGTGACATCGTATCTGGCGTCTTCGCTCCGTGCCACAACGCCGTCGGCTGCAACAAAGAATTGGTTCTTTATCTCGTACGTTCCGCCGGCAAAGTCATTTCCGCCGACAAGCGTAAAGGTGAGTGCAGTACCGGTAGAGGAAAGGAAGTCCTCGTTGTTTGTGGCAAAAACCATCAAATGAACCCCACTCTCACGAGGGAGGGCATAGGCAACGTGGGCAGACGAATTGACCTTCGTGCCGAAAGTCACACTGCCTTCTTTCACAGAAAGACCTTCGGAGAGAACAATGTCGGCCTCGTAGGCAGTAGCCCGACGGCTCATATTGGTCCAGACAGTCACCTTGCGAGTACCGCCTGCCTTGACAGAAGCATTGCTCGAATAAAGTTCTGCCGTGAACGGCTCGCTACCGAGAGGCGTGCCGGAAACCAGACGACGAATGGTGACGATATCCGCCACGTCGATATTCCCGTCGATATTGGCATCGGCATTTATCTCGTAGAAGCCCTCCGGATTTTCACCCGCCAGGAAGGAAGTCAGCAAAACAGCATCGCCCTCGTCCAAGACAGCGTTGGCATTGACGTCGCCCGCCAAGTGGCTGATGTTGTAGTATGTGCCATCGTCGGCCTTGAGTACCACAGAATGTGTGGCATCGAAAATCGGGTGCGTATCCTCGCCTATCGTCTGATACCAGATGGGCTCCATAACCTTGCCATTGTTGAGCAAGTAGCAGAGTTTTCCGCTGGCAACATCGTCTGCCGAAATGCGGTTCACCTGTGTGGTCGAAGTACTGTAACAGTTCAGCACCGTTGCACTGCCACGATAGAAATCGTTGCGGTAACTGTAGCCCTGAACCGTGCCGATATTGTAGCAGTTCTGCAATTCGGAATTCGTACCCACCCAACCGCTGATGGCAGCACTCTCACTGGCACCTGCGATGTCGGCTGCATTATAACAATCGCTAATGACAAAGGTACAGGTGGAACCCCTGTTGTAACCAATGATGCCAGCAGCATTAGTACCGGAAGCATTCACCGGGGCTTCATTGCCCACACAAGAGAATGTCACCCTGCCGGCACCGATAGAACCACCCGCAAGGGCCACATAATTGGCACCACTGATAGAACAAGAACTGTCCAGAATAAAGTTGCTGATGTTTGCTCCGCCACTGACCACGCCAAACAAGCCCGTATAGTCGCCGCCGGAAACATGGAGATTCTTGATGCGATGCCCCTGTCCGTCGAAGCGTCCCTTGAAAGAACAATAACTCGTACCTATAGGCTCGAATTTAGAATTGTAGCCCTCCATGTCGATGTCAGCCTCAAGGAAAGCCCTGGCATGTTGCGCTCCGGAATTGACATCCCTGCAGAAAGCCAGAAGTTGGTCGGGCGTAGAAATGTAATATGTAGAGTCGGAATAAATAATGTCCGGCTGAACATCGAGAATATCGTCCATCCAAGCCAAACGCGACGGAATATAGTTCCTGATCACATCTACCTCTGCCTCATAAGACCCCAAAGCCGACACGTTCTGATGAACCATTTGGTTCAGAATCGGCCAGCGGATAAAGTTAAGCCGCTGCGAAGCATCCAACTCCCGAGCCATGCTGTCAACATAGGCCAGAAGCGTCTTCTCGTCGAGCAAACCCACCTTACGATTGTCCAACCACATTTGCTTAAGTTGCTGATAAGTAGCATTGTCGCCAATAAGTCGATTGACAAAATTCTTCATATTGCCGGCACTGCTACCCCCAGTATATGCCCAATCGCGGCGAGAATTGACAGGATAAATACGATTATCGTTGTCGAAAGCCAAGTCGAAATCCCAACAAGGAGCAACATGGAACTGATTCTCCTCACGGTCCTTATACATATAAGTGCTCCAATATGTATCCATGTTACCCGAAAATTCTCCTGTAATAAAATGTTTGAGGAACGACTCAACATCAAGATATTTGCGATAACCATTCACCGGATCCGTATAGTTGCTTGCGTAAACAGCCGACTCCATAAGGTTGAAATAATTCCTTATGTAGTTCTGCTGCTGTGTGGTTATTTCATCATCAGCAGGGAATTTGATGGTAACAGGAATTCCACGATTGCTTTGGAACCAACTGGATTCCTCGTTGGCATAAGCATCAACCTCAACAAGATAGCCACCCGAAATCATCGGTTCCTCATTGTCAAATTCGGTCATCTCCACAATGGGAACTCGCGCCTTGTCAATCGTAATCTGGTCGCACAACTGGTAACAGCCCTTATACTCACCGTTCAAAATAACATCTACAGGCTGACACCATGGCGTATAGACTGCACCCAATCGTTTGTTAACCTCAAAAGCCAGACAATTTCGCATCAGGGTTTTGTCGCCATAGTTGTTGATGAGCGTCCATTTCTTTGCCTTAGCCGGACTTTCCTGTTGCGAATCCTTAAGCATATGATGGCTCTTTCCGTCGGCAAACTTAATGCGCAAAGGCTTCTTTGGGAAATTCCACGACGCATTTCCTCTGCCACGAGCCGTAATGGGATACTCCTGTATGCGAGTTCCGCCATCATAAGTAATCGTAATATTGGAAGGCATCTCGGTCACCTTGTCCTGCGGATCCGTACCGGCATAAGTATGAATGCTGACAGTAGGCAAATTGGTTACCTGATACCAACGAGAGTCATCGCCAGCACCCTCATAGCCATAAAACTCAAGTTCTGCAATGTTACATCTGGCATCGTTTGGCCCAACATAACGCACATAGCGGAAACCTCTTGAAACAGGAACATCTGCATAAGACATCTCCTTCACAATTCCCTGCTCCGGAATAAGATAAAGTGGAACAGCATCCAGGAAGTCCGGACTGTTGCTGCCCTCGAAAACTCCAAGCAAAACACGCTGGGCATGCCTCTCACGAGGACTCCATCCCACTTTTGTAATAACATGTGCCTTTCCCAAATCGAGCCCAACCCAAGTGCGAGAACGTTCCATTGAGGCATAGAACGTAGAGAATTTTCCGTCAAAGGCACAGGCTGGAGTATTGACAGTTTCGCTCGACTGATTGGTACTATAGTCCACATTGGGCGAACCGATTGGCGTGCCTACAAGTTTTGCCGATGCAGGCACGCCTTGTGCATAAGTATAATTATATGACGTTACTATAAATAAAAGAAAAACTAATATACCTTTTCCCATATCATATCACATTTAGCATACAAAAATACCGTATTTAAGACACATTTGCAAGATAATAATTACTTTTTAAATGCTTTTAGCAATTAATGAACAAAACCTTTTCCTTTTTTACATTTATTGCCAGAAATAAATTAACTTTGTAGCAAGTTAGATGAAAAAAATATGCGATACAAACTTTTTTCCTTCTTTTGCTGCCTATATATATTTGAAGTAATGGCTCAAGGAGACCTGACCCACGAGGTCGAAGCCGACACCTTGCGATGGCCCATTCCTAAGCCTGATGCCAGTTGGAAACTGGAATATATGCCACACAACAATGCGAACCATAATGTTTATGTCTATAAAGACAAACTTTACGACAACCTTTTTACCCGGACACTTGGGTGGAATGGTGGCGATGGTGTGCAGACGACGGCATTACCGGACGGCAATGTGTTTTGGAGTTTCAATGATAGTTTCTATGGAAAGGCAACCGGTTCGGCAACTCGTGCCCGTCAATCCTGCAACTTCCCACGTAATAGTATTATGGTTCAAACGCCTGATGAGGATGGCCTCCCTGGCACGAAAAGCACCAACCAGAGATGGTTGGCCGACTGGGTGCAGCGTTCCAATTCTTCGGGGAACGGCTACTATCATTGCAGAACACATCTTCGGCATCCGAAAGGCGAGAAGACTGACAACCAAATAAAGAACGGTGAGATTGACCAGACATATCTTTATTGGGCTGGCGATGCTACTGTTGTCGACGGGCAACTGCAAATGCTTTGGGCAGGCGTATATAATGGTACGGAGAACCTTATGCAGAGCGACAACCGGGCTCTTGCCATATATTCTCTCGAAGGGAAGCCCGGCAGTTCTACCTACCTGAAACTTTTGAGCGTGGACCATGACTTTTTTGAGAAAGACCCGATCGGATATGGCAATACGCTATGGGAAGACGAAGACGGACATACTTATCTTTACTCCTGTTATCAGTTCAAGAAGAACGAAGACGACTTGCTCAACACGTCTTCGCCTGTTGTTGCCCGGTCTCAGACGCACGACCTTCGTTCGCCGTGGGAGTACTATGTTGCCGATGCTTCCGGCACATTCCGTTGGCAAAGCACATATCCTACAGAAGAGGAAGTACGCCGGTCTGCCATCAGTTCGAGAAGTGTTTCTACGGCATGGGTCTTCAAAGATGATGATTGGTACTATATGACGGCGCAGGGTTATGTATTCTCCAAGCAGGTTTACATCATGCGAAGCCGCTACCCGTGGGGGCCTTTCGAGGAGTGTCATCAACTTTGGACAATGCCTTGGGTGCTGGACAAACTTGGCACTCGCACTTATCAGAACTTCTATATGCCACATCTCCATCAGTCGCTTTCAAGAGAAGGTGAACTTGTCTTCTCAACCAATACCGACTGCAAGGACTGGAACGAGAACTTCAACAGTAAAGGTTCGGCAGACTTCTATCGTCCTTATTTCTTCCGCATATATAATTGGAAAGCCATCTTCGACGAGTAATTTCTTAAACTGAAATCTGTTATGAACAAACATAAAACACGAAGGATATTCCTTTTAGCGGGCCTGGTCGGAGTCCTTCTTCTTTCCTCTTGCTATAAACTCATTTCCTCTTATGCTCCGAGCGAAGTTGCTCCTGGCGAGACCTTCGAGGTTAGTTTTACGGTTGTCGACGATGGTTCCGACACCCAGAACTTCGTGACAGACTGGAGTTATGCCGGCGTGCGCCTGCCGAAAGGTTGGGAGGCGGCTGTGCCGGAAGGTGCCCATCGGCAGTTTGCCGAAGACTGGGTTTACTACCAGGACGGGTCGAAGGTTAATAGTTCGCACGACATGGAACCATGCGCAAAACTTACACAGTTCTACAATGCTGCATGTCCGAAGGCAGGTTATACATGGACCGGCTTCAAAAGTGTGACGAAGATACCTAAAAACATATCGGCCTGCTGGCGGAATGGGTGCGACAGTATCCGCATAACCTTTCTTGTAACGGTTCCGGAAGATGCTGCTCCCGGGGAATATCAGATTGACTTTATGGGTGGCGACGAAGAGGACGATGCCGGCATTGAGAAGTATGCGAACTACACTGAGGCAAAGGACTCACGCCTTTTCCATGTGGGTACTGCTGCCGGCAGTTACGTCAAGAATCGTGCAGCCAACCTGGTCCGAACGGTCATTGTGACTGATGCCACGGGCATTAAGGCTCCCGAAGAGCCCAGCAGCCGCCAAGAGCCTGCCTACAACCTTGCCGGACAGCGTCTGCAGAAGATGCAAAACGGCATCATTATTCAAAACGGAAAAAAGATTCTTAAACAATGAATAAACTATTAGCATTCTTCTTTTGCCTGCCTGCATATTCGCAAAGTATGGTGGTGAACACCACCGAGGGCAACAGCATGGTGTACGCCACACAGCAAATCGAATCCGTAACGTTCAGCGAAGAGACCATCGAACCTACTGCAGCATCGGAGAAGATACAGATAAAGCGCAGCATTGTTTATCTGGGACACAGCATCTGGCGCAACGACGATTACCTCATCACATACAAGAGTTCCGGCACATTCGTGACACCCTTCACCGGCGTCTTTCGCGGCAAGGGCTACCAGACATTACTCGGGGAGGTGTTCGACTTCCCCTCCACCTATTCGCCCGGCCCCGACGGCGGCTACAGCGGCTACTCCTTAGGCGGCACAAGTGCGACGGACAGCAAGAGCATTGCCGTAGTAGCAGAACAGGCGGGAAACGGATGGCCAAGCGTACAGAATGCCATTTGGACAATCGACTTCATCACAAACGACTTCAAACGCAACATACCACTTGGCACCTTCAGCGACTACAAGAATGCCACAGGCCCCGCCACCTTCTACGGAGCAGTACGCCAACTCTACGATAAGATAAAGAAACTCTCGGGCAACGACGTCATCATCGTCTTTGCCAATGCACTGAAACGAAATAATTCGGGCTATACAAGCACCAGCAAAAACACCGTCAACTGCTCGCTTGCCGACTACGAACTTGCACTGTTGACCTGCGCTGCCGCCAACAGTAATTGGCACTTCGTCGACCAAAACCGCCTGTCGGGCATTACAGACGAGAACCTCCCCGCCGTCACAGCCGACGGTTTGCACCTCAACAACCTGGGCTACACAATGGCTGTACAACCCTGGATAACAGTCCTTCGCACACTGGCCGACAAGTAAAGCACAACATACCCCACAGCACACCAGAAAACATCTACTGCCAAATTGGCTGACAAGGCACACGTAATCGGCCGATTAGGTACACCTAATTGGCAAACTTGGCAGTAGATGTTTTTCCATATGGCTAAGGCTGTATCCCTTCGCCCCGAAACAAGCAAGGATTTCAAGGCTTCGGAATAAAACAGTCAGGGCATTGCCGCAATGGCAATGCCCTGACTGTAAATAATCATATAATGTATATTAACGCAAACGATCGAGAGAGCGTACAAGCATCTCGTCCTTCAAAATGCCACGGAAGGCAAGGTAAAGCAAAATGAAAGCCACTGCCGGCAAAGCAGCCGTCCAGTGAGGACGCCAAATGGCCGGCATTTCGGTGGAAAGCACATAACTGATGACACCATAAGCAATGTACCAGGCCACAAGCAATATCATGCTGAAAGTTGCCAGACGCATCTGCAAGGCACGACGCCTGTAAAGCCAAATATCCACGAAAACCACCCCGCTCGCAATAACGAGAATGGCCATCATTACAGGGCAGAACGAGAACAGATGGTTGCCATCCGACACAAGCCACAAGTTATACATATCCACCTGCTCTACACTTTCGGGCTCAAGAAAATGAGCAACCGGCATACACAAGCAGCCGATGCACAAAGCAAAAGCAAGAAGCAAATAGATGGTCTGTATACGCTGTAACATATCTCCAATCAGAAAAATGAGAAACGAACTCCCCCGATTCCTTAATCGAGTATAGTTGCCTCCTTGCTGGGATTGCGGTAATAAATCTTGCCGTCGATGAACTCCTGAGTAGCAATGAGAGTTGGCTTGGGGAGTTTCTCATAGTAACGGCTGATTTCAATCTGCTCGCGATTCTCGAATACTTCGTCCAGATTGTCCTGAGTGCTGGCAAATTCAGAAAGTTTCTTGCCCAACTCCTGCTTGATGTCGGCAGAAATCTGATTGGCACGCTTGGAGACGATTACCACGCTCTCGTAGATGTTGCCAGTCTCTTCGCAGAGGCTCATCGGGTCTCTGTTCACCGTGTCGTTGGGTGCTGTTGTCTTCTTGTAATTCATCTTTATTCGATTCTATTTGTTATATATTCTTTGATTCAATACGTCGGGAATTGTTCAAGAGTCCTTCTGCTCTTTCTTCTTTTGTTTCTTCGACTTACCCTCCTTCGATTCCTCAAGGATTCCGTTCTTCTCCACAAGAGCATCATCATCCGTCAGCAAGCCACCTTTCCTTTCCACCATGCGCTGCGAATAGCGGAAGATTGAATTTGCCTCCTGCAAATACTTGCTCTCGGGGAAGTCATTCTCGAAGGCATAATACTCGTCGATGGCATCACGAAAGCGTTCTACACGTTTAGCCTCAACGCTCTGCCTTGCCAAATGATACTTGGCACGCAAAATAAGGATAGAAAGATCTTCGCGCAAACCAGCCGAAGCATAAGGATAGTCGTTCAAGGCATTCTGTGCCGTCACGACACAAGCCTCATAATTATTACCGCCATAAATGGAGTTCAGCGTGTATGTACCGAGGTCATAATAGAGTTTTGCCGAAAGATATTCCTTTTCGACAAGTCTGTCCTGCAGTTCATAGATAACCGCATGTGTCTGCTCCTTAAGGCCGGTATTAGGACAATAATCCAAGAAATCCTGATACTCCCTGATGGCTTCCATAGTGCTTGTCTGGTCGAGACGAATATCTGCAACCTGCTTGTAAAGCGAATAACCGCTATTGAAGCGAGCCATCTCCATGTAATGTCCTTTGGGATATACCTGATAATACTTCTTGAAAAACATCGCCGCCGACTCATAGTCCTTAGCCCTCAGATTGCTTTCTGCAAGCATATAGAGGCTCTCCTCTCCGTAAGAAGTACCCTTCAGAGGTGCCAGCAGCATGCTGAACAACTCTGCGGCCTGACGATAATGGCCATCGGCATAAAGTGCTTTGGCTGCCTCATATCTGTACTCATAGTCGTTACTCTTGAGCACAGCAGAATACTCACTGCAAGCAGAAAGCATCGTCAGCACGAGAAGCAGAGGAAGAAAGATAAGTCGACTATTTCCCATAACAAGGCGCAAATGTATTACATTTTACGCTTTTAGCCAAAAATGCATTGAAGAAAAAGCGCTTAAGTCGCTCTTTTTTATCGTTTATTGGCTTTTGAAGGGTCGTAAACAGCCACTCCAACAAACGAATCGGCACACCCATAGTAGAGAAACCACTTGTCTTTGAAAGGCACAAGGCCTTCTATGAAGACAGTTCCGGAAGGATATTGTCCGCTCTTCTCGAAGGAGTCCTGAGGATAGAAGAACGGTTCGTCCAGACGATCGATGAGTTTTGTCGGGTCCTTCAGAGAGAAGAGAGCCTGTCCGGCACAATATGCACCAGAAGCAAAACGGCGGTCGCCATTGTCGCCTCCACGGTTCTTGCCATTGTAGAAAAGCATGATGCCCTTCTTCGTCTTTATTGCCGGCGGTCCACACTCCACAAGTTGGCTGTCGAAATAGCCCTTTCGAGTATCCATTACATGCAAGAGTTTGCCATCAGGAGCAAGCATCGGAGTCCAATGGATAAGGTCGTCACTCGTGGCGATATTAACAAAATTCTCGCCCCAATACATCATATATTTGCCATTGATGCGTGCAATGACTTGTCTGCCATTCTTAATTTCCGTTACAATAGAGCCAGACTTAGAATAACCTTTGCTGAGTTGGCTTTTATGTTCGTCGGAGAAGATGGGACCATGTTTTGTCCAATGAACAAGATCACGCGATGTTGCTACACTGAGGCGAGCCAGTTTATGATTCCAACTTGTATAAGTCATGACGTAAAGACCATCTTCTGTCATACAGACACGAGGGTCTTCGCAGCCGCCCGGAGCATCAAAGTCCGTCCATTCATCACCTCCGGGATAAAGGACTGGCGCACCATGATGCTGGAAATGAATGCCGTCTTCGCTGAAAGCATAACCAATGCGTGATGTTCTGGAACCGATGCCCTTGGCGATGTTGTCTTCTGCACGATAGAGAAGGGCTATGCCGCCATTGATGATGGTTGCAGCAGGATTAAAAGTTTCGCTATTCTCCCATTGTGCAACCCTCTTGTGCATGGGGCAATAGAAGCGACTCGTCGTATCCGGACGGACAATGGGATTCACGCCTTCGGGGCGTTCGAAACCAAGCCATGCCCACTTCTTTTCCGTATTTGGAACTTTCTGTGCTTGAATGTTAAGAGAGAAGAAAACAGATATTAAAAGTAATAAGCGGTACATATTATTTCAGATTTTGAGTTAACTGTTTTGAGTTGCTACCGTAAAGACATAGCCACGATAGGGATTTTCTATGGTTTTGAGACTGATGTTCTGCAGTCTGTCGGGGTGAAGAACCGAATGTAAATCATCGACAATGCCTGTCCCCTTCAACTTTAACACAGCCTCCTTTTGTGTCCAAAAACGGGTAAAGGCAATATCCGGACATGGAGAAGAGAAGATAATCTCCGTTTCTTCTTGACTCATTGTGTGACGGACGAGTTCCGCTTTCGCCTTTCGAATGTATTCAATGTCAAGTCCACAGGGACGATCCGCCACGAGACATCCGACTGCCTCTTTGCAATGACTGATACTGAAGTGCACATTGGGATATTCCCCCAAAAAGGGTTTCCCATGCTCGTTGTATTCGAAAGCGGATATTTCTATTATGCCAAAGCAGAGGCGAAGTCCTCGCAAGAGTTCAACATAACCGACAGCACATTCACGCTGCCCTTGCAGGAAACGAAACTTTCGTGCTGCCTCTCGTCGCCATTCCGGCAATGAGGCAACAATACGCTCCGTTTGCAATTCGTCCAACTCTGCTATGTGGTCGTTAATGCAAAGTGTTGTCTTGTCTGCCAAGTTCGTTTCTATTATCCTTTTGCTAATGGGTCAAAGAGGAGGCAACGACTCAAGTGTAAGCCAGTTTGTCTGTATCTTCCACGAAGGTTGCATCGTGATGTCCCGTCATGTGCCAACAGATGCGGCACTTTTCTTCTGGAGTTAATGCAAGCCAGGCTCTGGTAATGTCGTTGGGATTGGCGTCTTTATTGCCCAGCAGTTTTTCTGCAAGATGCTGGCGTGTATTCTTTACATCCATATTGCGAAGAGGACGGATGGGAAGCCCTACATACCATTCGTCGGCAAAGGCTTCGGTAACTTCACTGCGTTTCTGTGGGATTTTCATAATCGTTACGTTTTAGTTGTAATACAACATTATTTCAAGGCAAAGTTACGAAGAAAAGGCATAACATACAAACAATCATACATTATTTTGTGTCACCTCTTCTGCTATGACTGCAGCCATGCTCCATGCCGCCTGCAGATTAAATCCGCCTGTGATGCCATCGACGTCAAGCAGTTCGCCGGCAAAGTAAAGTCCGGGATGTTGGCGTGCCTCGAGCGTGTTGATGTTTATGCTGGCGAGGTCAATGCCTCCACAGGTGACGAACTCTTCTTTATATTGGCCTTTTCCTTCAACCTGATAGACGTCGGCCGTGAGGGTAGCACAGAGGCGATTCAAGTCGCGGCCGGAGAGTTCGTTCCATCGCTTTTGCAAATCGATATGAGCGCGTCCGAGCAGGTGTTGCCAGAGTTTTGCCGTGAACTGTCGGGGATATTCGTTACCGACCTGTCGTCGTGAACATGCCTGCTGAATGTCCTGGAGTTGGTCCATGGCTTCTTGCTCTCCGTTTGTATTGAGCCAGTTCACGCAGAGTTGTGCCCGGTAATTATTGTCGGCAAGATGTCTGGCTGCATAACTGGAGAGGCGAAGAATGGCAGGTCCGCTTACGCCCCAATGGGTGACGAGCAACGCACCGGCTGCACGTATCTTAGTGCCTGCAATGCTGACACTTACGGCATCCACCACGCAGCCCATAAGGCTTGTCAGGCTGCGGTCCTTGATGCAAAAGGTAAAGAGCGAGGGAACAGGGCTTGCCATGGAAAGACCTTCTAAGAGGCGAAAGGGAGAAAGACGTTCCAATGTAGGACACCCGCCCATTGTGCATACAACCTTGTCGAAGCGACGAGGCTGTTGCCTTTCGTCGGCAAAGGAGAGGAGATAGCCTTCCTGTTCTGGTTTGATGCTGCTTATTTTGTGAGAGGTATGCAGAACAACGCCTTCTTCTCTCATCCGCAGCAGAAGCGTGTTCACTATCTGCATGGCATCCTGCGAGACGGGGAATACACATTCGTCGTCTTGTGTCAGGAGTCGGACGCCTTCTTTCTCGAACCAGTCCATCGTGTCCTTTACACTCCATCGGCGCAAAGCACGCTTCATGAGTTGTTCTCCTCGCGGATAGGCTTGTTTGAGTTGTTGGATTTGTTTGAAGGAATTGGTCAGATTGCAACGGCCGCCACCTGTCACAGCCACCTTTGCCAGAGGTCGTCTGCCTGCCTCGAAGACCTCAACTACGGCTTCGGGCATTCTTCGCTTCAGCAGAATGGAACAAAAGCAGCCTGCTGCGCCTGCTCCTACAATGGAAATCTTCATGGCTGTAATCTGATAATTCTGATGCCCGTCTGGTTGGGTTGTTTCTGCATATACTGATAGAGCGTCATTGGCTCGAGTACGACTTTCTTGTGGAGACTGCTGGCATTGAGCAGATGCAGTTTGCCATCCTGCTGCCAGACGGCAAAGCCTACATGGCTGACGTCGAGACCCTTCTTTCTGGTGGTGATGGCGATGATGTCGCCGTCCTTGATGCAGCCAAGCACCTTTTTGCTGTCCCCCACTCTTTCTTTTGGTATATAACGTATGGTGGCTCCCGATGCACGTTTCTCCATTTCGGCAATGAGGCGACGCTCCTCCATGTTTTCCTTCAGGAGCGGATAGGCGTTGGGATGGGTGCTCATGTAGGTCAGGTTGAGTTTCATCGGCAGGGAGATGTTGTGGGGCAATGCCACTTCTGCCATCAGCCCAAGCCTTTCGCCGGACTGTATCCATTGGCTGAAGTAATGGTTTCGGCTGCTGTATCCGTCTATCTTTCCTCCCTCGTAGCGCAAGGTCTGCAACCAGTGGAGATAATCCTCCCACTTCTTGCCTCCGTGGACGGTGGTGAGTGTCAATGCACAGACGTTCTCCACGAGTGTCAGACAATCGAGGCTTTGCAGATTGACGGCAAGATGTTCTGCACGGTCTTTTATTTCGAGTGTGTGAGCCACATAGGGGCGATTCATGAACTGACGGGCATAGAAGAGAACAGCCTCTCCTAAATCCTCCCCTAAAGGAAAGGACTTATATTCCTTTGCTCCAAGTTCCAGAAGTTCTACAACCCGCAGGCTGTCCTCTCTACTGTAACTGACCGGAGCATTCTGGCCAAAGACCTGCAGGCAGAGGCAGTAATAGATGAAGAGAAGTGCTTTCTTCATGGCTTGCTGTTCTCCTTCGGAAGTTTAACCAATGCCGTCACGGCGAAGGTGACTAGGCAGAAGCCCATCACCGCCCAAAAGAACTGTTGGTAGCCCAGTTGGTCGGACAGCCAACCGCTGACCATGCCCGGCAGCATCACGCCACCCAGGTATTGAAAGGCGGTACACAAGGAGAAAACAGAGGTGCTGCGCGGACCGTGGGCGAAGTGTACGAGGTAGAGCGTATAGGCTGTAAAGCCCAGTCCGTAGCCTACTTGTTCGATAAAGACGCAGGAGGCAATGAGAGGCAGACTTTGTGTCTGTTCGATGCTGAGCCAGACGTAAACGATGTCGGGCAGCGTGATGCACAGCACAAGGGGCCAAAGCATCTTCTTCAGTCCATATCTCGAGACGAGCCAACCGCCCAGAATGCCACCACCCAACAGTCCGACGACGCCCAGCGTGCCATAGACAAAGCCGTACTGCACATCTGTCAGGGCCAGTCCGCCTTCTGCAAGAGAACGTTTCAGGAAGAGTGGCACAATCTTCGTCAGCAAGCCTTCGGGCAGACGGAAGAGCAGAATGAAAAGCAGTGCAGTGAGAAGATGTGGTTTGGAGAAGAAGGCCTTAAGCGTAAGGTAAAAGTCCTGCAAAACAGAAAGTCTTTCGTTATCAGAAGGTGCGTCGGAGGAGGGGGCTGGCAACATCTTCCAATGGTAGGCGGCAAGCATAAGCATCAGGCCTGCCACAGCCAGGAAAGTGACGCTCCACGAAAGGGGGATGCTCAAGTGGCTCTCCTGCAACAAACCTGCCAGCATGACAAGCCCGCCCTGCCCCAACACCATGCCGATGCGGTAGAATGTATTGCGCAGACCGACATAGAGTTCCTGGTCTTTCGTATCGAGAGCAAGAATGTAGAAGCCGTCGGCAGAGATGTCGTGCGTGGCGCTGCTGAAGGCCACCAGCATGAAGAGTGCCAACGAGCATTGCAGCCAGAACTCCGTGGGCAACGTGAAAGCCAGCAGAGCCAGCGCAGCGCCCATGAGCAACTGCATGGCAAGAATCCACCAACGCTTCGTCTTGATGCCGTCCACAATGGGACTCCACAATGGCTTTATCACCCAAGGCAAGCCCAGCCAACCCGTATAGAGTGTGATTTGTGTATCGGTCAGCCCCATCTCCTGATAGAGGACCACAGACATCAACATCACGGCAGCATAGGGCAACGACTCGCCCAGGTAGAGGCTCGGAATCCAGAGCAACGGTTTGGAAGACTTCATCGGCTTATTCATTTTCTTTGGCAAAGATACAACAAAGAAACGAAAGTGAGTGCGAAACGGGGAAAGAATGTTGTCTGTTAGCGATTTAACGGTGTTTGCCAATATGTTGCAGTGCAATCAAATGCCTATGAAAAGCCAAAAAATGACAGAATTTCGTTACTATACCGTTACTTAAATTCTTTTATTTCAATATGTTTATTCGATTGCCTTAACAGATTGAAAAACAATATCTGTTTGTCGATTTAGGGTGCAAATATAGGAATGTTTCTCATATCTTCGTTCCGGTTTCGCTTCGGCAGATTCTTTTGCACCGATACGCAGCGTTCTGCTTACAGTCACTCAATTCTGCCATAAATAATTTTGTAATCAAAGAGTAGAGTTATGAGCAGAAGCGTTTTCAATTCAAAGTATCCGTTTCTTTTTTAGGAAATTGATAGAATAGTTTAAAGAGCAATCAGTTGTCAATTTCATTTCTATATTAGGTGAATCCTAGTATGCGGCAAGTTTATCCCTGCGAATTTGGAATAATTAATAAGTTGGTTTTTTTTTCTTCGCTATTATTTTTTTATCCCCGATAAAATAAATATATTTGCGTTAAATTCAACAGATTGATTATAATGGAGGATATAAATCGTCTTAAAATAGTGCTTGTAGAAAAGAAATGTACAGGCAAATGGTTGGCAGAACAATTAGGGAATATTGCATGAGCAAAGAGTAAAAGCCTCT
Source organism: Bacteroidaceae bacterium (assembly GCA_017461345.1). Taxonomy (GTDB): domain Bacteria; phylum Bacteroidota; class Bacteroidia; order Bacteroidales; family Bacteroidaceae; genus Physcousia. The sequence goes on along the minus strand of JAFTYP010000028.1, from coordinate 403 downwards.
CATATGTTGGCCGATGCCATAGATAACCAGGTGCTCATAATAGCGGAGATTGGGCAGAAATTAAGAGCTGAGTATAAGGCTTATTTAACATAAACGACACCTATTGTATGAAACGCATAAAAATATTCATAAGTAGTGTGCAGAGTGAGTTCGCCGAAGAACGAGCTATGCTTTGTAATTATATCCGAACAGATGTTCTGTTGGGTAAATTCTTTGAGCCATTTATATTTGAAGAAGTTCCGGCTAATGAATATCCGACAAGCCACGTCTATTTGAAGGAGGTGGAACTTTGTGATATTTATGTAGGACTATATGGCATTCTGTATGGCTATGAGGACGAGGAGGGTTTTTCTCCGACAGAACGCGAGTATGATTTGGCTGCAAAGCTTCATAAAAGCCGTTT
>JAFTYP010000027.1 GCA_017461345.1 Bacteroidaceae bacterium | reverse complement strand
GGACTTTGCCACCTTGTAGTTGACGTCGGCATCGAGCAGGGCACGACGCACGTCTTTCAGTGTTTCGGCGACATTGATTTCTGTGATTTTTCCTTCGCCTTTCAGTATTTTGAACGACCGTTCGAGGCGTTCGCTTAAGTTTTCAAACATCGAAGTAATTTTCTATTTAACGATTTAGTATTTGCAATTTATTTGGTTTCAGACGTTCAGGATTTGCTCTGCAAGTGGCATTACCACTTTGCTGAGCACTTTGTCGTTGAGGAAGTGTTCGCCTTCGAAGAGTTGCATACGGTCTTTTCCGTAGTGTTTTTGGAAATCGCTCTGACAGTTGACGAGTTTGTCCTGTGTGCCGAAGAGTCCCCAGACCAAGGCTTTCTCGTTGGCATCGATGCCTTTGAAACTGTCCTTCTCCACTTGCTGGAACGCCTGAATCATTTGTTTGTCGACCTTAAACTCCGTTGCGCCGTCCTGTCGCTTGTTGCGGAATTCGCGTCGTCCAAGACCTCGGAAGGTGAGGAGGCGTGCCATATGGAACGAGGGGTTGACCAGTATTCGGGGTATTCCTCTGAGTTGTTCGGCATAGAGGGCTCCCATGCTGGTGGCTACAATGAGGTCGGGATGTTCCTCCGCCACGAGTGTTTTGAGGAATTCGATTGCCGTGATTGGCTCCACAGGCACGTCCGGACTGATTACCTGCACGCCTTTCGGATAGAGGTGGTTGCGCATCTGCGTAGCAGAACCTGTGCTGCCGGCAGAGGCAAAGCCGTGTATGTAGAGTACTTTTTTCACGGTGCAAAGATACAACAATTAAATGAAAACTGGAAAGTGTAAAGTGAAAATTTATGAGGGCAAGTCGTGCCACGCCTGAGTGACACGGCAAATTTGTCAGGTTTTTTCGTAATTTCCATCCATGCAGCAGCAGAATTTTGCGCCGAAGCCACGAGGAGGTCATCGGAAAGGCATTTTCTGCAAATTTTGCATCCTACTGAAATACGGTAACTTAAGGATGACTTCCGGCTAATCCGAAACGAGAAAACGGGCAAAAAGGTGTGTTAAATCGCCAGAACCGACGTGTTTTGTCGCCCGGAAAGGGCAGTCGAATTCCAAAACATGGTGTGTGAAGTTTGCCGACTCGACGAGCGAAGTTGCGAATCTCCCCACACCGAATGGCTCGAAACCCTGTCTCATGTCGTACGTTTCGGCATGGTGAACCCGAAAAGTTGTCAGGATTTTTCCTGCCGCAAGCCAGCCGTTTCCAACAAACAAAGTGCCCCCGAAAAGCCGAACAAACGACTCGTCGGGGGCACTTCGAAACAGGCTTATAGCCCGATGTATTGCTTACTTCAAAGTAACAGTCACTACCTTGTCAGCCTCGGTTACTTCCACCTTGTCCTCGCGAAGCAACCAGCCGAGAGCCAGATAAAGGTCCTTGTCGGTCTTAACCTTAGCGGCCTTCTTCAGGTCCTTAGTGTTCAGTGCGCCATTCTCGTTAAGGGCTGTCCATACGGCACCAGCCAATGTTCCAACTACTGTTGTCATAATTTTAATTGATTCTATTGATTATTAATTACCTAATCAGTTCTATTCTTCTCTGATTTTCGCGTGCAAAGATACAACAATTTATGCAATCAACACCACATTATTATATATTCTTTTATGCTATTCGGCATATTTTTGACATTTATCAAGAGAAGGACGGCCATTATTTCAAGAAAAAATATATCTTTGCCACTTCTTAACAGCAAAAAACCACCAGAAAAAGGCCGTTTTATATGCAAAAACATCACAAAAAACTGACCGCCATCGTCGCACTCTGCACACTCATCGTATGCGGAGCCTGCAAGCAAGAAACAAAAGACGAGCAGTTCAAAAAAAACTTCGAACAGTTCACACAGAAAGAATGCCCTAAAGAAATAGACCTCTTCATACAGTTGGACAGTGCAAATTACAACATAGAAAACAGAACACTCAACTACCACTACACCCTGGAAGGAAGCCTCGACAGCGACACAATCTACAACGAAAAAGCAAAAAACCTCTTCCACGAAAACATATTGAAAAGCCTGAAAACCAGCATACAACTTAAGCCCTACAAAGACGAAGGCATCACGTTCCGCTACATCTATCGCAGCAACAGCACAGGCAAAACACTCCTGGAACTCACATTCACTGCCGAACAATACAACAACTGAATGCCTCCATGCCGAACATCATACACTACGCCGACCTGCAAGTCGATACAACAACACGACAAACACTGCAGTCGGGAAAAGAAGTAACACTCACCGATACCGAATACCGCCTGCTACTCTACCTGCTCAGGCACCAAGGCGTAGTATGCCGACGCAACGAAATCATCGAAAACATCTGGGGAGAACGCTTCCACTACGACACCGGCACACTCGACGTCCACCTCTCCTCGCTTCGACACAAACTCGGATGGACCAAAGAAGGCCCCATACAAACCATTCGCGGCGTAGGCTTCATCCTGCCACACAAAGCATCGGCAACAGGCATCGTGAAGATAGATTCCTTCCTGCGCGAACTGCTTATGAACCACGAAGAAGCACTGCGCCACAAAAACATACGCTGCTACCTCAGCCTCACACCATTCGTCTACGAAATACAAACCGACGAAAACATCCTGCAAGAAATCTTCTCCTCCATCTTCTCCCTGTTCCTGCAACACGCACCCGACAAAGCAAGATGGGAAATCACCTCGCAACTCACCCTCCGCGAATACACCCTGACGGCAACATCGACAGGCTCATGTCCCGACTTTGCCGAGATAAACACCGCCAGACAACAAGCCGCATTCCTCGGCATCCCCATTCGCATGGGCAACACACACACACCGGAAGGACCGGTCATGGGCGTAGAATTGAGCATCCCCATGGAGGACAACAAATCTTAAGGCAATCTTAAGATTAAAAAAAGAAACTTGTCGTACCTTTGCAGGCAAAAACATTTAAAGCCAAATTATGAAGCATAAACTTCTCCCACTCCTTTTATTCCCCACCCTCACCCTTTCCGCCAACAACGCCGACACACTCCTCACACACAATATGGACGAACTCGTCGTGGTCAGCACGCCAAAGGAACACATCGCTCTCAACAAGCAACCACTCTCATCCACCACGTTTGGCAACTCGCAAATCAAGCAGAAAAACATCAACAACATCAAGGATCTGACTGCACACATACCGGGCTTATTCATTCCACGCTATGGAAGTCGCCTGACAAGCAGCATCTATCTGCGAGGCGTAGGCAGCCGCATCGGCACACCAGCCGTAGGAATGTATATCGACGACATACCCTTGGCCAACATGAGCAGCATGGATCAGGACCTGAGCGACGCAGATCGTATCGACGTTTTGCGTGGCCCCCAGGGCACGCTCTTTGGGCGAAACACCATAGGCGGCCTTATTCGCATCTACACAAAGAACCCCATGAACTATCAAGGCACCGACCTCATGCTCGGTGCTGCCACATATAATAATTATCGCGCACGCGTGACGCACTACCACCGACCAGCAGAAAACTTTGCCTTCAGTGCAGGTGTCAGTTACGAACACCAAGGCGGTTTCTTCCGAAACCATGCCCTTGGCGGCCATCATGCCGACCGCGGAGACGATTTGTCTGCTCGCTGGCGAGGCATTTTCCTTCCCTCCGATCGCGTTCGCCTCGACCTTTCCGCACGATACCAATGGACAAAACAAGGCGGATACCCATATGCAGCAAAGGAAGGAAGCGATGCCGGAGAGGTTGCATACAACCGCGAAGGCAGTTATCTGCGACACCTATTAACCGTAGGCCTCAATGCAGAACACCAGTTCGACCGTGCCGTCATGACCAGTACGACAGGCTTCCAGTTCCTGAAAGACGATATGTTTATGGACCAGGACTTCTCCCGTCAAGACCTTTATTCACTCCAGCAGAAGCAGAAAAGCAAGGTGTTGAGCGAAGAGATTGCCATCAAGTCGAAGGACAACGAACGCTGGCAATGGGCAAACGGTGTGAACTTCCAGTATCAATGGCTTGACAGCGAGGCTCCCGTCACGTTCTATCAGGAAGGAATCAACTGGCTGTCCGGCATTGTCAACCGTACTCTACCCGACCTCTCGAATGCCGGTATGGGTAAGATGTCCATCAAGTTCAACAACTCTGTATTGCCTATGGGCGGAGTTTTCCAGACGCCTACCCTGACAACCGGCTTCTTCCATCAGTCCACAATAGAACTTGTCGAGAACCTTACGCTGACCGTTGGTGCACGCGTTGACTACGAACATTACGAAATGGAATACAATGCGCCCGGAAATGTTGACTTCGATTTCGCCATGAAAGGCAGCATCAACGACATTGACCTGCCCAATCTTAATGCAAAGCCTTCTTTCGTCGGCAGGACAAGCACCGGCCATTGGCACTTCTTGCCTAAGGCGGCTTTGAAGTACGACTTCGGGCAGCGAGGCAATGCCTATGTTTCGGTAAGCAGAGGTTATCGTTCGGGCGGATATAATGTTCAGGTGTTCAGCGACCTGCTGCAAACGGAGATGAGCCGCCAGATGATGACAGCCATCGATGCCGGCACGGAGAAGTACTTGAACAACCTCTTTGCGCACATCCCCAACATGCCTGCCGGACACGTCGATATGATTATGCAGCGCATACGCAGCAAGATGCCATCCATCGGGCGGCCTGACGTGGCGTCATCCACTTATTACAAGCCCGAAACGGCTTGGAACTATGAGATTGGCACTCACCTGAATTTCTTCGATGGCAGGCTGAAAGCCGACCTTGCTGCTTTCTGGATTGAGACAAGCGACTTGCAAATCAGCCAGATGGCAGAGAGTGGTCTGGGGCGTGTCACTGTCAATGCCGACAAGAGCCGCAGCATCGGCATGGAGGCCTCGTTGCAGGCTTCGGTGACGGACGCTCTTTCTGTGAATGCTACGTACGGATATACGCATGCCACGCTCCGCCATTCCGGCAACGAGGCGCACCCGTTCGACTATTTTGTTCCTTTTGCTCCGCAGCATACGATGGCACTTGGCGCACAATACACCTGGCACACGCGTGGCTGGATGCAGGACATTACCCTCGGAGCCACGGGCAAGGGCAACGGACGCATCTACTGGACTCGCGAGAATGACCTTTCGCAACCTTTTTATGCCTTGCTGGACGCACGCCTTTCCGTTCGTCACGACAATCTCGAACTCGCGCTTTGGGGCAGCAACTTGACTGCCACGCACTATGATGCCTTCTGCTTCGCCACACGCGGACAAGCGTTCTCCCAACTTGGCACGCCGCTTCAGGTCGGCATCGAGTGCCGCATGAAGTTCTGAACAAGCACTCTCCTACGCCCTCCCTCTGCGGGAGGGCTTCTTTTTTCTCCGTCAGACAAAATATAAGCAAAATGCCGTTTTTGCTTACACACCCCATTTTTGTCGTTGCTCCAGAATCGCTTAAAATCCTTTCGACCTTAGTTTTCCCCACCCGAAAGGAGAGACGCGCCCAGAATGAAGGCTTATCATAATGGCGTGGTTACCAGCGTATTGCAAAAGGATATTTTCGGCTTTCGGTTTGACGCCTACGGCACAATCTGCCTATTTGGCATGCCGAAACGGTAGTTTTCGCTCGTTTTTGCACACTTTTTCGCTTGTGAAAGTAACAGAAAAGGCATGGCTGATTTGCCGACTTAACGTACCAAGTCGGGCAACAAGGCATGGGATGTCTGCCAACACCCCACACCTTTTCTGCCATAAAGCCATTTTCGGTCACATTTTAAGCCACTTTCAGAAGTGTGCAAAAATTGACATAATGATGTTAATTGCCGAAATTTGCTGACAATTTATCAAAATGAATTCAGCAGAAAAGGCAATTATTAAGGCTCGTAGTAAAGTGTGTCGGCCCAGTTGATGTCCCATTTAATGCCGAAATCCTCCTGCAGAATCGGACTGTCGTCGCCACCCTCGTCGAAGAAATTGCCCTTCCACATAGTCAGATGATTGATGCGTAGCGGCACATCGTCGAAATGCCTCTCATTGAGCACCCTGCCCCCTTCGCCGAGAGCCTGTACGGTATAGTCGCTCAATATGCTCTCCTCGGGCAAGAAGAGATATGCCGTAAACATCACATTCTGTTTGCCGATACTGTCTGGCGGTATCGACAACTCCGACGTTCTGCCTTTGGCCTGCTGCGCAAAACCCGTTGTTGCATCCAGCACAGTACCGCCCGCAGTACTCACAAAACGCATCTTCTTCATGTCGGCAGGAATGGCATCTTCCGCCGTCACACAGAAGGCCGCCACCGCATGCTTGAGCGTAATGGATTGGTCAAGAGCGGCACCCTCGTCGAGCGTGAACTCGTCGCAATAAAGAAATGTATTGGGAACGTAATCCTCCTCCCAGGAAATATGATTGGGCGAAGCAATGTTGCAGGCACGAGTGCCATTAAAACCAAGTGCAAGCACACGGTAACGGCCGTATGGCAGGCTGACCGAGAACTTCGGATAGTCGTAGGGATTCTCCTCATAGTCAGTATGATTATGCTGAATAGGTGCAACCACTTGCGCTCCAGTCTCTGCATCATACACCGCAACAATCAAATGTGCCAGCGTCGCTATCTCGTAGGGAGACATCGCTCTGGTTGACCCGGAAGACGAGAAATCATCAAAACAGATTTGCCTGTAATTGGTGACACGAAACGAAACAGTACACTGCTCCACCGGAAAAGAATCGTCCTGCGGACCCGACTGGCAAGAGGCAAACAGCAGTACAAAACAAGCAACAACAACCGAAAGCATGGTGCGGAAACAATAGCGGCAAATCATTTTATCCCTTTTATCTCTGTTTTACTGTTATCTGCAACAAAATTAACCAATAATTCCGCATTATTCAATTTATTTTTTCTAATTTTGCGAAAAAGAACCCCTTTCTTTTCAATATCGTATGAATACTGCAATGTTGACACTCATCATATGGGGCAGTTTCGTCTGCCTCGTTTTCCTTTTGCTCCTCTTCGATACCATATATTACAAGTACAACTTGCCAAAAGTCTGCAAAAAAGTGTTCGATGCCTTTACCGAAGAGGAATAGTCTGGCACTGCTCTGCCTGATGCTGGCCTGCTGCCAAAAGATAGATTTGACAGTAACACCGGAAGAAGACAACCCCACCACAAGCAATTCAGTGCAAACCGTAAACATCGTCGGCACAGGCGAAGGTACAATGGAACGCCCCTACACCGTGACAGACATACGCTCGGCACTCCCTGCCGGCCAAGACAGCGTGTGGGTAATAGGCTACATGGTAGGGACAGCACCCCGCTCTATGAACAATGCCGTATTCAACAGCGATGCCACTAACCAAAGTAACATCTTGCTTTCAAACGACTCCCTCTGCGCAGACACCGCCTACTGCATCCCCGTAGAACTTACCTACAACAGCATAAAGGCAACCCTTTCCCTGCCAACAAACACCGCACGCTTCAGGAAATGCGTCCTCGTAAAAGGCATACCCTCCGTATATCTGCAAAGAAAAGGCCTGCGAAAGTGCTCCGCAGGCCTTTGGCTCGTTGATTTCGACCTGAGCTCTATCGAGCCACAGGATTGGGGGTCTATCTTGTTGTAACCATCACAATCGTCACAATAGCAGAAATCACGCCAAGGATGGCAGAACCTGCACCAAGGAAAGTGTAGAAAGCACTGCTTTTAACTGTCTGACTCTTGTTAGGCTCCACATAAATCAAATCGTTCTGCTGCACATAATAAGCCGGGCTCTGGAAAATGTCGGCGCTGGTCAAATCAAGAGAATACTTCTTGCGCTCGCCGTTCTCCTCACGATAAAGTGTCACCTTTTGGCGCAAGCCAGTATCAGCCACATCACCGCAACGGGACAAAACATCGAGAATAGTGTTGCGCTCGCTGGTAAGGTTTACCACCTGAGGCGCATTTACAGCACCCAGCACAGCCACACGGGCATTGAGCAAACGCACCGTAACATCTGGGTCCTTAATCAGGTTGGCATCAATGATGGCTTTTTCTATTCGGTCTGCAGCCTCGCCGGAAGTAAGCCCCACCACAGAGACACGGCCCACAGCAGGCAGTGTGACATAACCATCGTTGCTGACCGTATAACCATAAGCATTGGTCATACTGCCGGAACTTGAAATATTAGTAGAACTACCCTGGCCCGCAGTTCCCATCACAACATCCTGAGAAAACACCGCAAGCAATTCAGGCTCACTGCAAGTAACCTTAATGAGCAACTGGTCTGCAGGCTTATACCGCATCTCATACTGTTGCATGATTTGCTGACCTTGCCTAAAGACTTCGTCCGATTCCTGGAAATAAACAATCTTCTTCGTCGAAACACAACCCGACATCAGCAGCAGAGCAACCAAAGCGAGCATCAATGATGATATTGACTTTCTCATTAGACTATAACATTATACAGATGCAAAGATAGCGTTTTTTGGCGACACTTCCGTCAATATCCTCTATTTTTATATATGTATTCTGCTTTTTGCGAAAAATATAACAACATACGATACAACAATAATGCCAAAGCCCACCGACAACATCATCGTACGACAGTTATGAAAAACATATTGGGAAAATAATCCACCTGTGTTGCACTATTTTACATTTTTCTTCATATCTTTGCCAAATAAACATCAATAAAAACCCAATACACATGACCATAGCCGTTGATTTCGATGGAACAATCGTCGAACATCGTTACCCAAAGATAGGCAAAGAAATACCCTTCGCCACCCAAACCCTGAGAATGCTCATCGCAGATCGTCATAAACTCATCCTTTGGAGCGTGCGCGAAGGAAAACTTTTGGAAGAAGCCGTTGAGTGGTGCAGAGAAAGAGGCATTGAGTTTTATGCCGTCAATAAAGACTTCCCGGAAGAAGACCTCGAAAAGAATCAACACTTCAGTCGCAAACTCAAGGCAGACATCTGGATTGACGACCGCAACATTGGCGGGCTACCCGACTGGGGAACCATCTACCAAATGATAACCGAAAGAAAAACCTACGAACAAGTTCTCACCGAACGAATGGCACTGGACGAACCGAAACCCAAAAAGAAGTGGTGGCAGTTCTAACATTCGTGGAAACAATGTTCAGAAGGCCTGGGAACAAACAATAACAGCCTTGTACAAAACACGAAAGAAGACAGAAATCCATAAGTTTTTGTATAATTCCTTGCCTCAAAGCCATTAATCTAAATTTTATTTCGTAACTTTGCAGAGCAAAACAAGAAATATAGGCACAAACCATATACAATTATGAAGAAACAATATCTGGGTCTCGCCCTCATCGTGCTTGGTGCACTCATGCTTATCCTCAGTTATGTATGCAATCTGGAAGATTATAACTTCTACAACATCGGTGCATTGCTTGTCATCATCGGTGGCATTGTTGCACACATCGTCCTGACAAAACGCTCATAGCACATTTCCTATCAACTTTTATCCAATACATACAAGCCATGATTACCACCCGAAAAACAATGGCTATGTTCGTCATGTTCTGCCTTTGCCTCTCTGCGAAGGCACAGTTTGACGATAGTTATGATGTGGAGGAATGGACCCTTGACTTCGAAGAGGAAGAGGCTCCAAAGCCACAGCATAAAGAGTATAAAAACACTTTATACCTGCAGTATTCACCCTCCCGCTACCAAATAAACGACAATAGCCGCGTCAAATTCAACGAATTCACTTTGGGTTATAGTCGCAACATCCAGGTTTTGGAGGAAAAACCCTTTTTTGTCGAAGCAGGAGCGAACATGAAGTTCTCATGGACGCAGGATGAAATCGACGCCCGTGTGCTAACCTTCCGTATTCCTATCAACGTCATTTACAAAATTTATCCCTGGAAAGAGAAGGACTATGCCATTGCTCCTTTTGCAGGAGCCTCTGTCCGAGCCATTGCGATGGCACGCGAATACTCGGGCGAAAAGAGCGCCAATCTTATGGGCAATGACGGCTGGGATGCATTCCAAGTTTCTTGGCAAGCAGGCATTCGGTTCTATTTGAACCGTTATTTCCTGGGCGTAAGTTACTCGCGTGACTTTCATGATACGAGCAAATACCCAGGCATTCGTGAATGTGGCGTGCATGTAGGTTGTTGTTTCTAAGCAAGGAATCCCTCAATTCCGTTAATCATTATTGAAAAATAACAGGAAAGGCTCCCGAAGGAGCCTTTCCTGTTTTAGTGTCCATATACATTATTATATATATGTTCTTATTGGTGTGATTGAACAATCTGCAACGAGTGGTGCAGACTTCTATGCCTAGAAAGTGAACATAGGCAAGGCGGAGACTTATCTCTGTTTGCGACGTGCCAATGGATCGCCGCTGAAACTGTCTTCTACCCACTGGTCTACGTCGGGTACCATCTCCATTATCTTTCCGCCCCGGCAGACGACAAGACTCTGACGGGCTGCGCCTGCACGCTGCCACAGGCGGTATTGTGCCTTTCTTACGCCTTCGTCTATCAGGCGTTGCATTTCGAGAATTTCTTTTTCTTTCATGCTTTCTCGCCCTCCTCCGGCTTGTTGTATTTTTCTTGAAGCAAACGATATGCCTCTGCATTATGCACCACGACTTTATCTCCGCCTATTCCTGAAGCGATATGAACTGCGGGACAATCGCTATTGTCATAGAGCGACCAACTGTCGACGACGGGCATATATAGTTGGAACAGATTGCTAAGTCCTGCCTCGTAGCGGCGCAGAACGACGTCGGTCGGTATGTTGTGCCCGCCCATTGCTACGCGTTTTGCCACTCGTGCCACTGCCTGCTCGGGTGTACTCAAGGAGAAGAACAGCAGTGTGATGAAGTAGCCACGCTTTTGAGCCTGCCGGATTAGTTTGACATAGGAACGGGTTGCCAGGGTTGTTTCGAAGGCAAAGGTTTCGCCTTCCTTCAGGAGATGGATGATACGGTCTATCATAAGACGGCCTGCTTGAATGGCCACGCCTTCGGGATTGAAGGGGGATAGTCCTGCGGCTATCTCGTCGGCATTGACAAACTCACGGCAACCTAACATTTCGGGCAAGACGGTGAAGGAGGCTGTTGTCTTGCCTGCACCGTTGCAGCCGGCAATGATGTATAGGTTCATTTTCTTCTTTTCCATATTCTCTTCCTGTATTTATTTTGCTTTGCCTTTTGCCGGCCCTTGCTTTTTTGTGGGTCTTGGGAGTGTTTCACCTTGAAGCAGGTCGGGGCGGAGGCGTTGTGTGCGCTCGAGGCTTTGCTGCAGTTCCCATTCCTTTATCAGTCGCTCGTTGCCGGAAAGGAGTACTTCGGGCACTTTCCAACCTTTGTATTCTGCCGGACGGGTATAGACGGGTGCTGCCAGGAGGTTGTCCTGGAAGGAATCCGAGAGTGCGCTTTGTTCGTCGCCTATTGCGCCGGGCAGGATGCGAACGATGGCGTCTGCCATCACTGCTGCTGCGAGTTCGCCGCCTGTCAGCACGTAGTCGCCGATGCTGACTTCTTTGGTAATGAGGTGCTCTCTTATGCGATAGTCTATGCCTTTATAATGGCCGCAGAGTATGATGATATTCTCGCAGAGAGAGAGACTATTTGCCATTGGCTGGTTGAACTGTTCGCCATCGGGGGAGGTGAAGATGATTTGGTCGTAATGGCGTTCTGCTGTCAGTGCGGAAATGCAGCGGTCTATGGGTTCGCACTGCATGACCATGCCGGCAAATCCGCCGAAGGGATAGTCGTCCACACGGCGCCATTTGTCAGTCGTGTAGTCGCGCAGGTTGTGGATGTGTATTTCGGCCAGACCTTTCTTCTGTGCTCTTCCGACGATGGACTCCTGCATGAAGCCCTGTATCAGTTCGGGCAATACGGTTATGATGTCTATTCGCATATGCCTACTATGTCTTTAACGCTTGCGAAACCGTGTTTCTCGAGGTATTCGTCGATGCCTTGTGCCACCTTGACGCTGATGGCAGGATCGAGGAAATTGGCTGTGCCGATTTCTATGGCGCTGGCGCCTGCCAGGAGGAACTCTATGGCATCTCTGGCGTTGCTGATGCCGCCAAGTCCGATGACGGGTATCTGAACGGCATGTGCCACTTGATAAACCATTCTCAATGCCACTGGCTTGACGGCAGGACCGCTCAATCCACCTGTTCCGATACTTAGCACTCGCTTGCGCTTTTCGATGTCGATTGCCATGCCCATCAGCGTATTGATAAGGCTGACAGCATCGGCACCGGCGTCTTGGACGGCAAGTGCGATGTCTGTAATGCTGGACACGTTGGGCGAGAGTTTCACGATGAGTGTCTTCTTGTATGCTTCGCGTACGGCCTTTACCACGCTGGCTGCGCCCTCGGGTGTTGTACCGAAGGCCATTCCGCCGTGCTTGACGTTGGGGCATGAGATATTGAGTTCTATTGCCGGTATGCAATCGAGTTCATTGATGCGCCTTGCACATTCGGCATAATCTTCGGGGCTATTGCCGGACACATTGACAATCATGTTGGTCTTGATGTCCTTTATCTGCGGATAGATATGCTCGCAGAAGTAGTCGACGCCCTTGTTCTGCAGGCCCACACAGTTGAGCATACCTTGTGCCGTCTCCGCCATTCTGGGGTACGGATTGCCTTCACGAGGCTCCAATGTGGTGCCCTTGACGATAACGCCTCCCAGTTGACTCAAGTCTATGAAGTCCTGATATTCTATTCCATAGCCAAACGTTCCGCTGGCCGTCAGCACGGGGTTGACAAGGTCCAGCCCTGCTATGTTTACTCGCAAATCTGCCATCTTAATTTTCCTTTCTTTTTCGTCTTCCCGAAATAGGTTAACCTTTCTTGCCAAATAGGTTAACCATTCCGGCCATATATGTTAAGCATTATTGCCAAACACGTTAACCATTATTTTCAACACCCCACAGCGGGGCATTTTTATCGCCGAAACCCGGCGGGGAATTCTACCATTTGAGGCGCTCGATGTCGAACACCGGACCTTCCTTGCAGACGCAGACATTGCCCTCGGTTGTATCTTCCACACAACACAGACAGGCGCCTAAACCGCAAGCCATCATGTTCTCCAGACTGACCTCACACGGAATGTTCTTCGACTTTGCATAGGAAGCCATTGCCAACATCATGGGCTTAGGCCCACAAACTGCTATGCGGTCGAACTTCTCATTCTGCAACACACTATGTTGAGTAACAAAGCCCTTCTCGCCTTCCGAGCCATCTTCCGTAGTCAGATAGACATCGCCACAAGCACGATAAGCATCGAGTCGCAACAAATCCGACTTGCTGCGGGCTCCGAGCAAGAAAGCCGGGCGTGCGCCCATCCTCTGCATCTCGGCCCCCATGAAAAGGAGTGGAGCAATGCCCACACCGCCGCCTACAAGCAATATCCGCTGGTCGGACGATTCGGGCATCGTAAAACCATTGCCCAAAGGCAATATGGCATTCAGCGTCGAGCCGGGACGCTTCTCCCAAAGCGAAGCAGTGCCCTTCCCCGCCTTCTGCACAAGAAAACTAACCTCGTTCTTGTCGCGATCAAAACTATGCAGGCTTATAGGACGGCGCAGAAACGTATCCTTACTGTCGTCAATACGAAGTTGAGCAAACTGCCCGGGAGCCATCTCCGGAAGCGGCCCGTCCGGATTGGTCGTAACGAGCAGCAGAAAACGGTCGCCCAAACACTCTACGGACGTCACCCGAAGGTCTAAAACGTATTTCTTCATATACATTATTATATATATTCCGCCACAAAAATATACAAAATTCACGAAATAAGCACCCCTATAGCAAAGAAAATCACCTTTCCTACAAGGAAAAGCACCGGGAAACAAGCCAGGCACACATCAAAGCAGCACAGCGAAGAAGAGAAACATCATTCCGTTTATACAGAATCAAGCCACACCGAAAACACGCCTCCCAAGAAAGAAAGCAGAGGAGACAACATCGGAAAGTAACCCCAAAAGAACACTTCCAAAGAGAAAATCACAAGAAAAAGACCACCACACAAAAGCAGTCGTCAAGCACCCTTACAAACCAGTACTCTCAAACAACAACCATACTGCCACGGCGGCAATGCACCTTATGCATTCCCGGGGAAAGTTTCGAACGTTCCATCATCATAGAACACCCGAATCTCTGCAATACGACGCATCGGTTTGTCAAGTTTTTTTCCATCCTCCACAGAAAAAGGCATTGGAGGGGTAACCTGAGAAAGACCATTCTGCTGCACCGGGAATCCTGGCTGAACAGGAACACCTCCCGCAGGCACACCGCCAGAGAAATCCAGCGCATTGACATCCCGCCTGTCCGAATCCGAAGGTACAGAATTGTACATTTCGCCCTTACCGTCAATCAGCCAACCCATATTAACTTCCGGGAAACGTTCATGGATATTGTTCACCGTGTTAAGCGTCGGTTTTGTTCTGCCACTGAAAATGCTCGAAAGGGCACCTTCGGATATGCATATTTCGGCAGCAAAAACTTTTTGCGACATACCCATGTTTTTCATCAGAGCAATAATGCGATCCTTCATAATCTATAGCATTCATGTTCACCTAAAAGGCCTATTTAACTTTCTAAATCGGTTACAAAGGTACAAAACTCGATTTAAATATCCAAACTTTTCATTTAAAAATTACTCTCATCGCTTTTCGTTTACAGTTCAAAACTTAAAGATTGCAAATCTAAATCACAACGTACATTCGTTACATACTCTACGTATTTACCGGGTTTGAGCCTTCAAATCACACTTAAAGTTACTAAGTTTTACAAAATTTCGTAAAGTTTTGGCTTTAAAAGCAGTATGCTCTTGTGGAAACCTCCTATCGCGGTCATTGTCTCACCTTATTGCAAAATCTCCCCTCTGCTGTGCAACTTCATGCCAAAAGCAATTTAGTCTATCTTTGTTTTACATTGGTTTACAGGCAACTATGTGCAAAATATTTTACCGCATAACTTTGCATTTTAATATGCGATGTGTGGGGTTTTAATTTAGATATTTGCATTTGCAAATTAGAATCCCACAACCCTATATTGGGACATTTGTGGATTTTGGTGCCTTTCCGTTTTCCGATATTTGTCTTTTGGCGTAAAATTGTGTATTTACATTTGCAAATCAAAATAGGCCCAGGAATACCAAAATGCCAATAAAAACGGCTAAATTCGAGTATTTTATCGAATTTAGCCGTTTTTCGCACCGATGGTAATCGCGAGAAAATTTAAGCGATTTTCAGACGTTCCACCTATTGCATAAGTGATTTATGTTCAGCATATAACCGGTAAAAACGAGCCTTTCGACTCTTCGCAGAATAGAATAAAATCAATGCAAAATATAGAAGATAAGGTCTTGCAAAAGTTCTTCATGAGGAGTTTTTACACCTCCTACCCCCTTACTTTGGGCGTCAGTTTTGCGTATTTCACTCAAAATTTGCATTACTTTCACTCCGGAGTAGTTTCTGCGGGCTGGGCCGATATCTGTTCTAACCTTCCATTCTGTCTTTCCGAGCCAGGATGCAATGCTGGCATCTGTTCTTTCTGGTGCATAATATGCCAGCATTACGTCGGAAAAAAATGTAAATAAATTGGTAAGAGTACGTCCTATGAAAAAACTTCGAGGATTGCCTTGATAGTATTTGACGATTTGGTTTGCACGGAAAACATCTCGTTGCGCTAATGCGGCCTGCAACTCAAAGTCGTTAAAGTCCTTGCTCATGCCTGTCTGTGCCTCGACAAGTGCTGCTCCTACTACCCTATTTCCGCTGTCGGGCAATGCCAGAAGCAACTTGTCCATTTCTGTTGTCAGGCGACAGAGGTCTGCCCCTATGTGCCCAACAAGCATCTGAACGGCTTGTGGTTCTATATCTGTGTTGTGTTTGCGGAAGTACTGTGTGACGAAGGGTGCCAGTTGGTTATCGTAGAGTCGTTTGCTTTCGAAGACGACTCCGACCTGCTGTATGGCCTTGCCTGCTGCTTTGCGCATATCGAGTTTGCCGTGTTTGTGGCAGAACACAAGCACCGTTGTGGGTGTCAGGTGCGCCAGATATGCCTCGAGTCCTTCCAGGGAGCGTATGGCTTGGGCTTCGCGTATCAGGACGACACGCCGTTCCGCCATCATAGGATATGCGTGTGCCAGTTCTACTACCTTGTCGGCATCTGCTTCCGAGCCGTATAGGATATCGAGATTAAAGTCTCGTTCTTCTGCGCTCAATGCGGCATCTACGATGGCATCGCTCAGTTTGTCGATATAATAGTCTTCGTCTCCCATCAGGTAATAGACGGGGGCGAACTTGCGGGCTTTGAGGTCTCGCAGGATTTCTTCGTAGGTAATGCCTTTTGCCGCCATTGTCAATAGTCGAATTTGAGGTGACGTACGGTTTTCTTTTCTTGCTTAATCATTTCGAGGGCCTGAATGCCTATCTGAACATGGTTTCTTACGAATTCTGCAGTCACCTGGCGGTCGCTTTCGCTTGTCTTTACGCCTTCGGGAGTCATGGGGTTGTCGCTGACGAGCAGAAGTGCTCCCGTCGGGATATTGTTGGCAAAGCCGCAGGTGAAGAGTGTTGCTGTCTCCATATCGACAGCCATTGCCCTTGTCGCCCTGAGACGTTGTTTGAACTCGTCGTCATGCTCCCAGACGCGACGGTTGGTGGTAAAGACAGTTCCGGTCCAATAGTCGCAGCCGAGGTCGCGGATGGTACTGCTGACGGCACGTTGCAGCATGAAGGCCGGCAATGCTGGCACTTCGGGCGGGAAGTAGTCGTTGCTGGTTCCTTCGCCACGAATACCGGCTATGGGCAGTACGAGGTCGCCCAACTTGGTTTTCGATGATATGCCTCCGCACTTGCCGAGGAAGAGGCATGCTCTTGGCATGATGGCGCTGAGCAGGTCCATGATGATGGCAGCGTTGGGGCTTCCCATTCCGAAGTTGATGATGGTGATGCCGTTGGCTGTGGCACAGCGCATGTTGGAATTGTAGTCGGGCTTCTCTATGCCGAAGTTTTCGCAGAAGATGTCAACATAGTTGTTGAAGTTGGTCAGCAAGATGTAGGTGCCGAAGTTTTCGAGTGGCATCTGCGTGTATCTTGGCAACCAATTCTTCACTATCTCTTGTTTTGTCTTCATTTTTTTGTAAATTTGCAGCAAAGTTACAATTTTTTTCAATATGCTGGCACTGAACCTACCGAAAACAGAATTAAAAGTCATCACAAAGGATGGCAAGCAGCAGGTTTTCGATGTCTTGAGGCGCAGGTTTGTGGCGCTCACGCCCGAAGAATGGGTGCGCCAGCAGTTCGTCCATTTCCTGATTGGACATAAAGGTTATCCGGCCGAGTGCATCGGCAACGAAGTTTCCATCACGTTGGGCGCGACCAAGAAACGTTGCGATACCGTGATATACGGGAGCCACGCTGAGCCGCTGATGGTTATTGAATATAAGTCGCCAAGCGTGGAGATTACGCAAAAGGTGTTCGAGCAGATTTGCCGATACAACATAAAAATGCGGGTGGAGTGGCTCGTAGTGAGCAACGGACTGCAACACTATTGCACTCGTATAGATTACGAAAACGGCACCTATCAGTTCGTGGAAGACATTCCCGCCTTTCCTTTCATCGCCCACTGACATCAAACAAAACAGGCACGTCCGATTGGCGTCCAAACTTTGATTCAAGCCTGTTCCTATACATTATATATATAATATGTATGGGACGCAAACACTGCTTTTTTCGACGCCACAGGCGGACGCAAACAGAACCCTTGTGGATGCTAAAAAGAAAGGTTAACCATTATTGCGATAATGGTTAACCTTTCCGCCCAATTAGGTTAAGGGTTTTTGCCAACAAGGCACGCCTTGTCCGACGGATGCCTGCAGCCTCCCCTACTATTCTGTTTATTCTTCGGTCTTTGCCTTTGCTCTTGACTTGCGAGCAGCCTTCTTCGGAGCCTCCTGGTTCTCGGAGGGCAGGCCTGCCAATTCGCGGTCAATCATGATACGGCCGCAGTACTCGCATACGATAATCTTCTTGCGGCTACGGATGTCAAGTTGACGCTGTGGCGGAATCTTATTGAAGCAACCCAAGCATGCATCGCGCTGCAAAGAAACGATACCCAAACCGTTACGGCTGTTGCGACGAATGCGCTTGAAGGCATTGAGCAAGCGAGGCTCGATGGTAAGTTCCAGATTCTTTGCACGTTCGCGAAGTTTTTCTTCCTCAGCCTTTGTTTCGCTGACGATTTCCTCCAGTTCTTCCTTCTTGGTTTCCAGAAGCACACGACGCTCGTTGACATCAAGGTTGCAGCGTGTCATCTCAGCAGTCCTGGCCTCCACCATCTCCTTGGCTTCGCGAATCTTCTTCTCATGAAGTTGATTGTCCAGTTCTGCATACTCCACCTGCTTGGTCAAACTGTCGTACTCACGGTTGTTGCGCACGCTGTCCATCTGAGTGTTGAAACGCTCGATGCTCGCCTTGTTCTCCACAATCTTGGCGTTGCGCTCGCTGATATCACGTTTCAGTTCTGCAATGTCTGCATTTATCTTCTCGATACGGATAGTCATACCCTCTATTTCGTCCTCAAGGTCCTGAACCTCGAGAGGCAACTCGCCACGGAGAGTCTTGATGTTGTCAATCTCCGAAAGCAGGCTCTGCAACGCATACAGATTCTTCAACTTTTCCTCCACGCTGTAGTCTGCGGGGTCTTTCTTAGTCTTTTCTCTTGCCATAATTGCATTTATTGTTTAAAGATTCATCAATTCATATTCACATCCGCCAATGCGGAGACAGATTTCCGGAAAGTCAGAGATACTTGATGGGGTTCGTACAAACTGTCGTCTTGAAGAGCGGCAACCGGGGACACCTCTCGCCTATCACAGAGTTAAAGATGTCCATCGTGTACTGTTCACTCTGATAATGCCCAAGCACACCAATCTGTATCTGGCCGTCGTGGCCAAAGTACTGATGGTAATGCATTTCGCCCGTAAGGAACGCATCCGCCTGCATATTCAACGCCTCCTGCAGCAGAAAATCGCCCGCACCACCGCAAATGGCCACGCTCTGCACCGGACGCGACAACAATTCGTTGTGCATCAGACACTCCACACCAAAGGCCTGCTTCACTCTCTGCAAGAAAACCAGCGAGTCCTCGCCGTCCGGCAGATAACCTATCACACCCGAACCGGCCTGAACCGAACGGGCATTTGCCCCCGCCCCCACAGACACATGCCTGGGTTGCAACAGTACAACATCCACCAAACCCAGACGCTCTGCCATCATATAGTTGACTCCGTCTATGGCAGAATCAAGGTTTGTATGGGCAGAATAAATGGCAATGTCATTCCGCAAAGCCATGCGAACACATCGCTGCACAGCGTCTTCGTCCGTCAGATGCTTCAGGCCACGGAAAATAAGAGGATGGTGCGACACAATCATATTGCATCCCAACTCCAACGCCTCGCCAATCACCTCTTCGGTCACGTCAAGGCACAATAAAGCCCCTGACACTTCCGCCCCTGTCAATCCAACCTGCAAGCCAGCATTATCGTAACTTTCCTGCAGAGGCAGTGGCGCGAAATCTTCAAGGGCGTCGATAACGTCTTGAACTCTTACGCTCATGTTAAAAACATCTATTCGGGCGCAAAGGTACAAAAAATAATTAAGAAAGAAGGAATAACTACGTTTTTTTTCGTTTTTTCTTCGTACCTTTGCAGTTAATAAGTATCATGCCCGGAAAGAAAACAATGCCCGAAGGTTCCACATATCTGCCCGCAGAATGGCACGTACAGAGCGCAGTGCAACTCACATGGCCACACAGCGACACCGATTGGCTGCCGATTCTGGAAGACGTAACACGCTGTTACATCGACATGGCAAAAGCCATCGCCTCACGCGAACGCCTCATCATCGTCACACCAAAGCCCGAAGAAGTAAAGCATCTCCTTGCAAACAAACTTCCCGACGAAAGCATGCAGTGCATTTCGTTCTGCATGGCTCCCACTAACGACACCTGGGCTCGCGACCATGGCTTCATTACACTCCTCTCGCCCAACGGCCCCCGCCTGCTCGACTTCAAGTTCAACGGATGGGGAGAAAAATTTGCCGCCGACCTCGACAACTGCATTTGCAGAAGAATGACAGAGCAGAACATCTTCAGAGGAGACTACGAAAACCATCTCGACTTCGTACTCGAAGGAGGCAGCATAGAAAGCGATGGAAAGGGAACCATCCTGACAACAAGCCATTGCCTGCTTGCCCCACATCGCAACCAGCCCTTGTCGCAAGCACAAATCGAAGCACGACTGCTCGACGCACTCCATGCAAAACGCATCCTTTGGCTCGACCACGGCTATCTTGCCGGCGATGATACCGACAGCCATATCGACACATTGGCTCGCCTCTGTCCCGACGACACGATTGCCTATGTGCAATGTCTCGACAAAGACGACGAGCACTATGCAGAACTATCTCTTATGGAGGCGCAACTGCAGAAGTTCCGAACGGCGGAGGGTAAACCTTATCGCCTTATTCCACTCCCAATGGCAAAACCCGCCTACGACGAGGACGATACTCGCCTACCAGCCACATATGCCAACTTCCTCGTCATCAATGGAGCAGTGTTGATGCCCACCTACGGCGAACCAGCCACAGACCTCAAAGCCGAACAGCAGTTGCGTTTGGCCTTCCCAAATCACGACATCATCGGCATCGATTGCCAACCACTCATCATACAGCATGGCAGTCTGCATTGCTGCACCATGCAATTCCCCATCGAAACATTATGAAAATAGGTATCATACAGCAGAACTGCACCGACAGCATCACAGAAAACAGGAAAAAACTTGCCTCAAGCATTGCCGATTTGGCGAAGAAAGGAGCACAACTCGTTGTTCTTCAAGAGTTGCACGACAGTCCATATTTCTGTCAGACAGAGAACACCGAAAACTTTCGCTATGCCATGCCCATCCCTGGAGAAGCAACAGACTTTTACGCTAAGGTTGCCAAGGAAAGCAATGTCGTACTTGTCACGAGCCTCTTCGAACGTCGTGCAGCAGGACTCTATCACAACACTGCAGTTGTCTTCGAAGCCGACGGCAGCATTGCCGGCATACATCGCAAGATGCACATCCCCGACGATCCTGCATACTACGAAAAGTTCTATTTCACACCAGGCGACCTTGGCTTCCATCCCATACAAACAAGTGTAGGCAAGATTGGCCTGCAAGTCTGCTGGGACCAATGGTATCCAGAAGGAGCACGCCTTATGGCTCTGCAAGGAGCAGACCTCCTCATCTATCCTACCGCCATCGGTTACGAAAGCACCGACACCAAGGAAGAACAGGCAAGGCAACGCGATGCATGGATGACAATCCAGCGCAGCCACGCCATTGCCAACGGCATTCCCGTTGTTGCAGTCAACCGTGTCGGCCTTGAGCAAGACCCCAGCGGCGCAACGAATGGCATTCAGTTCTGGGGAAGCAGTTTCGTGGCAGGGCAGCAAGGCGAGTTGCTCTATCAAGCAAGCGACACAAAGGAAGAGACAGCCATCGTCGATGTCGATCTGCAACGCACAGAAACCGTCCGCCAGTGGTGGCCCTTCATGCGCGACCGTCGCATAGATGCATACGGCGACCTCACACGTCGCTTCATTGATTGAACTTCACCCTATATATATAATAAGGTATAAGAAAAAAGATGTCAAGTACACTCAGATTTCAAATCGTAGGCGAGGCATTCAAAAAAAGACCCGTCGAAGTACCCAATCGCAAGGAACGCCCCAGCGAGTTCTTTGCCAAATATGTTTTCAACCGTCAGAAGATGCAGCAATATCTGCCATCCGAGGTTTACCAGAAGATGTGCGACGTCATCGAAGGCGATGCCGTACTCGACATGGCAACAGCCAATGCAGTGGCAGCAGGCATAAAGAAGTGGGCCATGGAACTTGGCGCCACACACTGCACACACTGGTTCCAGCCTCTGACCGAAGGCACGGCAGAGAAGCACGACGGCTTCGTAGAGCACGACGGCAAAGGTGGCATGATAGAAGAATTCACGGGCAAACAACTCGTACAGCAAGAGCCCGATGCCAGTTCGTTCCCCAGTGGCGGCATCCGCAGCACATTCGAAGCCAGAGGCTACAGCGCATGGGACCCCACAAGTCCAGTCTTCATTCTGGGCGACACACTGATGATTCCCACCATCTTCATTTCCTATACCGGCGAAGCCCTCGACTATAAAGCCCCCCTCAAGAAGTCGCTCAAGGCAGTCGACAAGGCAGCCACTGCCGTTGCACAGTACTTCTACCCCGACGTGAAGAAGGTCATCAGCAACCTCGGCTGGGAACAAGAATACTTCCTCGTCGACGAAGGACTCTATGCAGCACGCCCCGACCTGCTCATGACCGGACGCACCCTGCTCGGACACGACAGCGCAAAGAACCAGCAGATGGACGACCACTACTTCGGTTCCATTCCGATGCGTGTTGCAGCCTTCATGAAGGACCTTGAGATAAAAGCCCTGGAACTTGGCATTCCCTGCAAGACACGTCACAACGAGGTAGCACCCAACCAGTACGAACTGGCACCCATCTTCGAAGAGACGAATCTTGCCATAGACCACAATATGCTCATCATGAGTCTGATGAAACGCACTGCCCGCAAGCACGGATTCCGTTGCCTGCTGCACGAAAAACCGTTTGCAGGCATCAATGGCAGCGGCAAGCACAACAACTGGAGCCTTGCCACCGACACCGGCATCTTGCTGCACGGCCCCGGCAAGACACCGCTGGACAACCTGCGCTTCGTCACCTTCATTGTCGAGTCGCTCATGGCAGTGCATCGCCACAACGGTTTGCTCAAGGCTTCCATCATCAGTGCCACCAACGTGCACCGTCTGGGAGCAGCCGAGGCACCGCCAGCCATCGTGTCGAGTTTCCTCGGCAAACAACTCAGCGACCTGCTCGAACATCTGGAGACATGCACCGACGACGAGCTCATCAGCCTCACCGGCAAGCAGGCACTCTGTCTGGACATTCCGCAGATACCCGAGTTGATGCAGGACGACACCGACCGCAACCGCACCTCGCCTTTTGCCTTCACAGGCAATCGTTTCGAGTTCCGCGCCGTAGGCAGCCAGCAGAACTGTGCAGCAGCCATGATCGTCATCAACACAGCAATGGCAGAAGCCCTGACAAACTTCAAGGCGCGCGTCGATGCCCTTATCGCCGAAGGCGTAGAACCCATGAAGGCTATTCTCCGCATTGTTCGCGAAGACATCAAGACCTGCAAGCCCATCCATTTCGACGGCAACGGCTATAGCGATGCCTGGAAGCAGGAGGCAGCACGCCGTGGCCTCGACGTAGAGACCTGTGCCCCCATCATTCTCGACCAATACCTTGCACCCGCAACCGTCGAGATGTTCTCGAAGATGAACGTCCTCACGAAGGCAGAACTCCTGGCTCGCAACGAGATCAAACTCGACACCTACATCAAGAAGATACAGATTGAGGCACGCATACTGGGCGACATCTGCATGAACCACATCATACCTGTGGCAACACGCTACCAGACACAACTCATCGACAATGTGCATAAGATGGCAGACATCTTCCCTGCCGAGACAGCCGAACGCCTCAACGGCACCAACATGAGCCTCATCAAGCAAATTGGCGAGCACAACACCTTCGTCATCGAGAATGTGGAACGCCTCATCGAAGCCCGTCGCGTTGCCAACCGCATCAAGAACGACAGAGAGCGTGCCATTGCCTACCACGACACCGTAGCACCTCTCATCGAAGAGATACGCAGCCACGTCGACCAACTGGAACTCATCGTCGACGACGAACTTTGGCCATTGCCCAAGTACCGCGAGATGCTGTTCATACACTAAAGAACGAAAAACAAATCCCTTCCTTCTACAAAAGGCACAAAAAAGTTAAAGTGCCAGAAGGAATAAACATAAATCCGTGCAGCCCAAGTGGGACTGCACGGATTTTTCATTACCTTTTATTTCATCATCAAACCACAACTGAACATGCAGAATGGCAATGTGAACAACAGTTGTATCTTATCTTATTTCATCATCAAACCACAACTGTGACAGCAGCTGTGTACTCGCGCCTAACGTTGTATCTTATCTTATTTCATCATCAAACCACAACTAAAGGTACAAAAGAAACCTTTATATCTTGTTGTATCTTATCTTATTTCATCATCAAACCACAACCTGTTATATATGGCGAGCCTTTTTAGTTACGTTGTATCTTATCTTATTTCATCATCAAACCACAACCGTTAATAACCATTAGCCTTACCTTGTCGGGTTGTATCTTATCTTATTTCATCATCAAACCACAACTTTTAGGAATACCAGCAGAAGGCTTTGTGTGTTGTATCTTATCTTATTTCATCATCAAACCACAACCGATTTCGGTCGTATAGTTCCGTTTTATTGTTGTATCTTATCTTATTTCATCATCAAACCACAACGTAGATTATAAGATTGAACAAGCATTGGCTGTTGTATCTTATCTTATTTCATCATCAAACCACAACGTACGCCACGCCTGGAACGTCTAATTATAGTTGTATCTTATCTTATTTCATCATCAAACCACAACCTATATGTTGTATTCTACTAAATATTATTGCTTTAGAATACTTTTTGCGTATAAGAAGTGGAATGATGTGCATCAAATCCAATGCAAATTTATTAAAAAAATTCTAACTGAACAGGTTTTTTCTGAACCTTTTGTTCTATTTCTCCCCAGATGTTAATTATTCCCGAATATTGCTTGTCTGTTATTGTAATTAAACTTAGTCGTCCTTTACTTGGCATATAAGATTTAACGCGCCTTACATGAACATCCCGTGCTTCTAAAGAAGCGCAGAAACGACAATACACACTGTACTGATGCATGACAAAGCCATCTTTCTCCAAACTTTTACGAAAGACTGCATAGTCGTGTCGTTCCTTCTTTGTCTTTGTGGGCAAATCGAACATTGCTATAAGCCACATTATTTTATATGCGTTTAGACGTACATCACTCATCTCAACAACGGTAGTGAAAGATTCTTTTGTTTCCCCGCATAGCACTTTGCCAAAGACGCCATCGTCATAGACAAGCCGATCTGTAATGGTCTTGTCACCTTAGGGAAGAAGGTATCACACGTCAATACTCCAAGAAGTTCAACCTTTGTTTCTTTGTTTATCTCCAGTTTTCCTTCCTCGCACAAATGATATACAACCTCATCAACAAATGGGCGATAAGGTTCCATCAAGTCATCTGCCAAAGGGAAAGCATTACTTCTGTTGTGATGGAATATGCCTAATGATGGCGTGAGGCCTGACGACACCAATGCTCTTGCGGTTGCAGCCCGAAGCACCGTATAGCCATAATTCAAGAGAGCATTTATTCCGTCTTGTTCTCTATCGCGGACAAAGTCATTGCCAAATAATGCTCCCCAATAGAGCCGCGCGGCTATTCCTTCTCTGTTATCTACATCACCACTCTTTACATTCATATAGAATGGCTTCAAGATTGCACCCTTGCCATGAAGTTTTTCCAACAAGGCAGATTGATTTTTTATCTTTGCCTCAACAATTTGCTTCCACAACTGCTTGCGCAAGACCTCACCAACCTCTATCTGGTTGCGAAGGAATTCACCTTGGAGATTGTTCCCGTCCATGTTTTGAAGCATGGCATGAGGCATGCCTTTCTTGTCACAAAGAATGACGGCTACACCTGCATCGACCAATTCATTCAATAGAGGCATGGTTACAGAAATCTGTTGATTCTCTATTATTACCATTCCCACATCCTCTATTGGAACAGTTCTCGTCTCATCTGGCATTTCCTTTGAAGCAATCACCAACTGGGCATTCTTGAACGACAGACGGAACGGATTGGTAAAAACTAAAGTCTGTTTTAGCATGTTAATGTTTCAGTTTTATTTCTCCAAGAGGCGTTATTATAAAATCATAGCCCTCAACTAAAAAGTTAAGTTTTGACAAACTAACACGCAAAATTGAACGTGTATCATCTTTCAGCATAAAAGGATTATACGTTAAAAGTTTCTTCACTTCAGTAGCAGGACGTGCCTCCGAACTATGCTTGAGCATTAACCTGCCGTCTTTCTCTAAGACCATAATGGTAAAAAGCCTCTTATACAGTTCTTTGGAATTTGCTATTGAGATGGATTCCTCATCCTTCTCTAACATCAGAATCTGTGTTCCTTTCCGAACGAGATACTTGAGTTTCTTTCCTTCATATTCCTCAGGCGCAATTGTTGGATAATCATTCCTGTCTGTGCTTCCTCTATAGAACTTGGCTGCGTCGAGTGCAGTTATCATCTGCTTCTTACCGCCTTCGTAGATTGCCATCATATAGTTATCGTCATTCACGACATAGAAGGGACGTTTATATTCTTTTCTACTGAGATCGCGGCGTTTACTCTCACGTATTTGAAGAGGTTTTTTAACTCCTGGTGCTTCGCATCGAACCTTCTTTATCAAGATGCCTTTCGCTTCATTCATGTAGATGTCTCCTGCCATGGCATCCTTGAAGCCTTTCTCTGCTATTGCCTGCTTCACCTTTGCCTTTACGACATCGTCCACAATGTTCTCAACATCGCTTTCCTTCATCATATTTAGCGGTTTCCGCACAACATACTTGATTTCGCCATCACGTTCTATTGCTCCGTAATATGTATCCTGATGCAGACTGCCACGAGCGCAATCACCACGTGCCACAACTTTTCTGCCATTTACTTCTATCATCCTTGAAGCCTTCTTCGGCATATTGTCGGGCGTATCGTGAACGACAAGCAACTCCTCCGTAATCTGTTTAAGGTCTTGTGTAAAAGTGGGCCAAGGTTTTTCGAATTCAGGACGTCCTCCTTCTCCTCTTCCTTCACTCTCCTTTGCATGATAATACTCACCCATTCTATTGAACTCGTTCTTACCAATGCAAGCAATAACGATTGCATCGATACAATGGTGGGTATGACTGCTCCTTGACTTCTTTTCATATTCTTCCTGAATGCCCCACATCTTGCGGAATTCCGAAGTAACAGTTCCCTTGACGCTGTACACCTGACGACGTTCCGGATGTAGTGTGTCATGAAAATAACTCTTCAGATATAGAGCCGCATATTTGGAAATCAAACCGATACCGGCACCTTGACGGCGTGCAAAGCCTTTGGGAACTTCTGTCATTGTGAACCTCTCGTATTTGCCACGCCAATAGTCACGCTCCATTTTCAGGCGGTTCTTCTTTCGGATGCGCGCATCCTTCGTGGCCTTATCCCAAATGCCACGCGTACTGATGCGGTCTATCTGCTTTGTCAAGTCTTCGATGCGATCTTTCCAAGGCTTAATTCGCGTCATGATGGACTCATGCTCTGCTAACTCTGTTGGCAATTTGGCTTTCTTTACATATCTATTATAGTGGTTATCGCAAAGTGTCATATTCATTTGTGTACTGTCACCACCAACACTTCGCGGAATGGTGTGCTCGATGTCAAAACTTGGGCCTGCTCCTATAAAGTCGGTAATGCCTATTTTGTCACCTGTATAGAGGCAAGTGTGGTCTTGCTCTTCCCAGAGTTGGAACTTCAATATATCTGTTTCTGTTGGCTCGATGTCCTTGCCTGTCGCTTCCTTATATAGTTTACGGATTTCATCGGCATACTGTTTGTGTTTCTTGTCCTGTTCACGCTGCCAATCATTGATAGCAGCACGCATGTTGGCATTGTTCAACTCACGTGCATACTCGATATGCACTTCTGTATCTGGTCCAATCTTGCCTTCTTTGATGAGAGTATTAACCACCTTACGCACTTCGTGGAGCGAACGCATTGCCATGGGGTTCTTTACGGCATTTGTGCGTGGACTGCCCAACAGCACGACACCATCTTTATTAGGCTTTGCATCGGGATAGGTCTCAATCATGGAGGGATGGTACATCATTTCCAGTCTGCGCTCGTCAATGCCATATTCCCTTCCAAGTAAACCCCTGATGCAGATCTCAAGAGTCTGACGCAATCCCTTCTCCTTTTCTATTGGGGCGATGGCCATCCTGTTAATCTCATCAATGATGTAATGCCGTTGCTGCTCGTCATTCCAAATGGTCGGTCCAACTATCTTCGGGATATTAGCCATGAAGACGGCATGACTGTAATGCATACCCATTTGCAGAAATGGCAAAATGTTTCGGATTGCTTTCAGAGAAAGGGAGGCATAATTGCGACTGAGACGTATCTTTGAGAACTTCTCGGCTTGCTCATCGTCGAGTTGCAAATGCTCAATGCCGAACTCCTTAACCTTGGCTTTGCTGTCGAAGGAAAAGAGTACATTCCAAACATCATTTACCATTTCGTCAATGCTCTTCTGTGTGCCATCTTTCTTCGTCGATAGTGTGTAGGTTTCGGCAATGCCTTCTTTCCAGTCCTCACCGAAGATTTCCTTCAGTTGTGCAATGGTGGGGCAACCGGGAACACCTTGACTCATGCGATGACTGAATTTGTAGGGCAGGTCGATCTGGGTGTCTCCTTTCCATTGATATTTGCCCTTACCGGCAATCTTTTTGGCTATATCTTCAAAATCGAAGTTTGCTTTGCTCTTTCTATAAAACAATGAATCTATCTTCTTCAACTCTTCATCGTTGAGTGGTCTGTAGGCATCATCCCAAGGTCCTTGTACCTTTATGGTATTTAGGAACGAAAGCATGCGGAACTCTTCATACAATGGATGCGAATCGCTACAACGTGGCTTCCCCTTCTCGAAGGTGCATTTGCCTACATTCTGGCGCTGGCTCTTTAGAGGACGTTGGAAATAAAGGGCTCTCGTAAGGTCTGCTACCATCTCTTCGGGAAGATGTTGCTTTTTGCAGATGGCAATGAACTCCTTTTTATAATGCTGCTCACGGTCGGTATATCGCGTGCGGATGCGAACGGTATTACCCTTTTCCTTATATAATTTATAGAAATACTCGCCCAAATACTTGCAGCCACTTTCTTCTATTTCTTTGTTGAGACTGGCTATACTGCTTTTAACTGCACCGCTTTCATCTTCCTCGCTTGCATCCAATCGATTACTGAGGAAGCCTCTTCGCTGAGCCATATGATAGAAGGCACGCCCTAACGTATACCTGTCCTGCTGTTTGTCGAGATTTAACGACTCGTTCAGACACAAATAACGACTATGATATGGATTGATGTCCTCATTGTCGCTTGTGCGCTGCCAAACCATAAACTCGTCTTTCTTCGGATATATCTTGCGTAACTTCCAAAGGTTCAAATCCTCTTTGGTTAGGGAAGGACAAAGGTCATACTTTACCAAAGTCTTCAAGACTTCTATCTTACGCAAACGTCTGCGGAAATACTGTCTGCGAAGGGCTCTGTGTTCTGTTCGTTCGGCGGCCTTACTCGACTCCACGCCCTTTTCTATCTTTACACCTTCTTGGAAGATGACAACGCCTTTGTCAACAAGAGAGTATTGTCCACTCTCGTCGCGGTCTACAACTGCCCATCCAAGACTGTTTGTGCCTGTATCTAAGCCTAAAATTCGTTTCTTTGTCATTTTTTCTTATGTTTTGTTTTATTGTTTCATTTATTTGCCTTACATTTGCAACCAGATAATTCATCATCATCAAATCACAATAAGGCTATATGCCGAAGGATGAATTCCTATTGCCTCTCTTCTGGAGAGGCTTTTTTAATTCCTCCTTTCAAGGGTCAACGCCATCCGCCACCACTCTCATAGCACCAAGAAGACATAGGCGAAAAGTCTGTCTTCTCATGTCTTTCTTTTGCTATTTTCATCCTCCTAACGACGATGCCGTGCGTAAAGTTACAGATTTTTCT
Organism: Bacteroidaceae bacterium; assembly: GCA_017461345.1. Classification (GTDB taxonomy): domain Bacteria; phylum Bacteroidota; class Bacteroidia; order Bacteroidales; family Bacteroidaceae; genus Physcousia. The sequence continues at coordinate 12,763 of JAFTYP010000027.1, read as the reverse complement.
GTATAAATCTTCCTATCAACACAAAAACCTTTGATTTTTTCCGTGACGGGTGTTTCGAAAGATGGTGCGTTTCGTTAGCGAAAAAATGCAAGTGAAAAGTCCGCACTAAAATCAAAAACCACGAACGCTGCGGTCCACTTGGCAAAATGGACGCGTCCTTCGAGACAACTTCACACGTAAAGTTGGGAAACTTCTCTGCAGTAAATGGCAAACTTCTCTGCAATAAATGGCAAACTTCTCTGCAGAAGTTTTGGCTATGGTGTTTTGTATTCATTCTGAGTCTGTTGGGATTTTCTGTTTTTCTGGCTGTAATTCTCTCTGTTCGGATGCTTTAGGGCTGGACAAAACTGATTATTTTTGCGCCGCCGTTTGGGGGTATTCTTTTTTCTTTGTACTTTTGCGATTGGTATGGTCTCTCCCCGAACATACATACCGAACCTTAAAACCCGAACACTATGAAAACAAGATTCTTCTTTCTGCTCGTTGCTTTCTGCCTGACGACGGGCATGCTGGCACAGCGACAAAACATTATCTTCGAGACGGATATGGGCAACGATGTGGACGACGCTCTCGCCATCGACATGCTCTACAAGTATGACCGGCAGAAACGCATCAATCTGATGGCTGTAATGCTGAACAAGGAAGGCCGATTCCCTGCTATGTACATCGACCTGCTGAACACTTGGTACGGCTGCAAGCGCACGCCCATCGGTGTGACGGGACGTCGGGAACAGAGCATCGTGGCAGGCAACAACTTCACGCAGGTGGTTGTAGAAAAGAAAGACGACAAGGGACGCCCTCTCTACAAACGTTCGCTGCGAGACTACGACAAACTGCTGCCTGCACCGGAACTCTACCGCAAACTGCTGGCAAAGGCAAAAGACCGGTCTGTGACCATCGTTTCGGTTGGCTTCAGCACCAATCTGGCTCTGCTGCTCGACAGCAAGCCCGACAAATATTCTCCGCTTTCGGGCAGCGAACTGGTGGCAAGAAAGGTGGACAGGCTGGTGCTGATGGCAGGACACATGGAGGACGCCAACTACAGGGAATACAATGTGGTGAACGACGTTGCCTCCTGCCAGAAGGTGTTCCGTCAGTGGCCCACGCCCATCTACACTTCTCCCTTCGAAGTGGGACTGCAAATCAAATATCCTGCACACAGCATAGAGAACGACTTCGGCTGGGCTGCGCACCACCCCATCGTGGACTCGTATAAAGTCTATCTGCCAAAGATAGAAGACCGCCCCACATGGGACCTCACAGCCGTACTCTATGCCATAGACCCGCAGGATTTCTTCGGCACATCCGTTCCCGGACAAATCAGCATCACAGACGACGGCTGCACACGCTTCGCCCCAAAGGCAGACGGCACGCATCACTACCTCAGCGTAACGCCGGAACAAGCCGTCCGCATACGGGATTATTTTGTAGAAATGATTACTGCAAAGCCCTGATAATCCGTCTCTTCCTTACTGACGCCGAAAAGATGGTCGGGCAAGCCTTTCGGCTACAACTGCCCTACTCCACCCAGGCATCCACCTCTCCGTCCGCCACACGAAACTTCACTTCCCGGCCTGCAAACTCAAAAGCATAGACACGCTGCTCGTCGGCATGATAGTGCGGACGGGGGTCGGCACTGAGTATGCCACGCAAAGCCTGCAGACGCTCGGCAGAAAAGGCCGACACCAAAGAATCGGAGAAATGCACTGCAAGAGGCTCGATGGCTGTGTTCTGCTCCTGGGCAAAGCCTCCAAGCGCATCGGGGTGGCTGTCGGTAAAAGGCAGATAGGGCTTGATGTCGAAGATGGGTGTGCCGTTCATCAGGTCGGCGCCTTCCACCTCTATCACAGGTCCGTCGGGGGTATGCAGGTCGATGTTCAGAATACGAACAGAGGAGAGCCCGATGTTGTTGGGACGGAAAGGACTTCTGGTGGCAAAGACGCCCATACGACGATTGCCGCCAAGACGGGGCGGACGCACCGTAGGCTGCCACTTCTCGCCTTCGCGTCGGGCCTCGCTGAAGTCCCACAGCAACCAGATATGGCTGTAGCCGTCGAGTCCACGCAACGCCTCCGGGTTGCGATACTCGGGTTCGAACACGATTCTGCCCTTCAGTCCGCCGACGAGACCGCTCTGGCGAGGCACGCCGAACTTTGTGGAGAAATCCGTCTCGATGTGTGCTATGGTTAACAGTTCTCTCATCTTCTAAACTCTCTGTAGTATAAAGCACCAGCCGTTGTAAGGCCGAAAGGGAATGCCAGCCAAATGCCTACAAGTCCCCAGCCAAAAACAAAGCCGAAAAGGTAGCCCAAAGGCAACGAAATGACAATATATGCCACAAAGGCTATCCACACCATCGCCTTGACGCGAGCCATGCCGCGCAGAGCATTGGCATAGGTGGTCTGCAAGGCATCGCCAAACTGAAATATCAAAAAAGGTATAATCAGGAGTGCCACAAGCGCAACAACCTCGGCATTGTCTGTGAAGAGCATGCCAACTTTACTGCGCAGCAGGAACAACGGAATGCCCTCGAGAAGCGCAATGAGCCAACACAAATGGAGCCCCGAGGCTGCCACCTTGTACGTCTGTTGCACGTCCCCCATGCCACGGTAATAACTCACCCGCACAGCCACAGCAGCCGAGAGGCCATAGTAAAGCATGAAGAAGAACTGGCTGATGGTTATGGCAACCTGATGGGCTGCCAGAGCATTGGCTCCGAGCCACCCCACATAGAGTGCGCTCAGGCTGAACGAAGCCGCCTCCATTGCCAACTGCAAGGCAACGGGCCACCCCACGCGATGCAGTTCGCATTGCTCCGCCTTCGTAACCGATGCACCGCAAAAGTCGTCGCGATACAAGGCATATCGCTTCGTATGATGGAACAAACCTGCCATGAGAGCCAGTTGCAGGATTCTGCTCAACAGAGTGGAGAGTCCTGCTCCGAGCAAACCCAACTCGGGGAAACCGCAATGGCCAAAGATAAGAAGCCAGTTGCCGAAGATATTGAAAACGTTGCTGCCAAGCATCACCCACATCGGCATCGACGTGTCCTGTATGCCGTCGCTGAACTGCTTGTAGGCATTGAACAGCATCTGAGGCAACAGGCTCAGCAGCAAAACAAACATATAGGGACGCATCAAAGGCAAAAGTTCGGAAGGCAACCCAAACCATGGCATTGCCACCATCAGCAGTCCGGCAAGGCACATCAGCAGCACTCCCACTGCCGCACAAGAAAAGAGTCCGTTCTTCAACTTGCCGGCAATATCGTGCAACCTGCCCTCTCCAAACAACGCACCAACTATCGGCGTCAGCCCATACGAAAAACCCAGGCCTCCTATGATGAGCAAGCCCAGGATATTATTCACGAAACCGGCAGCAGCCAGTTCGTTTGTTCCGTAACGTCCAACCATAAGCGTATCGGCGAACCCCATTATGATGGTGCTCAACTGGCCCATCATGATTGGTACGCCGATGCGCAAAAGGTCGGAATAATGTGATGTCTTTATGCGAACCACTTCACGTAGCAGAAGTCCTGACGATGTGGCAGGTTAGCGTTCTTCGGGAACATACGGTAGCAAACCTTGAAACTACCTGCATTGTCGATGCAGTAAGAAGCCTTGAAGGTGTACTTGTTGCCTTCGCAACCTACCATCTCGAAAGCCTCGACACAGTAGATGTGTTCCTCGCCGTTCTTGTCGGTGACGAGTGTTACCAACTCCATGCCAATAGCATCGTTCAAGCCGGCTTCGTCGACAACAACCTCGACATTGTACTTCTTGCCTGCCTCGATAGAGCCATTTGTGAGTTCCTCGCTCTTCTTCACGCTTACCACATTGATGGCATCCCAGCGCTCGGCAACAGCCTCCTTCCAGAGAGCAATCTCGCCTGCAAGTTGATTGTTGTTTGCCTGCAACTGCTGAGAACGGTCGCGCAACTTGTTGTAGAACTTGCTATAGTAGTCGTCGAGTTGACGCTTCATTGTGTAGTGAGGAGCAATCTGTGCGATGCTGTTCTTCACAACCTTCACCCAACCGGTGCTGAAGCCCTTGGCGTTACGAGCATAGTAGAGAGGCATTACCTCGTTCTCGAGCAGAGAGTAGATGGTAGCAGCATCGAGTTGATCCTGATACTCCTGGTTCTGGTAAGTACGCTTCTCGGTCAATGCCCAGCCCGCACCTTCGCGATAGCCTTCGAGCCACCAACCATCGAGGACAGAAAGGTTGACTACACCGTTCATCAGTGCCTTCTCGCCACTGGTGCCACTTGCCTCGAGAGGACGAGTCGGAGTGTTCATCCAGATGTCAACACCGCTCACGAGACGACGTGCAAGTTGCATGTCATAGTTCTCGAGGAAGATAATCTTGCCAAGGAACTCAGGACGCTGACTGATTTCGTAAATCTTCTTGATGAGACCCTGACCAGCACCATCGGCAGGGTGTGCCTTACCGGTATAAAGGAACTGAACAGGATAGTTGGGATTGTTGACAATGCGAGACAAACGCTCCAAGTCTGTAAAGAGCAGATGAGCACGCTTGTATGTTGCAAAGCGACGGCCGAAACCGATAAGCAACGCATTGGGGTTGATCTTATCCATGAGAGAAACCACACGGCTGGGATCGCCTTGATTCTTGAGCCAACTGTCGCGGAACTGCTCGCGGATATAGTCGACGAGTTTTGTCTTCAACGCCATGCGTGTCTTCCAAACCTCTTCGTCGCTGACATTGTAGATTGCCTCCCATATGCTCTGATTGCTTTGGTCTGCAAGATGGTTGGCATCGAAGTGCTTTGCATAGAGAGTACGCCACTCGTTGGCACACCATGTGGGGAAGTGAACACCATTGGTGACATAACCTACGTGGCTCTCCTCGGGATAATAACCCTTCCAGATGCCGGCAAACATCTTCTTGCTGACCTCACCATGCAGCCAACTTACGCCATTGACTTCCTGAGAAGTGTTGCATGCAAAGGTAGACATACAGAAACGCTCGCCCTTGTCTTCAGGATTCATGCGACCCATGCCAATGAACTCGTCCCAACTGATGCCAAGCATCTGAGGATAGCCGCTCATGTACTTGCCGAAGAGTTGCTCGTCGAAATAGTCGTGACCGGCAGGAACGGGAGTATGCACGGTGTAGAGAGATGAAGCACGTACCAATTCGAGGGCTTGTGTGAAGCCAATACCTTCACGTACATAGTCAACAAGACGCTGAACATTGCAAAGGGCTGCATGGCCTTCGTTGCAGTGATATACGTCCTTCTTGATGCCGAGTTTCTGCAAAGTCAGCACGCCACCAATACCAAGCAAGATCTCCTGCTTCAGACGGTTTTCCCAGTCGCCGCCATAAAGAGCATGAGTAATGCTGCGGTCGAACTGTGAGTTCATATCGTTGTCGGTATCGAGCAGATAGAGTTTGATGCGACCTACATTAACACGCCACACATAGGCATGAACATAATAGTTCATATAGGGAACATCGACAACCATCGGAGTGCCGTCCTCGTTCATCTGCTGTTCGATGGGCAGCGAACCGAAGTTCTGTGCCTCGTAGTTGGCAATCTGCTGGCCGTCCATGCTCAATGTCTGAGTGAAGTAGCCATAACGATAAAGGAAACCTACAGCACACATATCGACATTAGAGTCACTGGCTTCCTTAAGATAGTCGCCGGCCAAGATGCCGAGGCCACCGCTATAAATCTTCAACACCTGGTTCAAGCCATACTCCATGCAAAGGTATGCTACGCTGGCACGAGACTTGTCGGGTTCTACGTCCATATATGCACGGAACTGCTTGTAAACATTGTCCATCTTCTTCAAGACAGTTTTGTCCTGAGAGAGTTTCTCCATCTTCTCGAAGCCAAGACGCTCGAGCAAGAGCACCGGGTTCTGACCACACTCCTCGAAAAGAGTTTCGTCGAGACTACGGAAAAGGCTGCGGGCATCATGATTCCACGCCCACCACATGTTACGAGCGAGTTCCTCGAGTTTGCCGAGTTCTGCAGGAACATTACTTTTTACTGCAATAGGTTTCCAGCAGGGCTGATTGGCATTACTTGCTTTAATTTTCATCTTTCTTTATTCTATAATTATTATGTTTCGATTGGGTTACTTGTTTCTCTCTGTTGATTTGCGCAAGGCTACGTCGTAGGCATCGTAATAATACTGAATGAAGTTACCCCATAGGGCTTTCTTCGCAAGTTTTGATGCATTCGTGCGTGCCTTATCGGTTGCCTTCTTGTCGAAGGCGGAGTAACGGGCAATGGTCGCGCTCAGTTGCTCTGCCACCTCTTGGAAATTATAATCGTTACGGGCAATAACTTCAACGCCATCCTCAAGTTTGCTGTCGCGGCCTATGCTTGTGCAAGCCCAGACGCCAAATCCACTGAGCGATGTGGTGATGCAAGGAACATGGAAGGCAACAGCCTCGAGCGGTGTATAGCCCCAAGGCTCATAATAGGAAGGATAGGCAGCAAGGTCGTCTCCGATAAGCAGGTCGTAGTAAGGCTTCTGGAAGATGCCGTCGTTGCCGTCGAGGTAGCAGGGAACGAAAATGACCTTAACGCGGCTATCCTTGTCGTTCTTCATGCCATGAGAACGCAAGAAGTTCAGCACGGGATCGTTCCACGACTCGTGAAGGTCGTGAGTGATTACAGGCTCTGGCAAAGGCTCGCTATAGGTTCCGCCTTGACGAAGACGCTCCTGCAAGTCGGCACGAGGGCTCTTCACCCAAGCCGGCACTTGTATGAGCATCAGCACCTGACGTTGGAGTTCTGTATCGTAGAGGCTGCGGTAAGCGGCTTCGAGGAAGACATCTATTCCCTTGTTACGATATTCGTAGCGGCCACTCGTTGCTACAATAAGGGTGTCGGCAGGATAGTCAACACCGGTCAGGGCATTAGCCACCTGCAAAATCTTGGCACGAGCCTCGTTGCGGCGCTTTGTAAATGCTGCTCCTGCAGGCACGAAGTCTGCTTCGAAACCGTTAGGCAGAATTACGTCCGGAGTCTTATCGAGCAATTCGGTACACTCGCGGCCCGTAACATCGCTGACAGTTGTGAAGCAATCGACATGATGCGCAGCCTGACGTTCTACACTGTGTTTGGCTTCCATGTTGAGTTCGGCAGCCATCTGTGTGCCGTTATAAGCCCACAAATACTCGTACAGGGGTTTGTTGTTGCCGGCAATACTGCGGCCGATGCTTGTGGCATGAGTCGTAAAGATGGTTGCTATCTCCGGAACATTTTTCTTGATGTAGAGCGCTCCGAGGCAAGTCATCCATTCGTGAGCCTGATAGACCACTTTTTTCTTGCTGCTGAGTTTGGTGCGATAGAAACTCTCCACCACGAGGGCTGCAGCATAACTGAACATGCTGGCCTCGTCGTAATCGCCGTAAGCATGAAGGCTATCTACCTGGAAGTCGTTCCAGACAGCACCATACAGTTCGTTCTTCTTCTCGAAATAAGGTTGAAAATCAACCAGTATAACACTTGGATTGCCGGGGATATTCCAACGGCCAACGCGGACATTCAATCCTTGTTCGGCAGCCTTCTTCACCCATGCTGGCCAAAGTTTTGTGTCTTCAATAAAGAGGGGATTCTCTTTTCCTTTCCATACGTCGGGGCCGATGAAAACAAGTTTGTCTGGATACTGCTCCTGCAATGTCTTGGCACGGGTTGACAGTACGGTATAGATACCTCCCATCTTGTTACAAACCTCCCAACTACTCTCAAAAATAAAGTCGGGATTCAATCTTTTTTCTCTCATTTACAATTTATAATACCAAAATCGCGCGCAAAGGTACAACAATTTATGTTAAAAAAGAAACGTTTCATACATTTTATATATAAATATATAGAGTGGCGTTGGATTGTAAGCCTTTTTTTAATAACTTTGTAGGAGTTTTTTATATTCACACGAGGAAATACAAAACTTCACATGAGAAAACAGGCAATTACTGCTGTCATGTTGGGCTACTTCACTGCAAGCCTCGGACAAGGTCCATGGAAACTCAATCTGCATTGCCCAGAGGAAAACATCAACCTCAAACTCGACCTCTACGAGGAAAGCATCAGTGTGCCGGGACTGGAAGATTTCGGCCCGATGAACGGGTATCTTGGAGGCAACATTTATGGTGTGTGGTATGTGGCAGGATTCGACATCAAGAACGAACACTCTGCCCATATAACCATCGCCAACGACCTTGGCAGCGAGGACCAGAAACTGACGCTGACACAAACTTCCGACAGCACCTATGCACTGAAGTTCCTCGGACACAACTTCGTAAAACGCGTACAAGGCAAGAAACTCGTGAAGATTCCATCGGAAATGGAAATGAAAGTAAAGCCTCTCTGATTCCAGGCGAAGAACGAAAGAACTGACAAGAAAACAAATTATAAGACCTGATAAATGAATCGTAATAAGAAACCCTCCCATTCAGGAGTAAAGAAAAAGAACCGTTACTTGCTCGCTGCCTTAGGCGGCTTTGGGTTCGGCGTCATACTTGTTTTGGCAGCGTTCTACACAAGCGAAGCCACCTCGACCAACCAGTCGTGCATGTCCTGCCACGTTCATCCAGAAGCCGAGACGAGTTGGACACAAAGCGTTCACTATGCAAACGGAAGCGGTGTGCAGACAGAATGTATTGCCTGCCATTTGCCCCCCAAAGGTACACCTTATTACTATTTTGCAAAGGTAAAAACAGGACTCCACGACATTTGGATGTACCTGACACACGACAAAGAAGAACTGGACTTTGAAAGCAAACGAACAGCAGAATATGCTCCGAACATTGTCTATAACAGTTCCTGCAAGGAGTGTCACGCCAATCTCTTCCCACAAGGGATTACAGACGATGGTGTTGCTGCTCACCTCTACTATGAGGACAACGAAGAAAAGTTGGACCTGCAATGTGTAAGTTGCCACCTCGACGCCGGACACTTCCTGCCCGGCTACAAACACGAAAAGATGGTTGCCGCACCGATTGACACCACTGGTCCTGTCTTCACAGAACCGGCAACAGTCACATCCTTCCAAAACTTCGTCGAAACGATTCCCGGCACTCGTGCATCCATTAGCATGATTGCCATTCCGGGCGGCACATTCACAATGGGCAGCCAAAAAGGAGACAAGTTCAGCCGTCCCGACGAATATCCTGCCCACGAAGTTACCGTATCGCCTTTCTATATGGCAGAGGTGGAAATCACTTGGGACCAGTATTGGGCATTCTACATTGAAACCATGTCGGAAGGACGCACAAAGCCTGAAACCATCTATGCGAACAACAGTCGTCCAGATGTTGACGCCGTATCAGGTCCTACCCCACCATTCGGCATGCCCGACCAGGGCTGGGGCATGGGCAACCGTCCTGCCATCACCATGACGCACTATGCTGCCGAGACGTTCTGCCAGTGGCTCAGTCTGAAGACCGGTCGCCACTATCGACTGCCGACAGAAGCCGAGTGGGAATATGCTGCCAGAGGTGGCACCGACTCGCCCTACTTCTTCGAAGGCAAACCATCGACCTATTCGAGCCAAGGGCTATGGAACAGCATTTTTGGCACAGACACAACAACCATCAACCGCTATGCCATATACGCTCTTAACAGCAAAAGCCGCACGCAAGAGCCTTCACGTGTGGCAGCCAATCCCTTCGGCCTACGCAATATGCTCGGCAATGTGATGGAGTATTGCCAGGACTGGTATGCCGAGGACGCCTACGAGCAGGCCGGTGCCAATGCTGTCGACCCGAAAGGACCTGCAACGGGCACCGACTATGTGGTGCGTGGCGGCAGTTATCAGGACGATGCCAGCGAACTGCGTTGTGCAGCCCGTCGCCACAGCGACTACGAGGCTTGGCTCAAGACCGACCCGCAGAACCCCAAGAGCATCTGGTGGCTGAGCGACATAAAAGGCATCGGCTTCCGCGTTGTATGCGATGTCCCCACGAAATAAGAAACAAGACATAAACTTATTAACCCTATAAAAACAACACATCTATGAAAAAAGAAGGAATCAGCAGACGCCACTTTTTGGCTGGTGCTGCAACTGTTGGAGCCGCTGCAGTAGCAGCCCCTGCACTTCTTGCCAGTTGTTCTGGCAAAGAGAAACTCACTCCTCTCAAGAAAGAGGGCGAATACTATGTACCAGAACTCCCCGACAAGGCCATCGATGGTCCAGAACTGAAGGTTGGTCTCATTGGTTGTGGCGGACGCGGTAGCGGTGCCATCATCAACCTGCTCGATGCAGCCAACAATATCAAGGTTGTTGCTCTTGGCGATGTATTTGAGGATCGTCTGAACGATGTTCGCAACCGCCTCATCAACGAACGTGGTCAGGAAGTGCCACAGGAGAACTGCTTCATCGGTTTCGACTCCTACAAGAAGGTTATCGACTCTGGTGTTGACATGATCATCAGCACTGCTCCTCCAGTATTCCGCCCCGACCACTTCAAGTATGCAACCGAGAAGGGTGTCCACTCTTTCCTCGAGAAGCCTATCGCCATCGACCCCAAGGGTTACCGTTCTATCATGGCAACAGCCAAGCAGGCACAGGCAAAGGGCCTGAGCGTTGTAGTGGGCACACAGCGTCATCACGAGCGTCGCTACGTGGAGGCCAACAAGCAGATTCAGGCAGGCCTCATCGGCGAAATCACCGGCGGCAACGTTTACTGGAACCAAGGCATGCTGTGGTATCGCCAGCGTGAAGAAGGATGGACCGACATGGAATGGAACATCCGCGACTGGGTAAACTGGAAGTGGCTGAGTGGCGACCACATCATCGAACAGCACGTACACAACATCGACGTATTCCTCTGGATGAGCGGCTTGAAGCCCGTATCTGCAACAGCATTCGGTTCACGCCAGCGTCGCGTAACAGGCGACCAGTACGACTTCTTCAGCACAGACTTCGTGATGGAGAACGGCATCCACATGCACTCAATGTGTCGTCAGATTGACGGTTGCAGCAGCAAGGTGAGCGAATACATCCAAGGCAGCAAGGGCAGTTGGGACAGCGAAACCAACGAGATAAAGGACCTCCAGGGCAACGTTATCTGGAAGTACGACGAAGAGAAGGCAAAGCAAGAATTCCAATTGCACGACCCCTACACACTGGAACACGTAGACTGGGTGAACCACATCCGCAAGGGCACAGCCCACGAGGAGGCCACAGAGTGCGCCATCTCCTGCATGGCAGGCATCATGGGTCGTGAGGCAGCCTACACCGGCAACACCGTCACATGGGACGAGATGACACAGTCTCCACAGGACTTCATGCCCGAGAAACTCGAACTCGGTCCCCTCGACCTGGCATCGATGACTGTTCCCGTACCCGGAAAGTAAAACACCTTCAGCCTCTCTCCCACACAAGGGAGAGAGCAATGTTCAATGAACAATAACACATTATGCAACGACGTAAATTCCTATTAAGTTCAGCAGCCGGCGCCGCAACTGCAGCGCTGGCTCCTGCCACACTGCTGGCATCCTGCACACCAAAGCAGCAGGCAGCAAAAGCCACTACCCCACTCAACCTCTGCTTCCAGGAAGGCATTGCCCTGGGCAACACCCTTCAGGAGAAACTCGACTACATGGAGAGCCTCGGAGTGACAGGCCTCGAAGTAGGCGGCAGAGGCTTGGCTGGCCGTGTGGACGAGATAAACAATGCCCTCAAGGGACGCAACATCCGCATGTCCGCCATCTGTGCCGGCTTCGATGGCTTCATCCTTGCCGAAGACGGACAAAAGGATGACTTCGACCGCACCATGCGAGAAATCATCGAAGCCGCAGGCAAGATAGGCTCATGCGGTGTCATCATGGTGCCAGCCTTCAACGGACAGCAGCCATGCCGCCCACACACAATGGACACCCGCAACTACCTCTGCGAGCAACTCCACAACCTCGGTGAGTTCGCACTGCAGTGTGGGACAACCGTCATCCTCGAGCCGCTGAACCGTGCCGAGTGCTTCTATCTGCGACTCGTAGGAGATGCAGCAGCCATTGCACGCGATGCCGACAGCAAGGGCGTGAAGTGCATGGGCGACTTCTGGCATATGCAGGAAGAAACATCCGACTATGCAGCATTCCTCGCTGCAGGCAAAGACTATCTGCAGCACGTACACATCGCCAGCCGCGGCCGTCGCAAGACACCCGGCGAGGACGGAGAGAAGGACAACTACATCGACGGATTCCGTGCCCTCAAGGAGTTAGGCTACGAAGGTTTCGTAAGTTTCGAGTGCGGCTGCGAAGGCGATCCCGCCACAGTACTCCCTGCCGCAGTAGAACTGCTCCGCAAGCAGTGGGAAGAAGCATAACAGCCATTCCCCAACTAACCCCATAGAACATCGAAAATAATGGTTAACCATTACCGCAAAAAAGGTTAACCATTATAAGCAGAAAGCCTAACCATTCTTGCCAAAAAGATTAACCCTTTTAAAAGAACAAGGCAAGCCATATAAAAGTAACCCCCAAAGTTTGGAATAAACTTTGGGGGTTACTTTATGCCTCTACACAAAAGACGACAACAGGAATCTGCCTATATACCGGCCCCATTCGGCAAGAACACAAAGCAGAGAAGTCCTCTCGAAAAGCAAAACAACTAAAGCAGGGAAAAGAATAACCCCCGACGGAAATGAACTGCACCCCAAAAGTTAGACACAAAACTTTTGGGGTGTTTTATGTACAGACATCATAACTTTGAAGAACGATTAAATATCGTAAGTCGTTTGCAATCTGGAGAGCCTCTTGAACCTCTGTGCAAAGAGTTGAAATT
>JAFTYP010000026.1 GCA_017461345.1 Bacteroidaceae bacterium | reverse complement strand
TGCCGACGTCAACTACAAGGTGGCAAAGTCCTTCACCGATACAGTCAAGCAGAAAGCACTCGGACAAAACGTCCTGACCGCCATCAAACCACAACAACTGATGGTGAAAATCGTTCACGACGAACTGGCAGAACTCATGGGCGGCGAGACAACCGACATGAACCTCAAAGGCCATCCGGCCATCATCCTCATGGCCGGCCTGAACGGTGCAGGTAAAACAACCATGAGTGGCAAACTGGCAAAACTGCTCAAGGAAAAGCGTGCCAAGAATCCTCTGCTTGCAGCCTGCGACACCTTCCGCCCCGCAGCCATGGAACAGTTGCGTGTCCTCGGCGAACAAGTAGGCGTACCCGTCTATATGGAGGAAGGCGCCACCGACCCCGTTGCCGTTGCCCTGAATGCCATACAGCACGCAAAAGCCAAAGCACACGACGTGCTTATCGTCGATACAGCAGGCCGTCAGGCCATCGACGAGGAACTCATGCAGCAGATACAAGACATACGAGATGCCGTACAACCCGACGAGATACTCTTCGTCGTCGATGCACTGACAGGTCAGGATGCCGTAAATACCGCAAAGGAATTCAACGACCGTCTCGACTACACGGGCGTAGTCCTCACCAAACTCGACGGCGATACACGAGGCGGTGCCGCCTTGAGCATCCGCAGCGTCGTCAACAAACCCATCAAGTTCGTTGGCACAGGCGAGAAGATGGAGGCACTCGATCCGTTCCATCCCAGCCGTATGGCAGACCGCATCCTCGGCATGGGCGACATCGTTTCGCTCGTGGAAAGAGCACAAGAGCAATACGACGAGGAAGAGGCACGCCGTCTGGAGAAGCGCATACAGAAGAACCAGTTCGACTTCAACGACTTCTACAAGCAGATACAGCAAATAAAGAAAATGGGCAACCTCAAGGACCTGGCCGGCATGATACCAGGCGTAGGCAAAGCCATCAAAGATATGGACATCGACGACAATGCCTTCAAGAACATCGAAGCCATCATCTTAAGTATGACTCCCAAAGAACGCTCTCACCCCGAATGTCTCAACACAAGCCGCAGAATGCGTATTGCCAAAGGTTCTGGCACCAACATTCAGGAAGTGAACCGTCTCATCAAACAGTTCGACCAGACACGCAAAATGATGAAGATGGTAACAGACAAAAGCAAAATGCAGCAACTGGCCAGCATGATGAAAGGCCGTATGCCGGGAATGTAAACCAGCAGATATCAAAATAAACGCTTATGCAACTGATAGACGGAAAACAGACCGCTGCCACCATCAAGGCAGAAATTAAAGCAGAAGTAGAGGACATCGTTTCCAAAGGAGGCAAGCGCCCGCACCTCGCAGCCATACTCGTAGGCCACGACGGCGGCAGTGAGACTTATGTGCGCAACAAAGTGCTTGCATGCGAGGCCTGTGGCTTCCAAAGCACATTGCTTCGCTTCGAAGACGACATTACAGAAGAACAACTGCTTGCAGAAGTCAGTAAACTGAACAATGACGATTCGGTAGATGGCTTCATCGTGCAACTCCCTTTGCCCAAACACATCAGCGAGCAGAAAGTCATAGAAGCCATCGACTACAAGAAAGATGTCGACGGTTTCCATCCCATCAACGTCGGACGCATGGCAATCGGGTTGCCCTGTTACATCAGTGCAACTCCCAAAGGCATACTCGAACTGCTTCGTCGTTATAATATCGAGACAAGTGGCAAGAAGTGCGTCATTCTCGGTCGCAGCAACATCGTAGGCAAACCGATGGCGCAGTTAATGATGCAGAAACAATATGGCGACAGCACAGTGACCGTCTGCCATAGTCGTAGCAACACACTCAAGGAAGAATGCCTTCAGGCAGACATCATCATAGCCGCTATTGGCCAGCCGGGTTTCCTGAAGGCAGACATGGTGAAGGAGGGGGCCGTTGTCATAGATGTAGGCACAACCCGTGTGCCCGATGCAACAAAGAAGAGTGGCTTCCGTCTGTCGGGCGATGTTGACTTCGAGAACGTAGCACCGCTATGCTCATACATCACTCCAGTTCCCGGCGGCGTAGGCCCCATGACGATATGTATGCTCATGCTCAACACTCTTGCAGCAGGCAAGCATCTGTACTACTAATACAACATATATATAAAGATAACGGCGTGCTTACAGAAAAGCACGCCGTTATTGTATCTTGCATTATTGAATTTATGAGTTCATGCTGAGGAGGAACTCCTCGTTGTTGTCAGTGTTCTCGAGGCGGGACTTCACTTCGTTCATTGCTTCGATGGGTGTCATGTCGGCAAGGAACTTACGCAGAATCCACATACGGTCGAGTGTCATCTTGTCCTGAAGCAGGTCGTCACGACGAGTGCTGCTGGCTACAATGTTGACAGCAGGGAAGATGCGCTTGTTGGAGAGCATGCGGTCGAGTTGCAGTTCCATGTTGCCCGTTCCCTTGAACTCCTCGAAGATGACTTCGTCCATCTTGCTGCCGGTGTCGATAAGTGCAGTTGCGATGATGGTCAGGCTACCACCGTTTTCAATGTTACGGGCAGCACCGAAGAAACGCTTTGGCTTGTGCAATGCATTGGCATCAACACCGCCACTAAGCACTTTGCCGCTGGCTGGCGAAACCGTGTTGTAGGCACGTGCAAGACGTGTGATGGAGTCGAGGAAGATGACTACATCGTGTCCGCATTCTACCATACGCTTTGCTTTTTCCAGAACGATGCCTGCTATCTTGACGTGGCGTTCGGCAGGCTCGTCGAAGGTGCTGGCAATGACTTCTGCTTTAACGGTGCGAGCCATATCGGTAACTTCTTCAGGACGTTCGTCGATGAGGAGCATCATGAGATATGCTTCGGGGTGATTTGCAGCGATAGCATTAGCGATGTCTTTCATCAAGAGAGTTTTACCAGTCTTAGGCTGCGCCACAATCAGAGCACGCTGACCTTTGCCGATAGGAGCGAAGAGGTCAACAACTCGAGCGGAGAGAGAGTCGTTCTTGCCAGAGCAGAGTTTAAACTTTTCGTCGGGGAAGAGGGGTGTGAGGTTCTCAAAGGGGCTGCGGTCGCGTACTGTTTCGGGATTGCATCCGTTGATTTTTTCTATGCGAATCAGCGGGAAGAACTTCTCGCCGTGCATTGGTGGGCGAACAGGACCTTCCACAACGTCGCCAGTCTTCAGACCGAATTGTTTCACCATCTGTTGGGTGACGTAAATGTCGTCGGGACTGCTCAAGTAATTGTAGTCGCTGCTTCGCAGGAAGCCAAAACCTTCGGGCATTACTTCGAGTACGCCTTCTCCGCGAATGTTCTCGCCGAAGTTGAACTTTGCTTCTTCTGCCTGACGTTTTGTTTTGAGCGATTTTGTTTCTACATCTTCGGCAACATCGTTTGAATACACAGTTTTGTCGTCACTTTCGTCTTTTGTGGCAGACTGAAGTGATGCTTTGAGTTGTTCTATTTGTGCTTCAACAGAAGGGATGTCCTGTGTGATGATGAAGTCTTGCTCTTCTGATGTGGAAGTTGTTTGACTATTATCAGCAAGCGGTTGGCTTTCGTTTACGGTCTCTTCTTGAGCAGCCTGCTTGGATGCGGCTTCTGCTGTCTCGGCTTTTGTCTCGCCGATGCGTTTACGACGTTTCTTCTCGGGTGTTGCTTCTGCCTTTGGTTCGGCATTGTCGGTTTGTTCTGCTTGAACTTCTGCTTCTTTCTCTTTCTTTGGCTTGCGTCCGCGCTTTTTGGGTGCGGCAACTTCTTCTACAGATGTTTCGTTGGTTGCAGTGTTTTGTTCGTTGCTGGTATTCTCGCTTTGAGCCTTTTCTTCTGTTTGTGGAAGTTTGTTTGAGACTTCTGTTTCGTCTTTTGCCTTTGGCTTTCGTCCGCGTTTCTTTGCTGCGGGCTGTTCAATTGAAACTTGCAGAGATTGTGCATCCAGTATATTGTAGATGAGGGTAGTCTGGTCCTCGCTCAACTCCGCTCCAAGCTTTTTTGCAAGTGCAGTAAGCTCAGGGAGTGTCATTCCTTCTAATTCGCTTTTGTGCATAATCTATGTATGCTTAATAATAATAAGTAATGTATAAGGGAAAAATGTGGGACTGTCCAAAAATGTTGCTTGCGCTCTTATGGGAGCGTAAGCCCCGTCAGTCAAATCTTTTGATTATTGTGTCTGCAAAGATACTGCAAATAATTGAATGTGCA
Source organism: Bacteroidaceae bacterium (assembly GCA_017461345.1). Lineage (GTDB taxonomy): Bacteria > Bacteroidota > Bacteroidia > Bacteroidales > Bacteroidaceae > Physcousia. The sequence continues at coordinate 2,383 of JAFTYP010000026.1, read as the reverse complement.
AAATTATTAAAATTAAAATGACGATTTTTCGTTGCTTTTATGTACATTTGCAGGAAAAAAATGTCATGGTGTCATATTTGCAGGTACAGAATCTAACGCGAAGTGTTGGTGACAAGACGCTTTTCAGCAACCTTAGTTTTGGCGTGAGCGAGGGGCAGAAGGTAGGTCTCATTGCGCAGAACGGAACGGGCAAGAGTACGCTTTTGAACATTCTTGGCGGCAAGGACCAGGCAGACGAAGGGCAGGTTGTCTTTCGCAACGACCTTCGCATCGGTTACCTGGAGCAGACACCCGACTATCCTCTTGAACTTACTGTCATCGAGGCATGTTTCTGGCATGGCAACGAAACAACGAATCTTATTCGTGAGTATGAGACGTGTTTGGCATCGGAGAGCCAAGAGGGCATGCAGGACATTCTCGACCGCATGGAGCAGCAGAAGGCATGGGACTATGAGCGCCGTGCCCAGTCTATCCTTTCGCAACTCTACATAACGGAGTTCAACAAACCACTCTCGCAACTTTCCGGCGGACAGTTGAAGCGCGTGGCACTTGCCAATACACTCATCATGGAGCCGGACTTGCTCATTCTCGATGAGCCGACCAACCATCTCGACTTGCAGATGATAGAGTGGCTCGAGAATTATCTTTCCCGTTCTAACATCACGCTGCTCATGGTGACGCACGACCGTTACTTCCTGGACCGTGTTTGTTCAGTCATTATAGAGTTGGCCGATGAGACTGTCTATACTTATCATGGCAACTATGCCTACTATCTGGAGCAACGTGCCCTCAGGCAGGAAGTGGCACGTGCGGAGATTGCAAGAGCCTCGAACCTCTACAGGACCGAACTCGAATGGATGCGACGTATGCCACAGGCTCGCGGCCATAAGGCAAGGTATCGCGAAGAGGCCTTCTACGAACTGGAGAAGCAAGCACACCGTCGCATAGAGGAACAGCAGGTAAGGCTCGAAATGAAATCGACCTACATAGGCAGTAAGATATTCGAGGCAGAGTATGTCAGCAAGGCATACGGCGACCTCGTCCTGCTCAAGGACTTCTATTATAACTTCTCACGTTACGAGAAACTGGGCATCGTCGGGAACAACGGAACAGGCAAAAGCACTTTCGTCAAGATGCTGCTTGGCCTGGTGAAGCCCGACAGCGGTCGTTTCGTCGTAGGCGAAACGGTACGCTTTGGCTATTATGGTCAGGACGGAATGCAGTTCGACGAGCAGATGAAGGTTATCGATGCTGTCCGCAAGACGGCAGAGTATGTCGATTTAGGCGGTGGCAGGAAACTGTCGGCCATGCAGTTCCTGCAACATTTCATGTTCTCGCCACAGCAACAGCAGAACTACATCTATAAACTCTCGGGTGGAGAGAAGCGACGTCTTTATCTCTGTACCGTTCTTATGCAAAGTCCAAACTTCCTTGTCCTCGACGAGCCGACCAACGACCTCGACATCACTTCTCTCCAGATACTGGAACAGTACTTACAGGACTTCCATGGGTGTGTCATCATCATCAGCCACGACCGCTACTTCATGGACAAGGTGGTGGACCATCTTTTCGTCTTCAAGGGCAATGGCATAGTGCAGGACTTCCCGGGTAATTACACGCAGTACAGAAGCCTCACCCCCGACCCCTCTCCGAAGAGAGGGGAGAAGAATGAGAGTACTTCTCCAAAACGTCCAGCCGAAGTGGTCAATGGTCAATCTTCAACGGTCAATGGCAGAAAGCGCAAAATGTCTTTCCGCGAGAAGCAGGAATTCGAGGCTTTAGGGAAGGAGATAGACGACCTGGAGAACGAAAAGGCAGACATCGAGGCTGCACTCAGCAGCGGAGCCCTCTGCACACAGGAAATCATCGACCTCAGCAAACGTCTGCTCATAGTGAACGACCTTCTCGACGAGAAGTCCATGCGCTGGCTCGAACTCAGCGAAATAGGGTAGAGATATTACCTTGCTCCTTTTCTTCTGTTACATTCTATGCAAAGCATTTGGCAGTTCTCGATGACAGTTCTGCCAGCCTCGTGCCTCAAGGCGCTGATGAATGTCTTTTAATTCCTTGGAAGTCATGGGTTCTTGATGTAAAGATAGGTGTCGCGAATTACGATAAAGACATAAACCAAAACGGCAACAGCCACGAACATCTGTGAGCCACTATGATAGCCCACTGCCAAACTTTGATTGAAGCATAGGTTCATCATTTCTTTTGAGCATTATTCTCATTTCTCCCATTCTTCCCATTAAGGTATCCCATCCCATGTCCTTCACGCCAGTTGCGACGAGCGGCAGACATCTGTTCCCTGATGCCGCCGTTTTCCAGGAAATCCTGTTTGTGTTTTGCAAGCAGCCTCCCCAGCAAGAAATCTGCCTGATGA
>JAFTYP010000025.1 GCA_017461345.1 Bacteroidaceae bacterium | reverse complement strand
TTATATTAGGTCCCAACTAAACCCTCCTCGGGAAAATACACATCCTTCTTAACAAGAAGAGCCAATGGGGACCAGTTTCCTCCTTAACGAAGAGAAGGATGGGCTGTTATCCAGACCATCCTTCTCTTCTGTACGCCCTCAGGGGCTCGAACCCTGGACCCATTGATTAAGAGTCAATTGCTCTACCAACTGAGCTAAGGACGCATAACATCTTTGTTTTGCGGCTGCAAAGGTATGAACTTTTATTTAATTCGCCAAATGTTTTGCTTTGTTTTTTTCGATTTACGTGAGAGAATATGGTTCTGAAGGCGTTTTTCGCTTCAATATATCAAGTCCAAAGTCAACGCCCGGAATGATTCCGTGCTGTCGGAGCACCGCGTCTACTGTCTTGCGAGCGAGAACCGGATGGTTATTCTCTTCGCTCAAATGGCAAAGCCATACATGACGAAGTTGCGGTGTTGCATACTCTGCCAGCAAATACGCAGCCTGCTCATTACTCAAGTGGCCCTTGTCACTGCTAATGCGATTCTTCAGGAATGCCGAATACTTGCCCATATGAAGCATGTTCACATCATGATTCGACTCCAAGACCAGGTAATTAGCCAGCCCCACCTGTTCGCGTATGGTGTCCGTGACATGTCCGACATCAGTTATAAGACAGAAGCGTACGTCATCTGCCTCTACAACATAGCCCACACAATCGCGACTGTCGTGGGGAACGTCGAACGGAGTGATGCGAAAAGGCCCAACTTCCAGCATACAACCCTTCTCAAGAAAAGCCTTACATTCTGCCGGAATCTTCACCTTTAAGCAGCGATTGCACGAGATGCCCTCATGCACATGCTGCGTGGCATATATCTTTTTACCACAATCACAAGCAATGTTTCCTACCGATTTGATGTGGTCGGCATGATCATGCGTCACGAACACGGCTGAGATATCTTTATCCAGACTAATACCGAAATCCTTGAGATGCTTCTTCAAGGAACGCATACTGATACCTGCATCAAGCAGTATGGATGTTTCGCCCGACTGCAACAAGTAGCAATTTCCACTACTACCAGAGCCAAGTGATATGAATTTCATCCTTTATCTATTGTTTTTTATTTGCAAAATTAAAGAAAAAAGCACACAAAGCAAAATTTCCAAAGAATTTATTTGTGTGGAGTGTCTTATTTTTATAACTTTGCAAGCAAAATTACTTTTTATTAACCTTATTAATCAAAACTAACAAAGATGAAGAAAACATTACTTCTTTGCGCAGTTGCACTTTGCTCATTGGTAGCAAAGGCAGGCGATGGTCTTCTTGCTGTTGGTGCAAACGTAATCATACTGCCATCTACGCAGTACGACGGCGACATCGAGTGGAAGGCATGGACATGGGTTTACAATTCTGGTGTTGCCTATGGCGACTGGAATACAGACAACCCAAACTACAACATGGTTTTAGGAGAACCATCTGATGATGCCGAAGGCAGAAAATGGTACGAGCCCGGTTTTGACATGGGCCCGAAATACGACATGGAAAACCTGATGGGCGACATCAACTGGGACACCAACGAGCCTATTGTTTGGGAAGAGAATACTGCTCCTTTCGCCAGTGATGAAAATTATAACGGTCGTCCTTCGTACCGATGGACTACATCTGACATCATGGCCGACATCTATGTTCGCCGTACCTTCACAACAGACCAACTTCTTTCCGGTCCTGTTTACTTGGCTTGCGGTCACGACGATGCTCCCTGTGAGTACTACATCAACGGCGAACTCGTTTTCTCCAAATCTGGTGAAGAAACCGATGAGAATGGCAACATCCTCAATGGCTGGAACAATGGCGAGTACATTCTCTTGACCGACGAGCAGAAAGCGCTCATCAAACTGAATGGCGAAGAGAACGTTGTTGCATTCCATGTTCACCAGAACTGGGGCGGTGCTTTTGCTGACTGCGGTATTTACACAAAGGTTGAGGGCGGTCTCGACATGGGTTACACTACACCTTGGGAAGGCAAAGTGCTCTTCAACAACATTGGTGGCTATAACTTCGACGGCCAATCTCCCAGCAACAACCCCAGACACCCCTGGTCTAAACTTTACGAGGCTCAGGAAGGCGACGAATACACCTTCATGATTCCCGGTTCTGTTGTTGACGACATCTGGATGGAGCGTCTTGCATTCAAGACTCCGATCAGAATCGAAGAGGGTCGCACCTATAATTTCAAGGCAACATTCCTTGCAGACAAGCCTTTCGAAACATTCACTCTGAAACTCTCTGACAACGATGATGATGCTATTGAACTGGCATATGAGGAGATGGCTATTGACGCTCCGGTTGAAGGTGAAGAATACGAAGGCACAACGGTTGACATTGAATTCGATGGCCAGCCTGGTGTTAACAACTTCATGATCGACCTCGACTTTGGTGGTGGCCAAGACAGCACTACCGTTACCATCAAGGACATTTCTTTGGTTGACGTTACCGAAACCGGCAGCGAGAAGGAACTTTGGATCGGCACACACTACTTCAACTACATCGCCATGCACAAGACTGTTGTCAAGTACATGATATGGGACGACACTCTTAACGATGGTCTGGGCGATTACAGAGAGGCTAAGACTGAAGAAGAGAAGGAGTATGCCGAGATTGAAACCAGTTATGAAGAAATCGATGCTCCCGAGATTAGCGGCCGCAAAGAGACCCTTGCTTGGACTCTTCCCGACTTCGACGACTCTATGTGGGACGACCAGATGATGCCTGTAGGCGAGGCTGGTTACATGCCCGAACTGCAGAGCATCTGGCCCGGCGGTGAAAACACCAACTACTGGATTCGCCGTAACTTCGAACTCGACAAGATTAACGAACGTCTCTCTTACGAGTTGAACGTTTGCCACGACGACGTTTACGAAACATACGTTAATGGTCACCTGTTGCAGAAGAATGTAGGTTGGACCAACGGCAAGAACCCCGTACAGGTTCACATTCCTGCCCGCTACCTCAATGTTGGTAAGAATGTTATCGCAACCTACATCCAGCAGAACTGGGGTGGTAAGTTCTACGACTGCGGTATCAACGTTACAGAGGTTAACTTCGACGAGTGCTACCAGATGTTGGTTGACGCTATCGAGTATGCTAAGACAGACACTCTGCTGACCAATGCGATGAAGGATTCTATCCAGGCCATCATCGATGCTGCAAACCACGAACTTGCTACCAACAAGGATGCTGCCGAGTTGAGAAACTACGCACGCGAGTTGCGTCCTCGTGTAAATGCCATCTTCGCATACAGCGGCACTGTTAAGACTTTGGTCGACACTTATGCCATCTGCCGTAAGATGCAAGACAAGGGCTACTGGGGCACTGCTCTGACCGATGTTGCTGCTGCTCTCGACACTTGCGCTACTGCAAACGACCTGAATCCTTACATCGACAGACTGCGTGAGGCCCGTATGGCTACTGCAATGGAACGTCGCACCGAGAACTTCAAGGGCTCTGTTCCTGTTGTTGTAGGTCCGGAAAATCTTGGCGATTACACGTCTTCAGATGAACAAGCACCCAAGTATTATTTATATAATGTAGGTGCGAAGTTGTTGCTGGGCGCCGGTGAGGCTTATGGCACACACCTTGCTCTTACATTCGAGTCCAACCCCATGATGCTTGTTGAGTCTGTCAAGGAGAATTATGACGAAGAGACTGGCGAGTTCATTGGCGAGGAAGTTATTGAAGGCGCTGTTCGCATCGAGAGTTTCCGTCCCAATGGCAATTATGGCGAAGCCGACTTCGTGGGCTGGAACGGCTATATCGATGCCGTCTGCACCGACGCATGGGAACTCATTCCCGTTGAAGGTAAGGAGAACGTATATAACATTGCTCAGTACGGCATGACCTTCCCAACAGACACAACTGTTACTGAAGAAGGCGAAGAAATCATCACCGGCGGTGGCAAAAAGTACTTGGGTATGCGCAATGGCGACAACCAGTATGCTCCCTCTTACTACCTTGTCGACACAGACATGCACACTCCCGAACTGGAGACCAACCAGTGGATGTTCATCTCTCGCGCAGAAATGCTCAGTTTCATTCCCGAGGCTACTGCCGAGACTCCTGCCGACTTGACCTTCCTCATCAACAACCCCGGCTACGACCAGCGCCTTAGCATGGAATACTGGATCTCTCTCACCGATGGTGGCAATGTAATGGTGAATGGTGGTGACTACCGCGTATATGAAGCTTACAACAGCAATGAGTTCTCTATCTACCAGGAACTCTGGCCCGAGGAATATGAGGCTGCTCTGCCCGTTGGTACATACAAACTCAGCGTACAGGGATATTATCGCGACGGTATCGAACAGGCTCATGTTGACAAACTTCTCAAGAACGAGCCCATCGCAGAACGTGCTTTCATCTTCGCAGGTCCGGATGCATACGACATGACTAATTGCGAAACAATGCCCCTCGCACTTGTTACGAAGGAAGCCAACCAAGTTCCCGGCATCGGCTGGACTTCTAACCCCGGCAATCTCCGCATGCCCGGTCTGGGTGGCGGCTGCTACGATGCCGGCAGATACTACTTCCCCAGCGGTCTCTACAAGAACGAGCTCGTGTTCACAATCAATGAAGGCGACGAGGGTCACCTGACCATCGGTATCAACAAGCCCTACGACGAGAACAACCCCGGTAGCGACTGGGTGGTTATGGACAACTGGCGTTTGACCTACTACGGTAACGGCGAAATCGATCCCGACGGCATCCGTGGCATTGAATCAGACGAAATCAAGAAGGTATCTCCCGCAAGCAAGGGCATCTACAACATGCTCGGCCAGCGCATGAGCAAGGTTCAGAAGGGTCTGAACATCGTAGACGGCAAGAAACTCATCAAGAAGTAATCACACTTCATACAAACCTATTCAGCAGGCAGGCTCGGCAGACATGTCGGGCCTGCTTCTTTTTTACACCCCAACAGCCAAGAGAAAGCAAAAATAATGGTTAACCATTTTGCCCATAATCCTCAACCATTCCGGCAATAATGCTTAACCTTTTTGCCAATAATGCCTAACCATTCTCCGCAACACGCCACAAGCACACCACAAACGCCATATAACATCCGAATTTTCAACAAACTACACCATCGGAGCAGCCACAGCATACCATTTCCCCATTTTTCAACAAAAAATAAAAGGCAACATTTGCTTTTCGGTAGGAAAAATCGTACCTTTACGCAAAAATTGTACAAATATACCCTTAAAAATGCGCAAAAAATCACTTTTCGCCCTATTCGGACTACTACTACACCTGCCACTCTCAGCACAGGAATCAAGCATGGTTTCCCCCACAGAAATCAAGCCCACAGCAACACTATACGTCAATAACCGCGCGCCACTGCCCGCCAACCCATTCATCAAACTGCCACCCGCAGCCGTCACACCACGCGGATGGATAGGCGAAATGCTGACAAGACAAAAGAACGGACTGAGCGGACAACTCGGAGAAATCAGCGACTGGCTCGACAAAAAAGGCAACGCCTGGCTCGAACCAAACGGAGACCACGGATGGGAAGAAGTACCCTACTGGCTCCGAGGCTACGCCTGCCTCTCATACATCCTGAACGACGAAGCAATGCTCAACGAAACAAAGTTCTGGATAGAAGGCATCCTGCGCAGCGCACAGCCCGACGGATTCCTCGGTCCCATCAACGAAGACAACGGCAGAAGAGAACTCTGGGCAAACATGCTCGCACTCCAAATCCTCCAAGATTACTACGAATGGTGCGGCGACGAACGCGTCATACCCATCCTCACCGCCTACTACAAATGGCAACTCGCCTACCCCGACGAGAAATTCCTCCGACACTACTGGGAAAACAGCCGAGGCGGCGACAACCTCCACTCCGTCATCTGGCTCTACAACAGAACAGGAGAAACCTTCCTGCTCGACCTCTGCCGCAAAATACACCGCTGCACAGCCAACTGGATGCAAGAAAGCGGATTGCCAAACTGGCACAACGTCAACGTAGCAGAATGCTTCCGCGAACCCGCAACATGGTACCTCGTCAGCGGCGACAAAGCAGCCCTCAAAGCCACATACAACAACTTCTGGCTCATCCGACGCATTTACGGACAAGTGCCCGGAGGCATGTTCGGCAGCGACGAAAACTGCCGACACGGATACATCGACCCACGACAAGGCACAGAAACCTGCGGCTTCGTAGAACAAATGCTCTCCGACGAAATACTCATGGCACAAACAGGCGACCTCCTATGGATGGAAAACCTCGAAGACGTCGCATTCAACGACTACCCCGCAGCACTGACAGAAGACATGAGAGGCCTGCGCTACCTCACCTGCCCAAACATGGTACAAAGCGACTCACGCAACCATAACCCCGGCGTAGACAACGGCGGACCATTCTTCAGCATGAACCCCTTCAGCAGCCGATGCTGCCAACACAACCACGCAATGGGCTGGCCATACTACGCACAAAACCTCGTCCTCGCCAGCGCCGACGGCGGAGCAGCACTACTCATCTACGGCGACTGCACCGCACAACTCAAAGTAGCCGACGGACAAGAAATAACCATCGACGAACAAACACAATACCCATTCAGCGAAGACATCAAAGTCAGCATCACAGGACTCAAGAAAAAAACAACCGCAACCTTCCCCCTCTACCTCCGAATACCCACATGGACAGAAGGCGCACACATCACCGTAAACGGCAAAACCATAGACTGCAAAGCCACCAGCGGACTGCTTCGCATCAACCGCCAATGGCAGAACGGCGACGAAGTCTGCCTCCATTTCCCCATGCGACTCACTAAACACGTATGGGCACTCAACAAGAACAGCATCTCCGTCAACTACGGACCACTCACCATGAGCCTGAAAATCGCAGAACGATACGAGAAGAAAGACAGCCGCACAACAGCCATCGGCGACAGCCATTGGCAAGAAACAGCCGACCCCGACAAGTGGCCAACCTACGAAATCTATGCCGACAGCCCATGGAACTACGCACTAAACGGCAATCTGAACAACATGAAAATCGAGTTCCGCCCATGGCCCGAGAACAACTACCCCTGGAGTCACGAAGGCACACCCATCACCATTAAAGCAAAAGGAGCACGCGTAGAAGGCTGGGGAATGGATGCCAGCGGACTGTGCGAAATACTGCCCGACGCCGATGCACCACGTGGAAAGATGGAAAACATCACACTCATCCCCATGGGAGCCGCACGCCTTCGCATCAGTGCATTCCCACCAATAAAATAAACATATCAGGTAAAAACCAATAATTATTTCAATTAATTTTAATAAAAACCTTATGAGAAAAATCCTTATCTCCGCACTTTTGGCAATAACTGCCACAGCAAGTGCACAGACTGCTGACTTCTTCAAGCCCTACACGGCAACGGATTTGCGCCTGCCCTCTGTACCCTTGATTGTCAACGACCCCTACTTCTCCATCTGGAGCCCCTATGACAAACTCACCGACGGCACAACACGCCACTGGACAAACGACGAGAAACCCATCCTCGGCCTTATCCGCGTTGACGGAACCACCTATCGTTTCATGGGCGCACAGCAGGATTACATCCTCGCCGCCATTGCCCCCATGTCCGACGAACTGCTGTGGGAAGGCAAAGTCAACCGTGAGAAACAGAACAACGAAAACTGGACAAAGCCCTCTTTCGACGACAGTTCCTGGAAGACCGAGAAGGCTGCATGGGGCAGCGAGGGCGAGAACATCAGCAGCCGTTGGGGACGTGCCGGCAGCGACATCTACATCCGCCGCGAAGTAAAACTCAGCGATGCCGACCTCCTGGAAGACCTTTATGTCAAGTACAGCCACGACGATGTGTTCGAACTCTACGTCAACGGCAAGAAAGTTGCTGATACTGGCGAGACATGGCGCAACGGCATTGTGTGCCGCCTTGGCGACGATGTCAAGAAACTCCTCAAGAGTGGTAGCAACATCATTGCTGCTCATTGCCACAACACAACTGGCGGTGCATATGCTGACTTTGGTCTGTATAAGAATGTCAAGCCTAAGGGTCAGGAAGTGAAGCTTGCAGAGCAGAAGAGTGTTGACGTTCTTGCCACGAACACTTACTACACCTTCTCTTGCGGTCCCGTTGAACTTGATCTTGTTTTCACAGCACCTATGCTGATTGATGACTATGATCTTATCTCTATGCCCATCAACTATATTTCTTATCAGGTTCGTTCTACCGACCAGCAGAAGCACGATGTTCAGGTTTACTTCAGTGCCAATCCGCTGCAGGCTGTCAACAAAGCAAGCCAGCCAACCGTTACCAGCATGGGCAACGAGGATGGTGTTCGCTACGTTCGTACCGGTACTGTAGAGCAGCCTATCTTGGCTAAGACTGGCGACCACATCTGCATTGACTGGGGTTACTTCTACATTCCTGCCATCAATGGTCAGGTTATGATAGGTATGCCTTCTGAGATTGAGAATGCTTTCATTGAGAACGGTCAGATTTTCCCCCGTCGCCAGCAGGGCGCACGCCAGCAGGGCAACCGCAGAGCAGGTTTCGGTTTCAACCGTGAAATCGTGGCTCGCAAGGCAACTGACATGCCCACTTTGGCTTACATGCACAACTTCGGTTCTGTTGAGACTGCATCAAACTTCATGATGATGGGTTATGATGAGATTGAAGACATTGAGTATTTCTACAATCGCTATAAGGGCTATTGGGCTCACGGTGGTAGCGTAAGCATCTTCCAGGCTTTCAAGTCTATGCAGAGCCGCTATGCTAACATCATGCAACGCTGCCGTCAGTTCGACAAGATGATTTACGACGACGGCATGAAGGCTGGTGGCAAGGAGTATGCCGAGATTCTTTCCGGTTCTTATCGCCACGTTATGGCTGCCCACAAGTTGTTCGAGGACAAGGACGGCAACCTGCTTTGGTTCTCTAAGGAGAACAACTCTAACGGTTGTGTGAACACTGTTGACTTGACTTATCCTGAGGCTCCTCTCTTCCTTGTTTACAATCCTGAGTTGCAGAAGGCCATGATGACTTCTATCTTCGACTACAGCCTCTCCGGCCGTTGGACAAAGCCTTTCGCTGCTCACGACCTCGGCACTTATCCTCGTGCAAATGGTCAGGTTTACGGTGGCGACATGCCTCTTGAGGAAGCCGGCAACATGATTACTCTGGCTGCCACTATCTGCATGCTCGAGGGCAACACTTCTTATGTTGAGAAGTACTTCGACATTATGACTACTTGGACTGACTACCTCGTTGAGAACGGCTTGCATCCTGCCAACCAACTCTGTACCGACGACTTCGCAGGCCACTGGGCTGGCAACTGTAACCTCGCCATCAAGGCCATCATGGGTATTGCCGGCTATGCCGAAATCGCTAAGATGATGGGCAAGGACGACGTTTACGAAAAGTATAATGCCAAGGCTAAGGAAATGGCTGCAGCATGGGAGAAGGAGACTAAGGTGAAGGATCACTACGAACTTGCTTATGGTGCAGGCAGCAAGACCTGGAGCCAGAAGTACAACATGATCTGGGACAAACTCTGGAAGACTAACATCATCCCCAACAATGCTATGCAGACCGAGGTGAAGTACTACCTGAAGAAGCAGAACAAGTATGGTCTGCCTCTCGACGTTCGTAAGGACTACACGAAGAGCGACTGGATTATGTGGACTGCTTCAATGGCAGACAGCGACGAGGACTTCAAGGCGTTCCTCATGCCTCTCTACAAGTACACCAACGAAACCAAGAGCCGCGTTCCGACTTCCGACTGGTACGACACGAAGACCGGCAACATGGTTGGCTTCAAGGCACGCAGCGTAATCGGTGGTTACTGGATGAAGGTTCTGGCCGACAAGATGAAGTAACCATCCGTCCCGACGGAATAAAGCAAGCCCCTTCCCTCGCAAGAGAGAAGGGGCTTACTGTTGATGTAACATCATTATTATCAGCCTTATTCGTCGCGACATGCATCGGTGCGTGCAACATCTGCTGCCATGCCGAAAAACATCTACTGCCAAGTTGGCCAACAAGGCAGTAGTTCTTGGGCGGAAAGGTTAACCATTATTGGCAGAAAGGCAGTAGATGTTTTCGGGCGAGGCACCGGGTGGCAATTTCCACCCTATACATTATTATATTGATGCCTGCCGCATGGGATGTCAGAAGTCGAGCGACACACCGCCCATGAAGGTTGCCTTCGGCATGGGATAGCCATACTCTATCTCGTATTGCTCAGCAAGCAGGTTCTCTCCCCTTGCCCATATCTTCACTTGCGGGCAGAGACGATAGGCAAGCGTCATGTGGAGCAGAGTGGCATCCTGCCTGTCGAATCGGGTATGCAGGCCCACCAGTTGCTGCAATCCTGCCGTAGCCGAGAATCGGCCATACACGCAGTCGGCACCGATGTAGCCCTTGTAGTCCGGCGCACCGGCAATGGGTTTGTCCATGTGCAGATAACTGTGGTTGGTGGAGAGACGCCAGTGGCTGTTCACCTTCCACGCAGCCTCTGCCTCCACACCCATGTTGCGGAACTCGCCAGTGTTGACGTTGCGCCTGTTCACCGTCATTATCATGTTGTCGCCATCAATAAGAAAAAGATTGACACCATAGGTAAGACGTCCGTCCGAGAAACGCTGACGCCAGCCGATTTCATAGTTGAGCATACGCTCGGCACGCAGTTCCTCGTTGGCCTTGGGGTAGAGATACAACTCCATGTTCGTAGGATTGCGGAACCCCTTGCCGAACATGAATTTGAATTCGCCCGTCTCAATGGGGCGCACAACAAGCCCCGCCTGCGGAATCCACTCGCCGCCGGCAGCAGAATGATGGTCGTAACGAAGTCCCACGCTGAGCGTTGCATACCGGGTAACCTCTTGGCGCACATCGGCATAGGCAGCCACCTCGTTCTCGTGGGCATGCCCGCTCTGCCTCATCGCTATGCGCTGACCGCTCGTAACCGTCGCTCCGGTCGCCTTATCCTCGTACCACGCACGGCCATAGATATGCTGATAGTCGATGCCAGCCGTAATGCGTGTCGAAGAAGAAGCCAGGAAACTCTGGTACAACGACACACCCGCAACAGCATCGCGAGAGCGGAAGAAATCCGTCTGCGCAGCCTTGCCTGCCACATAACCGTCGTCGATGCAGTGATTTCCATAGTTGTTGTAAATGCTCAAGGCACCGCTCGTCCGCTCATAACGATTTTCAAAAACAAGATTTGCCGAGCCACGCACGATGCTCTGGTCGTTGTCGAAAATCGGCTCCACCAGTCCATCGTCCGAAACCTTCACAGGATTGCTTGCATTGAAGCGCGTAATGTCTGCCATCGCACTCGCATTCCAATGGTCCGAAAGCCTGTAGCCCAGACTCACAAAGCCGCCATATTGCTCGAAACCCATATTGGGTCGATGGTTGTCCGAACGCTGATATTGAACGGCAACATTGCTCGAAAAACGTCCCACACGCAATCGGTTGCTGCCCTCCACCTGCACCGTCCCATAACTGCCCGCACCGGCATTCAGCGTCGTATGCTGCGAAAGTTTCCCGTCAGCACCAGGCTCCTGCTTGCGTGTCACAATGTTTACAACACCACCCATTGCATTCGAGCCATAAAGAAGACTCGCCGGACCACGGAGAACCTCTACCCTGTCGGCAATCATCGTCTGGTAACTGTCGCCTATGCCATGGCCGAAAACACCCTGATACTGAGGATGCCCGTCGATAAGAACCAACATCCGTCCGCTGCTCGAACTGAGGCCACGCACATTGATGCTGCCCGAACCACCCGTACTTACACCGTAACCCATCACACCCCTACTGGTGACAACAACACCGGGCACCTCCTCCATAACCGCAGGCAACACACTGGTCCGCTCGTTCATCAAGAGCCTTTCGCGGTCAATGGTGCTCACTGTCATGGGAAGATGACGGACATCTGTGGCAGAACGGCTGCCCGTAACAACCACCTCGCCAAGTTGCGTCGTGTCCGTCAGAACATCATCCCTGTCGTTGGCCAGTGTCGTAATGGTTGCAACACCGATGGCAAGTAGTGAAAGTATAGTTCGAAATTGCATAACACTGCATGTGTGGTTTGTAGTCAAAGCCAATATCATAGCCCGCGCAGAACAGATGTGAAACCCCAGTTGCACAACCCTTCCGCACATTTCGCACTACAAAAGTACACAAATTAGTTCATAGATTATAGCACGTTGTCCCTAATTATTAAGATATCTCCACAAAAAAGATGTACTATAAACTATTTTTCGTACCTTTGCATACACAAACGAACAGATAAAAGATATGCCACAAATTTCCGTTCGAGGCATTGAAATGCCCGAATCACCCATCCGCAAGTTGGCTCCCCTGGCCTATGCCGCCAAGGAGAAAGGAATACATGTTTACCACCTGAACATCGGTCAGCCGGACCTCCCCACACCAAAAGCGGCAATCGATGCCATAAAGAATATCGACAGAAACATTCTCGAATACAGTCCCAGCCAAGGCTATTTGAGTTATCGCAAAAAGTTAGTCGGCTACTACAGCAAGTACAACATCAACCTCACACCGGACGACATCATCATCACCAGCGGTGGTAGCGAGGCGGTGCTGTTCTCCTTTCTGGCCTGCTTGAACCCCGGCGACGAGATAATTGTACCGGAACCGGCATACGCAAACTACATGGCGTTTGCCATCTCGGCCGGTGCCGTCATCCGAACCATCACTACAACCATCGAGGAAGGCTTCTCCCTGCCGAAGGTCGAGAAGTTCGAAGAACTCATCAACGAAAAGACACGCGCCATACTTATCTGTAACCCTAACAACCCAACGGGCTACCTTTACACCCGTCGCGAAATGAATCAGATACGCGACCTGGTAAAGAAGTATGACCTTTATCTGTTCAGCGACGAGGTTTATCGCGAATTTATCTATACGGGAAGCCCTTACATCAGTGCCTGCCACCTGGACGGCATCGAGAACAATGTCGTTCTCATCGACAGTGTGAGCAAGCGCTACAGCGAATGTGGCATACGCATTGGTGCCCTCATCACCAAGAATGAAGAGGTCAGGAAGGCTGTGATGAAGTTCTGCCAGGCACGCCTCAGCCCACCGCTCATCGGTCAGATTGCGGCAGAAGCGAGTCTCGATGAACCGGAAGAATACGGTCGCGAGGTCTATGATGAATATGTTGAAAGGCGAAAATGCCTCATCGATGGGCTGAACAGGATACCAGGCGTCTATAGTCCCATCCCGATGGGAGCGTTCTATACGGTAGCGAAGTTGCCCGTCGACGATGCAGAAAAGTTTTGCGAATGGTGTTTGAGTGAGTTCAACTACGAGGGCGAAACGGTGATGTTGGCTCCTGCCGCCGGCTTCTACACCACGCCAGGTATTGGAAAGAACGAAGTCCGACTGGCCTATGTGCTGAAGAAAGAAGACCTTGTTCGTGCGCTTTTTGTATTGAGAAAGGCACTTGAAGCGTATCCGGGAAGAGTTAAGAGTTAAGAATTAAGAGTTAAGAAAAACACCAGACTTATCTCTAATCAGTAACGCTAACGCAACCCTTCCCATTAAATTCCAATACCCGAATCATACTTTCATAATTCTTAACTCATAACTCTTAACTGCACTTGTTCACCTGGTTTGTAGCGAAACGACTCTTCTCGCAAGGCGGAAGCAACGAGCGGGCATCGCGTCTTGCCACCGGCATTGCCACCTTTGGTGTTGCCATCGGTTTGGCTGTCATGCTGGTCAGTGTTGCCATTGTGCAAGGTTTCCAGCGCGAGGTGGAGAGTAAGGTGTTGGGCTTTGGCGCTCACATCAAGGTGTTGAACTACAAGAGCCTCGGCCAGCAGGAGTACAGCCCCATTGTTATCGACGATTCCATCACGTCGCGGCTATCTGCCATCCCCAATGTGGCTTCGGTTGCACGCTATTGCATCAAGCCGGGCATGCTGAAGACCGATGCAAACTTCAAGGGCATTGCCATTCAGGGCATAGGGCAAGATTACGACCGCAACTTTATTTGCAGCCACTTGGTGAAGGGCGAGATGCCTGAGTTCACGGACTCTGTCAACTCGGGCAAACTGGTTATTTCGCAGGCAATGGCTCGGGAGATGCAGGTCGATGTCGGCGAAACCATCTATGCTTACTTTTTCGAGCAGACGGTCAGGGCAAGGAAGTTCACTGTGGCAGGCATCTACAAGACCAATCTTACTGACTTCGACGAGAACTTTGCCTACACCGATCTCTACACTATCCACCGTCTTCTTGGCTGGGACTCGCTGCAATATGCGGGTGCGGAACTGAGGTTATACGATTTCGAACGCCTCAACGAGACGCTGATGTCTGTGGTGAACGAGGTCAACCGCAAGCAGGATGCCTACGGAGAGTACTACTCCAGCGTAACCATCCGCATGGAGCATCCGCAGATTTTCGCCTGGCTGCAACTGCTCGACATGGACGTTATTGTCATTCTCATCCTGATGACTTGCGTTTCTATCTTTACGGCGATAAGTGGTTTGCTTATCATCATTCTGGAACGCACCAATTTCATTGGCATCATGAAGGCCTTGGGAGCACGCAACAGGCAGGTGCGTCACTTGTTCCTCAACTATGCCATGCTGATTATTCTGCGAGGCATTGTGTTGGGCAACGTGCTTGCCTTCGCCATCATTCTGCTGCAGAAACATACCGGCATCATCACGCTCGACCCTGAGGTTTACTATGTAGAGGCTGTCCCTGTGCTGGTGAACTGGTGGTGGGTGCTTGCCATCGACCTCGGCACGCTTGTGATAAGTGCCCTGGCCATGATTGTTCCGAGTTTTGTGGTGTCAAACATTACGCCCGCCAAGAGCATTCGCTTCGAATAGGAGCATTGCCCATTCGTCTTCCTTTTCTGTTTTCTTCAGGCTGAAACCCTGTTGCTCTGCGGCTTCTGCCAGAGCAGGAATGTCTTGCAGATAAAAGCCGCTCAGTATCATTTTCCCTTCCGGTTTCAGTGAGGCAGCGAAGCGTGGCAGGTCCTGAAGCAGGATGTTTCGGTTGATGTTGGCAATAAGGAGGTCGGCCTTCTGCTGCCCCTCGAGCACAGAACTGTCGCCAGTGCGGACTTCTACATTATTATATATGTGATTCAGGAGCAGATTGTCCTTTGTGTTCTCCACACTCCATTCGTCGATGTCGTAGGCAAAGACACCCGACGCACCTCTCTTTATCGCCATAATGGCCAGTATGCCTGTACCCGTTCCGGCATCGACGACGTGCTTGCCTGCCAAGTCGAGTTGGGCAAGGGTGCGCAGGATGAGCCTTGTTGTCTCGTGGCTTCCGGTGCCGAAAGCCAGGCGGGGAGTGATGAGTATGTCGTACTCCACCTGCGGCACATCCGTGTGCTTGACGTCGTGGACGACTATCTCGTCGCTCACAACCACAGGCTGAAAGCCTTCTTCCTCCCAGACCTGATTCCAGTCCTCGTCGGGTGCCTCGGCCAGTGTGTAAGCAATGTCGACCTCAGGCATAAAGAAGTTACGGACAGCCTCCTGCATCATCTCCTCGTTCCACATGCTTTGCTGAATGTAGGCCGTCAGCCCATCGACGCCGACAGAAAACGCCTCGAAGCCAATCTCGGCAAGCGAAGCAGTGAAAATATCTGCAGCCATCTCGCTGAAAGGCTGCAACTTGCAAGTCACTTCGAAGTATTTCATACGTCAATCTCCCACGTTTGTCTGCCACAGACGACAAGACAGGTTCGTTGTTTGGTCATGACCCAACGATTGAATGGTCATGATGCAACGATTGTTTGGTCATGACCAAACAACCAACATCCCACGTCACGTCTTCCGAGACAATATGCCATCCCCGGCAATACGATGTGATAAGTCTGTCAATTTCTCTGCAAATGTAAGGTTTTTTATCCATTTGGGGAAATTTCCTCCACAAAATAGGTGTTTCCCCTTCGCCCATTTCATAAAAGTCTGTAACTTTGCATCAAACATTAAGAGTAGTACGCTATGAAAGCAAAGATTATTACCCTTTTCATGTCCACACTGGCATGCCTTGCCATACAGGCTCAGGACGACGACATGTACTCCTTCTCTTCCAAGAAGAAAGCACAGACCAACACAACCGTCTATCTGCCGGAAGAAACACAAACCGACTACGATGACGACAGAGACCCCTATGCCGACTACCACACCGGCCAACTTCGCGACATAGACGAATACAACCGTCGTGGCAGCACACAACAGGCAGAAACGCCCTCCTACCAATTCAAGGGCGACACTCTCCTCGTAACAACCACTCCCGCACAGGAAGAGATGGCCGACTACGACGCAGGATATTACGCAGGATACACCGACGGCTTCCACGACGGAGACTTCTACTACACCTCCCGCCTGACACGCTATCGCGGCCTGCGCATCTATGATCCCTACATCTGGGACATCACCTATGGCTGGTACTCACCATGGTACGACCCCTGGTACGGCTGGTACTCTCCCTATTACCACTACGGCTACACCGGCTGGTACAACTGGGGATGGGGATGGCCTCACTACGGATGGGACTACGGATGGCACCACCCACCACACCACGGAGGCGGACATCACGGCGGACATAAGCCAACACCGTCACGCCCCAACGTATCGCCAAGTCACAACCTCGGACAACGCTCCGCCACCTACAACGGCAGAATCACAAACAACAGAGTCGGCAACGGTCGCGTAGGGCCATCACGCTCCGCCACAACAACAACGTCGCGCGGAACAAACAGAGGCATAAACACCCGACCTGCAACCACCACCAGCACACTCAGAAGCAATTCAAACATCACAACAAACACAACGCGTGGCACACGACAAACACCATCGCGCAGCACTACAACCACATCCACAAGCAGAAGTTACAACAGCAGCCCAAGCAGAAGCAGCAGTTTCAGCGGCTCATCAAGCAGAAGCAGCAGCAGTTTCAGCAGCGGAAGCAGTCGCGGAGGAGGAGGCTTCAGCGGCGGAGGCAGTCGCGGAGGCGGCGGAGGCTTCAGCAGCGGTGGCGGCAGTCGCGGCGGAGGAGGCGGAGGTCGCAGATAACAGATAACAGAAGCCCCTTGAACACATTACAAAACGCTTAACCCATTATCCTAACATGAAACGCTATATCCTACTACCACTCCTTGCCATCGCATTCACAACACAGGCACAGGACACATACATGAACGAACGACTCACCAACAGTTCCGGCGAAGTCATCGGCACAGCACGCTACGTCGGCATGGGCGGTGCACTCGGTGCACTCGGTGCAGACATGAGCGTCATCAGTTGGAACCCAGCAGGCATCGGCCTCTATCGCAAGCACGACGTTGCCTTCACCTTTGGCGGAACATGGGGAAAGTCAAGCATCGTCGAAGAAAATCGCGGCAAAGGCACCATAGACCAAGCAGGCTTCGTCTTCAACATCAGAACCGGCAACGAAACCTGCCCCTACCTCAACCTCGCCTTCAACTATCAGAAGAAACTCAACTACAACCATAACTTCTATGCCGACAACAACAACCTGTACGGACTAAGCCAAATGGACCAGGTGGCAGAACTCACCGATTGGGACCAGGGATGGCAAGAAAACCTTGCAGGAATGGCATTGGAAAACGGATACTTCTCAACAGGGAAAAACGCCAATGGCGAGGAATATCACTACAACAGATACTCCTCCTCTGCCAACGAATACACACATCATAGCGAAGGCTCACTGAAGGCAATCGACCTAAACATGAGCACAAACATCAAAAACCGTGCATTCATCGGTCTGACCATCGGTGTAGACAACATGCACTACAGCAGTTGGACATACTATCGGGAATACGATATGGACGGATATGCAAAGTATGACCTCAACAACGACTACCGCATCACCGGAACTGGCGTCAACGTAAAACTCGGCACCATCGTACGTCCCTTCGAGAACAAACCTTTCCGATTCGCCTTTGTGGTTGAGACACCTACCTGGTTTCGCCTTACGAACAGCACCTTATTCGACCTTTCAAGAGGTGACCACTATGGCGGAACCCGCATTGACCCTTGGGAAAGTTATCTCAAATTCAACTTGCGTTCGCCCTGGAAGGTTCGCACCGGCATCGGAAGCACTGTGGGTTCCGTTCTTGCATGGGACATCGACTACGAATTCGCCGCATATGCCGGAACACATTTAGGCTATCCGAACGACGATTCCTGGGATGGGGCTGGCAACATTAAGGACGTAGCCATGAACCAATTCACCCGTGACATTCTGCGCGGAACACATACCTTGCGTGCCGGCATCGAAGTCAATGCCACCAAGAGTCTTGCATTCAGAGTCGGTTATAACCTAAGCACATCGGCCTATGAAAAGAACATTGGTTTCGACCAGTACAACCTAAACAGCGCAACGATGGACTATGCCACAAGCACAAACTATATGCGACTGGGCAATACGAACATCCTTACCTTGGGTATGGGCTATCATTACAAGAAATTCTACGTTGACCTCGCCTACAAGATCCGTAACCAAAAGGGCGACTTCTATGCCTTCGACACAAGTTTTGCACAAGGCGACACGCAATTCACGGCAGACAATCCGGAACTGAAAGACCTAACAATCGACCCGGTGGGTGTTGATTTGACGCGCCAGACCATCACCTGTACGCTTGGCTTCAAGTTCTGAATCACTTAACGAAGTAATACTTTCTGCCCGGACTTTATGTAGAGTCCGGGTTTTTGTTTACCCTTTTCTACCTTGATGCCTGAAAGTGTATATATGGTTTCGTCGTCCTTGTCTGAAGGATTGGCACTGGGTATTTGTCGGATGGCATCATCGTCTTCTGCCAATGTGCCGTAGATGTGGAAGGCATAGAGTGCGGGTGATTCGACATTGTTCATGCCGGCAGAGGTACGAGGGAAGAGGAGTTTGACGTATCGGCCACGGATTGGTGTGGTGAGCGATACGGTTTTCTTGTTGATGGAGCCTGTGTTTTTCTTGTCGGCGACCTGTGTCCAGCATGTGTTCGTATCGCCTGTTTTGGTGATAAGGCTGAGGTTTGGCGTTTCTTCGCTGATGTATATTTGGTAGGCATTCATGTTGGTTGCGGCGGCATCGATGCTCTTGGCGTCCCACAAGAGCAGTCGTTTGATGTCGTAGGTCTGTTCCAAATCGACTATGACGTAGCGGTATGGGTCTGTGTCCGGAACGGGTGTTGTGGGTTTCCAGGGGCGGTCTGCAGCCGGTGTGCCAGTCAGAAGATTGAGCGCGCTGTGGGTTGCATTGGGTGTATTGTTGGCGGCGAGGATGGTTTTGCCGATGCTTATGTTGCTGTCGGAGCGTGGTATCTCGCTCACAAAGTGTCCGTAAACGTCGCAGCCATAGAGGCGAATGGCATTGTCCGGTTCGCCGCTTGGGCGTATGCCTCGCGAGAAGACGAGTTTGAGGTAGCGCACTTCTGCCGGAGGAAACGAGATGTCCTTCGTTGCCTGGTTGCCTACGCCGTCTTCATGCGCCAGGAGTGTCCAGTCTTCGCTTGTTTTTGTTCTGCCGTAAACCCAGTATTCGGGCACATTGCCGCAGTTCGTTTCGTGTCCTTCCACGTCGCGAAAGACCAGACGGTTCACTTCGTAGATGGCTGTAAACTCCAGGATGAGCCATGGTTGCTCTGTGCTCGAGTCGCACCACTTCCTGCCGGGATAGATGTAACTGGTGTTCATGTGTTGTGGTTTCTCGCTTTCGGAGACGTATCCGCTGCTGGAGTTTACGAAGCAAGTCATCTTTCCTGTGCCCAATGTGGCCTGCTGATTGATGACGCCTGGCGGTACTTGTGCCGAAATGATGGGGTCGCCTTCGTGCGACGAGGTTGTAGGGTCGCAGACGGCAACGCCGACGAAGGAGTCGGCACAGCCATAGTAGAGGAGCCATTTGCCCTGGTGCCAGACGAGACCTTGCGTGAAGACTGTGCCGGCAGCGTACTGGCCGCTCTTCTCGAAGTCTGCAATGGGGCGGAAGAAGGGTTTGTCGAGTCGGTCGAGGAGTTGAAGGGGATTGTCGCGACTGAAGAGCATCTGTCCGGCTGCATATGTGCCAGAGGCGTAACAAGGGTCGCCGCTGCTGCCGCTTGCATTCTTGCCGTTGTAGATGAGCACTATGCCGTCTTTGGTGATGACTGCCGGCGGACCACATTCTGCGAAGGTGCTGTCGAAGTATCCTTTACGGGTCCTTGCCAGGTAGAGCAATTCCTTGTTTGCATCCACAATGGGGGTCCACGTGATGAGGTCGTCGCTTGTTGCACCGCACACCCACGACTCGCCCCAGTACATGAAGTACTTGCTTTCGCCGTCGACCATTATCTTTGCTGCCTGCAGGCGTCCGTCTTTGATTTCTGTGACGATGGAACCCGACTTGCAGGCAAGGTTGGCAAACTTGCCGTCGTGTGCTGTGCGGAAGCATGGGCCGTGGTGTGTCCACGTCTTGAGGTCGCGACTTGTGGCAACACTCAAGCGTGCTGTCTTACGGTTCCACGATGTGTGTATCATGACGAAGAGTGGCTTGCCGTCCACTTCTGCCTCCACCACACGCGGGTCTTCTACGCCGCCCGGCCACTCGTACTCCTGCGAGATGGCCGACTGGTCGGGGTACATGACGGGCGATGGCGAGCGATAGTCCACGCTCAGGCCATCCTGGCTTTCCACCAAGCCTATTCGCGATGTTCGCTTCCCGATGCCGGCATTGGGGTCGTCTTCAGCCCTGTAGAGCACACACACCTTGCCGTCCTTCACCACTGCTGCTGGATTGAACGTATCGGCGCACTCCCATTTCACCTGTGCCTTCTTCATCGGGCAATAGAAGAGGTTGTTCGCGATGGGCTCCACCATCGGGTTTTTGCCTTCGGGGCGAACAAAGCCGCCTATGGCCCAATAGGGCAGAACATTATCGCCCGCAAGAGATGCGATGCAGACAAACAGGAGTGGAAGAAGGTGGTAACGTCTCATGGGAATCAAGTGTTTACGGTTCGTGTCGGAAAGGTTAAGCATTATTGCCAAATAGGTTAAGCATTATGGTCGTAAAGGTTAAGCATTATGGGGAGAATGGTTAACCATTATTTCCACCTCCCACAGCGGCATCCTCAGCAAGTGTTCTTCGGGCTCGTTTCCTCTCTCAACAAGAAATCATTTTCTCTGTGGCACAAAGGTACGAAGAAAAAGCAACAACTGCAAAAAGTGAAGAAAAAGAATTGACCTGCGGCAGCAAACCGTGGCGAACATCATGCTGCCTCCCCCTTTGTTAATTATTCTTAAATTCCTTCACAGCAAGCAACAACGTGACAATTCGAGCGTTATCTTTGCAGAAACAAAACACATCCGAAATGAAAAAACAACTCCTCATCATGCTGCTTGCCATTGCCGGCATAGCCGCACAGGCACAGACAAAAGTCAACATCCGCGGCAACGCCCCCAAAGGCATCAAGTCCGTATTCATCATCAAGAACATGGATGGCAGCGGAGGCTCTGACAGCGTCAAAGTGAAACGAGGCAAATGGAAATACGAAAAGACCTTGCCGGCCGACGTACACACACTCTACATCGCCCCATTCGAATCACTGAAACAAGACAACAAGAAAGGCGTCGTCACCATCATGGCAGACAGCATACCCACAGAAATAGACCTTATCGAAGGAACAGTCAAAGGCTCGAAAGCATCGGTGACCATAAGCACCATCTTCCAGGAAATGATGTCCGCCATGAAAAGCAACAACAGGACAGACGCCCTCAAACTGCTTCGCAACGCAACCATGGGTAATCTCGACTCCATGTTCCCCATCATCTTCGTGCCCATGATACACGAAGCACTCTCGCTCAAAGACCTGCAAAAGATATTCTACACCGGCGCACCATACGAAAACCACCCCTCCATGCAAAAAGCAAAAGAGCATCTAGCCAAACTCCAAAAGGAACAACAGGACATGGCCTCAAGCCAAGCACCCCGCGCCATTGGCAAAATGTTCACAGACATCGCCATGAACGACACCACAGGCCAGCAGCGCCGACTGAGCGAATGGTGCGGGAAAGGCCGATATGTACTGGTCGATTTCTGGGCTTCGTGGTGCGGTCCGTGCCGCGCCGAAATGCCCAACGTCTCCAAATGTTATGAAAAATACCACGAAAAGGGACTCGACATCGTCGCCATCTCCTTCGACATGAACAAAGAAGCATGGCTTCGCGCCATCAGAACCATGAACATGCCATGGGTACACCTGAGCGACCTTGCCGGATGGAACAGCCTCGGAGCAAAGACATACAACATCAGAGGCATCCCCGCCAACATCCTTTTGGACAAAGAAGGAAAGATAATCGCCATCGATCTGCGTGGCGACGAACTCGGCGAGACACTGGCCGAGATCTTCGGCGAATAATCTTTTCTGCAGACTTCCCCAACCCTGCGGCCTACTTCTTCCCTTTCTTCAGAGGCGGAAGCATAATGTCTGCCACAGAATAGCGGTCCAAAAAGACACTGCGGTCCACGTCTCCCTCGATGCCATCCACTTCCCCTGTGCAGGAATACTGCCAGATAAGGATGGGAACATCTTCACACAAACCGGGAAACTCCTCTGCGTAACGGGCCACCATGAAACGGTATTGGGTGAACTTCCCCCTCAGATATTTGGCATAGAAGTTAACGCCTGTATAGATGATGGGCTTGACTCCGAACATCCGTTCCACTCCTTCGAGGAACGCACGCAAGCCTCTTTGGAAGTGTGCGAGCGAGCCTCTGCCGCGTTTTTCCACATCGACAATGGGAATCAGGTCTTGCTGTCGCGGATCGACATTGTCGCGAAAGTTCTCCAACTGTGTTAGTACGCTGGCCGTAGGGCGGTAGAAGTGATAGACTCCGACGGGGATGCCGGCCTGTTTTGCGCCGTAAAGGTTGCGCAAATAGTAGTCGTCTACGTAGCCGGAGCCTTCCGTTGCTTTGACATAGACGAAGCGTATGTCCTTGTTGTGTGCTACTATTTCCCAGTTGATGCGTCCCTGATAGTGCGAAACGTCGATGCCTTGCTGCGGTACATCTGTATGAATTACGATGGGACGCAGTTCGGCCACCGGCTGCAAGGGGCGGTCGGGTTGTGGTATGCTCAGTGGTTGCTCGGGTTCGGGAAGGAGGTAGAGTGGCGATATGGGTGTGCCGTCCTTCTTGTCGGCATGGGCAAGGGTTGCCATGCAGAGAAGGGCGGAAAGGAGTTTCGTACGGAATTGCATGAAATGTGTAGTGGCGGGTCTTCTCTTCCTGAGGGGGAGAGCAGGGAGAAGCATCAGTTTCCCAGGTAATTGTATGCGAAGTTTTGGCTCTTAATGCTGGGGAACTGGCTGCGGTCGTCTACGTCCTGACGGCTGCGCAGATGGGCTATTACCTTGTTGTAGCACTCCTGAACGCTGTCGGCTTTCACTTTGCAGGCGAAAGTTGTGTCGATGTAGTGGGACTTTTGCGTTTCGGGAAGTGAGACGACACGCTTGAAGACCAGGCGTGCTTCGTACCATCCGGGCTGCGACTTGGTGTATTGCGACTGTGTTTCTTTGCGTGCCGGCTTTTCGGCTTTTGCTTGGCTTGCGCCTTTTGTCTTGAACTCCTCCAGCGTGTCGGCTATTGTCTTTATGGCAATAAAGAAGGAGCGGGAGTTCACTTTGATGTGCTTGGGATACAAGGCGCTGCTGGCCATGAATCTCTCCAACTCGGCGGTCATTTCTTCTGTGACTTCCACATCGTCCAGAGACGACAGGAAGTGCAGTGCTTCTGCCACGTTGCTGACAAGTGTTTCTTCGTCGAAGTATCTGATGTAAAGATTCATCTTTGTAGGTTTAACAGTGTAGGACGCTCCCATGACGAGCGCAATAAAATAAAATTATATCTTCTTGGATTTGAATATCCAACCCTCAAAATTGCCTGCAAAATTAACAAAAAGACAGCACATTATGAAATTTTATCATTACAAAAGTACGCAAAGCGGAAGATTTTGCACGAAAGCCCGGCAGAAACAGGCGTGGCAGGCCTGCCGGAAAGGTTAACCATTATTGCCAAACAGGTTAAGCATTATGGGCAGAAAGGTTAAGCATTATCGGGAGAATGGTTAACCTTTTCCGGAGCACTGCTCTATGGGGGGCCGGCACTTGGTTGGAGAAACTTTTTCCCCTCCCAAACAAAAAAAATACAATAATTTCTTGGACGGAATAAAAAAATTAGCGTACCTTTGCCTTACAAACACACGAAAATGACATACAGCAACAACTTTTTCTTCGGCTTTTATTATTACTTTTACTTTAATAAAACAAAGTGAAGCGGGTTGCTCGTATATATAAGATATAAACAAGGTATAACATAAACAACATAATGAAACATCCCGCTCACACAGTGAAGCGGGATGTTTTGGTATAACACAGTATGAAACGCATAGCAATACAGGGCATCGAAGGCAGTTTCCACGACATAGCCGCACATCGTTTCTTTGAAGGCGAAGAGGTGGAACTCGTCTGCTGCAACACCTTCGAAGAGATGTTTGCCCAACTCAAAGCAGACGCCGACCTGCTGGGGCTCATGGCAATAGAAAACACCATTGCCGGAAGTCTGCTGCACAACTACGAATTGCTGCGCGACAGCGGCATGACAATCGTGGGAGAGCACAAACTCCGCATCAGCCACAGCATCATGTGTCTGCCCGGCGAAAACTGGGAAGACCTCACAGAGGTCAACTCACACCCCGTCGCACTCATGCAATGCCGTAAGTTCCTCTCGGAACACCCGAACCTCAAAGCCGTCGAAACAGACGACACAGCAGGAGCCGCTGCCGACATCAGCCGCGAACGCCGACACGGACACGCAGCCATCTGCCATCGCGACGCAGCAGACATCTACGGAATGACAGTGCTGCAAGAAGGCATCGAGACAAACAAGCACAACTTCACACGCTTCCTCGTCCTCGCCCAAACCGAAATGGCATCCGCCATCCGCAGCACAAAACATATCGACAAAGCCAGCCTCGTCTTCACACTGCCACACGAAGAAGGCTCGCTCAGCGCCATCCTGTCCGTCCTCTCCTTCTACAAACTCAACCTGACAAAAATACAAAGCCTGCCAATCATAGGTCAGGAATGGCAATACATGTTCTACATAGACCTCTCGTTCAACGATGAGAAACGCTACCAACAAGCCATCAATGCAATCACTCCGCTGACTCGAGAACTCAAACAACTTGGCACCTACGAAAATGGAAGACAAAGCATTTAACATCCGGCCGGCCGACAGACTGGCCGACGTCACAGAGTATTACTTCAGTCGCAAACTGAAAGAAGTGGCAGCAATGAACGCCGAAGGAAAAGACGTCATCAGCCTCGCCATCGGAAGCCCCGATATGCCTCCCTCGCCCGAAACAGTCGAAACTCTCTGCCAGGAAGCCCAAAAGCCCACAGCACACGGGTATCAGCCCACCATGGGCATACCCGAGTTGCGCCAGGCAATGAGCGGATTCTACAAACGCTGGTATGGTGTCGACCTCAATCCCAACAGCGAAATACAACCCCTCATTGGCAGCAAGGAAGGCATCCTGCATGTAACTCTGGCATTTGTCAACGTCGGAGACGAAGTCCTCGTGCCCAATCCCGGCTATCCCACCTACACAAGTCTATCGAAACTGCTCGGCGCAAAGATAGTCAACTACGACCTCCTGCCCGAAAACGACTGGCAACCCGACTTCGAACAACTCGAGAAGATGGACCTCAGCCGCGTGAAACTCCTCTGGACAAACTACCCCAACATGCCGACAGGAGCAAGGGCCCAGCGCGAAACATACGAACGACTCGTCGATTTCGCCCTGCGCCATAACATCATTGTGGTAAACGACAATCCATACAGCCTCATCCTGAACGAAGGAGAAAGACTGTCGATTCTGCAGATTCCGCGTGCAAAAGAGTGCTGCATCGAGTTCAATTCGATGTCGAAGAGCCATAACATGCCCGGCTGGCGCGTCGGCATGCTTGCCACCAATGCACAGTTCGTTCAGTGGATATTAAAGGTAAAGTCGAACATAGACAGCGGAACCTTCCGTGCCTTGCAACTCGCGGCAGCCAAAGCCTACGATAATTCCGACCTCTGGCACAGGCTTGCCAACGTTGACATCTATGCCGGTCGGCGTCGTCTGGCAGAGGAAATCATGCGACTCCTCGAGTGCAAGTTCGATCCGCAACAGACGGGCATGTTCCTCTGGGGACGCATCCCCGACAAATATAACGATGTGGAAGAACTCACGGAACGTGTCCTCCACGAAGCAAGAGTATTCATCACGCCCGGCTTCATCTTTGGAAGTAACGGCAAACGCTACATCCGCATCAGCCTCTGCGCCAAAGAAGACAAGTTTGCCGAAGCATTGGAACGCATCAAAAAAATCAATATAAAGTCATGAAAAACAAGTTAACTTTACTCCTCGCCCTGCTTTTGGCATTGCCCGCGACACTGTTCGCCCGGAAGACATCCGAGAAAGACTATGTCGTAGTCACAGACTACATCAAGAAGAACACAGGGAAAGATGTCAGCGATGACATTCAACACATCATCGACACCCACCCCAATCGCACCATATTCTTTCCCGACGGCATCTACATCATCAGCAAACCCATCCTCACACCTGCCGACCCGCAAAAGAGCGTCGCACTCAAACTCTCGAACTTCGCCATCATACAAGCCGCAGAAGACTGGGCCAGCGAGGAGGCAATGATACGTCTCGGAGGCAAAGACCCCGCCAACAACATCTTACTGCCAGGCAGCAATTACTACCTGGAAGGCGGCATCATCGACGGCAGAGGCATTGCAAAAGGCGTCTCCATCGACAGCGGACGCGAGACAGTCATCCGACAGACATCCATCAAGAACACTTCTGTCGGCATACACATCAAGTATGGAGTAAACAACGGCTCGTCCGACTGCGATATTTCCGACACAAATATCACGGGCAACAATAAGCCGGACTGCATCGGCGTGCTTGTAGAAGGATACGACAACACCCTGACAAACATGCGCATAGGAGGTGTGCATATTGGTGTACTCATACGTTCCGCAGGCAACAGCCTCCGCAACATCCACCCACTCTACTACAGTTCGGACGAACACTACGAAAGCAGTTGCGGCTTCGTCGACGAGAAAGACAACAACTGGTACAACTTCTGTTATAGCGACCAGTTTGCCGTCGGTTTCCTCAGTCACGGCGGACGAAGTTTCTACGACCATTGCTTTGCCTACTGGTACAACAACAAACAGAAACGACACACCGTGTTTAAGAGCCTCGGACGCTTCAACTCGAGCCTTCTCTCCATGAATGCCGGCATGAACCGCAACAATGCTGTCGAGGAGAATGTCATTCTCGATATTGCCGAAGAAGGCGGCAACGGCATCGTCTGGAACCTGGCCATCGACGACAGCAGCCTCGTCACAGACCATTCATACAAACAATATATGAAATAACGGATAACAATACATTATATATTATGGAACTCCAACTACAACCCCTGAACCTGCCAAGCGACCAGGAACGAGCATTCATCATTGCCGGTCCTTGCAGTGCTGAAAAAGAAGAACAAGTGATGACAACCGCAAAGCAACTTGCAGGCAAAGGCTGTCACATATTCCGCGCCGGTGTATGGAAACCGCGAACAAAGCCCGGAGGCTTCGAGGGACACGGCGAACCGGCACTTCTCTGGATGAAACAAGTCAAGGAAGAAACAGGCATGCTTACTGCCACGGAAGTTGCCACGCCCGAACATATAGAGTTGGCTCTCAAGTATGGCATCGACATTCTTTGGATTGGAGCGCGCACCACAGCCAACCCCTTTGCCGTACAAGCCATAGCCGATGCACTGAAAGGTACCGACGTAACGGTACTCGTGAAGAATCCCGTCAACCCGGACCTTGAGTTGTGGATTGGTGCCTTGTTGCGCATAAACGGTGCCGGCATACAGAAACTGGGAGCCATCCATAGAGGCTTCAGCAGTTACGAAAAGAAGTTGTATCGCAACGAGCCGATGTGGCAAATCCCCATCGAACTGAAACGCCGTCTGCCCCATCTGCCCGTGGTTTGCGACCCAAGCCACATCAGCGGACGTCGCGACCTGATTGCTCCTCTCTGTCAGCAGGCATTGGACCTCGGTCTCGACGGTCTCATCGTAGAGAGTCACTGCGACCCCGACAAGGCTTGGAGCGATGCCTCGCAGCAGGTGACACCCGAGGTGCTCGACTTCATCGTGTCACGCCTCATCTTCCGCGACAAGGCGGAACATTCCGACAAACTGAAAGACCTCCGACACGAGATAGACGAACTGGACGACGCACTCATCGAACTGCTTGCCCGACGCATGAAGATATGCCGAAACATTGGCGAATACAAAAAAGACAAAGGGCTTACAGTCGTGCAGACACGCCGCTACAGCGAGATACTCGACAAGCGTGGTGCGCAAGGTTCGCTGCTGGGCATCGGTCGCGAGTGCATAAAGAATATCTTCGAGAACATACACGAAGAGAGTGTCCGTCAGCAAATGGAGATTATCAACAAGTAACAGCCCCCTCCCCGCTCCCGCAGGGGGAAGGGTATTTAATCTATTACACTATGAAGATTCTTATCTTGGGTGCCGGCAAGATGGGCAGTTTCTTCACCGATGTCCTGTCGTTCGACCACGAATGTGCCGTCTATGAAGTTGACCCGCAACGCATGCGTTTCCTCTACAACACACAGCGTTTCACCACACTCGACGAGATACGCGACTTCCGGCCTGAACTCGTCATCAATGCCGTAACCCTAAAATATACCATCGACGTCTTTGAGCAAGTCATTCCATGCCTGCCGAAAGACTGCATCATATCGGACATCTCTTCCGTAAAGACCGGACTGAAAGACTTCTACGAACACTCTGGGATGCGATATGTATCCACCCACCCGATGTTCGGACCGACGTTTGCCAACCTCGGAGCCCTTTCGTCGGAGAACGCCATCGTCATCAACGAAGGCGACTACATGGGGCGTATCTTCTTCCTCGACCTCTACAGACGACTCGGCTTGAGCGTCCACGAATACAGTTTCGACGAGCACGACGAGGCAATGGCATACAGTCTGTCTGTACCCTTCGTCAGTTCCTTTGTTTTCTCCGCAGTGATGAAACATCAGGATTCACCCGGCACAACATTCAAACGCCACCTGAAGATAGCCAAAGGTGTTTTGGGAGAAGACAGCACGCTGCTGCGCGAAATCCTCTTCAACCCACGCACAAAGACACACGTAGAAGGCATTCGCACCGAACTGAAAGAACTGATACAGATTATAGACAACCGCGACGAGAAGGCACTCGACGCCTACCTCGCCAAGATACGCAACAACATCCGCTAACAAAAGATAGGTTCTAACCCTTGAAACTTAAGGGTTAGAACCTATGGTTATAACATTATTGGCACTCGGCCATGAACACCTGTCTGCCGTAACTGTTCGACTACTTCGTCAGCACTTTCTTCGTTTTGCCGTCGGTGTTGCGAATGATGTTGATGCCTTGCTGTGGCTTACCGATGCGACGGCCCTGCAGGTCGAAGGTTTCTCTTGTCTTCGAAGGAAGGTCTGCAACAGCATCTATTCCTGTGGCATCCAAAGGCAGCACTGTCCCAGAATATAATTTACGA
>JAFTYP010000024.1 GCA_017461345.1 Bacteroidaceae bacterium | reverse complement strand
GACCACTAAGAATAAACTAAAGAAAATTATAATGAGAAGACTATTATCCCTGATTCTGATAGCAATAATCACCATGCCCGCATTGGCACAGTTTTCTAAACCACGCAAGCAATATGTTGAATATCTTGCAAAAACCAACAATGCCACACGCCTCTACCATCTTGGAGAACAAGCCATGCTTACCATCGAGGCATACAAAGGCGGCAATCCGCTTAACGGAGTAAAGGTTTATTATCGTGTAGGCGATGAAATGATGTTGCCTGCAAAGGAAGACTCGGTAGAGTTTGTCAACGGCATAGCCACGATACAGATGGGAACCATGCTAAAACCAGGTTTCCGTGCGTGCAATTACCGGTTCACTGTTTATGACAAAACCTACAAGGATTTACTAAAAGTTGGTTACGAACCGTTCAGGATTGAGACATGCACACCTATGCCTGAAGACTTCGAGAAATTCTGGCAGAAGACAATGAAGGAGACCAACAAGGTTGACCTTGCTCCAGAGATAACCCCACTGCCTAAATATTCAACCGATAAGGTGGAGGTATCGCTTGTAAAACTCACTGTCGGCAAGAACGGTCGCAACATGTACGGTTACTTGACAAAACCAAAGGATGGCAAGAAACACCCCGTACTTTTCTGTCCGCCTGGAGCTGGTTCATCAAAAATACAGCCAACAACATATTATAGTGAGCAAGGATATATCTACATGAACATCAACATCCATAGTGGTTGCAACTCCGAACTCAGCGACGAGGAGTTTGCCAAGGCGCGTAAGGTGGCAGATGACTACACACACAACGGTATAGAGGACAAGGAATCATATTATTACCGTGAGGTATATGCCGGTTGTTCACGTTGTGTCGATTTTCTCTGCACATTGCCAGAGTGGGACGGGAAGAACGTTGGCGTTACCGGTGGCAGTCAGGGCGGAGCACTCACCATTATTACAGCTGCTCTGAATCCCAACGTAGACTTCTGCGCTCCCTTCTATCCTGCCTTGAGCGATGTGCTCGGTTTCTTGCATGGACGTGCAGGCGGTTGGCCAAAGTTCTTCCAAAACAAAAAGGAGAAAGTTGGAGCAGAACAGACACTACCCTACTATGATGTTGTCAATTTTGCCCGCATCATGAAATGTCCTGTATTCTATTCTTTCGGCTATAGCGACGACACTTGTTCGCCAACATCATGCTTCGCCGTATATAATGCCATTAAAGCCCCGAAGACTCTCGCCACAACAACCACCAACGGCCACTGGCGCTTCCCGGAGACCAACGACGAGTCGTTGAAGTGGATGAGGAATCTTTGGGAATAAAAGATTTTATTGCTAATCATTTCCTTCTGTAAAGGATAAGAAACACTAATTCTTTCCTTTTCAGAAGGAGACATGAATTATTTATATTCAGTACGAAATGGAATAAGCGTAGTTGCCTGTCCTTTCAAAACTACAACACGACTATTACTAAACTATAAATGCATAAGACAGCAAAAACTATACTGGCATTATTGACAATCACGATATTCTGCGCTTGCCAACAAAACCCGAAAGAGGCGATGGCAATTGAGAATGCGGAAAGAATGATTGTC
>JAFTYP010000023.1 GCA_017461345.1 Bacteroidaceae bacterium | reverse complement strand
AGAACTTGTCTGATTTGATGACGTTTGTCCCGGACTGCTTCTCAATTATCCTTTTGGATATTGACGGTTCGCTTGTACTTGTTTCTTGTACTACAATCTCTGTCTATGTAAATCTTTCAAAGAACGTGCTCCCGATGGAGCCTTGCCTGAGTCAACCTACATCCGCAAGGGAGTGTTTGTCTCATTTGCGGGTGCAAAGGTACAACTTTTCTGAAAACTACCAAAACATTCTGCTTCTTTTTTTCATAAAAAAGGCTGTTTTTACGCTTTATACATTATTATATTATATACGCGCGCGTGATGGAGAAGACCTGAAGGATGCGAAAAAACGGAAAGAAGGGGATGGCTGTATCTGCCGTTATCTGAAGCGACACGTGCAACCTACAGGGGCTGACGCTCAAAATAGGTTAACCTTTATGGGCACATATTGGTTAACCTTTCCGGCTATAATGGTTAACCTTTTTGACCGGAATGGTTAAGGTGTTTTTATTAAGAAGTAAAAAATTTGGAGGAGATTGGAATAATTCATATCTTTGCAACTACTTCTATAATAAATTAATACTATTTGTATAATGAAACGTTTTAAGTCTTTATGCGCTATAATGGCCACAGCAATGTTATGCTTGGCTTCGTCTGCAAACGCTCAGCAGAAGGAAGATGTTTCTGTCAGTTACCCTCAGATTTTTATCGGTGTTCAAGGTGGCGGGCAAATAACTCCGACGGATTATGACAACTGGAAACTGCTGACTCCGACTGCCAGCCTGAGCGTAGGTTCGTTCTTCACGCCGATTGTTGGTGCGCGACTGCATCTCAATGGCATCTGGAACAAGGGTGGCTTCGCGAATGGTGTTGATGACTTCAGATACAAATACAAGTCTGTGACTACCGACCTTGACTTGATGGTCAACATGGTTACGCTCTTCGGCAAGAAGTATTACTATCCGCTGAATGTTTATCTCATTGGCGGTATTGGTATGAACTATGCCTGGGACAATGGAGATGCCTTTGCTCGTCAAAACATGATGAACGAGGTATTGACTATGGCTTATGAGAAAAACTGCTTCAGCCACAATGCTCGCATCGGAGCACAACTCGACTATAATCTATCCAAGCATGTCAGCCTCAACCTTGAGGTAGCAGCCAATTGCCTCAAAGACAGGTACAACAGTAAGATGAGCAATCGTGGCGACTGGCAACTGACTGCACAATTGGGCGTAGCATATAAGTTTGCGGCCAAGAAGAAAAAGAAAGCCGTAGAAGAAACAGACACTGAAATATGGGAGACCAGGCAAGACACTATCTGGTACGACGAAACTAAAATCATCCCAAAGGTTGAAGGTGCGGAAGTAACATGGACCGTGTTCTATAAGATACGAGAAAGTGACTTTGAGGCCGACAAACAGTTGGCACAAATCGGAGCATTCCTGAAAGAGCATCGTGAGTGCAAGGTCGATGTCAAATCCTATGCTGATGCCCAAACCGGCAACCCGAAGATAAACATGGAATACTCCAAGTTGCGACAAGAGAAAGCCGTCAAAGCACTGGTTGATGCCGGCGTCCCCCAATCAGCCATCACTTCAAACTATTATGGCGACACCGTGCAGCCTTTTGCCGAAAACGACAAGAACCGTGTCACCATCATTATTGCATCTGGCCTAAAAGACATCGACGAGAAGCAAATACAAAAGAAGTTTAAGACTGAAGAAGTAAGATACAGAGTGAAATAGGCAACAAAACATTCTTTTGATTTGTTGAAGATGTAGAGTATTGCCAGATGGTTACAGAGATAGAGGGGCTTCTCGCCAATGAAGTTGGCAAGGTACGATGAATAGATGTCCTGAGCCAAACGGTATTAAATACGCAATTAAATACTGGTGTTTCAAAAAACAACTAGGGCATCATTCTTCCTGGAACACCCTCATAGGCCCTTTAAGACGAGGATAAGACTCCCATATTTCCGGGTTCTCCCCGGTTCGGCTGTCGTGCATGTCCCGAAGCGAGCGAGACAGCCTCTTCTTCATCTTCCTTAATACTCTTCTATGGGATGGCACTTCTGCCAGATTATTCATACAGTCCGGATCTTGCTCCACATCGTAAAGCTCATATTCGGGACGAAGAGCGGCAGCATGACGGAAATAAGGGGCAAAGGCAGAATCAGAACGGTGCTCTATGATAAACTTCTTGGTTGGCGAACCATCAATATCACAATAACCATTAACCGGATTTTTCTCTCCCAGTGGAAGAGCATTTCCTGCTGGCATACGTTCGGGATGGAAATTGCGTATCAACAGATACCTCCCCTGTCGCATACTGCGAATGGGATAGCCCCAATTGTTCGGACGTGCACTAGAATGACGCTCCCTTCCGCTATATATTTCATGAGGCTCATATTCGCCTTCCCCTATGCCAAGCAAGGGCGCTAGACTATGGCCAGAAAGGGGGATTGTAGAATATGGTGTCCCCGTAAGTTCCATAATCGTTGGGAATATATCTATCAAGCTAACCGCTACTTGTTCTATGCCATGACGAAGGATGTGTCCCTGCCAGCATATGGCCAAAGGAACATGAATACCAGCATCATAACAATTAGCTTTAGCACCGGGAAATGGCAACCCATTGTCAGCCGTCACTATGATAATGGTGTTTTGCAACATGTCACGCTTCTCCAATTCCTGAATAATTTGCCCGAGATGGATATCAAACCATTCTATCTCATAGGCATAATCAAGTAAGTCTCCACGGACCTCTTGCACATCAGGCAAATAGGCCGGCACTTTTGCACTAGCTTCTGTCCTGCCCATCTTTTTCCACACATCACGCGTATATGGGCGATGCGGTTCGTTAGCTCCATACCAGAAACAGAAAGGCTGGTCTGTCGGAAGAGAATCAAGAAAGACACGGAAGTTGGTAGAGTAGTCTATTTCCGAAACTCCCTTGACGGGAGGTACGAGACGACATTCGTTGTATTCCGGTCCTGCCGGGTTCTGCGTTCGGCCTAACACTTTCCAATCACCAGGCCCCCACCCTTTTCCCGTATATCCCACTTGATATCCGGCTTCTTGCAAGACTTCGGTATAGCAAACATATCCCGAAGGGAAGCTACTGGCATGCGTACCAGCCTCCTCTATCTGCCAAGGGAAAAGACCTGTAAGCATGCTGGCACGAGATGGACTGCTACCAGGAGAACAAGCGTAGCAATTGCTGAAAAGCAATCCCTCCGTAGCAACACGATCAAATGCCGGTGTGTTTATCCATGTCGAGCCATAAGCCGACGCATGAGGATAAGACTGATCATCTGCAATCGCAATAAGTATGTTTGGCCTGACTGCCTTTTGAGCCAGACAACAAACAGGAGACAGAAGTAATAAACCAGATAGCTTCATGCGAACATAAAATATTTCTTTTCCATTAAAATTCTTTAATGTCTCACTACCTTCTTACCATTTACGATATTGATGCCTCTTTGTGCTTTCTGGAGACGCTGACCTGAAAGGTTGTAGACAGCTCTCCCGAATAATTCTTCATTCTTAATTCTTAATTCTTCATTTAGTATGATGCCATCCGGGTCTTCTGATATCTGGAAGCCAAGGTATGAACGCTTTTCTGCTGAAGGTAGGTAACAGGAACAGGCAGGCAGCTTATAGTCGGCAGTGGCGCGGTAAAGACCGCTGCCAGCAATCTTTAGGTAGAAGCCTGTGCTTGCAGGAACTGGTTTCTGACAATAAGAACCAACCAGAAAGTTTACCTGCAAACTCAGGTCAATAGGTGTGTATTCAATGCTTTGGTCGATGGCAGATAGGGTGAAACTGCTGCGAGCCGTCCCTTTTATCAAAACAGGTGTTCCCTGCGGGAGAATGTCGCCTGCTCCTGCCACAGGTTTCAGAATAACTTTAGTATTGGTGACTTCCGAAACGACATAGGCGACGTATCCCTCAGGAACGGCAGTCACGAAGGGCACGCAGCACGCAGCATAGCCGTTGCTGCCTGTTGTGTAGTTTACCTCATGGCTTTGCGTGACATCATACATCTGCTTGGCATCCGCTGCTGTAAGTGCCCTACCCCACACTCTGATCATTGCCACATTTCCCAGAAAAGGGTAATTGCCTACGGATGTGGTCGCCGAGTATGTGTCCAAGGCATCGCCTCCAATAGCAAGCCAAGTGGAAGGTGCCCATTCGTATATAGGGCATTCCTTGAAGGTAAGGTGGCGAACGGCCTTTTCTTCGCCATTCACATAGAAACGGGATATGAAGTGAAGCCGGTCATAAACGATAACGTAGTGGGTATAGTCGGTGGTCAGGGTGCCGGCTCCAATCCACGACCATTGTGTCTTGGCATAGCTGCCGTCGGTCTTGTTGCCTTGCGTGGTGGTGGTATAGCAGATGTTGCCTTGGGAATTCATGTGCAAACCGAATCCGTAACCGTTGACGAAGCAAAGAGGCCGCGTGCTGGCCTTGGGTTTGGCGGCATTGTTTTGGCAATATATCTCTACGCTATAGGCATCGGATAACTGACTCATGATGCTTGGCTGGTCGCCCATGAAGTACTTGAAGAACTGCAACTTGTTACCGTTGAACTGCGCCTCATAGGAGCGAATGTCGGAATTGTACTGCAAGGGTACGTTGCCCGACATCTCTACTGGTATGTGGTTGTATGAAAGGGCATTGTTGATGGCACCGTCGGGGGTGAACTGCAGGTCGAGGATGAGGTCGCCGTGCTTGGGCGGTTCGGGTTCCGTAAACTGACGGACATAGCTGTTGTAGAGGCTCTGTGCCGTCTTCTGTGTCAGGGCTCCATTATATATTCTGGCAAAGACAAAGCTACATGCCGCAGAGTTCGTGCTGCCGGTCGTACTGCTGCCTGCCGAGGGGTTGCCGCCCAGACATATCCACATGTTTCTGTGCCTCTTGATGGTTCCGCAGTTGGGAAACACCATGTCCGTGCCGGCCCGTGTGCCGGTGCAGACGAGCTTGCCGTTAACGAAGTAGCGGATGATGTGGCTTGTCCTGTCCATCGTGACGACAAGATGATAGAATTTCCCGGAAACAGTAATCGAGTCGCCTCCCAGATTCTTCACGGTACTGGCGACGCCACTCTGGTGCTGATACGTGAACGCGCTGGCAAGTGCAGAGTTGTAGAACGACCATCCTCCATCTTGTTCGCTCCCGAAGAAGGCAGTCTTGGATATTTTGCCGCTCTCGTCTGCCAGCCCCTCAAGGCGAACCAGCGTCTCCCATGTGACACTGGAATTGAATGCTTCGGCCAGAGGGGAATCCTCATTGTACAGGGCATAGAAGTAATCTGTAGTAGCCACCTTAGTACAGCCGTAATATGTATTGTTGGCTTTGTCGTAAAGGGTGGTAGCCTGTCCGCGAGAACCTATCTGTGCATTAAAGATTCCTTTGTTGATAATACCGTTTGCATCGAAGGAAAGGTCGAGCAGGCATTCCGCCGTCTCTGTCTCATTGTTTTGCCGAAGGTCGGAGGTGACGATTTGTTGTGCTATCAGTTCCCTGTATATGTAATTGGCCATCAATGCTGACCCTGCAGCGGTAGGATGCAACTTGTCCAGGGTATAGAGGTTCCAATTTGAACTGAAAGGAATGGTGGTGCAGTCGATGTAGTAACCGCCGAACTGTTGAGCAATCTTCCTGATGCTCTCGTTGGCATCAGCTTGTGAGTAACCGATGGCATTCTGTTGGTCTACTCCTGCTGAACGTGGAGTAATGGACAGGCAGATAAGCTTGGTGGTCGGATACCTTGTGCTAAGTTTATGTAGCAGCATAGCGTATGCTCCACGAAAGGTGAGCGAGTCGGTAAAGGTGTCGGTACTGTAGTTGCCCAACGGTAGCTTGGCTTGGTTCCAGTCGTTAGTTCCGCCCATGATAAAGATGAGGTCTGGTACGCCTGCCCTGCCCACAGCAGCCACGCGGGCATTGCTCACAAAGGGCGCGTCGCTGTCAAGCAGATCGCACGACACCCGCGAACCGCTCCAAGAGGCATTGGCAAGGAACGTGAGGCCCGACAGTCGGCTGAGCTGCATCCACCAGGTGTCGCCCACCTGAATGCCATACTTCTTTTCCTTGTCCTCCGTATAGAAAACTTTATAGCCGGCGGGGATGTATCCATAGTAAGTGGAAATTGAATTGCCCATGATGGCAAACGTGATAGAGTCCTTCACCTGAGCTTTGGTTGAGCCAGAAAGCCACAGGAGAATACCCAGCAGAAGAACAGTATAGTGTCTCATAAGAAAAAGTCTAATGTCTTATTTTTTTTTGTCCGTTAACAATATACACGCCCCGATGCAATTTACAATTTGACAAATTACAATTTAATTTTTGGCCTGCAAGATTGTAGACTGCTCCCCCAAAAGATTCTTCATTCTTCATTCTTAATACTTCATTTATAGAAGTTTCATCATCAAGTTGAAGACCATAGAATGACTTTGCTTTATTTCCTGAAATAATCAGGTATGCCTTACCTGCATGAATCGTGCTGCCAGGAGTTACTTTGTAGAAACCAACACCATCATGTCCGTCTGCCAAGATGTATTGTGTCCCATCACATACGATGTCCTCTGTTGCTGCCTGAAGCAGATTGGCAATAGGACTAACGGCCGATTCAACAGGATTATAGCAGTACTTCCCTTCTGCCCCCTTAACCAGGACTGGTTCGCCGATGGGTGCCTCGGTGATGACATCAGACAAAAGGGCATGGTCGTTGCTGACAGAAACAATCGAATAGGCCTGAAGCGGTGAGGGGAACAGAACATTGCCTTCTGCAACATAGGTTGCGTAGCCAGTCTCGGTGAGACTTATCTGCTTGACCGATTTGCTGGCACTGAAGGGAACGGGATAGCTGTCTTCGCCCAGTGTTTGGAAGAATACCTCCTTGCCTGCCTCTTTATTTGCATAATATGTCAGAACGCCACTTGCTATATCTTCGGAAGCAAGGTCTTTCACAACACCTTGGGTCTTCTCTTCCGTATTTGAGAGGTCGATGACACCCTTTATGCTGCCCATCATACGTCCGATATTCCCCCCAAGATGACCCGTTATCGTACCTAGATTGATGAAATTCTCAATACTGTTCTCATTATTACCCAAGTAGCAGCAGAGCCCTCCAACATATGGGCTTGCATTTGTGGATGTAATATTGCCGGTGTTCACGCAGTTACGAATGACAAAACGAGGATTCGTGTCGTTTTGTCCTCCGATGATGCCTGCAGCATCCTGACCCGATACTGTTACGTCAGCCTCATTCACGCAGTTTTCGATGGTGATGGTAGCACCTGTGTTCTGACATGAGCCGGCCAGTCCAGCAGCTTTAGTAAGTGCTATAACGGAACAACTCTTGTCGATGATGAGATTCTTGACAGTACATGAAGAATTACCTTGAAGATATCCGAAGAAGCCCTGCGCTTCGTCTCCGGGGCGATAGATAATCATGTTCTTGATGCGATGCCCCTGACCATCGAAGATGCCCTTAAACTTATTGCCCTTCGTCTTGCCAATTGGCAAATGCAGGTTCACTTTGCGTTCAAAGTCAATATCTGCTGTCAAACGGGCATAATAAGCAGTCGATCCTCCATTTGCAGCGACCATATTAGAAAACCATTCCACCTTGCCGGCGTTGTCGAGAAGATAGTAAGAGCCGGACTTCTCAGGTGTCTCGAATCGTTCCGACCCATCGCAAGTGCAAATGCCGTTATGGGTGTAATCATGTTCATGTATTTTTGCTATGGCGTAGAGGCGAAAATAGTCTACACGAAAACGTCCTTGATTAGAGGTTGCACGACTGCCAGACTTCAACATGTTGCTAGTGCGGATACCGACCTGAATATCTGCTGCTTCATCGAGTGTGAACTCCATCGTCATTTCCCTCATAACAGGGTCACTTCCGTCCAAAGTTGCAGTATAGCCCATGAAGGTGCGGTTTGTTTCAGGTCCGAGGTTGGCGTCGTACTTGTTGGAAGAACCAAAGTAGCATGCGTTGTCGCCAGCGAAGAGTCGCAGATTTGTAAGGAAGTCATCACCTGTGCTCATAGGTGCGAGAAGGCATTGGATGCGATAGGTGCCTGCAGGAAGACTGATAGTCTGATAAAGTTTGAAATCGTCGGGCATAGGTGTACAGTTTACCCAATAGCTCTTTTCTCCGTGACGCGAACCACTGCAACCTCCGTTCGTACCATAGGAAGTCTTAGGGAGCAAGGTTGTGTTGTTAACACCTGGTTCCTGTGTATATTCCTGCTTCCCCTTCATTCCCCAACCATGCCAACCGGTAGGAATGCCTCGAAAATTAGTGCCATCCACAATCATGCCTGTAGTCTCCTCAAAGTCGTTATTGGAGATAAGCGCGGTCAAGTCCTCGTCTTCTTGATGGTTAGGGTCGTCATATATAGTTTCGTTGAGTTTCCAAAAAGAGCGATGGTTCGTACCGGCAACAGCAGAATAGGTCTGTACGGTATTGTCGCCTTTCCAATTCCAGCCAATGCTTCCTGCTGTAAAGTCTATGACAGACA
This sequence comes from Bacteroidaceae bacterium, assembly GCA_017461345.1. Taxonomy (GTDB): domain Bacteria; phylum Bacteroidota; class Bacteroidia; order Bacteroidales; family Bacteroidaceae; genus Physcousia. The sequence goes on along the minus strand of JAFTYP010000023.1, from coordinate 58,627 downwards.
TATTGGTGGAAGTGAAGCCAAAACAGCGACTACCCTCTTGATCAGAGCAATCAACGACGGCATACTCCACAGGTATGTCACCCATAGTGATGTTGACCTCGGTCGTAGTGGGACAAGCCTGAGCATATCTCCCCGTCTTCAAATTCCTAACATAAAAGCAATTGGGTTTCCCGGTTGAGACGAACTCCCAGCAAGCATTATCGCTCATGGCACCGATAGCAAGAACATCTGAGCCGTTGTCCTGAACAAAGAGGTTGTTGTCGTTGCGGCATGCGATTGTATAGGCCTTTCCTGCCTCAATGGTGAAAGGGAGTGTTTCGTCGAGCCGTTGCTGTATCATCTGTATCTTGGCATCCATCGCGAACTTGTCGTCACTTGCATACCAGGTCGAGAAAATGTCGTGCTGCGAGTCAGTAAGTGCCTTCTTAGCAGCCTTCATCTCGGCTAAAGACAGTTCAAGATTGTCATAACGGTTGCTTTTGCTCTTATAAGCCAACGCAAAATAATGCAGACAAGCACTTACATGCGACATATAGTGTGCGTATGCCGAGAGGTTGTCATAGAAAAATGTACGCTGAGCTTCAGGAATCAGGTTTATAATAGCGTCGCAACGGCTTGCCACATCGGCAAAAGCTATCATTTCGCGAGCAGTTCCGGCAATAATACTGTCAACTTGGTGAGAACCTTCAATACGGAAAGAACGACCGGGAATTGATTCATATCCTATATCTGTAAGGGGATTAGCAGTATAGTTGTTCCACTTGTCATTGATTTGCTTAATAGCACGTTCGTGACGCAAATCCTGAAATATGTACTGGCGATCGAAACCTCCTGGAAAGTCGCTCTTCTTTTGGCACCAGTAGGAATAGTAGAAGTCGTGATAAAGGTCGGCAATTTCCTGAGCGTGCTCCTCGCCGAAATACTGCTTACAGTAGGAAAGCAGGAACTTGTCGGTGTCATAGGTGTCCGAGTTCCACATCATAGCGGCATTGGCAGCCATTTCCATAAGGAACTCACGCACGTTACCAGCATTTACCACGCTGAAAGTCTGCTTGCCTTTGCTTTGCACATAGCGATAATTATCCTCCATCTTCCATGGTCCTTCCGCTGGAGCCAAGTGAGCACCCGTCGAATAAAACTGCAGATTCATATAGTAACCCAGTTGAACATTATTGGTGTTCTTCCAGTTGACGAGGTCGTCGAATGGATAGTGGTCGCGGCGTCCTGCCACAAAGGTCCAAAGCATATTGGTTGCCACAGGCGGTGTTATGTAGCCCTTCGCCAGCAGCGACGATATCTCGTCGTAGAAAGTCATACGAACAAAGGGATTGGGGTCGCCTGTCGATTCACAAATCATGTCATACTGAATCTTAACCATTTGACTGATGATCCGTCCACGCTCTGATTCCGAGGTTGGCGCATCTGAAAAAATCTCCCAAAATGGCTGATCGGTCTTACCTCTGAAAGCCACCTGCCAAAGATTCTCCACATCGCTGTTCATCACGCAGTCAATGCTGTACTGCCAAAACTCCTTAAGAGAGGTCAAATCATTAACAGAAAGTGTCGGTGGAGTCATTTTGCGCACATTCTTCCAATAACTATCCCAATTGGAGAAAGAATTATTAAGCGCAACCATATGGTGTGAGGTCAGCACAAGACCATACTTCTTGTAAAGAAGGGCTTCGTTGTTCAGTGTTCCATTGTTTGTACAAGTTGCCGTATATTCCACCGTATTAAGTTTGAGGCGAAGCATCGTTTCCAACCAACGCTCATTGTTGTCGGTCGATTTCCAGCGCCAAGGCGTAAACAAGTCCTGGTCATTGGGAAACCAAGCACGATAGCGCACTTGAGGCGAGGGACAGAAGTAGTCGTAGTTGGCGGGCAGCTGAATGGACTGCTTCACTTCGGGCTGCCAGCTGCACCAATACCAAAGCGGCGGAACACCCAAAATCCTTTCGCTGAAGCTATAGATGGCGTAAATGGTACCTCTCATATCCTTTCCGTGCAAGACGATGCTGCCCGAAGGTTGGTCCACATAAACGCGGTGACTTTCAAAGTCGTCCAATTCGCGAGGATTGTCAATCAGAGCCTTGCCATCAGGATTCTCATCGTTCACGACGACAATCCTCAAGCCCGTTCCCGTTTCGCCACTTTGCACGATGGCAGGGGTGAAGTTCATCACTTTCTTGAAGTCCTTCTGCAAAGCCTGAACGGCAAGCATCACCGGACTCTTCTCGTTTGCAGGGACACGAATCCACGCATTGTCTTTCTCGATAACAAAATTGTTGTTTGTATCAGTCCCTTGAGCTGAGGTTAAAACAGCTATAAGAAGGAAGTACAAAAATAGAATCGCTTTTTTCATAATTTAACTGATTATTTACCATGTACTGACACAAAAGTATTACAAAAAAGCATATTCACAACAAAATGTGCAAATTTTTTAGGAATGTTTAACAGTTTTACATAAGACCTATCGAAGTATATATACATATATATATTAAAGTAATCTTACATCTGCCAGGTATGACTATATACTTTACACTTTTATACGGTCTACAAATTTAGAATCTTACATCGACAGTGGTGAGTAACATTTTCAATATAACACTAAAAAATAAAGGAGAGTTCTTACCGAACTCTCCTTTACTGATTTTCGAGCCACTAGGGGGACTCGAACCCCCGACCCACGCATTACGAATGCGTTGCTCTACCAACTGAGCCATAGTGGCAATTTGCGAGTGCAAAGATATAAAATAATTCAGAATTCAGGATTAACAATTCGGAATTATTTTATAATTTACGTAAAATTTCATACTTTTGTAGAAGAAAAATATCAAAAGATAATGGGAAAAAAGTTTCTTTGGCTCATATTTGGACTTATTGTAATCACAGCAACCACAACGCTTCTTATATATTCATTGATATCGGCGAAGGTGCCGTATAACCACTCCGAAGCAGGAAAGTTGATATACATCGACCGGGATGATAATGCTGATAGTGTGTGCAATAAAGCAGAAATGGGCTGGCGTTGGAATGCATACAATAAGGTTCTGAAGTATAATTTACGAACTGGATGCTATCGCATCAAACCAGGCACAACCTATTTTGCACTTTACAGACAACTGCGCAATGGCATTCAAGAACCGGTAAAACTCGTCGTGCCATCAACGCGTACAATCAGCAAACTGGCTTCTATATTATCCAAAAGCCTCATGGTTGACTCTGTCGAAATAGCATCTGCCCTGACAGATAGCATATATTGCTCTAAATACGGCTACACAACAGCCACCATCCCCGCCCTCTTCATTCCCAATAGTTATGAAGTATATTGGAATATCTCCGTAGATAAACTCATCGAACGCATGGAGCGCGAGAACAATCGTTTTTGGACAGCAGAACGCAAACAAAAAGCAGAAGCCTGCGGACTGACACGCGAGCAAGTAGCAACGCTGGCAAGCATTGTAGATGAAGAGACAGCCAACGATGACGAAAAGCCCATAATCGCCGGACTATACCTCAACAGACTTCACAAGAGTATGCTCTTACAAGCAGACCCAACAGTGAAGTTTGCAGTAGGCGATTTCTCACTTCGTCGTATTCTAAACATACATCTTCTAACGGAAAGCCCTTACAACACATATCGCGTAAAAGGACTTCCACCAGGCCCCATCCGTATAGCAAGTATTGCAGGACTGGATGCGGTACTTAATCATGCAAGGCATAACTATCTATATATGTGTGCAAAAGAAGACTTCTCTGGCACACATAACTTTGCAGCCACACTCTCGGAGCACCATAGAAATGCACGGCGTTATGTCCGAGCGCTTAACAAACGCGGAATACGATAACCGTGTACAAAAACGAAGATCATGAATAGTAAGACCATCATACTTATAGCAACACTGTTGGCTTGCACCAATGCTGTAGCACAAAATGTAGACGAAGCATTGAAGGCATTCTCCCAAAAAGCGAATGCTGCAAATGCTAATGTGTTCTTTGATGCACTGTATAAGGAAAACTTCATAGATGAAAGAGTCCACTTTGACAGTAATTCACCAAAAGATTCGCTCGAACAACAAGTATGGTTCTGGGCGGCAGAATGGATGTACTACCTTCAAGAATACAAACAGGCAGAAATGTATGCATTAAAAGCCTTGCCTTTATACCATCCATCGAACCACGACATGGCAGACTGCCTAAATACTTTAGGTTGCATCAACGTACGTATGAGCGACTTCAAGCAAGCGGCTCTCTATGCCAGGAAAAGCGTTGAAATAGAGTTAAAACACGGCAACCACGACCTAATCTCATCGAGCCTGAATACATTAGCAGGCATATACATGGCCGGCCATCAAGCAAAAGACGCAGAAAAAATCATCCTACAAGCAATCAACCACGCCAACCAAGTTGACAATCCCGGCCGTAAAGCAATTATCCTTGGCATGGCATCGGAGATTTACCACACACTCGGCAATGACGAAGAAGCACTTTCCTACGCAGAGCAAGCCATCGAATTGGAGAAATCATTGAATCGGCCAAAGAAACTCGTCGTCCGTCTCTCACAGAAAGCCTCTGCGCTATTGGGCCTCCATCGATATAAGGAAGCAGAAGTTATCTGCCGACAAATCAGCCCACAACTTAAGGAGAATGGCGACTACCACTCTTATGCCATTACACTCAATAGACTGGGCATGTCCTTACTCTGTCAGGAACGGCAACAGGAAGCCATTCCATATTATAAAGAAGCAGCCTACCTCTTTTCAAAGATGGGTGATTTATACAACGAGATTCATTCACAACGAGGACTATACGAAAGTTATTGGACGTTGAATTCTGATTCTGCAAAGCAATATCTCGACACCTTTGAACTACTGAAGGACTCGCTCTACACGCGTTCCACAGCCGAGGCTCTTTCGCGCTACAATGCCGAATTTGGCAACAAACAGTTGCAAATAGAGAATGCCCAAATACGAAAAACACAACATCTGGTCATTGTCTTTGCAGTCGTAATTATTCTACTCTTTTCCATTGCAACCTGGCTTATTATCCAACACAGCAGGAAGCAAATGCAAGATTTGGTCAAGAAGATCGAACGGATGAAAGCCATCTCTGACGTCTCAACAAGGGAGGACTCCGCTTCGCAAGCAACTACTGCCGAAAAAGAAGATTCTGACGAGGACATGTTCCTCATGCATGTTATCGAAACTGTCAACACTGCCATGTCCAACGGAAATTTCGGTGTCGAACAAATTGCATCAGAACTGAACATAAGCACACAAACCTTTCGCCGTCGACTACAAAATGCTACCGGAGAGACACCGAAGGCATACATACAGGCCATACAGATGGAACGTGCCATCACACTGCTCAAACAAAACCAAGAGTTGTCTATTTCACAAATCGCCCAACAATGTGGTTTCAACGATGTAAGTTCTTTCAGCCATACCTTTCGACGTATTTACGGGTGTTCACCAACAAGATACAGAGAAAAACAATGAAATATAGAAAATAACAACAACAGGGTTATATTTTGAAAGATTTGAACAACAAGCGCCTCACTTAAAAGACATAACTTTGCACCGAGAACCACGACGTATAATATAATCACATAAGTTTTACCATAAACATAAAAATTAATAACTATGAAACAACTCAGACAATTCCTCATGTTGCTGACAACACTTCTGGTGTCTCAGTCAGCAATGGCTGAATACTACGGTATTCAGGTGGGCGGTGTGAAAGTCACGTCCGACAACTGCTCGAACATCACCGGCGAACACATCAAGCCTTGGCTCGACGGCTACATTTCAACCTGTAGCTACAACCCTGAGACGAAGACACTGACGCTCGGCAACATCTCCATCGTGAGGAGCGGCAGCGGCAACCGTGCCATCCTCAACGAGAGTTGCGACGGGCTGACCATCCGCTTCGTCAACCCTTGCCAACTAACGGCAACGAACGCCTCGCCCCTGCGCCTCAATGCCAACACCACCATCACGAGCATTCCGATGGATATCACCAATGTGTCAGGCTATTGGGGCTTCTCGATATACATCGAAGGTGACTACGAAGATGCCATCACCATAGGCAACGGCGCAAGGTTTGAAATCAAAGACTGCACCAACATGAAAATCGAGGCAGACCGTTCCTCGGGCATCGTGGGCAACACCGGAGCAGAAATGCTCACCATCATCAACTCTGACATTAAGATTTACCGCCCCGAAACCTATACGGCCCAACCCACATGGGCTGGCATCAAGAACCTTCTCTCTGTCTTTGCGGAAAACAGTACCGTTTACATTGATTACAGTCATCAGGCGGTATTTAATGTCTTCAACTTCTACCTGAGTTCCGACATGGTAGCAAAGGCCGACCAATGGATAAACATTGCAATTACTGCCACCTTCGACAGCACCATGAAGACCTTCTATTACATGGACGGGGACAGAGCCAGGGAGATATACGAACTGCTGCTCGTGCCGAGCGTCCCCATCGACGAGGAACACTTCCCCGACGAAAACTTCCGTGCATACATCAAGGAAGCAAAGGACACCTGGCCCACCGACGGCAAGCTCGACCAGCAGGAAGCCGCATTGTACACAGACATAAGCGGGAACAAATCGTACTATATCGCCATTGATGCCCCAGAAAGAGGCATATCATCGTTGAAGGGACTGGAGTACTTTCCGAAGCTCGAGTTATTGAATGTAGGCGAGAACAACCTCACGGAACTCGACCTGACGCCCTGCCCGCAGCTCAAAACGGTTTACTGCCATCGGAATCAGTTGACGTCGCTCAACATGGCAAACAACAAGAGTCTGGAAACCTTGTGGTGCTATAACAACCAACTGACAAGTCTCAACCTCACGAATTGCAACTCCCTTAGGAGCCTTATATGCGAGAACAACAACTTCACGGGGCTCGATTTCTCGCATTGCAGCAGTCTCAGAGGCGTCTATGTCGGCGGCAATCGCATCGATTCCTGGATGACAGAAACACTCGAAAGCCTGCCCACAATACCAGAAGAAGAATTTGCCCAAATTCATATTACTGCTTTAATCCCTGTAAATTCTGAGAACACTTGCACTCAGGCACAGGCAGACATAGCAAGGCAGAAGGGATGGGACGTCATCCTCGACAACATCGACGACGACGGCAATATGTACTACCCCATCCAGATAGCCGGACAGGCCATCACGTCTGCCAACAGGGACGACCTCACCGTACTCCCCTACATCACCAAGAACCACAGTTCAGGCTATGCGTACTACGACAGCAACAAGAACGAACTGCACCTGAGCGGCGTGGACATCGTCTTGCCCGACAGCATCCAAAGCGATGCCATCAATGTTTCCACAAAGAAAGACTTCACCATCCAGCTCGGATGGAAGCCCGTCAACATCGTCACCAACCATACCAGCAGCGAAGGCATCTTGTTCGAAGAGACAGACTACACCTTCAACATCACCAGCGAGGACGGCGAGACCACCTCTGAGCTGAACGTCACTACCCAAGACAATTCCATACACACCTATTCCTCGCTCGTGATAGGCGGCTACGCAAAGGTGACGCTTGCCAGCAAGCGACGCATTGCGCTCTACTGCACCACCTGCGACCTGACCATGAAGGAACATGCAGAGCTGATGCTGGTACATTCCATTATGCCTCTGCGTATGACAGGAGATTCCACATTCGGCGACGTCACCCTCGAGGACGGCATCGGCATCGTCTCGCCCGTCGGCGCACGCTATGACAAGTCGCAAGGCATCATCGTCGACAAGGACGGCAACAAAGTGACAGGCGAAGTCCTCTTCGGCCAGCCCAAGGACTACGACCTCTACATTGCCGGTACCAGAGTGAACACAAGCAACCTGAGCGACGTGCTCGGTGATGGCGGCTCGGTCTGCTTCAACGGCATCGACAAGCTTACACTCAAGAACGCCAACATCGACGGCGGCACCTCTCAGTATGGCATCGACGCCCGCTTCCCCATCAACATCCTGCTCGAGGGCGAGAACAACGTGAATGGCTACTGGGGCATCGTCCTCACAGGAGAGTCGCACATCAAGGGCCCCGGCTCGCTCAACGTCTCAGGCTCTCGTGGCATCGTCTTCAATTCGCCTGTCATCTTCATCGAGGACAGCGCACAAGTCTCGGTCGAAGGCACCGAACGCCACGCCATCGCCAAGAGGAACAGCAGCTCGGAGGAAGTCGTCATCCGTGGCTCGGAGACATTCGTCCGGCTGAAGGGCGTGTACGGAGCCGTCGACATCAAGCGCCTCACCCTCGAGGACGGCCTACAGATTGCCTTGCCCAAGGGCGCTTACTTCAAGGACGAGTACGACGGCATCGTGCGTATGGGCAGTGTAACCCCCGTGACCATCAAGAAGGAATGGGTGACCATCGCCAACCAGGACTTTGCCGATGCCAACAACAAGGATGCAGACGGCAACATTATATATAATATTGCCTTTGCCGGTGACACCATCACCTCGGCCATCGCTGCCGACCTCACCGTGCTGCCCGCCATCTCGCTCAACACAGAAGGCGGCTACGCACGCTACGACGCCACGGACAACTCGCTGCACCTGAGCGGTGTGGACATTGAGGTGGATGCCGACACAAAGGCTCATGCACTGGACATCTCCACGTTCCGCGACGCTTCCATCGTGCTCGGCAAGGACCCCGTCAACATCCATAGCGACTACTACGACAGCTCCGACCACACGATTGGCATACAGGGTCTGCACCGCAGCGGCAACCAGCAGTCGCTCCTCACCATCACGACGGAGGAAGGCGCAGAGCAGGACGGCAGCCTCACCATATCGACACAAGGCAACAGCGTTGTGGCAGAATGTGGCGTGACGATAGCAGGCAAGGCAAAGGTTCGCATCGAGAGCGCACGCAAGAGTGCCTTCTCGCTTCTGGAAGCAGGCGGCAAAAACCTGACCCTGAAGGAAGATGCCGGGCTGACGCTCACGGCGATGCAGGAACCCATGTGGATGACGTACAACTGCCAGTTGGTCATGGAAGACGGCATCGGCATCTTGCAACCTTTTGGCACGACCTACAGCGAGGACAAGCGCAGCCTTGTGGATGCTGACGGCAAACAGTTGACGAACACCACCGTCGTCATAGGCAAGCGCACGGGCTACGGCATCTACGTAGCCGGCATTGAAGTGAACAACATCAACCAAACTGATGTATTGGGCGACGGCACCGTCAACTACGATTCTGAGACAGGCGTTCTCTCCTTGACAAATGTCGACATCGATGGCGGCACAGACAATTACGGCATCTTTGCCTACGTTCCATTCACCATGGCACTCACCGGCGAAAACACCGTAAAGGGCACACACGGATTATATCTCACAGATCAGACCACCGTCAACGGTACGGGCTCGCTCTATTGTGTGGGCGATATGGGCATCTACTCTTCAGGGCCGGGCATCACCATCGAGGGCGGTATCCACGTTAAGGCAGAAGGCACAACAGCCTTCGGTATGGGCAGGAAGAACACATCGGCTGGCGGCATCACCGTGCGAGGAAAGGAGACCATCGTGGAGATGAGGGGTACACAGGGAACATACGACTTCAACGACCTCACGCTGGAAGACGACCTCATCATTGGCATACCACAAGGCGCATACTTCAAGTATGGCAGCATTGTTGATGCCGATGGCAGTCCCGTCAAGGGCCAATGGGTTATCATTGCCCAACAGGATTACATCACAGGCGCAGAACACATTCCCGGCTTAGTCCTGAAGGAAGAAAACATTTACAATGTTGCAGGTCAACGCGTAAGCAAAGACTACGAAGGCATCATCATCAGTAATGGGAAAAAACTGATCAAATAAAGATATACTGCAACACACTACACACGAAAGGCCTTCCCCAAAATGGGGAGGGCCTTATGTGTAAAGACATAAAAAGAATCAGATAAAATATACTCTGTTTCTACTCCTGCAGTACATTTGACAAACTTAACGTGTATAGTTGGCAAAGTTAACATGTATAGTTGGCAAAGTTAACGTGTATAGTTGGGGCACTTAACATGTATACTTTTTCTACGACAAGACGAGCATTGGGTTTATCCCTGCTGATGGATATAATTGGCCGAACTAACATTCGTCAAAATCAAGCAGTTATTGCTGTCTGTCAACTTCTGTCGGAATGCGAGATAAGTGTGCCGATGCGTTCATTCAAAAGTTTTGAATTCTTCAAATCGGCAACAGAAAGGTGCATACGATAACGCCAATAGTGCCTGGGGTTGGCTGGCACATTGATGCGCTCTTCTTCCGCAGAAGGATTACGTAAGTCATCGTCAATAGAAAGCCAATCCTGCAAACTAATGAGACAAAGCATCGAAGGCGAGTTGAGATGGTGTGCCACGATTTCTTCGCAAAGCCAGCCTGGCAGTTCGTTCGGTGCTTTCCCATCGTGTTCCAAAACAGTGTTGTAATACAACTGCGTTCGTTCGGGATTCTCCTTCCACCAGAGGCGAAGCGTCGGCATGTCGTGCGTAAAGATAGTTGCCACGCTTCTGTATGGATTCTGATGAAGTTGTGCAAAAGCCACGCCATACGTCTTTGGCATCGTCTGTATCTCAAGACTGAGAATACCTAATTGCAGCATGACCGGACCAACACAACCGGGCACCATACCGAGGTCCTCGCCACAGACGAGCATATTGCTTGCCCCAATAAGTGCCGGCAACTTCTTCATGGCTTGTTCCGCCCAATAGTAGTCGTGACGACGGAAATAGAAATCATCATAAAGACGTATAAAAGCATCCTGTTCGTTGCTTGGCAAAGATAGCCATACCGGTTCGCCAATCACTCCCATACGCGGATGATAACGGTCCGGTTGCGTTGCATCGGGCAAGAAAAGTTCTTCGCGGAAACCCAGTCCATAGGACTCTATCTCTTCTGTCGTCATCGGTAGTGCCGGAGAGAATTGTCCGTACAGTGCAGAGGGACTTCCCTGAGGTATTTGCCAAATGCGGAAGAAACCCAGTATGTGGTCTATTCGGTATGCACTAAAATAGCGCGACATTCCACTTAATCTCTTTCTCCACCAAAGGTAATCGTCTGCAGCCATCTGCTCCCAATCATAAGTTGGGAAACCCCAATTCTGTCCTGTCCTTGAGAAATCATCGGGCGGAGCACCTGCTGCCATATCCGTATGGAAGAGATGTGGTTCCTGCCAAGCCTCCACACTACAGGGGCTAATGCCTATAGGCAAGTCGCCTTTAAGGAAGACACGAAGGCGGCGGGCAAAGTCGGATGCTTCGGAAAGTTGAATGTGCAGGAGATATTGAACGAACATATAATAGCCCACCTCCACTGCATGTTGTTCGAAGTAACTCATTACAGCACTTCGATTGTACGAAGACAAGACTGGCCAATCGGAAAAGCACGATGTGCCATACGTGTCGCGAAGATGACAAAAGACACTATAAGGTTGTAGCCATTCGGCATTGTTGTCAACAAAAGCACGATAATCATCCTTTTGACAGACTGCATGCATCTGTTCTTCGTAAAGCAGATGCAGATAGTCCTCCTTCAGTTTTATGGCCTCAACATAATCAAGAGCCGGAAGAGCATTCAAGTCTTGCCAACGAACCTTAAAAGTTTCAAGTTTCTTTGCATCAGCAAGCGGCAGTTGGCGAAGGTCGATATATAAAGGATGTATGGCGTGAACACTTATGGCATTGTATGGATAACTGTCTGTGTGGGTGCGTTCCTGTGTCGTATCGTAAATGGGCAGGAGTTGTACGGCATGCATTCCTGTCGAAGCAGCCCAAGACACAATGTCCTTCAAGTCGCCGAAGTCTCCTACTCCCTGACTGCCTTCCGTTCTCAACGAGAAGAGAGGAACAACAAGACCTGCCACCTTCCAATGTGGTGCTTCCAGCCTTATTTCGCCATCAGAAAGAGCAACCACGATTGAAGACTGGCTGTTGACTATCGAGACCTGGTCATTGTTTGATGGGCTTTGGCGATTGGGACCTTCTTCCCATCTGACAGAACGGTTCTCATCTTGCACCACATATTTATATTGGAAAGGAAGGCGAAGCCCGTCACCACTAATGGAGATAGTCCACTCCTGTTGCCTGGTCTGAATCATCGGCAAGGCACGTTCGCAATCCCAATTTCCCAACGTGGGCTGGTCGCCAACGAGTGCCACCTTTTCGCCAGGCGCAAGTTGAGGTGTCTGTACGCGAAAGAGATATGTCCGCGGATAAAGAGCAACCGGAGTTGCAATCTTATCATCGAGTCCGGAAGCAACTCTGTAAGCATCGGAATAGCAATAGGACGACTCCGGTCTGTCGCGCCAATGGTCCACGAAGAAGTATGTGTGTGCATCGTCGGAAGGAAAGACACGAGGCACTACATTCCACTCACGACGTATGACGGCAGAATTGTTCGTAACAATATATGTATAACGGAGTTGATTGCCTTGTGAGCGAAGCATGGCAATTCCCTTCCACAGATATCCGTCGTCTGTTTCAAGAGGAATACGTTGCCAGCGTGTTTTTCCTTCTGCAGTAAGGAAGCACAGTTCCACTTCAACACTTTGCCCCCACTCTGTTCTATATTCTATCGAAAACTGTAATGTCATAGGTTATTTTCAGATGTTTCCACTAACAAAATTATGGATAATTAGAGAAAATAGCAAGAAGACATGAAGAAAAATACAAAAATACTTGTATAATAAATGCAGATTTAGTATTTTTGCAATATCATTGAAGTCCAAGATGGTCTTGCAGCGAGCAAGACATATCGCATCATACGGGCGTACTAGTTTGATCGGGATACTCATCAATTTACATTTTATTACCGAGAAATGTTTCGTATCCAATGGCGTGCCATCCCTTATTGGTTAGATGGATTACAAAGGCTACGAACCCTCAAAACCTGTTTTTCGGAGTTTCATCACATCGCCAGTACGCCCTTTTTTATTCTTCACCTTTCAAAACACGTTCCACTTCATCGTCGTTGTCCGTCAGGCAAAGAATAAGGTTTTTGTATGTTCCTGTTTCTACGAGCCTGGTCAGCAAGGGCCATATTGGCACTTCTTCTGTCCAGAACTTCTTGTCCAAGAAAACCATTGGCGAGGAATAACCGAATGTCAGGTAATGATTCTGTACTGCCTCCTGGAAAATCTCTTGCAAAGTTCCTGCGCTTCCCGGCGTATAGATGATGCCTCCTCTGGCAATAGTGAGAATGCCGTCTTCGCGAATACTGTTGTCGAAATACTTGGCAATGTGTGTGGCAAAGGGTGTTGAAGGTTCATGCCCATAGAGCCATGTGGGGATGCCCAGGCTTTTATGTCCCAGATTGGGGAAACGGTCGTGAACTTCCCAAGCAGTAGGGAGCCAATGTTTGTCTGTATAGGAGGGTGCGACAGACAAAATGGCAAGTGCCTCCTGCAGTTCGGCCTCTGTTCTGCCAGCCATCCATGCACCGAGATGGGTTGCTTCCATTGCTCCGGGTCCGCCACCTGTTATCATGAGGAAACCTGCTTCGGTCAGTCGTTTGCTTAACTTTGCCACCATGCCATACGAGGTATCGCAGCGCGATAGGCTGTGTCCGCCCATTACTCCAACGAGGCGATGTTCGTCGAAGTCTTGCAGAAAATCTCGCAGGCAGTCGCTGACGGAATGATCGTGAAGTGCCCGAGCGAGTGTTTCTTTGATGTCTGTAGCGTGTTTGCCTTTTTTCAGATAGTGTCTATAGACGCGTCCGTCGAAACATTTTTCGTAACTGTCGGGAACAAGAGGGTTGTAGCCTTCGTAGAGTTCTTCGGGGGTATAGAGATGATTGGGGAAGTCGAATGTTTCGCCCATGTTGGGCAAGTAGAGACATCCCTTTGACTGGCGTTTAAGTCCCATCGGCAAGCGGCAACTCAGGAACAGACATTCGCGATAGAAGTGTGCCAGTGCCTGCTGGGCGCAGAGAGTGAAGTCCACGCTCTGGAAGGCGTAGCGTCGGAGTTCTTTCTCTTGTTGACTTAGGAGTTGCGAGAGTTCGTCGTTGGTTCTTATGCGTTGGTATTTACACCTCATCAGTAGTTCTTTTTAAACTGTCGGTCTATGTTACGGCGGTCTTCTTTTTCTTTGAGTGTTTCGCGTTTGTCGTATTCTTTCTTGCCTCGAGCAATGAAGATGTCGAGTTTGGCGAGTCCTTTCTCGTCGACAAAGAGGAGTGTGGGCACTATGCTGAAGCCGGGCGACTTGACGGTCTGCTGTATCTTGCGTATCTCTTTGCGATTGAGGAGGAGTTTGCGGTCGCGTCTTTCTACATGATTGTTGTAGGAACCTTGTTCGTAGTGGGCTATATACATGTTCTTGACCCACATTTCGCCGCCTATCACATAGCAGTAGGTGTCCACAAGGCTTGCCTTGCCTTTGCGGATGCTCTTTATCTCCGTGCCTGTCAGGACGAGGCCGGCTGTGTATTTATCCATGAGCAGATAGTCGAACTCTGCTCGTTTATTCTTGATGTTTATCTTTGCTCCCTTGTTGGGAATAAGCGTCTTTGCCATCTCGTATTTACCATTTAGGCATTAACCATTTACTTTGTTACTGCTACGAACTGCTCGAGATGATCGTCCACATAGTGGGCAATGATGTCGGTCACCTCTTCTTCCATCTCGACGAATTCATCGTCGAGGTCGTCGAACTCGGGGTATTGTTCGAAGAGTGCCATGAATTCCTCGTCGCTGCAATCTGCAGTGAGTTCTTTTTCGTGTTCTTCGAAGAGTTTACGGCCTTTGTAGATGAGTTTGCTGAAGTCGTGTGCGCCCCAGAGTCTCATTGCCTTGGCAAAGGGGTTGAGGAAGATGAAGGGGCCATAACCATTGTGTATGAGTTGTATGAATCCGCCGTCCATCACTTCGTCGCGCAGGATGTAGTAAGCCAGCAACGTTGTCTGTTCACCGTTGAGGAGCGGCAAGGTCTGGGCATTCACTTCGCCCCCTACGGCAGCCAGAATGGTGTCGTGTATGAGTGTAAGAAAGGCATCTGTACCCTGAGCCGCTGCCTCTTGCAGTTTTATTTCCTGTATATCTACTTTCATTACCTTATTTTATTGTGGTACAAAGATACGAAGAAAAGTTTATAATCGAAACATTTTTGGCTGTTTCCTTTGCAGGTTAGGCTAAATCATTAACTTTGCAAAGCAAGAAGCCTACAAATTATGACTTAAAACAGAAAGCATGAGAAAACCTCTTCTCTTTAATTGACTTGTTCTTTCATGTTTTGACACATTGTCAGCATAATGCCTTATTTGCTTACATTTTGTATTTTTCCAAAGCGCTGAGAATTGAACAAAACGAAGCGACGCAACGGAGGACTGTTTTTATCGCATTTTGGAAGCACTGTCATAACACACTACAGATAAGCGCATTACATTTTCCAACAACCACAAAAACTCGCTCCGGCAGGGCAAAATCTATGCAAAACAAGCAAATTTTACGTGTTTTTCGCCCATTTCTAACACAAGAAAACACCAAACTTAACGTGTATGGTCGGCAAAGTTAACGTGTATGGTCGGGCAACTTAACGTGTATAGTCGGGCAAGTATACCTGTTTAAGTCCGTAAGCCGACCTGTTTCGGCACTTGTTTTATCTATTTGCGTCAGAAATCGCTCCGTTTTGAAAGTGACAAAATGTAAGCAAATCTACTCTTTTGCCACGCTGAAAGGAAAGACGAGTATGTCTTGCAACTCGCCGATGGGACGTTGCGTGAGACAAGCCAGAATGTACTCTCCCGGCTGCAACGCCTGACGAGGTTGGCAAATAAAACTATCACTTTCGGCTTTAACATCGAACGCACTGGGTTCCAAACGAGTATAGTTGCACTCAATCAACAACGGTTTGAACATCTTCCGGTAATACTTCGACGCCTTCAGCCGCACAAGCACATAGTCAACAAGCACCTCTTTCTCGCCCGGTGTGACACGAAAAACAGGACGGTTCCCTTCCGCCAACTGCGCTGCATGAGCGCCCGAGAGATAGTGCGTCAACTTGCTCTTCATCTGGTAGTCCACAATCTTCCAGCCGGGCTTCAGTTCACTCTGAGTCTGCTGAGCAGGAATCTCAGCCCAATTCCCACCAACCAAAATCTCCACCTTCTGTGCCTTTGTCATAAGGGCAAAAAGCAGCAGCACAAAACATATCATTTTCTTCATAACAACGCAAAATTACATCTTTTGCCATAAATAGCAAAGCGTTGCTTGTCGTTTTGAGTATTTTTAACTACCTTTGCGCTGCAAAGAAAGGGTACTTCAACGTTAACCCTGACCTTAACCCTAACGAGAACTCTTAACTGAAAGAACATGACCATAGCCATTGTCTGCCTGATGCTGCTCGGCTACCTGCTCATCTGCACCGAACACATCACCCGCATCAACAAAGCCACCGTAGCCGTCTTCTGCGGCGTGTGGGGATGGGTGCTGTACGTCTGCGTAGGACCTTACTACATTGAGACACTCCACAATGCCGGATTCCAGGAATTCCTTGCCGGCGAAGACTACAGCATCAAAGCCGTCAACGAGTTCATACGCCAAAACGTCTTCGCACGCCACGTGGCACAACTCACGAGCATCGCCATGTATCTGCTCACAACAATGGCCATCACAGACGTGCTGACAAACAACGGATGCTTCGACCTCGTGGCAAAACTCTGCCGCTCGAAAGGGACATGGCGCGCCGTCTGGATGCTCGCCCTGTGCAGTTTCCTGCTCAGTGCCAACCTCGACAACCTAACCGCTGCCGTCGTAATGTTCACGGTAATGAACCGTCTGGTGGTAAACCACAGGCAACGTATGCTGCTGGGAGCCATCATCGTCATCGCCACCAACTGTGGAGGCTGCTTCACCGTCATAGGAGACGTCACGTCACTGCTCGTCTGGACACGCAGAGCAGTGACGCCCACAAACTATACCGCAGCACTTGTACTGCCGGCACTCTTTGCCACAATCATACCCACATACCTCATCGGCAGGAAACTTCCCCCACATCTTGACCTGAAACGAGCCAACGTCATGATGTACAGAGGCAATGACACCGACGTAAAACTCTGGCAACAGATACTCATGTTCTTCTTGGGCATGGGCGGACTATGGTTCGTACCCACATTCTACCGACTCACAAGCCTGCCACCATTCCTCGGTGCACTCTGCGTGCTCGGCGTTCTTTGGGTGGCAAACGAAATCATCAACCGCAAACGCATCCTTTCCGACCAACCGCTCAGCAGAGAGACAAACCGCAGCCTGCAGTACGAAAGCATGCAAATGATAATGTTCTTCCTCGGCGTAGGACTCTGCGTGGACATCCTCATCGAAGTAGGTGCCATGAACAGCGTACGCAACTGGTGCGACCAATACATCCACAACATCTACATCATGTCGCTCGTACTCGGACTCGTCAGTTCCGTCATGGACAACCTCGCCCTTGTCATCAGCAGCATCTCCATCTACCCCGTCCTCCCAGACAACACACCAGGCATGACCACCTACCTGCAAAGTTTCGTCGAAAACGGACAGTACTGGCACCTCATCACCCTGAGTGGCAGCATAGGCGGATGTCTGCTCCCCATAGGCAACACGGCAGGCTATGCACTCATGAAAACCGAAGACGTAAGCATATGGTGGTACATCAAGCACATCACACTCAAAGTACTCCTCGGCTGGTTCGTCGCACTGGGCATATACTTCCTCGTCGACTACTTCCTCAGATAACATGACCTACAACCTCTCCTCACTCGGCATAACCGACCTCAATGCCATGCAACAAGAAATGTTGCAAACGGCACGCAAAGGAACATCAACAGTACTGCTCAGCCCCACAGGCACGGGCAAAACACTTGCCTACCTGTTGCCCTTGCTCCAAAAACTCGACGCAAACAGCAACAACCTGCAAGCACTCGTCATCGTTCCATCGCGAGAACTCGCCACACAAACAGCCGACGTAGCACGAAGACTCTGCTCCGAACTGCGCATCGCTGCTTGCTACGGAGGACGGCCAACCATGGAGGAACATCAACAAATACGAGGACAGCAACCACAACTCGTGGCAGCAACACCTGGCAGGCTGCTCGACCATCTGCAGAAAGGCAATCTGCTCGCCGACAACATACAGACACTCGTCATCGACGAATTCGACAAATCGCTCGAACTCGGCTTTCGTCAGCAGATGCAAAGCATCATTGAACTACTACCCCACCTGCAGCAACGCATCCTCCTCTCTGCCACAGACACCGACGACATACCTGCCTTCGTAGGCAGTCACAACTATGCCCGACTCAACTTCCTCGACGACGAAAGCGACGAACGTATCGGTCTACACATAGTCCAATCACCCGAAAAAGACAAACTGCAAACTCTCTATCGACTGCTCGGCACACTTGGCACACAGAAAAGCCTTGTCTTCGTAGGCTACAGAGAAAGCGTAGAACGCGTGGGCAACTTCCTCAAAGAAAAAGGATTCACAGCCGACATCTTCCACGGAGGCATGGAACAACGCGACCGAGAAAGAGCACTCTACCGTTTCACCAACGGCTCCGCAAACATCCTCGTCAGCACAGACCTCGCATCACGAGGACTCGACATCACAGACATCGATAACGCCATACACTACCACCTCCCGCCTAACGAAGAAACATCCACGCATCGCAACGGCAGAACAGCAAGGTGGGACATGAAAGGCTCTGCCTACTTCATCCTCGGTCCCGAAGAGCATCTGCCACAATTCATTACCGACGACG
Source organism: Bacteroidaceae bacterium (assembly GCA_017461345.1). GTDB lineage: Bacteria > Bacteroidota > Bacteroidia > Bacteroidales > Bacteroidaceae > Physcousia. Next base: position 39,854 of record JAFTYP010000023.1, on the reverse strand, counting down.
TCGAAACACTCACCTTGCCCGCCAAAGTTCCCGCACCAGAAAAGCCACTTTGGGTTACATGAGATATAGGTAAAGGAAAGAAAGACAAAATAAGTCGTGGAGACATCGTAGGCTTCCTCACAAAACAAGGAAACATCGAAAGCAACCAAATAGGCAGAATAGACGTCCTGCCACACTGGTCTTATGTCGCCGTCAAACGTGCCGTCTCACGCGAATTGCTCAATCGCATAAAAGGACTAAAGATAAAAGGACTAAAGACCATCTACGCCCTCGCAGGTCAATAGAAATTGCACAAAATACCTACTTAATGTGCATTTTTTGAAGAAAAACTTGCACAGATGATATTATTGTGTTACCTTTGCGGCCGATTTCAACCAAAAAGGTAAAAATAATGAAAAAAACAATCCTTAGTTTGATGGCATTTGCCACAGTTAGCAGCGCATTTGCCGGTGGTCTTTTAACCAACACAAACCAGAACGCCGTATTCTTGCGCAACCCTGCCCGTGATGCAGTAATTGCCATCGACGGTGTTTATTCCAACCCTGCAGGTATCGCATTCCTTCCCAAGGGATTCCATCTTTCTCTGAGTTGGCAGAGTGCCATCCAGAAGCGTCAAATCACTTCAAATGCTCCTTTCTATGCGCTCAACACTGAGAACAAGAATCAAGAGCACTTCTTCGAAGGAAAGGCTGCTGCCCCTGTCATTCCTTCTTTCCAGGCAGCCTATGTATTCAACGACAAGTGGAGCGTTTCTGCCCAGTTTGCAGTTGGCGGCGGCGGCGGCAAGTGCGAGTTCGAGAACGGTCTGCCCATGTTCGAGCAATTAGTAGGCAGCAAGTTACTTGGTGCTAATGCTACATCTTATGGTTTGAGCCAGAACTTAACCGGGAAGCAGTATTTCTATGGTCTTCAGGTGGGTGCAACCTACAAAGTTACTGATAAGATTTCAGTGTTCGGCGGTGTGCGTGGCGTATTGGCAAACAGTTCATATGTAGGTGCCATTTCTAATGTCACTGCTAACAACATGGCTGCAAGTACTTATCTGAATGGAGTTTCTCAGCAGGCCGCTGGTGCTGCTGGTCAATATACTGTTGCTGCCCAGCATGCTGCTGCTGCCGGCCTGGCTGCTGAGGCTGCCAAGTATCAGGCTATGGCTGCTGCATATAAAGATGCAGCAACTACTGCTGCCCAGGGTGCATATCTCTTTGATGCTCCCCTTACTCTTGACTGCTCGCAGAGTGGTTTCGGCATTACTCCTATTTTGGGTGTTGACGTAAACCTCGGCAAGTTAAATTTGGCTGCCAAATATGAGTTCCGCACGAAGATTAATCTAAAGAACGATTCCAAGAACAGCAGTAACGTTGATGATGTCTTCGACGCGTATAAGGACGGCAAGAAGGTTCGCTCTGACATTCCTGCTCTGCTGACTTTGGGCGCACAGTATTCTATCCTCGACAACGTCCGCGTAATGGGTGGTTTCCACTATTTCTTCGACAAGGATGCCAAGGGTTCTGCCACAGATGTAGAGAAGAACACATGGGAGGTAACACTCGGCGCAGAATGGGACGTAAACAACTGGCTCACAGTCAGTGCCGGTACACAGCGCACAAAGTATGGTTTCGGCCAGAAAATGCAGGACACAAATTTCAATGTTAGTTCAACTGCCCTCTGCCTTGGCGCTACATTCCACGTAAGCAAGATGGTGAACATCAACGCTGGCTACATGCACAGTTTCTACAACGATCACACCATCGAGCGCGCTGCTAACATCACAGACACATACACTCGCAAGAACGATGTAGTTGGTGTCAGCGTAGACCTCAAGTTCTAAAAAACACAACGTGAGTAATTGGCAAACTTAACACGTGAAGTTTGCCAATTATACACGTGAAGTTCACCCACTAAACGTGATAAGTCTGAGACTTTATCACACAAACGCAAGCCGTTCGAATTTCCCTTCGGACGGCTTTTTCTTTTATACATTTTGAATATTTAATTATTTATTGTACCTTTGCACCCCAAACGAAGTATATATACAACACACACTATATGAGCAAGAAATTCACAGAGCGCAATAAGCTCAACCTGAGCGACGTGAACAAAGAAGTGCTCCAGCAATGGGATGCAGAAGACGTGTTTCACAAGAGCATAACCGAACGAGAAGGATGTCCTTCGTTTATTTTCTTCGAAGGCCCTCCATCTGCCAACGGACATCCAGGCATCCACCATGTTCTGGCACGAAGCCTCAAGGACACCTTCTGCCGTTTCAAGACGATGAAAGGTTTCCAAGTAAAGCGCAAAGCCGGCTGGGACACACACGGACTTCCCGTTGAACTCAGCGTGGAAAAAGAACTCGGCATCACAAAGGAAGACATCGGCAAGACCATCAGCATTGAGGACTACAATCAGAAATGCCGCGAAAATGTCATGATGTACACCAACGAGTGGGCCGACCTCAGCCACAAGATGGGTTATTGGGTTGACATGGAAAACCCATACATCACCTACGACAACAAGTACATCGAATCTCTATGGTGGCTTCTCAAGCAACTCTATCAGAAAGACTTGCTCTACAAAGGCTACACCATCCAGCCCTATTCTCCGGCAGCAGGCACCGGACTTTCAAGTCACGAACTCAACCAGCCCGGCTGCTACAGAGACGTAAAGGACACTACCGTCACAGCACAGTTCAAGGTTACGGAGAGTAATCTGAATATACCCAACTCTCAGGATACTCCCACATACATCCTTGCCTGGACAACCACACCCTGGACATTACCCTCCAACACCGCCCTCTGTGTAGGACCAAAGATTGACTATGTTGCCGTTAAGGGAACCAACCCCTACACCGAAGAACAAGCCATCTACATCCTCGCTCAAGCACGACTCTCGGCATACTTCCAAGCCGAAGAAGGCAAAGAACTCGAAATACTCTGGCAAGGCAAAGGAACAGACCTTGTCGGCACAAAATACGAGCAACTCTTCCCATGGGTAAAACCCAGCGCAATAGAGAACGGAAAAGTTGTCGACAAGAGCCAGGAAGGCTTCCGAGTAATACCCGGAGACTATGTCACCACAGAAGACGGTACAGGCATTGTACACATCGCACCCACCTTTGGTGCAGACGATGCCAAGGTAGCAAAAGATGCAGGCATCCCAAGTCTCTTCATCATTGACAAAGCAGGCGACACACGCCCCATGGTAGACTTCACCGGCAAGTACTTCCTCAAGGAAGACATGGACGAAACCTTCCGCCAAATTTGTGTCAACGAAGAAACATACTCCATCCACGAAGGCGACTACGTCAAGAACGCATACGACCCCAAGTTCAACGAAGACGGCAAATACGATGAGAAAGCAGCATCCAAAGAGATGGACCTCAACGTAAAGATGTGCATCGAGATGAAAGAAGCCGGCACAGCCTTCAAGATAGAAAAACACGTCCACAACTACCCACATTGCTGGCGTACCGACAAACCCATCCTCTACTATCCGCTCGACTCTTGGTTCATCCGTTCATCGGCAGCCAAGGAACGCATGATAGAACTCAACAAGACAATTCTTTGGAAACCAGAAAGCACCGGCACAGGACGTTTCGGCAAATGGCTTGAGAACCTCAACGACTGGAACCTCAGCCGCTCACGCTACTGGGGAACACCACTCCCCATCTGGCGCAACAGAGACACTAAAGAAGAAATTTGCATCGGCTCTGTCGAAGAACTCTACAACGAGATAGAAAAAGCCGTCGAAGCAGGCGTAATGACAAGCAACCCGCTCAAAGACAAAGGATTCATCCTTGGCGATATGAGTCAGGAGAACTACGACCGCATCGACCTGCACCGTCCATACGTCGACCACATCATGCTGGTTAGCGAAACCGGAGCAGTACTGAAGCGTGAACTCGACCTCATCGACGTGTGGTTCGACTCCGGTGCTATGCCCTATGCACAGATACACTACCCGTTCGAAAACAAAGAACTGCTCGACAACGGAACCGTCTTCCCTGCAGACTTCATCGCAGAAGGCGTCGACCAGACACGTGGCTGGTTCTACACTCTCCACGCCATTGCAACAATGGTATTCGACAACGTCTCCTACAAAGCCGTCATCAGTAATGGCCTTGTACTCGACAAGAACGGCATGAAGATGTCCAAACGCCTTGGCAATGCCATCGATCCATTTGGTGCAATAGAGCAATACGGCAGCGACGCCGTACGCTGGTACATGATAACAAACAGCGCTCCATGGGACAACCTCAAGTTTGATGTAGAAGGCGTACAAGAAGTAAGCCGAACATTCTTTGGCAAACTCTTCCAGACATACTCCTTCCTCACAATGTATGCCAACGTAGATGGTTGGTGCTACGAAGAGCCGGACGTACCCATGAACGAACGCCCGGAGATGGACCGTTGGATTCTATCCTGCCTGAACAGCCTCATACGCGAAGTCAACCAGTGCTACGAAAGTTATGAGCCAACCCGCGCAGGCCGTCTCATTCAAACCTTCGTCGTAGACAACATCAGCAACTGGTTCGTGCGCCTTTCTAAGAAACGTTTCTGGGGTTCTGCCATGAGCATCGACAAGTTAAGTGCTTATCAGACACTTTACACCTGCCTTGAAAAGGTGGCACAACTGATGGCACCTATCGCCCCATACTATGCAGACCGTCTATGGAGAGACCTCTGCGAAACAACAGGCAAGGGAGATACCAAGAGCATACATCTGACACAGTTCCCCGTTGCCGACGAAACCGTAATCGACCTTGAGCAAGAACAACGCATGGCACTCGCGCAGCAGGTGACAAGCATGATTCTCTCTCTCAGAAAGAAAGAACAGATCGTTGTTAAACAACCCTTGCAACGTATTGCCATTCCTGCCATCGATGCCAATCAGCAACAACGCATCATGGCCATGAAGCAACTCATTCTGGACGAAGTGAACGTCAAGGAGTTGGAATTCGTAGAAGCACAAGGCATGCTCGTCAAGCAGGTGAAATGTAACTTCCGCACCATGGGTAAGAAGTTCGGCAAACTTATGAAGAGCGTCAATGCGGCTGTATTGGCAATGAGCCAAGAGCAAATAGCCGAGTTGGAAGCCACGGAACATCTGCCACTCACACTCGACACTGGCGAGCAGGTAACCGTCGACCTCGAGGACATTGAAATCTTCAGTCAAGACATTCCCGGATGGAGTGTTGCAAACGAAGGCACACTGACCGTTGCACTCGACCTCACCATCACAGAAGACCTCCGCCTGGAAGGCATTGCACGCGAACTCATCAGAAGCATCCAAACCCTTCGTAAGGACAGTGGCTTCGACATCACAGACCGCATCAATGTCACAATTCCCGAGAGCGACGACAACCGCACATGTCTCAACAAGTTCAGCGACTACATCGCATCGCAGGTTCTTGGCAATAACATCACTTTAGGCACAGAACTCACTGTTACAAAACTATAATAACCAAAATCTACAGGTATGGAAGACAATAAAATCAGATACACCGACGAAGAACTCGAGGAGTTCCGTCTGCTAATCAACGAGAAACTCGACAGAGCCAAGAGCGACTATGAGGTTCTCATGGAGAAAATCAATGGTGGAGGAGTTAACGACGACGAGACACACTCCACTTACCACACATTGGAGGAAGGTTCCGAAACTCTCTCGAAGGAAGCACTTATGAACGAAGCCATGCGTGCACAAAAGTTCATCACCGGACTGCAAGCCGCACTGATTCGCATTCAGAACAAGACATATGGTGTTTGCCGTGAGACAGGGAAACTGATTCCGAAGGAACGTCTTCGTGCCGTCCCCCATGCAACGCTGTCCATTGAAGCAAAGCAAGCACGCGACAAGAAACGCTAATGACTCGCAAACAAGTCCAAGCACTTACTGCTGTCTGCCTTACGATTGGCATCATTGCTATTGACCAAGCCATAAAGGTAGCCGTCAAGACGGGTATGCATATGTATCAAAGCATACGTGTCACGGATTGGTTTTACATTCTCTTTACCGAGAATGACGGTATGGCATTCGGCATGGAAGTCTTCAACAAGTGGTTTCTCACTTCTTTCCGTATCGTTGCTGTTGCTGCGCTTATTTGGTATATTTGTAAAAGCATTAAGAGCGGCATCCGTTGGGGATACCTTGTCTGCCTGACACTTGTTACGGCAGGAGCAGCAGGAAACATCTTCGACTGCTTGTTCTATGGCATGATATTCAACAATCCGCCTGCCCCATTGAAAGCGGAATTGGTTTCATGGGGCACTGGCTATGGGCAGATGATGCTGGGCCGCGTGGTGGATATGTTTTACTTTCCGCTTGTGGAATGGGATTGGCCATCGTGGTTACCATTTGTCGGTGGCGACCATTTCATATTCTTTTCTCCCATTTTCAACTTTGCCGACGCCTGCATAAGTTGTGGAGTTATTGCGCTCATCATCTTCTATAATAAGAAAATGTTCCGATGATACGCCTTGCCGCCCGTTTGCTATTCCTTGTCTTCTGTTTGTTCTTTTGGGCCTGCACCCCTACTGTGCCCGGTGGAATCTTGAGCGAGGAGAAGATGACAGATGTGTTGGTCGACATACATCTGGCACAGGGCATGGCCGAAGCACAAAGCGAGAACGCCGATGTTGCGCGTTACAAATACATCCAGGCTGTTTTTCGGAAGCACCGCATTACTGAAGCAGAGTTCGACTCGTCGATGGTCTATTACAGCGGACGTGCTGAAAAGTTCACTTTTGTATATGATAATGTAGTGAATCGTGTGCAGGCACAGGCTGAGCGAATGGGGCTTGAATCTGTTGAGAAGCAAGATCAGTTTGAGTCCTTAACGAGCGACGGCGACACGGCCAACATTTGGTTGGGCAAGGATTTTACTTGTCTTGCTGCGAATCCTGTACAATGCGTTTATTCTTTCCAGATGAAAGCCGATTCCACCTTCAAAGCCGGAGATTGTTTTATATGGCGTTTCCGGTCGCAGTTTGTGGCACGGTCGATGAACAACGAGGCCATTGCGCTGCTCAGTTTTCAATATGACACAGACACGGTTGCTGCAGTGACAGATCTGGTTGGAAACAATGCAGAGAACGAATTGAGGCACTTCCCCGACAAGAGCATCGACAGTCTGAACCTCCGAACAATATCGGGATACATCTATCTTCCTACGAACCACGATGCCGACAAGCCTAAGCCTCTGCTGATAAACAAAATGCAACTTATCAGGATACACAAGCGCATCGAGGAAAAACCGGTTGTCGAAACCGACACGTTACGCATTGATTCCGTTGCCACCGACACGCTGCCGCAGCCAAAGACGGAGCGTCTCACGCCGCAGCAAGTGCGAGAAAGCCAGCCGAAAGAAAAGAGAATAAACGTCGTAAAAGAGAACCCGAACCCCATTCGTCCTATGCGAGGGATTCCCAACCGAACAAACAGACGACGCCGATGAAACGTGCCTACCACAACATTTGCCTTCCTAACGGAGATTTACAACCGGGTCCTGTGGTTGTAGAAACCAACGACGAAGGAGATTTTCTTGGCTGGCACAAACTCCAGGGCGAAGAACCTTTCACCGAATGGGTGGGCGGGACGTACATTTGCCCCAAGTGACATTTTGTAAACCTTTTCCCCGAAAATCCTTACTTTCTGTATTTCTTCCAATCGCTGAGAATGTCGTCGAAACGCCCAATCCACATCATTATAAAAAAGAACGCATTCTCACCGAAAAGCATAACGCACTGACAATGTAGCATTTACATTTTTATGTGATAGAATTTATGCCATTAAACCCGGGAAATTCGAGCATAAAAGTGGCATTTTTCGAGTGTATGTTTGGCCAAATACTCACGTTAAGTCGGACAACCATACACGTTAAGTCAGCAAACTATACACGTTAAGTCGGGCAACCATACACGTTAAGTTGCAGAAAGGCACAAGAAAAATGCAATAACTCAACACGGCTCCATCTAAATGACAACGTTTTACATCAAAAACCGAAGTATTAAAAAGAAAGCAAAACGTCTGTTGGGCTGACAAAATGATTTTTGGACTTCTACACGCCAAACATGCACCAAAAATTAAAAACACACTTTTAAGCAAATAAAAGAGTAAAGAAGGTTGTCTTTTCGGACAAAATGTAGTACCTTTGTCACACATAAACATACAACCTGATATCTTAATACTTTATGAACGGAATACCTCTAATGAATCGTGCCGCCGACAACATCCGCATACTGTCAGTCGCGATGGTAGAGAAAGCAAAAAGCGGACACCCCGGCGGAGCAATGGGCGGTGCCGACTTCATCAATGTCCTTTATAGCGAATATCTGCAGTTCGACCCGAAGAATCCACGCTGGGAAGGTCGCGACCGCTTCTTCCTCGACCCCGGCCACATGTCGCCCATGCTCTATGCTGAACTGACCCTCATCGGCAAATTCAGCCTCGAAGAACTGCAACAATTACGCCAATGGGGCTCTCCCACACCAGGTCATCCCGAAGTGTGCTACGAAAGAGGTATCGAAAACTCAAGCGGCCCTCTGGGACAAGGACACACCTATGCCATAGGCGCAGCCATTGCAGCCAAGTTCCTCTACGCAAAGACAGGGAACCCGACATTCAAGAAAGAAACCATCTACACCTACATAAGCGACGGCGGCATACAAGAAGAAATCAGCATGGGAGCAGCCCGCATAGCAGGCAACCTCGGGCTCGACAACCTCATCATGTTCTATGATGCCAACGACATACAACTTTCCACCGAAACAAACGTCGTGACAAACGAAGACGTAGCCATGCGCTATCGCGCCTTCGGCTGGGAAGTCATCGACATCGACGGCAACGATGTAGCACAAATCCGACAAGCACTCGACAAAGCAAAAACCGTAGAAGGCAAGCCTACACTCATCATCGGACACTGCATCATGGGTAAAGGCGCACAGAAAGCCGACGGCAGCAGTTACGAACGCAGTTGCCAAACACACGGAGCACCACTCGGTGGCGACGCATATCGCAACACCGTCACCAACCTCGGAGGCAACCCCGACGAACCATTCGTCATCTTCCCCGAAGTAGCAAACCTCTACGAAGAACGACTCAAAGAACTCGAAAACATCGTCGCAGCACGCTACACAGAAGAAAAAGAATGGGAAGAAAACAATAAAGAAAAAGCAGCACAACTCAAAGATTGGTTCGCCGGCAAACTGCCCGACATCGACTGGGACAGCATACAACAAAAGCCGAACGACGCAACACGCAACGCATCAAGCGCATGCCTCACACTGCTCGCCAAACAAGTTCCCAACATGATTGTCAGTTCGGCAGACCTCTGCAATTCAGACAAAACAGACGGATTCATCAAAGGTGGAGCAACAGTCATCTCACGCGACAACTTCGGCGGAGGCTTCCTGCAAGCAGGCGTTGCAGAACTCACCATGGCATGCTGTTGCATAGGCATGATGCTCCATGGCGGAGTCATAGCAGCCTGTGGCACATTCTTCGTCTTCTCCGACTACATGAAGCCCGCCATCCGCATGGCAGCACTCATGCAAATACCCATCAAGTTCGTATGGAGTCACGACGCATTCCGCGTCGGCGAAGACGGACCAACACACGAACCAGTCGAACAAGAAGCACAAATCCGACTGATGGAAAAAATGAAAAACCACAGCGGCAGAAACTCCATGCTCGTCATGCGACCTGCAGACGTTAAAGCAACAACATGGTGCTGGAAGATGGCAATGGAAAACACCCAAACACCATCTGCCCTCATCCTCAGCCGCCAAACAATAGAAGACCTTCCCGAAGGAACAGACTACGAAGGAACAACTCGCGGTGCATACATCGCCGCCGAAAGCGACAAGGAGTTCGACATCATCTTCGTCGGCAACGGTTCCGAAGTTAGCACCCTCATCGCAGGCGCACGCCTCCTCCGCAAAGACGGATATAAAGTGCGAGTAGTCAGCGCACCCAGCGAAGGCCTCTTCCGCGAACAACCCATCTCATACCAGCAGGAATTGTTCCCCATTGGCAGCAAAGTCTTCGGCCTCACAGCCGGACTGCCCGTCAACCTGCAAGGTTTCCTCGTCGGAGCACACCAAGACAGCACAATCTGGGGACTTGGCAGTTTCGGCTACTCAGCACCATACAAAGTACTTGACCAGAAATTCGGCTTCACCGCCGAAAACGTTTACGAACAAGCAAAGAAGATATTGGCATGAGCAAAATAGGACTCGCAAGCGACCACGCAGGCTTTGCACTCAAACAACACGTAAAAGAATACCTCACACAAAAGGGAATTGAGTTTCACGACTACGGAACCTACAACGAAGAAAGTTGTGATTACCCAGACTTTGCACATGCCTTGGCAGCAGGCATAGAAGTTGGCGAATGCGAGAAAGGCATTGCCATCTGTGGCAGCGGAGAAGGAATCAATATGACCCTAAACAAGCACCAGATTATTCGAGCCGCACTCTGCTGGAAACCAGAGATAGCCCACCTCGCAAGACAACACAACAATGCCAATGTGCTTGTCATGCCCGGTCGCTTCATCACAAACGAAGAAGCAGACGCAATCATGGACGAGTATTTCCAGACTCCCTTCGAAGGCGGTCGTCACGAAGGCAGAATCGCAAAGATACCTCTCCAATAGTAATTTATCGTAAAACATAACATTAAACCAATAATAATACGCCTTCAAAGCGATAGGGCTTTGAAGGCGTATTGTTATCTGCAAAACTACATACTCGAAAGAAAAAAAGATGGACGGCAAAACCATCCATCTTTAACTCTGTGGAGAATATCGGGCTCGAACCGATGACCTCTTGCATGCCATGCAAGCGCTCTAGCCAGCTGAGCTAATCCCCCTTAAAGCGATGCAAAAGTACTCACTTTCCACCGAACATGCAAATAATTAGAGCATTTTTTGCATGAAAGCATGAAAAAACGTATTTTTGCACACATTATATATATAATGCGCTAACAACATGAAAAGACTTATCCTAAGTTTCATCCTAACAAGCATATCCGTCTGGACCTTAGCAGTTCCTGCACTAAGAATCCGCCGAAACGTAACACTCAACGACGGACGAACAGTCATGGTAACTGCCTATGGCGACGAAAAAACAGACTACCTCGTTACAGATGAAGGCGAAGTAGTACTGGAACGCGATGGCTTATTTTTTGCCACTGGTCTTTCAAGAAAAGAATTCATAGCATCACTACCTCCAGAACACCTTTCTGCAAGAAAAAAAGTTGGTAGTATCGAAACTGCATTAATAAAGCCAACAGGCACGAAGAAAATACCTGTCATTCTGGCTTCATTCAAAGACAAGAAGTTCAGTGTGGGCATATCCGACAGCCGAGTACAAAGCTTTTACAATAATTTCTTCAATGGCACAGACATCTACACCTCTACAGGAAACTGGGGCAGCGTCCGGCAATACTTCATGGACCAAAGCATGGAACAATTCCAACCTGAATTTGCCATCATCGGTCCAGTTCTTCTCGACAGTGTCTATAGTTACTATGGTAGCGATTCCGGTAATGCAAAAGACATTCGTTACTCTCAGTTCATCAAAGAATCTTTTGCCAAAGCGCAAAAAATAGAAAGTAACTGGAATCAGTTCGACAACGACGGAAACGGAGAGGTCGATATGTGTGTTGTAATCTTTGCCGGACTTGGGCAAAACTACACAAACAGTTATAACGACAAAAATACCATTTGGCCCCAAGAAAGACCGTCTACCTACACAGTCAACGGAATAACGCTTGCCGGCTGCTCCTCAAGTTGCGAACTTCGTCCGACTGCTGCCAGCGGAGGATACATTACAGAGACACAACCGGACGGCGTGGGTGTTGTCATCCACGAAATCAGCCATGCTCTCGGCTTGCCTGACCTTTATGACACAAGGAACAAAGAGTTTGGCCTCGACTATTGGAGCATCATGGACTACGGTATGTATACCCGAAGCAGTAAAGTTCCTGTCAACTATACAGCCTATGAACGCGAATTTATGGGATGGCAACAAACAGAAACCATCACAGGCCCATGTACACTCCGGCTAAAATGCTTTGCTCAAGGGGGAAAAGGATATAAACTTGTCAATGATGCTAATCCGAACGAATATTACATCCTGGACAACCGACAAGCACAAGGCTGGGATTGGGGCATGTGCAGCAATCGCGGTCACGGAATGTTGGTAATGCATGTCGACTATTCTGCAAGTGCATGGAATAGCAACACCGTAAATACAAGTTCCACTCACCAACGCCTCACCATCATTCCTGCCAACGGAACCCTCATTGGTTCTAACAATGCCACCTCAAAAGAAGCATGGCAAACAAGTTTGCAAGGCAATCCATACCCGGGCATCACGGGCAACAGCGAACTGACGAATGATTCCTACCCTGCAAGTCTTGTCTATACAGGCAACTACATGAACAAGCCACTTGTTGATATTGAAGAAACATCAGATGGCATTGTTATTGTCAAGGCAATGCCATTGGGAACCCTGGACAAACCCACAGACTTAAGTTTTGAAGACACCAAGCCCGGAAGCACAACTGCAATATGGGAATCGGTTAGCAATGCAACCCTCTACAATTTACAACTCTGGTGTGAAGGAGAATTAGTTCTTCAGAAAGACAGCATTGCGGGTACATCATTCAGGCTAAATGATCTTAAGACCGACAGAGACTACACTTATTCTGTACAAGCCATCAGCGACCAATACCGAAACAGTACCTGGGCAGAAAGCGAATCTTTCCGCCCCAACCCGGACGCGATCTCCGAAATAAGCAAAAGTGCAGAGAGAATACGAGTATATGACATAAAAGGACGGTTCGTTGGCGAATGTTTTGCTGATGAACTACATCGTTTCTCATTCAGGCATGGCATCTTCGTTATACGCAAGAGCAATGGAGATGTCAAGAAAATGATAATACAATAATTCAGTCTAACAATGCGCAATATATTCCTCTACACTATTCTTTATCTATGTGCCCTGTCTGCATCCGCTGTTCCGGCAAAGAGACAAAGATGCACACTCTTTCTTGCAGACGGCACATCAGTAGAAGCAATATGGACGGGTGACGAAAACATGCATTTCTATAAGACAGACGAAGGTTTATACCTTGAATGTGACAAAGATGGCATTGCCCGCTTCGTCAATACCGATAGTATTCAAAGATGCTGGAATGCAAAAGCATCAGTGCGAAAAAAAGTTTTTGCGAAACGAAATGCAGTAAAACGAAAGAACAAACAGAACATTATTACTGGAAGCAAACGAGGACTCGTGATATTGGTTCAGTTTCCTCAAACTCCATTTCACTATACAAATGCCGACTTTAAGCGTTTCTTCAACGAAAGAGGCTATTCCGATGAGTTAAATACGGGCTCCGTTCGAGATTATTTCCACGATGCAAGTTATGGTTTATTTGATTTCAGTTTCGATGTTGTTGGCCCAGTCACGATGAATAAGCCTTTATCATACTATGGCGGGAACAACATCAATGGCGACGATGCGCATACCGCAGAAATGGTATCCCAAGCAATCCACATGGTAGACGACAGTACGGATTTCAGTCTGTATGACTGGGACAACGACGGAGAGGTGGAGCATGTTTTTGTTATTCATTCGGGCTTTGACGAAGCGCAGAGCAGAAGAGATGCCGACATATGGTCTCATGCATGGTTTCTTTCGGAAGCATATGAGTACGAGAACGATGGTGAGGGGGCGGTCATTGCCGACGGCGTAACGATTGACGCCTATGCCACCAGTGCAGAATTATTGGGCACGAGTGGAACATCCATTACCGGCATTGGCATCGCATGCCACGAATTTGCGCATTGCTTTGGGCTTCCCGATTTTTACGACACTATGGGAAGTAATTTTGGCATGGACTCGTGGGACCTCATGGACTATGGCGAATACAATGGAAACGGTGGCACTCCTGCCGGCTTTACAAGTTATGAACGCATGTTTTGCGGTTGGCTTCAACCGATTGAACTCAGCGAGGCAACGGAGGTAAAGGATATGGCAGCCTTGACTTCCGAACCTATTGCATATATTTTAAGAAACGATGGTAATGACAATGAATACTATCTGTTTGAAAACCGTCAGCAAACAAGTTGGGACAAACACCTTGAAGGTCATGGGATGCTTATTCTCCATGTAGATTACGACAGTTCTGCCTGGGCAGAAAATACTGTTAATAACACACGTTCACATCAGCGCATGACCATTATCCCTGCTGATAACCTCTGCACCTCTTTCACTTTGTCGGCCGATCCTTGGCCCGGCACTTTGGGAAAAACGGAACTTACCGACATGTCTGTCCCTGCATGGAGTCCATACAATTCCAACCTTGAGGGCAAAAAATTAATGAATCATTCCATTACTGAAATTACCGAATCTGCAGACGGCCTTATTAGTTTTATCTTTGATTCCGAAGCATTAGGCATCGGTCGCCGTCCTTCCTTTCCAAATGAAACACATTTATATAATTTAAGTGGGCAAAGGGTTTCGGAGAATTATTCAGGGATCATCATACAAGAAGGTAAGAAAACCATAAAACACAATCGATAATCATGAAACGTTTTTTTCTACAATTCGTTTTCTTATGCCTGTGTCTGCATCTCACGGCTGCTTCGATGGCTCGTTATACCAGCAGCCGCATCTTTTGGGATGCACGTACACCGGTAACCATATTTAATGGAGGAGGATACGGAAGGCTTATTGAGTTAAACGACGGACGGCTAATGGCTTGTTGCGAAAGCGGTGGCATCAAGGTCTGTTTCTCTACCAATCAAGGCAGGATGTGGTCCTCGCCTACCTTAATTGCACCGAATGTGAACAACACGCCCAACTGTGTGCCGGACCTTGTCCAACTCTCCGATGGAACTATTCTGGTTGCATACAATCCTCGTCCATCAGAGCCATACACTGAAGACCGTCGTTTCGGCATCCGATTGCGCCGTAGTACGAATGGCGGAAGAACATGGTCGGACGAAATCTTTGTTTATGATGCCGACTACACTTTCGAGAATGGATGTTGGGAACCATCGTTCCTTGAACTGCCAAGTGGTGAGTTGCAACTGTATTTTGCCGACGAGAGTCCTTACACAACGACAGGCGAACAGCAGATTTCTCTCTGCCGAAGTTTCGATGGCGGGCTAACTTGGACCACGCCTCAACGCATTTCGTACCGGAGCGGTTTCCGTGACGGCATGCCGGTGCCGGTGCTCCTCAGCGACGAGCGTAACATTGTTGTTGCCATCGAGGACAACGGCTGGAACGGTGTGGGCGACTTTGTTCCCACAACGGTTCGCACTCCGCTTAGCAGCAACTGGAAGAACAATTCCTTCGTAAATGGCACGAGTACGATGCGCCACCGCAGCATTAACCACAGTTACTCTCCTGTATGCAAGGGCGGCGCACCATATCTGCGTGTTTTGCCAAATGGCGAAACTGTCCTGTCGCACCAGTCCAGATACGGTGAAAGCGACAACATGAAGATGTTCGTTTATGTTGGAAACAAGCAGGCAAAAGACTTCAAAGCGATGTCGAAGCCGTTCTATCAAGGTACAACGAAAAACAGTTGGTGGAACTCTCTGGCAGTCATCGACACTGGCATTGTTGTTGCAGTAGGCGGATTGGACGGGAAGGTGGCGATGGTAAAAGGTTATCCCATGAAACAATTCCATGCGCCATATGCAAAACCCGTAATAGACGGGCTGTTTTCTTCCGAAGACTCCTATTACAATTCCCAGGGGCAACAAATCCCGATGGGCAACGAAACGGGCACATTCTCCTATACAGACTTTGCATACGACAGCGATGCGCTCTATATGTCCTGCATTGTCTATCGGCGTTATGCCAAATCAGAAGAACCGTTCCCCGACGGCATCGTGCTGTATTTGGAGAGCAAATATGCAAACACCGATGTTCCCATGCCGACGTCTTACCGTTTCAACATATTGCCCAACGGCACGCTTAAGACATTCCGTGGCAACGGTAAAGACTGGACAGAGGCAACCTTGTCCGACATACAATGCGTAGGGAAAGTTGTGCCAGCCTATTATCGGATTGAAATAGCAATACCCTGGGCCTCCATCGGACTTGCCGAAGCACCGACAGAAAAGAAACTTGGCATAAATCTTGAAACCATTACGGGCGACGGCACGCAGCAAATAATGGAACGCATACCCGATGCTTTGCCGGCGAAACCTGCCACATGGGTTCCGCTATACCTCATTGCACCGCCAATAGACGACGCCATTACCCCGCCAACCTCCCACCCGAATTCAACGGACACCACATACGACCTCCTCGGGCGGAAAGTGGAAAACACCAGAGACTTTCAAGGTATCTGCATCAGAGGCGGAAAGAAAATTGCCCTGAAATAGTTCCGAAGAGTCAAACGCCCCACACATAACAGAAAAACATCTACTGTTAAGTTGGCCGAGAAGGCACGTCTAAATGCCCGACTTGGCACGCCTTTGTGGCAAACTTAACAGTAGATGTTTTTTATTGTGATATAGGGATTCGTAAGAGTTTGGCAACCAAAGAGATGCCAACCTACGACTTCGTCGCCCTACGATTCGCTTTCTGTAATATCCGTAATGCGTCCGTCCTTCATGGAAATCTTGCAATCGGCAAGAGAAGCCAGTTGTTCGTCGTGCGTAACAATAACGAAGGTCTGCCCCATCTTGTCTCGCAAATCGAAGAAAAGGCGATGGAGTTCCTGCTTGTTCTGCGTATCGAGCGACCCACTGGGCTCGTCGGCAAAAATCACATCCGGCTTGCACACAAGGGCTCTTGCAACAGCAACTCTCTGCTTCTCGCCACCCGAAAGTTCGTTAGGCTTGTGCGAAGAGCGGTCCGTAAGCCCCATGAAGCCAAGCAGTTCCTCAGCCCTCTGTCGTGCAACACGCTTGGGGACCCCACCAATGAGAGCAGGCATCATCACATTCTCCAAAGCCGTGAACTCCGGTAGCAACTGATGAAACTGGAAAACAAAACCCATGTGCTTATTGCGGAAAGCCGAGCGTTTGGCATCACTCAACTTCATAACATCAACTCCATCGATAATCACACTGCCGCTGTCGGCCTCGTCAAGAGTACCCATAATCTGCAGCAGCGTTGTCTTTCCCGCACCACTTGGGCCGACAATGCTTATCACCTTGCCACGTTCGATGTCGAGATCAATACCCTTTAGCACCTCAAGACTGCCGAAACTCTTCTTTATGCCACGAATCTTTATCATGTTCGTCAATTCCTATATGTAACATTATTCGTTCAGGAAAACCTTCCTTCGGGTTCCCTTTTCATCTGCAATAATATATATTCCTTTCGATGGGCGCTCCACTCTCCTGCCCTGCAGGTCGTATATCCCGTGCTGCTTATTCGAAGAAGGAACAGCAGAAAGGCCGTCGTAGTTCGAGAGCAGATAATTCAAACCGGCCTCTGCATCGATCTCACCATAGCCATAATCGTTGTTGGGATACGTCAGCGACGAATCCGGACGACGGCAAGTGGCCTGAAAAACCTCAAGCACCTGCTCACGCGACAACGTTGGCACAGCCTCCATCCATTGCGCTATAATGCCAGCCACCATGGGGCACGACATACTTGTGCCAGACTCCATGCCCCAGGCATAGTCCCTTCCCTTGAACGAATAACGGGCAACATCGTGTTCCGAAGTATTATAATCGGGATTCATCTCTACATAATAACTGTTGAACGCCGCTGCTATATTCGTACCCGGAGCAACAACATCGGGTTTTATGTTACCCAAAAGTGTAGGACCACGACTGCTATATGTTGCCACTACACCATTCGTGCCTCTGTCTCTCGATTGCCATATGCCATCGAAGTTATAGAAGCCGGTCTTGTAGGAAGTCGCTCCTACGCATATAACACTGGGGTCGGAAGCCGGATAATGAATATTGTGACTTGATTGGGCATCCGGATAATTGGGATATTCCGGCTGGCTTGCGAGATAACCTATTTGCTGAAAGACCTCCACCTCCGAAGCCGAGCCACTCACACCTATGCCCATCTGCACGGTGAGAATAAGGCCTTTTCCAATCTTGTTGATGACAACATCGGTCACAAGTTGAGTAGAATCATAACAACAAGGATAGGCACCGAAGATGAGTTCGTATGTCAGACTGCCTGCTGTAATAGTATCAACAAGAAGACTGTCCTCGGCAGCAAGGATATCGCCAACCGGCATCTCATAACTTCTATGCAGCAATGTTGGCGAAGCCATAAAGTCCATATGAATCTTGAAATCGCCCCGACTGCGCAACATCATGTAAGTTGTGTTTCCTGTAGGTTGGATAAGCGATGCAATACGTTCTTTCCCTGTGGGTTTATGCATGTATGTGCCATAGAGATGTTGGTTGCCTGCCGACGCACATATAAGGCGTCCGGGGCGAACCAGGCTGTCGAGAACAATACTATAGAGTTGTGCCTCGCCCCAAAGGTCCTCGTGAGAACCTTCGCTGAAACTTGCCACGCAGGGTTTCCCCACCTTGTCGGCATAGCGGAAGATGTATTCAAAACCGAGCAGATCGACAACAGGACCATAGAAATCCCACAAAGAGTCTGGAACCATTTCCTTGTCGGAAGAGACACAATTAGACACCAGGCAGATGTCTGCATCGGGTGCCATGCCCACATAAGGAGAGTCATATCCGCTACCGGCTGCAGTGCTGGCCGTATGAGTTCCGTGGTATTGCAGACGGCTATCGGAGGAATGGGCCTTCTGCAAAACACTTGCACTCGAAGTGTAAGCCGCTCCTATAGGCATCTCCTGTTCGCTTTCTCCGTCGTAATCGAGCATATCCCAGAAAGAACGGACACGATATGTGCCGAGGTCACGACTGTAGAAAGTAGGGTTCGTCAAATCGAAACCGATGTCCATAATGCCCACCACAACGCCTCTTCCCGTGTATGCAGAACGATAAGGTGTTGCTTCGCGTAACGGTGCCGAGCGGGTGATGATGGCAGACGTATCGATATGGGCATCACACACTCTGCCGCTTTCTATGCGCAAAACCTCCGGACGAAGCGAAAGGGCTGCCAATTCCGACTTCGGGACAGACACAGCATGGATGTCTCCCCAATGTGCATAACTGTGGCAACCATAGGCACGTAGCACATCTTCGTTGGTGGTTTGCACGAGCGTGAGCATTCTCTCGCCCCAGCCTTGCAATGCAACCCGACGGTGTTCTTTGCCTTGCACCTTCGAGGAGGAATTGGAAAGGACCTGAAGTCTTACCATTGGCGACATCTTGTCGAAGCGAGGACGTTGTGCTGTAGAGTAGAGAGAAAAGCAGGGAAGCAGCAGGAGGAACAGCATCAGGGCAGAACGGCGTGCTGTCAGAAACTTGTGGCGCAACCAGTCGCCAATGGAGCGTGGTTGCCTTTGCACAGCAGTACCGTTAGGCATAAAGACAGAGATGCTTTCCTGTGGTTCTCCCCATTGGTCGGGGAAAAGCAGCATCACATTCGTATTGCTGAAGTAACGGTGGATGAGCAATGGCAGTTCCTCGAACTTGTTCTGATAGGAGATGAAGCCCGGCCTTGCCGTTACGGCAACCAGCATGCTGTCGAGTCCCATATCATTGCGCAGATTGAGGAACTGCATCCAGCGGTTCATTTCGTTATAATGCGAGCGCACATGGCTGTGCTTTTGTTCCATATAACCTTTTATATAAGGTAAGGTCTCGGCATGTGCATGGTATTCCAGATGGCAATCGAGTTCTTCTCCTATTCGGCAAATATGTTCCAGCCATTTGTAGAACCCTACTTCGTATTCTGCTTTCTGTGGCACAGCAACAATCACCCTCCTGATTGTTCCCGGCGGTACAATGCTGCGAACAGCCATCACCTCGCGGTGGGTTCCTCCCACAACGTTATCGATGACGGTACCCAACGAAGACTTTGCCATACCGGTGGTGCGGTCGTTGAGGCACATGATTACCTCACCGCAGTCATATTCATTCATCGTATGGAGTATGCCACCTGCAATGTTGGTGCTCATACGGTTGAGTGTAGCCATGGGAACATCTGCCGCAGCGGCTATCATCTGTGCCTTTTCGAGCAGGATACGTCCTCGTCGGTGCATCTCTACACCGTCGTTGTCGCTTCCGGCATAGGCCACGGCAAGTCCCATAAGGTTGTCGGGGATGAAGGGATTACGGATAAGTATGGCAAGTTGTGTCATCACATCGACGTTGTCTTCCTGGCTGTACGTGATGAGACACTTGCCGTGATAGGAGCCTCGGTTGTCTTCGAGCGACGTATCGCTCAGGGCAAGTTGCTTGGCACCATGGCTTGTGGCAAAGCCGCTGATGAGGCAACTGAAGAGGATGAGCATGACGGTGCCGCCCAAGACCTTGTCGTTCATGAGTTGCACTTCGGGTGCTGTGCCTATGGTCACAATGGCAAGAGCACCGGCGGCATGTGCGTTGGTCAGGCCAAACATGAGCCACATGCTGTGACGACTCTCGCCCATTGTCCATGCCATTATTGCAGAGGCGAGCCACTTGGTCAAGGCTCCGGTCAGCACCATGACGGCAACAACCCAAAGTGCTTCGGGATGCCGGACGAGGATACCGAGGTCGATTATCATGCCTACGCCTATCAGGAAATACGGAATGAACAGGGCATTTCCTACGAACTCGAGACGTGTCATCAGAGGACTCGTCTTCGGTATGAGCCGGTTGACTATCAAGCCGGCAAGGAAAGCACCGAGAAGTCCTTCCAGACCCACCAGTTTGGCAAGCGATGCACTGAGAAAGACGAGCAACAGCACAAAGATATATTGCATGACACTGTCGTCGTAGCGACGCATGAACCAACGGCCTATACGGGGGAACACAAGGATGACGAAGGCTATGTAAGACACACATTTCAAGCCGAAGAACAGCCAGGTGAACCACGACGTGTCGGGGTTTTGCCCATCGATGACCAAAGCCAGGACAAGCAAGGCTGCAAAAAGGGCAAAAGCCGTAGCAACAACCGTGACGACGACCGTGCGATGTCGGCTCAAACCATAACGTCCGACTATGGGATAGGTAACGAGCGTATGGCTGGCATAGATGCAGGCAAGCAGGATGCTCGTTGGCAAACTGAAGTCGAGCAACAGCATGCTCGAGGCAATGCCTATCACAAAAGGAATGGCAAAAGTGAGGAAGCCAAAGCGAAGACCGTCGCGTCCATACTGTTCCACACTGCCCATCTCCAGTTCCAGACCGGCAAGAAACATTATATAATATATGCCTACCTGCCCAAAAAGTTCAAACGAACGGTCGTGTGCCAAAAGGTTGAATCCATAAGGACCAATAAGAATACCCGACAGAATGAGCACAATGACGGGAGGAATACGCAGCGGCCGAAGCAGCAGCGGAGCAAACAGAATGATGCCCAACACTACCGAGAAAACCCACGTAGGGTCGGTAATCAGAGCCGAAGCCAACATAGACTGCTGCACTTGGGCTTGCGCCAAACATAAAAACGTACTGAGAAGCACCATTCGATGACTGTAAAACGTATAAATCGGGAGCAAAGATACAAAAAATCTTTCAACATTCCGACTTCCGCTTTCAACTTTTTTCCCACACACAAACACTATCACGCAAAAACACAACACACAACAGAACAGACCGAACAAAACAGCCTGAAAAACAAACCACTACAGCCCACGACAAAACCATCCGAAAGAAAACAGAAAACCATACACGTTAAATCGGTCAACTAAACACGTTAAGTTTGCAAAGTATACACGTTAAGTTTGCCGACTTAACACGTATAGTTTTCCGACTACACATTTGACATTTATCAAAAACACACAACAAACACAAAATCTCCTCACTCCAAACAATCTACTCTAAACTTTTTTTGTAACTTTGCAGGCGCAATAAACCATTAACATTAAAATAACAACAACCTCTCCCTTGAGGGGGAGGCTTGGAGGAGGCTTTATGAAAGTAGCAATAGTAGGCGCAAGCGGTGCCGTAGGACAAGAGTTCCTGCGAGTACTGGACGAGAGAAATTTTCCCATCGACGAACTGCTCCTGTTCGGCAGCGAACGCAGCGCAGGAAGAAAATACACCTTCCGAGGAAAAGAAATAGAAGTAAAACTCCTGCAGCATAACGACGACTTCAAAGGCGTAGATATTGCCTTCACAAGCGCCGGCGGCGGCACAAGCAAGGAATTTGCCGAAACCATCACCAAGCACGGAGCCGTAATGATAGACAACTCCAGCGCGTTCCGCATGGACGAAGACGTACCCCTCGTAGTGCCCGAATGCAATGCCGCAGACGCACTCAACCGCCCACGTGGCATCATAGCCAACCCCAACTGCACCACCATCATGATGGTAGTAGCACTGCAGGCACTGGAAAACCTCTCGCACATCAAGCGCGTACACGTCTCCAGTTATCAGGCCGCCAGCGGAGCAGGAGCAGCAGCAATGGCAGAACTCTTCGAACAATCACGCCAAGTGCTTGCCGGCGAAAAGCCAACCGTCGAGAAGTTCGCCTATCAACTCGCCTTCAACGTCATACCACAGATTGACGTCTTCTGCGACAACGGCTATACAAAAGAGGAAATGAAGATGTACAACGAGACCAAGAAAATCATGCACACCGACTGCCAGGTCAGTGCCATGTGCGTCCGTGTACCCTCACTTCGCTGCCACAGCGAATGCGTATGGGCAGAAACAGAACGCCCCGTCAGCGTCGAAGAGTTCAGAGAAGCCGTACGCAACGGACAAGGACTCGCACTCGAAGACTGCCCCGAAGAGAAGAAATACCCCATGCCACTCTTCCACGAAAACTGCGACGACGTCTTCGTTGGACGCATCCGCAAAGACCTTGCCAACCCCAACGGCATCACCTTCTGGCTCGTTAGCGACCAGATAAAAAAAGGAGCAGCCCTCAACGCCGTACAGATAGCAGAATACCTCATCAGCGTAGGCAACATCAAGTAAGACACCTGCCGAACACATAAAAAAAAAGCATAATTGCCCCTTTGCACACCCCGAAAGAGATGTTGCAAAGGGGCAAATCGCATCTATACATTATAAATTTAACCCTACAAAGCATAAAATTTTAAATTTTCTTTGTGTCGTATTGCAAATAATACTAACTTTGATGCGAAAACTATAATAATTAACCAATATTTATTAACTAAACTTCTACAAGTATGAAGAAACATTTATTAATTCTCGCTTCGCTTGTGTTTGGCATCGGACAGCTATTTGCTGATGAAGCCACATTTGATGCAAGCGCATTGTGGAAAAAGCTCGGAGGCACTGGCATTCAAGCTCAACAAGTCACAACGCCCTACACATGGGAAGAATCTCCTGGCTATGTAAAAATCACATTTGATGGCGAAGGAACACAGACAGTCAATACAACTTACATTCCCTTTAGTAAGGGGAAATCATTTACTGTAGCTGGCACCACCACTGGCACTACCATCAGTAAGATTACCTTCACCACTCAACAGAAAGTCCAGGCCAGCTTTGTGGGCGCAGCATCTGGAATTTATAGTGCAGATACAGGTACAGGTATAGGTACTTGGACACCGGAAGATGGCACAACCCCTTCGTCAGTAACATTCACTACAACGAACTCTTTCCAGGTGAAGACCATCACAGTAGAATACACTCCCGACGAGAACTACACTCCCGACGTACCAGCTACTGGTTTCGAAGAGCCGTTCGAGGCAACACCTGTTGACGACCTTGCTTCCTATAGTGGCAGCGCCCCCTACATCTACGACAAGGCTTCAATGAAGTTCTATGCCCTCAACAACTTGGGCGAATACGAAGAGTATGGCGTCGTAACAGAGGTTAACACCTTGAAGGTTGCAGGTAATGGCATCACAGAAATTGAATACATCAAGACCAACACTTCGATGGCAACCATTCCATACATCAACCTTAACTACATCCCCAAGACGAATACTCGTGCTGTCTGCACATTGGAGGCTCTCGAAGGCGGCGACTGGAAGGCTGCTTATGGTTGTGGATATTTCCAAGATGGTTGGAAAGACCGTTTCTGCTTCTTCACAACAAATGCTGCCATCAATCTTGGTGGCGAAGTTGCTGACAAGAGTCAAATGCGCTATGGCGAGAAGATTGTTACCGTACTTGATGCTGCTGCCGGCAAGATGGATATCTACGAGGCTGATGGCACAACACTCATCGGCACAATCACCGACAGCCCAAAAGGTGCAGACTGCAAAACTTCTCTCTATGTCTTTGCACAGAACAAGGATGTTCCTGGCGGTGAAAAAATTACAGACTGCTACAATCCATTTATCACTCTCTATGGTTTGGACCTCTACGAAGGTGATACAAAAGTTATGGAACTCGTGCCCGCAATTGACGGAGAAGGCAATGGCGGTTTGAAGGACAAACTTACAGGTACATTCTATGGCCCTGCCAACAATGGCCAATTCGAACTTAGCTCAGACGGTCAGACTGCCGCAGGCCAAGCAGGTATCACTGCATATGAAGGCAAGATTGTTATTTTCGAAGGCCACGAATATGAATACTTCAATGGCAGTTGGGTTGACAGAGGACAGATGGTTTACCAATCAGTTTCCGAAGTTGGCACAGACTACCGCAATCTCTCTAATTGGAGCTATCCAGGTTCTGCATACGATGCAACATTCGGCGTTAACAACTTTGACGGAACCACAAACACCCTCAGTCCCTATGTAGGCAATGGCGGTTGGGAACCCTTGACTTATAAGTTGACCGGTTTGACAAAGGGCGAAAGCTACCGCGTATCATTCAACTACACAGGCAATGCATGGTACTCTTGGAGTTCTTATACAACTCTGCCCTTCTTCGTCCTTGACTACGAGTCTCTGCCTTGGGATGATTTCAACGATCCTAGCCAGGCTTTGGCATACACAGCAATGCCTAACACAGAAACATCAAACCAGCCTTACTATGTAGACTTCAAAGCAAACCATAGTTATGCTTTGATGTGCATCCAGTTTGGTGTTGTTGACGACGGTGCACATGGCAACGGAGAAGGTAGCACCGAGGAAGCAAAGAATTGGCCTAATCCATTTGCATTCAGCTTCGGTGACATCAAGGTTGAAAAGCGCGTTCTACCTCAGCCATACAATGCCATCGACTGGGCTGACCCTGTTAAGTACACATTGCTTGAGTACATCGAAAACGTTAGCGCACCTAGAGAACGTGCATTCACACTGCCTTACAATCCTGTTACCGCTACACAGATTGACACCAAGTTCATGGTTTATGACACCTCTACTGGTTGGTGTGGTATCTTCTGCGGACGTAACTATGGCGCAGGTTCCGGTATCAGCCTCTACATGAACGGTAACGACAGAGCTCATTTCGGTTACTTTACTGGCGGTACAACAGGCGATGGCGACAACTTCGCTCCCTTCAGCCTCAATACCGACTATGAGGTGAGTGCCGATGTTACCAAGTTGGTTGTAAATGGTGAAACATATTACACTGGCAACACTGTTACAAATCCGACAACACGTAACCTGTCACTCTTCGCTAATCCCGAGAACGACAACCCAATGCGTGGTCGTTTCTACTATTGCACCATCAGCGAGGCAGGCGAGAAAGTTTATGACTTCAAACCCGCAATGCGTCACGACGGTGTATTCGGCTTCTACGACAAGGCTTCACGCATATTCGTTCTTCCTGCACAAGGCGGTAACCTCGATGGCTATAGCTACAAGAAACTTGCCGACCAAGCTTACGTTACATATAATAAGGAGACACGTATCGTGATGGTAGGTTCAACCGCTCAGTTCTTGCCCGACGTACAGAACCTTGACGGCGCTACCTATACATGGTCTTCTTCTGACGAGACAATTGCTACCGTTGCTGCCGATGGTACTGTAACCGGTGTTGCTGCAGGCAAGGTAACCATCACTGTTACCACCGATGCCGACCAGGGTTGGACTGCAAACTATGAACTGACTGTTTCTGAGCCCGAGTACAAGCGCTTCGATACAAACGAAGTGGGCTATGCTATCGTAACTGGCGGCACTGGCTGGGGCGATTCTCCGCTTTCTGCTCTCCTCGACAATGATGCAACAACCAAGTTCGGTTGCTCTGGTTCTGGTGATGCTTGGGCAATCATGATTGCCAGCGAGCCTGTGGCTGTTAAGCAGTACAGTTTCGTAACCGGTAACGACACATACACCAACCCAGGCCGCACTCCTCGCAGTTGGAAACTCGAAGGTTCTAACGACAACCAGACATGGACTGTAATCGACGAACAAGTTCAGAACTATAAGGCTAAGACTTCTAACAAGGAAGAAACAGTCTTCACCGTGGACGGTACAGAGACATACAAGTTCTTCAAGTTCACTGCATGGGACTTCGACGGTGGTTTCCAACTCGGCGAGTTCTGGATTAACGAACAGACACACGCATGGGGCGAGCCTACTGAAACTGCATCTACATGTACCGTACCTGGAAAGAAGGTTTGGGAATGTGCAACCAGCAAGGTTCTCAAGACAGAAACTCTGCCTCTCGCTGAACACGAATACGAAAATGGCGCATGCGCATGCGGTGCTAAAGTTTCTGCTCCCGTAATCCTCGCTAATGGCGCAACTACTCCCTACACTGCTAAGTTCCGCCATGCTGTTGGTGTAAGCGACAACGAATATGAAGACATCGAAGAGGGATGGGCAAATGCCGACTTCGACGATTCTGCTTGGGATGAAATGCTTATGCCTCTCGGCTCATTCGGTCCTTACAAGACTCGTTGGATTGGTGAGTACAACACCTTCTGGTTCCGTCGTCCCTTCACTATTGAAAATCCTGCTGCCATCACAAAACTGACACTGAAGGTTACTCATGATGATGATTGTTCAGTATTCCTCAATGGCAAGAAGGTATGGTATGAAAAAGACTGGACAGGCGGCGAAAACGACTGGAGAACTATTGACGTTGATCCTTCACTGCTCGTTGCTGGCAAGAACGTTCTTGCTGTTTACATCGAACAGAACTTCGGCGGTGCTTACTGCGACTTCAGCCTCGAGGCTAATGTAGGTGCTACCGTAGAGGTTAGCGATGCCGGCTATGCAACCTTCGTTGCTCCCGTCGACGTTGACTTCACCGGTTCTGAGGTTACTCCTAAGGCTGCTACATTCGACGGCACATACGTTCAACTCGCTGACGTTACAACTGTTCCTGCCGGCACAGCCGTTGTTGTGAAGGGCGCAGAAGGCACATACACCGTGCCCGCTACTACCGATGCTGTTCTTGGTGCTACTAACGAACTCATTGCTGCTACTGCTGACGTTACAGCCGACGGTACTCAGTACATCCTTGCTAAGCAGGAGAATGTGGTAGGCTTTGCAAAGGCAACAACCGGTTCTACCATTGCTGCCGGTAAGGGCTACTTGCAATTCACAACTGCTGTGAAGGCATTCTATCCCTTCGCTGGTAACGATGCAACCGGCATCGACGGCATTGATGCAAACAATGGTGAAAATGCTCCTATCTACAATGTTGCAGGCCAGCGCCTCGGCAAGATGCAGAAGGGCATCAACATCGTTGGCGGCAAGAAAGTGCTGAAATAAGATTTCTTCCCCTCCCCCCTCCCGACACAAGGGAGGGGATTTAGGGGATTTTGAAACGACTTATATATTATAATGTAATACCATAATTAATTAAGACTATGAAATACTTAGCACCATCTATGAAAATAGAAGAGGCACAGGCTGCACAGATGTTGGCCGAGAGCCTGATTATTAGCGACAGCACTGTTGACGGAAGCCAGGCTTTAGGCAAGGAAGACAACAGTTGGAGCATTTGGAACGAAGAGGAATAAACTCTATACTTCTAACCCCTGCCGAAAGGCAGGATAACGATAATCCCGATACACATTTGTGCATCGGGATTTTCTTTTCAGCATAGTCTGAAAACCATACACGTTAAGTTGGCAAAGTATACACGTTAAGTTGGCCAACTATACACGTGTAGTCTGAAGAGCACACACATCACCATAATATCAGGAACATTCCGACAATTCGCCTCCATAATAAGTTGGAGTGTCTTCAAAAACTTATTTTATCTGCCCGAATGTGCCAAAATAATACAACTCGGAGCAAGTTTTTGGCAAAGATTTTGCATAGTGTTGTTATTCTTACTATCTTTGCGCTAAATAAACTAAATAAAAGCAAAACTAATGCAAAACAACTCTACTGGCAAGATGACCAACTATCGTTGGGTTATCTGCGGAATGCTTTTCCTCGCAACAACTATCAACTACATGGACCGTCAGGTTCTTTCCCTTACGTGGAAAGACTTTATCGCGCCCGAGTTTCACTGGACTGATGCCGACTACGGTCGCATTGCCGCCATTTTCTCCATTGTCTATGCCATCGGCAACCTCTTCAGCGGCCGTTTCATGGACTGGATTGGCACAAAGAAGGGCTACCTTTGGGCTATCGGCATCTGGTCGTTGGGTGCTTGCATGCACGCCTTCTGCGGTGTGGCAACAGTAGAGTGGCTGGGGCTTGAAGGCAAAGAAGACCTCATCAATGCTGTAGGCACCAGTACGGCAGTCATTGCATCCGTCAGTGCCTGGTTCTTCATCATCAGCCGAATCGTGCTCGGCCTGGGCGAAAGCGGCAACTTCCCCTGCGCCATCAAGGTAACGGCCGAATACTTCCCGAAGAAGGACAGAGCCTTCCCCACCAGCATATTCAACAGCGGAAGCACCATTGGCGCACTCGTTGCCCCAATCTGCATCCCCCTTATTGCCAAGTTCTACGGATGGGAAATGGCGTTCATCATCATCGGTGCATTGGGCTTCGTTTGGCTTGGAGCATGGGTTTTCATCTACAAGAAACCCGAAGAATGTTCTGGCGTAAACAAGGCAGAACTGGCATATATTCAGCAGGATGAAGATACCAAGCCTCTCCCAAACCCTCCCCTAAAGGGAAGGGCTCATAATTCCCACTCCCAGCAGGAAGAAGAAGGGGGGGGGCTACCCTTCCACAAGTTCCTTACATTCCCGCAGACTTGGGGCATCTTCTTTGCCAAACTCATTACTGACGGCGTGTGGTGGTTCTTCCTTTTCTGGACGCCGGCATACATCAGCGATGTCTATGGACTAAAGACCGACAACCCAACTGCCATGTTGCTCATCTTCGTACTCTATGCCATCACGATGCTTTCCATCTATGGCGGCAAATTGCCTACCATTATTGTCAACAAAACCGGACAGCACCCTTACGACGCTCGCCTCAAGGCTATGTTCATCTTCACGCTGTTCCCCTTGCTCACATTGTTTGCACAACCCCTCGGCGCATACAGTTATTGGTTCCCCATCATACTGATTGGTCTGGCTGGTGCAGCACATCAGAGTTGGTCGGCCAACCTCTTCTCTGTGGGCAGCGACCTCTTCCCCAAGAAGGCTGTAGGCACAATGACAGGCATCAACGGCATGGCAGGCGGCATCAGTTCATTCCTCATCAACTGGATTAGCGGCTATCTCTTCGACTATGCCGACAAGACACAGATGCAGTTCCTCGGCTTCGAAGGCAAGCCCGCAGGCTACTTCATCATCTTCTGCTACTGTGCCGTAGCCTATCTGCTCGGCTGGATGGTGCTTAAAGCCTTCGTGCCAAAATACAAGGCAGTACAGGGATAATGATAAAAAATAAACTCGACATATAGAAGACACACAATGAATAATCTGTTTGACATCACCGGAAAAGTTGTAGTCATCACCGGTGGCTATGGCATCTTAGGCCGAAACATTGCACACTATCTTGTAGAACAAGGAGCCAAAGTCGTTGTCCTGGGACGCGGAGAAGAACAAGGCAAAGAACTGGAAGCAGAACTTAAGAAGAAAGGCGAAGCCCTCTTCCTTGTCTCCGACGTCATGAACAAGGAACTCCTCGAACAGAACCGCGACGAAATCGTAGCACGCTATGGCACGATTGACATACTGCTCAATGCCGCCGGCGGCAACATGGCAGGAGCCACCATCGCACCCGACAAAACATTCCTCGACCTCGACCTCGATGCATTCAAGAAAGTCGTAGAACTCAACCTCTTCGGCACAGTCATCCCTACACAAGTTTTTGTGCCCGTAATGGCAAAGAACGAAAAAGGTGCCATCGTGAACTTCTGCTCCGAAAGTGCGTTGCGTCCACTCACACGCGTTGTAGGTTATGGCGCAGCAAAAGCAGCCATCGCCAATTACACAAAGTACATGGCAGCAGAACTTGCCACAAAGTTCAGCCCCAAGTTGCGCGTCAATGCAATCGTTCCGGGCTTCATCCTAACAAACCAAAACCGTTCGCTCCTGACGAACGAAGACGGTTCGCTGACCGACAGAGCCAAGACAATCATTGCCCACACGCCAGCCGGTCGTTTCGCAGAACCGGAAGAACTCTTCGGAACCGTACACTACCTCATCAGCGACGCCAGCAGTTTCGTGACAGGAGTCCTCTCCGTAGTTGACGGCGGCTTTGACGCCTTCTCCATTTAGAGCATAAAAACGATATAACGGCATAATGTAATAACGACATCCCCATGATACTTTGCGAACAAAGTTTCCGTTGGTATGGACCCAACGACCCAGTAAGCCTGCAGGACATCAGGCAGGCAGGAGCCACAGGCATCGTCACCGCATTGCACCACATCCCCAATGGTGTGGTCTGGACAAAAGAAGAAATCCTCAAACGCAAACAAATCATTGAGGATGCAGGTCTGCGCTGGGCTGCCGTAGAAAGCGTACCGGTCCACGAACATATCAAAACACAGACAGGCGACTTCCAACAGTACATCGACAATTACAAACAAAGCCTCATCAACCTCGGAGAATGCGGCGTGGACGTCGTAACCTATAACTTCATGCCGGTTCTCGACTGGACTCGCACCAATCTGGCATACGAAATGCCCGACGGCAGTCGTGCCCTTCGCTTCGAAAAAGCAGCCTTCGTAGCCTTCGACCTCTTTATCCTGCGTCGCCCAGGAGCAGAAAAAGAGTACACCGACGAAGAAAAAAACAAGGCAAAGGCCCGTTACGAACAGATGGATGAGGCAGAAAAACAACTCATCACACGCAACATGATTGCAGGCCTACCCGGCTCCGAAGAAAGTTTTACCCTCGAACAATTCCAAAAGGAACTCGACAGATATAAAGACATCACACCGGAAAAACTGCGTGCAAACCTCATCTATTTCCTCAAAGAAGTGTGTCCCGCTGCAGAACAAGCCGGGGTAAAACTCGTCATTCATCCAGACGACCCACCCATGTCCATACTTGGTCTGCCTCGAATTCTCAGCACAGCAGAAGACTTCCAAGCACTCGTCGATGCCGTTCCAAGCCCAGCAAACGGACTATGTCTCTGCACCGGCTCGTTCGGCGTAAGCGCAGAAAACGACCTTCCCGCCATGATGCGCCGTTTCTGGGACCGCATCGATTTCGTACATCTTCGCAGCACCCAAAGAGACGCCGAAGGCAACTTCCACGAAGCGAACCATCTCGAAGGCGACGTCCCGATGTATGAAGTGATGAAAGCCTTCCTGGAGATTCAGCAGAAACGACAGAAGAGCATCGTCATGCGTCCCGACCACGGACATCAGATGTGCGATGACCTCAAGAAGAAAACCAATCCCGGATACAGTTGCATTGGCCGTCTGCGAGGACTGGCAGAACTGCGAGGACTGGAAATGGGAATCGCAATGAGCATGAGTTAAGAGTTAAAAGTTAAGAGTTAAGAAATATAGTAACAGACGAGATGAAAACATTCATGGACGAGAATTTCCTGTTGCAGTCACCAACGGCACAGGCTCTCTATCATAACCACGCAGCACATCTGCCCATCATCGACTACCATTGTCACCTCAATCCCAAAGAAGTCGCAGAAGATCATCGCTTTTCCGGCATCACAGAACTCTGGCTTGGAGGCGACCACTATAAGTGGCGTGCACTGCGAAGCAACGGTGTGGAAGAGAAGTATATCACAGGAAATGCCAGCGACTGGGAGAAGTTCCAGAAGTGGGCAGAAACGATGCCTTATTGCATGCGCAACCCTCTTTACCACTGGACACACCTCGAACTGCGCACGGCTTTCGGCATAAACAAGATTCTGAATGCCACTACAGCACGCGAAATCTATGAGGAATGTAACGAGAAACTACAGCGCCCCGAATTCTCTGCACGTGGTTTGATGCGTCGCTACAATGTAGAAGTTGTTTGCACAACCGACGACCCTGCCGACACATTGGAGCATCACATTGCCACTCGCAACAGCGGTTTCGAGACAAAAGTGCTGCCCACATGGCGTCCGGACAAAGCAATGGCGATTGACAATCCCACTGCATACCGAACATACATCGAACAGCTGAGTAGCACTGCAAAGCAGGATATCCAGACCTACACCGACCTTCTCGATGTACTTCAAAAGCGTCATGACTTCTTTGCAAGCGTTGGCTGTCGCCTCTCCGACCACGGTGTCAACGAATTCTATGCCGACGACTTCACCGAAACAGAAGTGAACACCATCTTCAGGAAAGTAATGGACGGAAAGCAACCCACAGCCGACGAGGTGAACAAATTCCGTTCAGCACTCATGCTCGAAGATGGAAGAATGGACGCAAAGGCAGGTTGGACACAGCAATTCCACTATGGCCCAATGCGAAACAACAACACACGTATGTTCCGCCAACTCGGTCCGGACACCGGCTACGACAGCATCGGCACATGGAACACCAGCGAAAGTCTGTCGCGTTTCCTCGACAGACTTGACTGCGAAGGCAACCTCGCCAAGACTATTCTCTATTGCATCAATCCCTCCGACAACGAAATGCTTGCCACCATGATTGGCAATTTCCAGGAAGGACCTGAAGCCGGAAAGATACAATTCGGCAGCGGCTGGTGGTTCAACGACCAACTCGACGGCATGGAGCGCCAAATGAACTGCCTATCTGTGCTGGGCCTCCTGAGCCGTTTCGTAGGTATGCTGACCGACAGTCGTTCGTTCCTCTCCTACCCTCGTCACGAATACTTCCGCCGTTGTATGTGCAACCTCATCGGCCAGGACGTAGAAGACGGCAAACTGCCGGCAGAAGAAATGCCATTCATACAACAAATGGTTGAGGACATTTCCTATTACAACGCAAAACGATACTTCCGCTTCT
Source organism: Bacteroidaceae bacterium (assembly GCA_017461345.1). Taxonomy (GTDB): domain Bacteria; phylum Bacteroidota; class Bacteroidia; order Bacteroidales; family Bacteroidaceae; genus Physcousia. The sequence continues at coordinate 6,655 of JAFTYP010000023.1, read as the reverse complement.
AACTATCAAAACTCCATATTGCAAAGTCCTTGCAAGCAATTATTAACTTGCAAGGGCTTTTTATGTCTAAACATTTTGCACATACAAAAAGAAGATGTATCTTTGCACCAATGATAATGATTCTAAACAACTAACACAAAAAACAATGAAAAAAAATCTATTCATGACAATACTTGCTGCCATCTGCATGACAGCATGTACTGAAACACAAACAGAGACTGTGATTAAAGTTTCCGGCAATTTAGGCGACCCACAACCCACATTCCTTTACAACGTGTTTGGCGCGGAAATACTTGCAGAAGGACAGGTTGCCGATAGCATTGTTACATTTGCCGTCGATACATTAGATCCCGTTATTGCAACAATTGGCCGTAGTGCCGACAGACGCCAGCCTGTTTGTGCAGTCATCATCGATGGCGAACCTATCGAAATAACAGTTAATGAAGAAGGCAAAGGCGAAGTAACAAAAGGCTCTGAGAGCAACATGAAACTTGTTGAAGCCATGGAGCGTGTAGAACTTGCCGGAAAACCGATGAAACAACTTATGGAAGAATACGGCGAGGCACATCAGAAATATAATGGTGACATTCCTGCCGAGATGATGCAGGGTTTCGATAAACGCCACGAAGAAATTTCCAAGGCAATCAACGACGTTGAAAAGCAAGTAATTCTGGAAAACAAAGACAATCTCGTTCCTGTATTCTATCTGCGTACCGGTGGCGATGCTTTAGGTGTTGAATTCTTGGAAGAGTTCCTGAAAGACTATAAATATAAAGACTGCAAGGTTCTGGAGCCTGTTTTGAAGTCAATCAGTGGCGAAAAGAACAAACTCCCCGGAGCACCTGTTGTCGATTTCGTGGGCAAGGACCTCAACGATAACGAATGCCACCTCACAGACTACGTAGGAAAAGGCAAGTATGTGCTTGTTGACTTCTGGGCAAGTTGGTGCGGTCCCTGCCGTGCAGAAATGCCTAATGTAAAGGAGAACTACGAGAAATATCGTGAAAAAGGTTTCGAAGTTGTAGGTATCTCCTTCGACGACAACAAGGAAGCATGGGAAAAAGGTGTTCAAGACCTTGGCATCACATGGCCACAAATCAGCGACCTGAAGGGTTGGGGATGTGCAGCCAGCGACCTTTATAACATTAAAGGCATCCCTGCAACCATCCTTTATGGCCCCGACGGTAAGGTTATCAAGGCTAACCTTCGTGGCGAAGAACTTGGCAAGACTTTGGCAGAATACCTCGACAAATAAAAAATTAAAAAGTTGAAAACATAGAGTTAAGAAAGATATTCCAAGTCTCTTTTGTGAATATCTTTCTTAATTCTTTTCTTACAGATATGCGTTACTTTATCACACTCTCCTACGACGGCACGCACTATCACGGCTGGCAAATTCAGCCTAACGGCGACAGTGTTCAACAACGATTGCAAGAGTCACTGTCCACTCTGTTACGACAGACAGTCGAAGTGGTGGGAGCCGGACGTACAGATGCTGGGGTTCATGCCAGGATGATGGTAGCGCACTTCGATTGGGACGAAGATATCGATGGCAAGCAATTAACGTACAAACTCAATAAACTTCTGCCACCGGACATTGCAGTCCAGGAAGTGAAGCAAGTCAGCGACGAACTGCATGCACGCTTCTCTGCCACACGTCGAACCTATCACTACTTTATCCACATCGGGAAGAATCCTTTCCTGCAAACATATAGTTGGCAGATTCCGTTTGCACTTGACTTCGAGAAGATGAACGAAGCGGCAAAGATTATTCTCGAATATAAGGATTTTACAAGTTTCTCGAAGGTCAATACCGATACGAAAACAAACCTCTGCGACCTGCACGAAGCATACTGGGAAGAGGTTTCACCCGGGCAATGGCGCTTCACAATCACTGCCAACCGTTTCCTTCGCAACATGGTTCGTGCCATTGTCGGCACACTTGTCGAAGTGGGCAGAGGTAAGATTGGCATTGAAGATGTGAGGCAAATCATTGAAGCCAAAGACCGCTGTTGTGCAGGCGAAAGTGTTCCTGGCAAGGCACTCTTCCTCGTAGATATAAAATACTGAATCGCAAGGCTTAAATAAAATTGCTAAGACTCCATGTGGTTGGTACTCGCCTTTCTCAGTGCAGCGTTGCTGGGCTTCTACGATGTCTGTAAGAAGTATTCCCTTCGAGGCAATGCCGTTATTCCCATTCTGTTTCTCAACACGCTTTTCTGTTCGATTATCTTCCTACCATTGGCATTCCAGACGCCCTTTGGCGGTTGGGAGGTGCAACGCTATATATTGCTGAAGGCATGCATTGTGCTGAGCAGTTGGCTGCTTGGCTACATCGGCATCAAACATCTGCCAATCACCATTGTCGGCCCTATCAATGCCACTCGCCCCATGCTTGTGCTGTTGGGAGCGTTGCTCATCTTCGGCGAGAGGCTGAACCTCTGGCAATGGGCTGGTGTGATGTTGGCCATCTTAAGTTTCTGCCTGCTCAGCAGAAGCGGCAAGAAAGAAGGCATTGACTTCAGACACAACCGATGGATATTCTGCATTGCCGGTGCTGCCATATTGGGAGCAATCAGTGGGCTCTACGATAAATATCTGATGACGACAGAAGGCGGATTGGGCTTACCCAGGCTGACTGTTCAATGCTGGTATAACTTCTATCAGGCAGGCATCATGGGAGTCATATTGCTTATGCTGTGGTGGCCGGGCAGGAAAAAGAGTACACCCTTTCAATGGCGCTGGAGTATTCTGCTCATCAGTATATTCCTGAGCCTGGCAGACTATGCTTATTTCTATAGCCTGTCGTTGGACGGTGCCTTGATAAGTGTGGTGAGTATGGTGCGCCGGAGCAGTGTGCTGGTGAGTTTCCTGCTTGGTGCTCTCCTCTTTCAGGAAAAGAATTTGCAGAGCAAAGCCATCGACCTTGCCCTTGTGCTGCTGAGTATGTTCCTACTCTGGCTGGGACAATAACCGATTTACCTCACGAACCTTGCCTTCTGCCTTTTGGCGTTGCTCCTTGGTTAATTCGCCTGTCTGCAACTGCCACGTGATGAAATCGTTTTCTTCCGACAGGGAGGCTTTTATGAGAGGCAGAGCCTGCAAGGCAAGGCGTACATCCATATCGATATCTTCATCCAGAAATTCATCTACCGACGGACGTTCAATGGCGTGTGGGAACTCGTTCCATTGGATGTCGAAAAGGCGTACACGACTGTCGGCCACAGGACCGTTATATGTCTGCACCATGCAGAATGTGCTGTCTGTGATGAGTCGCATCTCCACTACACTACGTTCGGAAAGACGCATCCGTAAGTAACGGTCGTTAAGGATAAGCAGTTCGCTATGGCCGTCGAAACGGTTCTTCACGACAGCCTGCATATTGTTCTCGCGGAAGTCTATCTGGTCGAGCCTGTTGTTCTTCGTCAGAAGTGGGAAGATGCTGTCGGGGGCAGCGGCATAGACATCACGGATACGTGTCTGGGCAAAGAGTTCCACTCCGGAAAGGAGAAGAGCAAGAAATAATATCACTATTGGAACACGCTTATTCATCTTCGTCTTTCTTTGTGTATGGCAGCACCCTACTTGGAAAGATGCTGTGAGTGTTTCAGTTTCCAGTAAGAGAGGTTTGTCTCCTTCTCAACGGCGGCTTCTGTTTCGTCGGGCAAGTTGCAGAAGAAGTCTATGCCGGTCCGCTTCTCCAGTTCGTCGATGGTGATGGCATACTTCGCACTGACCTTGTCGTCGTTTTCCTTGTGCTCCATCCAGAAGGCAATAGCCTTGTAGCCACCATTGGCCTTGCTGTACCTCCCGGAATATGCAAGAATGGCCATGTAGAAGTATTTGGGACAAACAAGATAACCTGCTCCGCTTGCCTTTATCTTCTTGTAGTCACCCTTTGAGATGGTGCCGCCTTTGACTATATATAATGTGTCGCGGAAAAAAGGTTTGTCGTAATTGTTGCGGAGGAACTGCTCCAGGTTGTACCAGATGCCTTGTTCGTTGAAGTTGGGCAACTGCGGATGGATGTTGCTCAGGTAGAAGGTCTGCCCGTTTGCTTCCTTCGAATTGAGTCGGTCGGCACTGCCCAGTATGTGCCCGCGCTGATAACCCTTGCCGTAGTCGCTGGTGTGGGTACGCAGTTTCTTTGGCAAGACAGGGTCGGGCTGGAAAGGGTCGGCACTGCCGCCATAGCCGTTGAAGGACTCCCCGTTTCTCCACCTTCCTCGTTTCCACACCTCATCGTTCGACGAATTGCCTTCGTACCACTTATATGCCGTCCAGCAATTCGCCTTGAGCCTTGTGTTGTAACCTATGCAATAGTTCAATGCGCCATCCGGCAAGGTGTGGACTATAAAAGCGTCAACCGTACCCGTCTGCAGCGAAGGAATCTCCAGACCATACATTGCCGAACTGCGGACAGCAGCAGGCGTGGTGTTTTCTGTGAAGAGCGTCAAAGGCTGACAGACATTGGCATTCAGGTTAGACTGCGGAGGCGTCGCCGTAGCACTGCTGCCGTCGCTACAATAGGCGAGGTAGAGAAATGTAACAAGAGGTGCAGACAGCCAAATGCGTCTGCACCTCTTGTTACATTTCTTTTTATTCATGACCATCTATTTCTCCCTTTTCGGCGGGAGTTTAGAGGGGCGTACTTCTTACTTCTTAGCGCGAGAGTAGCGGCTCATGAACTTATCTACGCGACCAGCGGTGTCAACCAGCTTGCTCTTACCGGTGTAGAAGGGGTGAGAGGTGTTACTGATTTCGAGCTTGTAGAGGGGATAAGTTTCGCCTTCGAACTCGATGGTGTCGTTTGTCTTTGCCGTAGAGCGGCTGAGGAACATATCGCCATTGCTCATGTCCTTGAACACTACGGGGCGATAGTTTTCGGGATGAAGTCCTTCTTTCATTTTGTTTTGTTTTTGTGCCCCCGAGTTTCCTTCGCTGGAAGTAGATAAGGGGCGGATTAATACCAATTTGCGCCGCAAAGGTACAACATATTTTCTAAAGCACCAAATTTTTCCAAAAGGAAATGATGCTATGTCCATTCAAACGAACATCCGCGCCCCTATTGCAACAATATATTATTCAGGCAACAAGAGAACTTTGCCATTTACTGCAGAGAAGTTTGTCATTTACTGCAGAGAAGTTGGGCAAGTTCACGTGTGTAGTTTGCCGGAAGGACTGCAGGACTTGGGACGGTACACATTGCAACTTACTTCTTCACACGGACGGGGCGAACGCTTCGGCCGTAGCAGCGGCCGCTGATCGTGCTGACATCGCTGGAAACGAAGTCCAGGTAGTAAGCGTAGTTGCTGTAGCTCTCATATAGCGAACGCGACCAATAGCTGCCGCTGCCACCTGCATTGTAGAGGCTCGTATCGTAGCGATAACCAGCAGCAGGCAAAAAAATACTATTGCCATTGCTATTGCTTGTTATCTTTCTACCATAAACACCATTAAAAGTAGTCCATGTAGTCGTCGTGTAACTACTATTGATGAGTTCTGCGCACTGTTCACGGCTCGGCATCTGCCATTCGCTGCCCCAGTTCACTGTGGCAGCATCGTCAGATGGTTCGAGTTCGGTCTTGTTGTCAACGGCGCCGTAACTACTGTTTGTGCAGTACTTCGTTATCATTGTAGAGGCTGAACCTTTACAGTACTTATAGGTACTCCAACTGTAATCACTCTTAGGGTTTGTCTCACCCCAAGCGAAGTAATCACCATATTCCTCGGGACTGTTGGCACCAACATTACACGTTGCCCACAATGTGCCGGACGGTAAACCAAGGTCAACATAATCTCTACCATCAATCGTGCCTGAATTGTCTTCTTCGAAAACTGTTACCTTACATTCGGCTTTTATACCACTACCGTCTGTTGCGGAGCATGTAATCGTGCAAGTGCCGGTGGCTATTGCCACAACAAGGCCATTGATGACCGTTGCAACATCGGCATTGCTGCTTGTCCAAGCAACTGCAGGATTGTCCGCATCAGTGGGCAGAACCGTTGCCGTAAGACGATGCGTCTCGTTCAGGGAAAGAAAAATTGACGTCTCACTCAACTGGATGTCCTTTACAAGATATACTGGTTTGTCAATACTCCAAACGCTGATATCGTCACTACCAGGCTTACCCACTATCATTACTTCCGATGTCAACTTATAGACCTTGAGAATACTCATCGGAACATTCGAGGCATTGTAGATAATGATATTGCCCTGATAGGGCATAAACTCGTAGGTAGCTCCCGCCATGTAGTCTGTTGTACCGTCGGCATTAAATGTCATGGTCTCTGTCTTAGACTTGTACCATGTCTTTGCAATACAGAAATTGACCGGAGTGAAAGGACCAAATACTTCGTCGCCACTCAAACCGTTGTCGAACACAATGCTGTCCGTCTTCAAACTGAACTGAAACAACGTGCCATCACTCTGATAGACGCGGAATGCCTGCGCCCATGTTGTTTGCAGCCCCACAAAGAGGAGAAGCAATACTGTCAAAAAACTTTTCAATTTCATAAGTCTGTCTTTTTATTATTATTGATGCTATATAAAAATTCAATATAACAACATACCCGCGTGCAAAGGACTGTCCTTTTACACGCGGGTATTCACGTATAACGTATAAATAATTAATGTGTTCTTAGGAGAGATTGT
>JAFTYP010000022.1 GCA_017461345.1 Bacteroidaceae bacterium | reverse complement strand
TTTTGTAATTTTCAATACTTCGTTTGAAGCCTTCAATTTGATTTTTATAGAGCTCTGAACTCATAATAATAATAATAATAAATATATAATTTTGCCTACTCTTTAAAGGATTTTCAGCATTTTCCTATATATACTTCATGTAGAAGTGTTTTGGGTTTTCATAAGTAATTGAAACACAGATGAAAACGCGGTGCTTCCAAAATTGAACGGTACAAAAAAGTGCAATAGCAAAAAATGGGAAATCTAAGAGTTTTGCAGAGCAAAACCAGCCTTCAAGAGTGAGCAAGATTTAACAATTTGTTAAGATTGTTTAACTTTTGCTTTTGAGGCAATTTTGCCGTTTGCCAAGTCTGGCTGACAACAGTTGCTCATTTTAGGGCTTTGCAGATAGCACGAAAATCAACGAAAAATAAAGTTCTTGTACCGCAGTTGTATCTCGGATGCTCTATGTATCTGGGATTCAACGAAGGTTAATAATTCAAAGTCAACTAAGGATGCGGAATTTTGATTGTCAATCGTACCATTGTTTATGTGTTGCCAGAGAGATAGTCTTTGGCACATAACTTAACTTATATAAAAGGAAGGGAAAAGAAAGTTGTAAGTGACGTTTTGATGCCAAAATGAGGTAAAAAACGCCTTCTTCACCTTATTTAATATGGCAAGTTATCTGTAATTGGTATAAAAGTTGTAACTTTGCATCGCAAAGTTTGTAATATAGCAGACAATATGGCAAAGATAATCGTACAGAATACGCAGATAACGGTCATTAAGCAGAACGAAGATGACTACATCAGCCTGACAGACATGTTGAAGGCTAAAGATGGTGAGTTCTTCTTCTCTAACTGGCTGCGCAACCGCAATACCATAGAGTTCCTTGGAATCTGGGAGCGGTTGATGAATCCGAATTTTAATTGTGCCGAATTCGACATAATTAAATCTCAGGCAGGGCTGAACCGTTTCCGTCTCAGTGCTAAAGAGTGGACTGAGAAGACTAATGCCATCGGTATTATCTCAAAGGCAGGGCGTTATGGAGGCACCTACGCCCACAAGGACATTGCCTTTGAGTTTGCCATGTGGATAAGCCCTGAGTTCAAGGTCTATCTGATACGTGAGTTCCAACGGCTGAAAGACGAGGAACAGAAACAACTTGGTTGGACGGCGAAGCGTGAACTGTCAAAGATCAACTATCGCATTCACACGGATGCCATCAAGCAGAACCTGATTCCAAAAGAGGTGACGGCTGCACAGGCCAGCATCATCTATGCTGAGGAGGCAGACGTACTCAATGTAGCCATGTTCGGGCAGACGGCCAAGCAATGGCGTGAAGCCCATCCTGAGTTGAAAGGGAATATCCGTGACTATGCCTCCATCAACGAACTCATTTGTCTGGCAAATATGGAGAACATCAATGCAGTTCTCATTGATGAGGGAGTGCCACAGGGCGACCGCCTTGTGCGGCTCAATCAGATTGCCATCAATCAGATGCGTGTGCTGGAGAACGATGATAATAGAAATCTCTTAAAATGACATGAGTGGATAGGACATAAGATAGAAACAACATAAGGAAGCGTTGACTTTTTGATTCTTATTTCAGAAATTTCGCCAAAATATTTCCCAAGATGATAAAAGGTCGATGCTCGCGTTTAGGCGCGGGCTGAGACTGTATCTGGGAAAACGGCGTTTGGCGATGCCTCTGAAATGGATGCGGAATCAGACTCGCGCCGATTTTATGTCTAGCAGTTTAGAAAGTTTAACGCCCGACGGTGCAAGATTTCCAGTTTCCGGCGTTTAATCAAGTAGAACATTAACAACAAAATTATAACGCAAATGAAAACAATGAAGATTTGGAGGATCGCCTTTGCGATGCTTGCTGCCTTCTCCCTCGCCTCTTGCAGCAGCGACAACGAAGATGAGGACAACACGGTCAGTTATGTTGAGGTTTACTATTCCATAGAAACTTCCGATGCCTTGCGAAGCCATACTAAGCTGACATATGAATGGTTCAGTGATAACGGAGAACGCAAGAAGATATATATTCAGCAACTTGGCACCACTTCCATGCACGGCAGCGTGAAATTCGACAAATTCCCCGCCCACTGTGTCTTTCGGATAACACCGTCATTCAAAGAAGATGAGCAAAGCCTCATAGATGGTACGATGACCTACGAGGCAATCATGAAGCCAACTATCTACTATCAGAGTGGCAGGAAAGAGGAACTCTCTCCAACTGTCAGCAGTTTCTATGCCGAAAGCAGCGATGCAGGGTGGTACACCCTTCTGCAATTAGAATGTAGACAGACAGGTCTTGTACAGTCTATTGACAAGAATGGTAGTCGTTCACAGGATACTAATTATGTTTGGTAAGAAAAACATTGCTTAAAAGAAAGATTTTGTAACACTATGAAAGCAATGAAGATTTGGAGACTCGCCTTTGCGATGCTTGCTGCTCTCTCCGTCGCCTCTTGCGGTAGCGACGATAACTGGGAGAAACGGCTGACTAACGAGCAAAAGGAAACCTATGCGCAGAACATTTCGGGCGAATATCCTGGTCAGTATATCATTATTTACAAAAACAAGGATTGCAAAGAATGGATAAACGAGGAAGGACGCCGCGTAACGGAAGCCCACAGCGAAACCTTCAACGGCGTACAGGTCGATGTGTCCGATAATAAGATGCAGCACGTCTTCTTTCAAGACTTCCCCGTGTCTCTGATTTCAAAGGTCGTAGATGCGGACGAAGAGTTGAGCCATGCACTTGCCGATGCCACTCCGCAGGCCATCACCGCCCGCTATGGCTTCGACTACGATACGGACTATTCGCACGTCAAATGGGCCTTCATCCCCAACGTCATGCTGCTACAATTGAACTATAACGGTGCAGACCACCACATCCGCGTGGAGTTTGACAACAACAGCCAGTATTACACGTTTACTGATGAAGAACTGAAACAGCCGAGAGCATTCCGCCCTCTTGGCGAAAACGGCATAGCCCTCCAACTGAAAGCCATCTACGACGGCCCGACGCTCCTCCAGCGTTTCGGCTCAGAGAGCGGAAACTATATGCATATCATGTTCAGAGCCGATTAAAAACAGTATATCAAAAATCACAAGTAATATGAAAACAATGAAGATTTGGAGAATCGCCTTTACGATGCTTGCTGCCTTCTCCCTCGCCTCTTGCAGCAGCGACTACCCAGACGGGAAGTGGGATCCGATGGTTTGGAAAGCAGAGGTTCCAGTACAAACAACCGATGACGTTTATAATGTTTCTGCAACTGGCGGCGAGTTCACGTTCTCTTGCCGGAACTATTCAGGGCCGTGGGTAGAGAATGCTACGTCGAACGGAGAAAACTTTTATCCGCCCCGCGAATCAAATGATTATCATACGATAACGACGGATTGGTTCAAGGCTGAGATAAGCGGAAACAAACTCAAGGTAGTTTTCGAGGCCAATGACACCGCAGAAGAAAGACCACTTCAACTGACCGTTACAGCGGGCGACATCTTCTACACGTTCAAATTCAAGCAGTTTGCAAACAAATGAAGCATTTTAGACTAGTAATGATTATTATTGCAGCCATCCTATCGCTCGGCGCGATGGCTCAGCAAACAAACGAAACACCCAACCGAAGTATTTATCTGGAACTGCTTGGCGCATCAAATATCGCAGGTGTCAATTACGATGCGCGGTTTAAGACCGGTTCCCCCTGGGGCTATCGTGTAGGTTTGGGCTATACTTATTCTGAGCAGTACAGCATGTTCTCTGGCTCAAACTCGCTCCATGGTCCAGACATTCCTTTGGAAATCAACTATCTTTTGGGAAAGAAACGCAGCAAACTCGACCTCGGGTTTGGCCTTAATCTCGGTTACTACACGGAGAAGTACGATACATGGAACGTGAAGCAGACTGGCGAAGTGTATGGCATTCCCTACTACGAGAGCGAATATGCCGGAGAAGCCAAGCATAGCCTTTGGGGCTACTTCTTTTTTGGCAACATCGGCTACCGCTATCAGCCGACACACGGATTTCAGTTTCGCGCAGGTATCAGCCCGAGTTTCAACCTCGGTGGAAAGCATGCCGTAAGCAAAGGCCTCTTCCCATACGTCAGTTTCGGTTATGTATTCTAAACGGTAAAAACGATTAGCAATATGAAAAAAATGAAGATTTGGAGACTCGCTTTTGCGATGCTTGCTGCCTTCTCCCTCGCCTCTTGCAGTAGCGACGATGAGGGAGGAGGACAAGAATACCAGCCTGCCCATCGCTCGGCCATATTCAATGACGTGAAATTGGTGCTGGCAGATGCAGATGGCAACGACCTTGGCAGTCAGACCGAAACGTTCAGCTCCCTGAAAATCTATGGCGAACAGTCTAAGCAATACGCATCGACACAAAGCACGACTGAGGACGGACTAACCTATATCAAGTTCAAAGCCGACCTTCCTGATGAGCGGGACATCAAATACAACGCAGACAAGAGTATGGGCACGGGAATGTCCACAATGACCATTACCGTCAACGGAAAAACCGCCCGTCTGACGTTTGCCTTTGAAACTACCAGCAACGGGGAGAAAATGTACGGAGGCAATGGCATCCATATTATAGGCGCACAACTCGACAACAAGGCCGTCGTCAATGAAGATAATGGAGACATGGTCATCGTGTTGGTCGTGGACGAAGGCGGCCTAACCCTCTCTAACGAAGTTCCCATTCCAGAGGAAGCCACAGCCACAAACCTCATAGCCGATACCAGGCTGACGGACAAGGTCTATCTAGGTTCGGGCTACGACGTGACGGGTGCCTATCTCAGCAACGGCTGTCTGCGCGAGAATGTGATTGACCTCAGCACATTCGACGAGAGCGACCAACCGAAGATAGCCGCATTTAGCGGTACGGGCAGTCTGGTGAGCGGTGTTGACAATGCCTGGGGATTTCTCAATGGGCTGCGCGTGGCTCAGGGCTTCACTATGGAGGGCGAACCGGGCGATGTCTATTTCGCAGGCACGTTTACGGACAATCCACTATTCAAGGAAGCATCGGAGCGTGGCGATGACTATAAGTTTCTGATGTATATTGACCGCTACATCGTCTATCGACACCAACTCAACATGACGATGTATCCTTCCAATGCCTATTTAGAGCGGATACTGACCGACGAGTTCAAGCGGGCATTGGCCGAGGAGAGTGCTGAGAGTATCGTGGAACGCTTCGGCACCCACGTGCTGATGAAGGCCTCAATGGGACTGAGCATCCTCTCGCTCTACCGCTCTGGCCTGAAAGCCAACACCCGTGATGAAGACCGCTTCACAGCAAGCATGTTCCGCCGTATGAAGGAAGTCTATCACCCCATCTTCTGGGGCATCACCGACAGCAAGGCCACCAAGGGCGGTGCGCTGGCCATTCAGTGTCATGGTGGCAACACTCAGCGGCTCGCGGCAGCCTTGGCTCGTTTCCCTCTGACGTTTGAGGTATCATCGGCAGCCATCGCCGATTGGTGGAATAAGTCAAGCGAAGAGAAGAGCGACCTTTCGCTGGCCCACCTGCAAGAGGACGACCTGATTCCCATCTACAAACTGATACCCGATGAGACCAAAAGGGCAGAAGTGCAAAGGGCCGTTAAGGCGTACATTCATAATCATCAGTTGAATTAACAACAAGAAAAATCTGTTATAATCACGTTCAGAATGAAAACAATGAAGATTTGGAGACTCGCCCTTACGATGCTTGCTGCTTTCTCCCTCGCCTCTTGCAGCAGCGACGATGGCAACGACAAGGACATCACTAAGGAGATTAATATGAGTGTTTCCGCTGAACCGGGCGTTATGTACGATCTCTTCGACAGCATGGGAGAGCATCCCATCGAGTGTATGCAAGTGATGACGGAAGACGAGCCGGGACAATGGCAGAACCTATACTTCAGCGAAGTCAAAGGCTTCACTTACGAAAGAGGTCATGAATACGTGCTGCGCGTGAAACGGACTATTTTGGCCAACCCTCCCCAGGATGCCAGCAACCGCACATACGAACTGGTGCGCATCCTCGCCGACAAGAAAGTGGAAGAGGTGGCAGAACCTGTGGAGAAAGAAGTAAAGAGCGAGGCCGACATAGAGTATGAGCAGCATTGCCCGGTAGAAAAGTATGCCATAGCCAAAGGTGGCGAATATATGGTAGATGCCGAGGGCAAGGTGACATACGCTGACGGCACACCGACACCCGAATTCGACAAGCATGCACAAATCTACTTGGAGAACATTCTCGACAAGAGCCACCCGCTATGGCAGGCAGGTGCCCGTTATCAGGCAACCTACGCCTATGTCCTTTCACCGCTTTCTGATGAGATACGCCTTGTACCGAGCAATCATTCTTGCTTCCTCTTCAAGAACATACTAACCGAGAGCGAGATGACCCACGTACAGCAATCGATGAAACAGGGAGAACCCCTGCGCTACGCCCTCATCCTCGCCAATGTCTATAAGCGCGGAATACAAAAAGTGGAGTTCACAATTAAGAAGAAATGAAAACAATGAAGATTTGGAGAATCGCCTTTGCAATGCTTGCTGCTTTCTCCCTCGCCTCTTGCAGCAGCGATGACAATGTGGAGAGGAGGCTGACGACCAATCAAAAAGAGAGGTATGCACAGAACATTTCGGGCGAATATTCTGGTGAGTATATCATTATCTATAAGGACAAGGATTGCACGGATATGACGGACGAGAAGGGGCGACATATAATAACAAAAGCCCATGAAGCAACATTCGGTGACGTGCAGCTTGATGTATCCGACAATAAGATGCAGCATGTGTTCTTTCAAGACTTCCCCGTTTCGCTGATTTCAAAGGTCGTGGATGCTGATGAAGGGCTGAGCCATGCACTCGCCGGAGCCTCCCCACAGGCCATCACAGCCCGCTACGGCTTTGACTACGATACGGACTATTCGCACATCAAATGGGCTTTCATTCCCAATGTCATGCTGCTGAACTTGAACTACGGCGGAGCCGACCACCACATTCGCTTGGAGTTTAACAACAACAGCCAGTATTACACGTTTACGAAGGACGAACTGCAACTGCCAAAAGCGTTCCGTTCACTTGCCGAAAACGGCATCACCCTGCAACTGGAAGCTATCTACGACGGTTCCACTCTCATACAGCGCTTCGGCTATGAGAAAGGGAACTATATGCATATTATCTTTAAGACAGAATAATATAAAAATATAAATTTATATGGTCGTATCAAAGAAATCTCTTGGAGTAATCGTCCTGTTGTTTATACCTTGTTTCGCTGCTGGACAAAACTGCGTGGACAGTACAACGGTCAAGCAAGACAGCATAGCCATTAGAACTACACTCTATATGCCAGCGGGATGTTATGTCAATAACGATATCATTAGAAAAGACAGTAGTCAACAGCAGTATAGACTATCTTTTGTCCGCAAAGAGCAAGGACTGACACGAGGCATAAGTCCTAATGCTGTAAAAAAGCAGAAGTTCGATCCATATAAGAAGAAATTTACCGATATGCGGATAATGGAAGCTATAGGCTCGCACATAAGCAGATAAGCTAAACTCCAATTTATCGGACTGCTATCATATAGCAGCTGCCTATCTCGATATCCCTTGTTGGAACTTCTGAATTCGCCCATCATATCTGCCATCGGCAATGTCGTGGACTTCATGGTCGGCACGTCTGAGTTCGTTGGCATTGAACCTGCCCAAGGTGCCTGCCAGCCAGACAAACCAGTCCGCTACCTGCTTCAAGGTGGCACTGGCAAGTTCGGCAAACATCTTTAGGTATTGTTTGATGGCGTATGACTCGTTGTCCCAGAAAATGTCACCATGCTTGCCGCCTCGACCGCCGAAGCCTGAATAGGCAAAGTCCTGAATGGCTTTGATGCAGAACTGTAAGCCCTCGTCAATGCGGTAGATATAGGCAGACATGGCAAAGAACATCGGGTCTTTCCAGTCGCCACGTTCCTTGATGGTGTAGAAGTCCTTCAGCTTCTCGTCAGCTTTCGCTGACAGTCCCGCAACTTCCTGTTTCTTGGCATCAATGGCATCATCAAGTGCCTGGGAGCGGTTCGTCTTATTCCTGATGTCAAGGTCGAGGCGGTTGCTGCGCTCTGCTTTCGTGCGGTTGGCACTTGTCAGATAGTCGTGTTCCTTCCACAAGTCTGCCACTTCCGTTTTCGCCGCCTCGACCTCTGCATTCGCTTCCTCCTTCTCGGCGATGGCTTTCTTTGCCTCTTCCTGGAGCTGTTTCTTCTTGCTTTCCTGCTTCTGAATGATGAAGTCATTCCGTTCCAAATGGTCAATCCCCGTCTCAGACTTCTTCTGCCCTCGCTGCATGTCCAATGTCTCAGCTACCAAATCCTGGATTGCAGACATGTCCTCGGCATTCAACTTGAAGGACTTGCCCGTGTCGTGGTCCATCCAGTCCCAGATGATATGAGCATGATAGTTCGGTTCCCACGATGCTGGGTCTTCGGTGTTCTCATAATGCCCTTCGTCCTTATGGATGTGTATCTGCAAGGCTCTGATGCCCCACCTCTCATGCACTCTTTCGGCATAGCGCAAAAGGTCTTCCATCGTCGTGTCGGGCTTGATGTTCACCACCCCTTCACGGATTGGGCTGCACCCCTGACGGACACGCTGCTTGCCTTTCTTGTCCGTAAACTCCACGTCCTTCTCCTGCATCGCCCTGCCAGTCTTCTGCTTCACCATGACACGGATGTCGTCATAGTACTGCTGAAGGCTGACACCCTCCATGTCAGGTGCGACATACACTTCATTCAGGTGGGCCAGGTCTTTGCGGATGTAAAGCATGGCAGGATTGAGGGATGCGATGTAGTCTGCGTCCCTCCTGTTGTGCCGCTCACTTTGGGAGATGTTGCACGGTTTGATGTGCTCGGATGCTTTTGCTGTTGTTGCCATAATTCTGCTTCAGCGGTTTTCTGTATAATCGGTTATCAGGGTATCGGGGCGGAGCCTTGATTGGAGGGTGCAGGGAGAGTCACTTCCTGCTCAGGGGTCTTGGGGGCAGATGCCACTGAGCGGAGCGTCCAGAGAGAAGGTCACTCTTTGGTCCGGGTTCTCAGGGGTGAAACTCATGAGCGAGGTTTCGGGGCAGCGTCCTGAACGGGTCAAGGGCAGAGCCTTGTGGGTTCTCAGGGCAAAGCCATGAGTCCCTCGGAAGAGCCCACAACTACGAAAGCGAAGCGTGTAGTTATAGTGGGCTATAACAAGGCAAGCCTTTTTCTCCCCGCACCACATCCCGGACTGCCACGCTGTGCTCATGCCTCTATTTCTTTCCCTTCTGTCGATACCTCTTGGAGCAAGCTCTCGTCTTGATGGCAAGAAAGCGGCTGTGGCTCTTCCACGACAGTAGGTTGTTTGTTCTCTTCTCGCATACCATCAGACTGGAGATTGCTGCTTGTAAGAGAATGGTCGTAGTTAGCAACAGTTTCGCTTGATGACTGACAGACTGGACTCATGCGCTCGCGTAGATTATCATTAGATGGTAGGGAAAGAGAAGGAGTAAGGCAATGCTCCTTCTTCACTTCTGCCAGAGATTCGGGCGGCATGACCTTAGCCACGTCGCCTGTATCGGCAGAAGATGTCCCGCCTGAATCTGTTGGTATCGGCTTGCAGACTTCAACTGTTTCAGCACCGCTTTTAGGTGGGACATGGTTAGTCGGTCTTGTCGGCTTCTCTATGTGCTTGACCATAGGGTTGCTGACAAAGAAAGGATTCTTGATTGTCCGCTGATCAGTGAACCAGACGGACAGACACCACAGCGTGTGGATGGTCGTGCGGTTTGACGGTTCAGAGCGGAGAATGCCCATCTGATTAAACTCCCTGATGATTCGGGTGGCAGTCTTTCGGTTGCAACCCCACATCAGGGAAAGTTCGACCTTTGAAGCCATGAACTGCCCAGGCTGTAGGACAGCTGAAAAATGGGTCTTAGTCACGGTTGTCTGTTCCATGAGGGTTAGGCGAATGAAGGTCTTGAAACACTTCATACGGTTGATGTCCTGGCATTCATCCGACAGGTAATCATACTGTGCTTCATTCAGAAGCGTACTGTATCTGATATTGGCGTATCGCATAATGACAAGTGGTTTTAATGAGGAAGTGGGACTGTCATGTCCCACCTCCAAAAGTTAGTAATAAACTTATCTGCGCATTCCTCGGCTCTGACACGGAAGGTCATTGGCAATCTTTATGAGCGCTTCATGAAGTTGCAGCTCTTCGCTTTTGTTGAGTGCATGAATAGCACAAATATTGATATGCAGTGCTGCTGCTTCCCTGCCCAAACGGATAGCTTCAGTATCGTCGCCTATGGCACGATTGGCACCAAGGGCTTCAATGTAGCCGTTAACGGAACGCTCCATCGTAAAATAGCCGAAGCCAGACTGAGCCCATCTGATGGCAGCATCAGTTGCCTTCTGTTCCAATGTATCAAGTTGATTTCTATCCATGAACTTCTTACTTATTTTGTTGGATGGTAGCTGGCTTGTGCCGTTTCTTCTTACGTATCTGCTCCAGATGGGCATCAAACTCAGCCTGTTCCTGCTCGGAGAGGGTATAAGGCTTGTCGTATGCCCCTCCGCTCTGAATCCACTCAATGAGTTCCTTCTTGAAGAAGTAGAGCTTGTTGCCACGCTTGCGGTATGGTATGCGTCGCTCAGAAGTGAGGGAATACATCGTGGAGCGTTTCTTGCCAATGAACTGACAGGCTTCGTCCATCGTCATCATCTGGTCATCATCCGGAGTCGGGGATGAACCGTCCGCTTCCTTCTTCTCGTCAAGGCGGCTAATCACATAGTCCACCTTGGTCAGGAGTTCGCCGACTGCCTTGGGCAGCTGGTCGAACGAGAGATTGCTTTCATTTTGTTCCATGTGAGTTTTTAAATTTTGTTTAAACGTCAAGAATATCAATGAGCAAGTGTTTCTTTGTTCAGTACTTCTCCAGAAGTGGCAGTTTCCTTGGCATCATCCTTCAATGAAATGCGTTCGGATGCGTCACGTTTCAGTTCGTTGACAACCTCTGCATACACCTGTGTTGTGGCAAGGTTGCTGTGGGTAAGCAGCTTGCTCACGGTATAGATGTCCGTGCCTCCTGCCAGTTGTAAGGTGGCGAATGTATGACGGAAGCAGTGAAAAGTGATATGCTTGGTGATGCCGGCAGCCTTTATCCAGTCTTTGAGGTGGGCGGCAACCAGGTTCGGTGTCAGTTTCTTGAATACCTGTCCCTCTCCACGCTCGCCGCACAGGGCAAGTGCCTCTTCGCTGATGGGCAGGATGGCATCGGTCTTTGTCTTCTTGGTGGTGATATCAAGCACCCATCCGCCATCGCCCGACTTCTTGATGTTCTCCCACTGAAGCAGGATGCAGTCGGACAGGCGAAGCCCCGTAAGACATGAGAACAGTCCGGCACGGCGTAGCACGTCACTCTTGCACTCTGCCTTGGACAGTGCAACAAGTTCCTCCTTGGTCAGGTACTGCCGCTTGTTGCCGTGTCCTTTTGCCTTGACAAGTTTCTTGGCTATGTTCTCCTTGATATGTCCGTCATCGTATGCCATGCGAAGGGCGGCTTTCAGCTTTACGAGGTGGTTATTGGCGGTGGTGGGCATCATCGGCTTGCCGTTATGATAGCACTCTGCCGACAAAAGATAATCAACAAACTTCTGGCAATACGCAACATCGAGGTCGCAGAAGCGGCACTCGCCACTCGAATATTTGACGAAGTGCTTGTAGGCAGCCTCCCAGTTTGCCTTGTTGGTTGTCTTGTTCATACACTGCTTGAAGTAGTCAAGAAAACTCTCCTGGCCTTTGGAGCGGTCGAGGAAACCGAACTCCTCATTGATGATGGACTCTGTGCGACGGCACTTGATAAGCTCTGCCTTCTGCATGATGCTGCGGTTGTACTCCTGCTGAAACTTCTCAGTAGGGTTGGAATAAATGTATAAGCCCAGATACTCGCGTCGTGACAGACGGCCAGTCTTCGGGTTGCGGATTGGTGGGTAGAAATCGAGATAGAGCGATGTCTGCCCGTTCTTGATGGGTCGCTTCCGCACTGTGACCTTGGTACATAAATTCGTCATGTCTGCTATTTTATATTGTTATTACATTTGTCTATAATCGATTGTCCTTTGCTGCCCTTCATGGGCGGTCTGGACTTCAAGCGATTGCAAAGGTACGTCCTTTGTTTAGGTTGCGCCTAAAATGTTGACCCTCAATGTGTCAGATTTAACCTGAGTTAGCGTTTGAGTATGAAATTACAGCGATAATCATACTATAAACGGGGTTGACAGTTGCACTGCATTCATTGTTGCCATTGGTTTCAAGACACTTCCAGAGGAGGGGTACATCTTTTTCGGATGCACTGCAAAGTTAGGGAGAGCAAAGCTACAATCAGGGTACAACGGTCTAAAACCAACACTTTTATGACTTGGATTGCAGGATTGGTTCTAACCATAGCTGCAAGTAGTACCAACATTTGTGTTCTCATGTCCGTTTCGCCTTGGTACTGGTACTTGTCTTCTCAGCTTTCTTTCGTGCCGCTTCCCAGTCCGCCTTAAGGTAGAGGTTAGCCCTGCCGCCCTTGACTTTCTTGATACGGACACCGTGTGTCTCGGCAAAACGGCGTACTTGCGTCTTACCCAAACCATACTTCTGCATGATGTCAAAGCAGGTGTAGTATGCTTCCTGCTGTGCCTTGCCTTGTTCCTCATCGTACTTGGCAATAGCCTTCTCGACATCCTTTTTCCTGAAAGCAGTCGTACCCCAGGCATGGACGGATGCCAACTGATAGCGGTTACGTATCTCATAAAGGCGACCATACTTGATGTTGAACTTGCTCATCACCTCTGCCATTGTATAATGGGTTTTGTGAGTAACACCTTCAGGGGCTTTCTCACTGGCTGGTGTCATGCGGCACTTAGCAGTCTTATTTATGCAGCCCGTCTCCGGTTTGGCATCGGCATTCTTCTTATTCCTTTCCCTTTTGTCATTATTAAAAGGAAGGGAAGAAGAAGGTAGCACGACATTACAACCTTGCCCTTGGGCAAAGTCTGTGAGTTCCTGTAGGCTTATGCGTGTCATCCGCTTGCCGAGGTTGACGGCTTTCAGTCTGCCGGAGGCAATAAGCAATCGCACCATCTTAGTACTGACACTGATGGCGACAGAGGCATCCTTCACGGACAGAAGGATGTTGGGAATTTGTGAAGTTTGATTCTTGCCCATATCAAGTAATTTTGTCAATTTCTGCCGTTTTTAGGGGGATGGTCCCTGACGGAAACCAATTAAGCGGATTTAAGAGGAAATAAGGTGATTTAAGGGAACACCCTACGAACCCTCTGCTCATCCACCCGAGGTACAATGGCGGTACAAAATTACTCTAATCGGGGCAAACGCACAATAGGCGAAGAATAAGGTTAGTTAAACGGAGTTAATTGTAAGACAGTGTTTTACATGATTCAGTTTAAGGTTTGTTTCGGTCTGTTTAGATCTAATTTAATCGGTGAAGAATTCATGTGGAACGACTTGCCGCTTCCGCTTGGGCCGAGCACGAAAAAGTTGGAGTTGTCGGTAATCTTGTTCCTGCCCTCCTTGCCGCTGATGTCGATAGCCACGGGAACACCCTGGCGGTCGGTATAGTAAATTTTCAGAGGGGTGTCCTCGCTGTGCTGGATGTGCTCCTTGTACATGAGACAGGCAGCGGCATCGCCGAGGGTGAGGAATCGGTCGTAGTCGGCACTCATGCCATAGCAGTTGCCGGGGAAGGAGTTGACGAACAACTCCAGTTGGTTGTAGGCCCGCTTGCTGATGTGGATGCCCAGACGACCAAAGGCGTTTTCGATGTGGTTGGTGCATTTCTGCATGTCGGCATCCATCGGTGTGCAGACAATCAGGTTGAAATGGGCATAGACCAGCTGCTTGTTCTCGCGGGCGATGATGTCCTGCACCTGCCTGATGTCCTCCACGGCAATCTGGTTGCTGGGGTTGGGCATGGAGGCATGGCGGTTTTTCTTCTTGTCGAGCATCGACAGCTCGCGCTTCTGGTTGGGCATGAAGAGCATCTGATTGTAGATGACGGTCTCGGCACCGGGGATGGCATCCACGAGGCCGACCAGATCGACAGGCATGGAGGTGTTATTGACCTCGATGTTCGTGAAGGGATGGATGACGGAGGGGAGGTTGATGCAATCGACATCGACCAGGCTATAGACCTTGCAGCGTCGGTCGCCCATGCTGACGGTCTCGTCATCAACCTTGAAGTTGGTCATTGAGACGGTCTTGGCGGTGAAGTTCATGGAGAAATAGCGGTCAACGTAGCGTCGGGCTGCTTCCTTGCCGAGGAACGACGTGGGGAGTCCGGCATCCTTCAACTGGTCCTGTACCTTGCGTATCTTCACGAGGAAGTCACGCCATTTCTTGCCGTCGAAGGAGAACAGTTTGCTCTTTTTAGCCTCTTGTGTAATGATGAGGTAGGTCTCGCAGTCTGTGTAGGCGCGTCCCGTGAAGTAGCGGAAGTAGGATTCACTGAGAAACTCGTGCTTGTCGCCTGACTCGTCGCGGAACTGCCGGTGCACGAACACGTCCTGCTTGTGAATGGCATAGCCTTCACCAAGGGTCTGTGCCAAAGCGGTCATCAGTCGGGTGAACTCGTAGTAGCTGTCGGTGTTTGCCGAGAACTTCTGCACGGGGTTCTCCATGCGGAGCACGGCTGAATACTCGCCCGTCTTGGTGTAGAGCACACCCACGCCGTCGCAGTCCTCCACGGAGAAATAGATGTCGTGGATGATGCGCTTGCGCTTCCCGCCCGTACCGAAGGCATAGACGGAAACAGCCATGCCGACGAGGATGGCGGTGAACGTGAGGATGACATATAGAATCATGCGTTCCTGATTTTGCGAAACGGCAGACCCAGCCGTGATGCGGATGAGCCTGCCGTCCTCTTGGTTTACGATTTAACACACTTACTCATTGTAGTTCTCGTTTGTCGGTTCACATCTTGCAGGTGTAGGCATAGATGAACACGCCACGGTGCTCCTTCTTGGTGTGAAGCCCTTTCTTCTGCTTGAAGAAGATGAGGGCTGCACCCGTGCAGAGGGAGGTGACAAGTACAATCAGACCTGTCACGAACCCGATGAAGCAGTAGGCGAGGATGAAGCCGATGATGGCTCCGCCCACGGCACCCGCCGCCCAATAGATGTAGCGGCCTTGGATGCCCATGAACTCCAGCGGCTTCTGCAACCCTTTGAAAAGGGGAAAGCCGGGATAGCGATCGGTCTCTGATTGTACTTTTGCCATGACGTGTCTCTCTATTGCCCTTAACCATTAGATGCCGAAGAACAGAGGCAGTGCCTGGGCTGCTGCCACGAGGAAGATGCAGGCTCCGACGACCATCATGATCTTCTTCTTCACGTCCTGCTCCTCGTTGTTCATGGCGATGTACACGCTGATGGCACCCACAACGGCCACCACACCAGCAATGGCGTAGCAGAGCTTGACGACGTAGGGCACATACATGGCAATCTCATCCGTGACGGTGGAGAGGGCATTCGTACCTGCTGTATAGTCGCCAGCCGCATTCTGGGCGAAGGTCACGGCGGTGCCGCAGACCAGCATGAGCGCGAGCATCTTCATTCTCTGGGAGGTGAAGAGCGACTTTGCAATTCTCTTGATTTTGTTCATTTTCTTGTTTCTTAATTTTTTAATGGATTACTACACACATTATATCTCTTTTGCGCATTGGAGATTCTTTTTTCATATTCAGGCTATGTTGTAGCCGTAGAAGGCCGGGAACACGATGCTGGCACCGATGATGAAGAGGATGGCACCTATGAGCATCATGATGGACTTGCTGACATCGCCCTCGCCCGTGGTCATCTTGAAATAAATCTGGAGGGCACCAATGATGGCTACGATGGACGAGACGGCATAGACGAGGTAGAGCACGTATAGCATCATCGTCACCACATAGTCGTGTGCCGTGGCGAGGGCATCCGCTCCCCAACTGTAGTCAACGCCACCGCACTTGGCAGCGGCGGACAGGGATGGAAGGAGCAGGATGCCTGCCAGGACTGGTTTCAGCAAATGGATTGTCTTACAGTTCATCTATGCTGTTCTCACGTCTAATGGTTCGTCTGCTTCTTGCACTATGTCTTTCCTGAAGGAAGATGCTGTACTCTTCGGGAGTAGCTACAAACTCATGGTCGGGCTGCAGTTCATCGGCTTCTTCGGCAAACTCTTCATTCAATTGGGCACTTGTAACGGGTGCCTTACCGCCTTGCTGTGCATCTTCCTCCACAGAAGGTGCATAGTCTTTAGGTTCTATGACGCGAACGCCGTCACCGTAAAGCTGTTCCGTGTACTGCACGTCATCGTCCTCACCGTCAATGTGGAAACCGCCTTCGTCCTCACTGACGCTGACGGGAGTTTCCTCATCGGCCATGCTGCCGACATCAATGGTTTCAGACTCCTGCTTCTGCCCGTCATCCTTCTTTCCGTAGAGGTCACGCATGATGGTAACGGCGAAATAGACGAAGTAGGCGAAAGTCAGCACAACCGCGAATATCATAAATGGACTCATACTTTTGTTTGTTTGAATATGATTTCAGTTTCTTTGCCACTCCGAAAGCAGACTTTTCAGACTGCATTCTCGAAATGCAAGTGCAAAGAAACAGGTTTTATTCAGGACAGGATGAATCTTTGACCTTCGCCAGTCCAAATCTTAACACGAATTATTCTTATAGTATGATTATCGACGAATTATCATACTATAAACTTGTCCTGTAATGCATAATAAACGCCAAAAGGAAGACCCGCAATGGGAACTTCCTTTTGGCGTAATAAATAAGATGATGGCTACACTACTTCATCTATCAAGACAGACAGTTGTGAAACCGTTCTTCCAGTTCATGCATACGAGCCATGAGGTCGGAAAAAGATAATGCCGTACCGTCGTAAATCATGTGCTCATGCATGTATTTGTAGTCCTCTTCCCATAGAGACATGACTTCATCTGGTGGAGTAAGCCTGATTTCCTTTCTCAAATCTTTGGTGTAGTCAACGCCGTGGATGGAAGAGAAGTGGGCGCGATGGCGATTGATGCTATTCCAAAGGGCATCATCCTTGACAGCCTGCAAGGCAAAATCCTTGTCCATCATCCGCTCAATATCGTATAGGTGGCGAGATTTCCGCTCTGCCCTCTGGCATCTGTCCGTGACGAACATTTCATGCAATAGGAAAACTTTTTCGAGGAAGGTCTTCTCGGGCAAGGCGGTACGGATGTCGGTGTCGGCAATGTCGGTGTCAATGTTGGCGAACTCACGTGCAATCATGCTCTTCACTTTTGCCTTGCCCGTTGGCTCAATAAGAGACCTGGAACTGACTTCCAGCATGACAATGGGCTTGACGTATGCGTAACTTGTGTCTGCCAATTTATCCTCGAACAATGACTTGTAGCTGATGTACAATTGGCGTGGTTCTGGGTAGGTGTCGTTTCCTGTGCCGTTAGGCTGCGCTTCCACAGAACACCAGTCATCTAGTCCAGCCTTGGTGATGGCTGACTTCAGTGCCTCGCAAAACTCGTTCTGTACGAACAGAGAAGATTGCTTCCTCAGTTTCTTAATCTGCTTGACAGTCGGCTCATCGCCCTCAAAGATGCCAAAGTTGCTGTCGTAGGCAAGGTCAACGTCCTCTGACATGCGACCTATCAAGTCCCATGTCTTGGAAAGACTGGAACCACCCTTGAAGATAATCCTGTCAGCAAAAGGCAGTTGGAACACCAGTTGCAGCACAACCGTCACCCACAGGTCTTTCTCAATCACAGCGGCTGGTAGCCCTGTCTTCAGTGCTGTTTGTGTGATGAAGAGTTTCTTTCCTTCATCGTCTATCTCAAAATACTTGTTGCTCATACTGTTTTAATATAAAATCTTTAATCCATGCTGGCATCAGTCCCAAGTCATCACGGATCTGTTCCAGCGGAGTGTTCTGTAGGAGTGTCCTG
Source organism: Bacteroidaceae bacterium (assembly GCA_017461345.1). Lineage (GTDB taxonomy): Bacteria > Bacteroidota > Bacteroidia > Bacteroidales > Bacteroidaceae > Physcousia. Next base: position 197,560 of record JAFTYP010000022.1, on the reverse strand, counting down.
ACCCTTGCAGTCTGTTCCTCGGTGATATTGTCCTTTCCAATATCCTTCAGGGCAAAGACCAGCATCTGCAACAGCCTGTTCTTATAAGCCAGGTTCTTCTGTGTCGTGTGGACGAACTTGATGGAATAGCCGTTGCTCATCTTGATGGTCTTCGAGGTACCGTCGGTCATATAGACAAGATTCATGGGGACTTGTGTGGAGAACCCAAGTTTGTTCAAGGCATAGGCACCCGTCGGAACAATGGTAATCTTATCCCTTTCGGCAATCCTTTCAGCCACCTCTTCGTAGGATGGGTATATCACGCCCAAACCGTATTTATCATCCGTCTTGGGGTAATAATACACTCCCTGGGCCAGCCTGAGTATCGTGCCAGCCTTGGTTTCCCTCTCCAACACCTTCAGCACATGGGACGACTTGGTTCCCACCTTTGCCAGGTCTGAAGGAAAGAACACCATGCCAGGCGTCATTCCTGCGATTTCCGTAGATATTTTGTTCGTCATCATAACTTACAAATGTTAAATCCGTCGCAAAAATGCAACAAATTTATGACACATGCAACCTTTTCGGCGATTTTATGACTTTTGGAGGCTATTTATCGGTCAAATAACTATTTCGTGCCCGAATTATGCAAAAAATTATGGTGCATCAAGCTTCCTTACAATCAAACCTCTTTCCATGATTAAGTGTAATTGATATCTTGGATGTCATATCTTGTTAAATATGAGCATGTCGTTCAAATCATTATGTGGCTGATAGCGGTAACTTTCATCAATAGCCTTGTCAGGGTAAAGGCCAATCAGTGTCTCGGTAGCTTTATGTCCGGCATTGTCGTTGTCAAGATAGCAGTGTATGCACTCATATTGCTCAGCAAACGAGAATGACTTACCGATGTTGTTGACGGAGTTCAGTATGATGTAGTCACATTCATCTGATATGCAAATGCCGTTTGTCCCTTGTCTCTTAAATGTCATATAAGATAGGAAATTGAAGAATCCTTCAAAGATGCTGCATTGATTTGCCGCGTTGTCCTGAATGGAATGAACAATGGAAATATCCTTGCCTCCTTCACACCCCTTGAAAAACGGATTACGTATTTCCATGCCACCAGAACGGTTTAGAAAAGCGATTCCATAATAAGACCGTCCTCGCACCTGATAGTGTACTTCCTTGCAGTACATCTTTGCTACTTCAATATTAACGCCTCTGCCTTTTACATAATACAACAGTGCGGGATGTGATAAAGGTAATAGCTGAATATTACTCTTGCGTGTATCCTCAACAGGAGTCTGATTAGAAGGATATTTCTTTTTATGTGGTATTTGGGTAGCGTGGGTTGCAATGTGGCGCAGAATCTCTGGAATATAGGAAGTGTTATACAGCATTTTCCCCAGTTCAATGATATTGCCCCCTTTGTCAATTCCGAAATCGAACCATTCGTTGCGCTCGGCATTTACCTTGAACGAGGCATCATGTTCATCTCTGAAAGGGGAACGATACCAATGATTGCAACCGCGAGTTTTGACTTCCTTACAGTCTATAGCTGAAAGAAATTCTCTAAGGTCGATAGATTTCGCTTCTTCTATAGTCATACTTTTTACTTGTGTTAGTCCATTACATTATATATACACTGTACCAAACTAAACTGAATTCAGAATTTATTTCTCATCATCTAATTCACCCATTTCAAAGTCGGAGTTATAATGATATCCGTTTTGGTCTTTTACAATGGCTCCCTGTGACACAAGGAATTTGTATACCTCTGTCATACAACTCCGACTTCGCTGGAAACCAATCTCTGCATAACCCTTGATGAGCGCATTAATTAGTTCAACATACCTTGAAATATCACCATCTGCAAATGTCACGGCTAATGCCTCCCGATGCTTCGCTTCTGGCAAGTCTTGTATGGTGTAGCCTGCCTTAGGCTGCTCCCAGTCATAATGCTCAACCAGAACAGGTAGCCCGTCTGGATTAATGGTGATGGCGAAGGGATCAAACTCCTTTGACCTCATATGCATTGGTTTCAGTTCACTTACTGACTTATTGGTCTTGCTGTTGCTTATGACAAGAACAGACTCGGCTTTATTGTTCAATTCAGTTCCAATGTGACCTCTTGTATTGTCATCTCCCTTATTCAAGTGCAGGACGCAATGAATGTGAAGGTTATAACGACTGGACCATGCCATCATCTTTGTTATCAAGTCAATGCTTTCTCTTGCGCTGTTGATGTCATACATCAAGTCACGAATGCCATCAATGACGACAAGACCATATCCCTTGCTCGTCTTCATAGCATAATCAATAAGTTGAAGGCGAAGGGTAGGCGAGTATTCCCTGAGTCCAATGAATTTCATGTTCTGAGGGTCTTTGTCTGTCGGAAGATTGGCTAGCTTCAGTATCCTTGTCAGAACGTTATGGCAATGGTATCGGCTTTGTTCGGTATCAAAATATAATATCTTCCGTTGTTTGGCAGGGAGGCAAGCCTTGTACTTTAAGATGGTTCCATTAATTAACGAGGCGGCGACAATGGCAGAGACATTGAATGTCTTACGGCTTTTTGCTTTTCCTGTCGATGCACTGAAGTTCCCAAAGGTTGCGATGGTCGAATCTCCAACCCAAAGAATCTCCGGCGGAACGTCAAACTTGTCCGTTGCCTTGATAGTGGCATTTTGAAGGAGGGCGGCAAGTTCCCTATCAGACCACTGGCTTTGTCCCGCCATCTTCTGTTCTATAATTTCTTCTTCCATGAATAATATGGTTTGGCAGATATTCAGTCACACTGATGGTTGAGAACCTGATGAGGGATTCAAGTTCTTCCTCGTTGGGACTATCTATCTCTATATGTCCTTTACTTCTATTCATTATTAATAATTATATCAGGCCCGTTGTGGTTCCGTAATAGCCATGTATCAAGTTCCTTTCTCTCGAAGTAGCACATTTTACCTCTGGGCTTGTAATGTGGAATACTCTGCGTGCTGGTCAACTTGTATATTTGACTCAGTGATATGCCCATATAAATTGCTGCCTCTTGTAATGTGAGAATATCCTTGGAGGATATGGTCTGTTTTTCCAGATTGTAGAGTCTCTCCTCCAAAGGACTTACTCTGTCTGCTACTTTTTGGATGTAATCTACCTTCTTTTGTAATTCTAGGATTGTTCTTTCTCTTTCGCCCATTTCAATTATTCTTTTGTTAATTCTCTGATGTTTTTTGTAATAGTTGTGTTCTTAAATTCGTCCATTCGCTTGATGGTCGTTTCTTTTGAACATCCTTGGACACGAATCTGACAACACCTTAAAGCCGTGTAGATTTCTTCAAACTTGAAACGAAGCTCACCAGAGGGCATGACAATGGTCTGTATCTTCCCGTCTCGTCGCCACCGGAATAAGGTGGACTGTGAGACCTGGAGCGTTTCCATTACATCACGTGTTGTCATCAATAGTGCTTTGCCTATGCTGTGTTCCATATTGGCCGCTCGCTCAATATAGTTTTCAATTCTGTCCAGACGTTCGCTGAATTGCTGATAGACCTCACTATCTACAGTTATTACTTCCATTATTTTCTGTATTTATATTTATGAAAAACTTTTTGTTATCCTTTATTTCACACAACTCAGTTAGCAGGATGGCTTCCCTTGATTGAGACTTGATGGAATCCTTCAGGATTTCCAATAAGACTTTGGGCATGATTTTGCCATGCTCGTCTACAAGATGCGGTTCTTTGCCAGCATCCATCCATTTGGGAAGTGCTGTTGCTATTACCATATCAAGCCATGTGCTTCCCATGGCATTTGCCAGTTTTTCCAACTGTTCCTCTTTCTGAGTTGATTTGTCATTCTCGATATATACGACCTTTCCCCGCGTAAGTCGCGCGAGTCTTGCGAGTGAAGCCTGGTCATAATTGTGGGCTTCACGATATTTTTTGATGATATAACCTAGTCTTATTTTCATTTGTTTTGCAAAGTTACACTTGTTTGACGGATGAAATGTGCACACAAAATCAACATTTGTCCATATTCTCGACTTTCGTTTTTTTTTTTTGTGCGGATTTCAGAATAGGGTGAATGGTTATACAAAAAACTTCCAAAGCGCGTTTGCCATGGAAGTCCCTCTAAAGTTATAATTAAACACACTATACCACACTGATATTTATGTGATATAGAATTATTGTGGAATTATGAATGTGAACATCTTCTCATTCATTTTCCCTCTTTATTTAATTTGTTTATCCTGAAACAGCAGTTGGCAATTTTGTTACATATTTGTATAAATACGACCTGGTAGCGCTCTTACATTACCTAAATAACTCGTCAATGGAAATATTTGACGAGAATATTTCTGAATACTCGTTTTGCTTTAATGTTTTTGCACTGATAAGGGTCATGAGGAATGTTTTTCCCGGGTTCCGGGATTCCAACAGTGCTGTCCTGCAAGCAAGTTTTTCTGCATAAGATTGTGTTACTTCAAAATATGATTTGCAGAACTTCATTTCGCAGACATTAATCACATCGTCTGCCCTGTCAATGATTAAGTCAATTTGTATTCCTTCGACTTCATCATTCCCTCGAACAATATAAGAGGAATCGATTGAAGACACGCCGGCAATCTGGAGTGCAGATTTAATCTGAATAATATGCTGCATACAGATTTCTTCAAAAGCAAGTCCACGCAAGAGTTAATTGACGGCTCCTTCAGATGATGCTGCCAATAGTCAGTTTCCACAATTTGCTTGTTTTCCTTGAAATGAAGCCAAAACCAACAAAAACAATCAGAGAGCCTGTAATACTCTTCTCGTTTACTTTGCCCAAAAAGTATATAACGTGTAACGAAATCGCTACTTGCAAGTGCTTTCATCATTTTTGAGTACTCACCGTTAAGAGTGATGCCTGTTTGTCTGGCAATTTCTTCACGCGTAAATCCAGCATGACGTTTGCCCAGTAAACGTACAATCTTCATACATTCACCTGAGTGGTCAAAAACAGAGTTAAAAAGGCGGTTGAATTCGTCACCGAGTTTGGGCTTGTCGGCAAAAAACATGGCGTCAATATTCTGCGCTAGGCTATATGATGGATTATAATAATCGAGGTAATAAGGTATGCCTCCCATGATCATATAAGCCTGTACTATATTGTAACGCGATAGTTTGACGTTACGATTAATGAAAAAATCTTCGCATTCATGAAGCGTGAAAGGATGGAGCTTCATCTCACAGGTAAGACGACCGTAAAGTCCGCCCTTGTTATTGATGAGATTGTCAATCATCCATGACGTTGCGGAGCCACAAACAACAAGGCAAAGGTTCTGTCGGCTGTTGCACCAACCATTCCAAAAGGCTTCCAATGCTGTCAAAAAGCCCGAACGTGGCGTGTCCATCCATGGTAGTTCGTCAATGAAGACTACTTGACGGCTCCCATTGTATATTCGCTCCAAATGTTGCTCTAATAAGAATAAAGCTTCCATCCATGACTTTGGTTGGCTTATACCTTCCATGCCATGTCTGATTAATGAGAAGTAAAAGTTTAGCAATTGGTCCTTCAAAGCAGACTTCCGTTTACGGTTATAGGGTGAGATGCCAGTATGACGAAATACCATGTTCTCACGAAATACTTCGTTTATGAGAAATGTCTTGCCCACACGTCGGCGACCATATACTGCAATAAATTCTGCCTTATTACTATTTAGATGCCGATACAATTCGGCTATTTCCTGTTTTCTGCCAATAATATTTTCCTTATGGTACAGTGTTTTAAGTTACACGATACAAAGGAAAGGATTATTTATGACTTCAACAAGGATAATATGTTAAAATCTGATTAAAGTATAATTTGTGTAGCCATTAAACCATGCTTTGCTATTTCATGGCTAAATAAAATGCTTTTTATCTTAACTATATAATATAACAAAGAGTACATCATAAGTAGCATTAAAAGACTATATATAATATACCTTTATACATTATTATATTTATAAAGAGATTTGTTTGGTGAAAAACTATTTATCAAGAGAACACATTGTATACATTACGTTTTCAGCTAGAAAAAATAGATTTCATTCGTCATGTACGTTTTTTTATATTGTATTCTTTGGAAATGTGTTCGTTTTTTCGTAACTTTGCACTTGCGTAAGAAGACTGTGGTGATAGTCAAGTCGTGGTCAAAGCGACTAACAGAATAGTGTTCATTTTGTGTTATATAAGAGTCCAACAGATTGCTAACTAACTAAAAAAGAGAGGGGTTCAAAGAGACAGTTCAAGACCGTTCTCTCAAATTAACATATAAGCCGTTGAATAACAGTTGGCAGCAAATCTCTGAAAAGACTTTTGATGACAAAAGTGTTACATTGACAGAATAGTAAAGAAGAATAAGACTGAAAATCAACGCTTTAGGCGGAAGGCTCACAAACCTCTCTCTCCGCTCAAAAGCCTCATAAGTTCAACATATGTGACTTATGAGGCTTTTTGTGTTCAGGACTTACATCCGAGGTGCACACATTCAGGGTGAAATACGCCTTGTGGCAAGGAGTTTGGGATGACAATCTTTATGGCGTGTTATCCTGTTTAAGGGAAGAAGTATGTCAAAAATAGTAAGAGAACACAATTTTAATATGCTATATATTATTGTATGCTCCGTTTTTTTACTAAATTTGCAAAACGATAACAAAAGGAACGTTATTTTATCAGGATTTCTTCAACCTTTTCCTGCGTTCAGTTAGCCTAAAAGAGGTAGGAAAGGTTGCATCTTTTGCGTATAAAATGGAATATACATTTAACATGGTTGTACGCTCGTCTTTTATGTCGGGTGTTTGTGTTGGTATCGCAGGGTTTGGTTATCTTGCCGAACGTAGTATTATTGGTGCTGTGCTCTTCTGTTTCGGATTGTTGACAGTTGTCCATTACGGTTTAAAACTTTATACCGGAACGGCGGGATTCATAAGGAAAGGAAATCTCGGAGGTCTTTTTCTTATTCTTGCCGGTAACATCTTGGGTTGTTTTGCTGTTTCATTATTGGCCCGATGCAGTGCAATGCCTTTACAAGAGACAGCCCTCGACATTCTTCAAAGCCGTTTGGCAATGGGGCCGTTGCGTGGTGGTGTCCTTGCCATTGGGTGTGGTTTCATCATGACGACGGTGGTTACCTTCTCGCGTCAGGGCAAGAATCTGCCATTGTTTTTTGGTGTGCCATTGTTCATCATGTGTGGTTTTCCGCATTGTGTGGCAGATGCATTTTATTATCTCACTGTTCCTTTTGATTTCTTGTGTTCTCATATATTTGAAATCTTGTCGTTCTATGCCAGCATTGTAATTGGGAACTTTTTGGGTTGTAACATTTATAGGATTATCATGCCCAAGCAATAACTTTCCCGATACAAGCGGTGTTGCCATCATAAATCATTGAAATCGGAGACCGACTATAAGACATTTCTTTAGTCGGTCTTCTTGTATTTGTTGTGTTGCTATCAATGTGTTTTACGGGAAACGGGCAAGTATTTTGTTACTTATAAATGTAACAAAAACACCATAATGTGTTTCGTTTTAAACTATTTCTTGCACATTTCTTTGCGAATTGAGCAAAAATATGTACTTTTGCAGCCGAATTTTAAATAGTAATTGAATGATGAAACAAATGATGATGGCTCTCTTGTGTGCGTTGGCATTCGTGATGCCTGTGTTTGCACAAGGTATCAATGACAAGGCCGACAACATCGTGGGCGAGTATTTAACCGATCGTGGCGGCAGCAAGAGCAAGGTAAGGGTAACAAAGAATGCTAATGGCACTTATGATGCTCAGGTTTTCTGGGTGGAGAAACCATTAGATGCCAATGGCAAGAAGCGTAAGGATGTGAAGAACCCTGATAGCAAATTGCGTAATGTGGACATCGACAAGGTGGTTGTTGTGAAGGGTTGGAAGTACGATGCAGAAGATAAGGTTTGGGGCGGAACCAAGATTTACGATCCGTCAAAAGGTATTCGAGTGAATGTTACTGCCGAATTTGTTGAGCCAAACAAACTGAAACTGCGCGGCACTATTCTGGGCATCGGCACAACATTGTATTGGACACGCATAAAATAATTGTTCATAACATATCTGCGAAAGGGCTGTTTCTATTTGAGATAGTCCTTTTTGTATCCGTAATCTTCTGCCGAAGAAAGTTGCACTATTCTTGCTTTCCCTTCGGGTCGGGGTAATGTTTGTCTCCGTTGCTGACGCTCTCTTCCCAGGGTTTGACAGTCTTTGCTTCGCCTGTCTGGTCGTCTTTTCTGACCCAATAACTTCCAAGTCCCATAATCTTTTGTTGTTTTGCAAGCAAAGATATTAATAATAATCGAATAGGGCAAGAAAGTTTGGGAATAGATGTTATTTTAACGTTTTTCCGTTAGAGTCAGAAAAATTTGTTAATAAATGTTGCAGGATTAGTTTGTATTACATATCTTTGCATTTGGAATTGAGTGCTATATATACTTTAAGGCAGAAGTTTTATTAATTAAAAATACAAATATTATGAAGAAGTTCTTACTATTGGCAATTTGCAGTATAGTTGGCATGGCTGCCTTTGCACAGAAGAATTCAGAGACGACCTATCAGTTCACCCAGGCTCGTATGCCACAGGTCTTGGTAGAACCATTGGTAAAACCATTGGTTGTAGAAGTAGAGGTGATTTCAGGAGCACCAACATTCTGGAAGAAAACATTGAATCGTGTCAAGGTTGAAACAGAGTTGGAAGGCAAACTGGAGAATATCTATAACTATGGTATTTTCCTTTATACCGAAGACACTAAGTCGGACATGATTGTCGCTGCTACTTATAACTTCTACACAAACCCTGCTCACACCAGTGATGACGATTGGTACATCCTTGAGATAAAGGGTTTTCCTGCCAAGTTTACATCGTGGCATACGGCAACTCCCGAAGACTATGAATGGATGAGGATTCGTCATGAGGGAGCAAATAACCCAGTATATACAAAGCAGTAATCTCTATAATTCTTTAAATACAAATCAAATTATTTATCAAAATGAAGAAGATTCTTTTATTGGCAATTATTGCATTGTTTACAAGCACAGCAATGCAGGCTCAGATTGGTGAATCAAAGAGCAAGAAGATTGTGAACAAGGCGGTGAAGGCACCTGCGAAGTTTACTAACGAACTTGGCCTTTATATCCAGGACGGTTGGGGTATTGGCTATCAACTCAGAAGAGAGTTCAACCAGTATGTTGGCTGGAACATTATCGGCGTGTCTTATATGTCAGGTTTTGTGAGTCCTGCAGAAGTAGGTCAGTTCAACTTCAAACTTCTGGGTGCTCGTGGTTATACACCTGCGTGGAAGTCAATCAGAGGCTATGTTGACCTTAATCTGGGTTATACATTGTATTATTATGAGAGATATGATGTGGAGGCTGTTCATAACTTCGGCCTCGACTTTGGTCTCGGTGTGCAGGTGCACAAGAACGTTGCTGTGGGCTACAACTTGAATGTTCTTGCCGGTGGTTTCGACGAGGCAGCAAAGAGTCACTGGTTCAAAGTGTCTTTCCTTTTCTAAAGGATAGGCAATTTAGTATAGTATAATTTTCGGGGATTGTCCGTAAGGATGATTCCCGATTTGTTTGTCCAGGTGTTTTGTCTTGGAAGGAAAATATTTTACAACATTTTAGTTGGTAGGTGTTTCTTGGCATGTATATTCTGCCGATGTCTCCAGTGTAGTTGCTCGACTATACACGTTTAGTTGACCAACTATTCACGTTAACTTTGCAAACTTCTCTGGTGACGTTTGTCTGATGGGCGTGTATTTTTTGCCGATAAAATGGGCGAATTTTGCCGGAATGCTGTGCCTTTATGCTTCTTTTCTATGCCTTAGCGGGTTGCTTCTTTTGTGTAACTCTCTGGCAGACAGGCTGCTGCGAATTTTGCTTCAAATGGCGTCTTTTTGACCCTTACTGCCGTCTGTGGCAAAAATGACGTTGCAGGCAGTTGGTGATTACGAAAAAACTTTACACAGACGATGCTTTGCTGGTGGCATGATGTTGCCGCATGTCTGCTGGGGAGGCAGGTTGTGTCTGGTCTGTAAAATTAGGCAGAGTGTTAAATAACACTCCGAGAATTTGTAAATGTGAGATATTTCGTTTATCTTTGCAATCAGAATTATAAGACAAAATACAGACATGAGCAACCAACGTTATATGATGCGCGGCGTGAGTGCCGCCAAGGAGGACGTTCACAACGCCATTAAGAACATCGACAAGGGTGTTTTTCCGCAGGCTTTCTGCAAGATAATTCCCGACATCCTGGGTGGTGACCCGGAGTATTGTAACATTATGCATGCCGACGGTGCAGGCACGAAGTCGAGCCTTGCCTACATGTATTGGAAGGAGACGGGCGACCTGAATGTCTGGAAAGGCATTGCACAGGATGCGCTCATCATGAATACCGACGACCTGCTTTGTGTGGGTGCGGTGGACAACATCCTGGTGTCTTCCACTATCGGTCGCAACAAGATGCTCATTCCTGGCGAAGTCATTTCGGCTATCATCAATGGTACGGACGAGTTGATGCAGGAGCTTCGTGAGATGGGCGTAGGCATCTATGGCACCGGTGGCGAGACAGCCGATGTGGGCGACCTCGTGAGGACAATCATTGTGGACAGCACTGTGACTTGTCGCATGAAGCGTAGCGACGTCATAGACAATGCCAATATCCGTCCGGGCGACGTTATTGTCGGCCTTTCCTCTTGCGGTCAGGCTACTTACGAAAAGGAATACAATGGCGGAATGGGCAGCAACGGTCTGACAAGTGCCCGCCACGATGTCTTTTGCAAGTATCTTGCCGAGAAATATCCCGAGAGTTATGACCATAGCGTTCCCGAAGAACTCGTGTACAGCGGCAAGTATATGCTGACCGATGAGATTGAGGGAAGTCCCATTCCGGCAGGCAAACTCGTCCTTTCTCCCACGCGAACCTATGCCCCTGTGGTAAGAAAAATGCTCGACGAGATGCGTCCCAAGATTCATGGCATGGTGCATTGCACGGGTGGAGCACAGACAAAGGTGTTGCACTTCGTGGGCGAAAACTGCCGTGTCATCAAGGACAATATGTTCCCTGTGCCGCCACTCTTCAAGGCTATCCATGACTGCAGCGGCACCGACTGGGCAGAGATGTATAAGGTCTTCAATATGGGTCATCGTCTCGAGGTCTACGTCGCTCCCGAAGATGCCGAGAAGGTTATCGCCATCTCTAAGAGTTTCAACATCGACGCACAAGTGGTGGGCCGAGTGGAAGAAGGCAAGAAGAGCCTCCTCATCAAGAGCGAGTTCGGCGAGTTTGAGTACTAAAAGATAGAACAATGGAATGGATATTCATAATTGCCCTTGTCGTTGTCATGTTCTTCGCCTGGCGGCAATTCTATCTCACACACAAGAAAAAGAACAAACATGGCAGAAAGTAATAGCCTATTAGATAAACTCGACGGACTGGTAAGTCGTTTCGAAGAGGTCAGCACACTCATTACCGACCCTTCGGTGATTGCCGACCAGAAGCGTTACGTCAAGTTGACCAAGGAATACAAGGACTTGGGTAAGATTGTCGATGCTCGCAAGGAATACATCGGCTGCCTGCAGAATGTGGCCGATGCAAAGGAAATGCTCGCCATCGAAGACGATGCCGAGACGAAAGAAATGCTTCGCGAAGAACTCTCGGAGAGCGAGAAGCGCATACCCGAACTGGAGGAAGAAATTAAACTCCTGCTTGTGCCAGCCGACCCGGAAGACGACAAGAACATCGTTCTCGAGATACGTGGCGGCACCGGAGGCGACGAGGCTGCACTCTTTGCTGGTGACCTTTTCCGTATGTACTCGAAGTATTTCGAGACGAAGGGCTGGAAGATGGCTGTCAGCAGTTACAGCGAAGGCGCAGTGGGAGGCTTTAAGGAAGTCGTTTGTTCGGTGACGGGCGACGGCGTCTATGGCATCATGAAGTACGAAAGTGGCGTGCATCGCGTACAGCGAGTGCCTGCAACAGAGACACAAGGACGCGTCCATACCTCTGCCGCAACGGTTGCTGTCTTGCCCGAAGCACAAGAGTTCGATGTGGAAATCAACGAAGGTGCCATCAAATGGGATACTTTCCGCTCGAGCGGCGCAGGCGGTCAGAATGTGAACAAAGTGGAGTCCGGTGTTCGTGCACGCTACATCTGGCGCAATCCTTTTACCAATCAGGACGAAGAGATACTGGTGGAATGTACCGAGACACGCGACCAGCCGAAGAACAAGGAACGTGCTTTGGCCCGACTCCGTACCTTTATATATGACAAGGAGCACCAGAAGTATCTCGACGACATCGCTTCAAAGCGTAAGACAATGGTGTCGACAGGCGACCGCTCTGCAAAGATCCGTACCTACAACTATCCGCAAGGGCGCATCACCGACCACAGAATCGGTTACACCATATACAACCTGCCAGCCTTCATGGACGGGCAAATACAAGACTGCATCGACCATCTTATCGTGGCAGAGAACGCAGAGAGACTGAAAGAATCAGAATTATAATAATCTTAGACTACTACAACTATGGGATTTTTCAATGACGTAAGACAGCAGTGGACAGTGGAAGGCATCAAGACTTCATTGAAGAAGAGTTGGATGGATATTGTTGCCGTCATTGTTGCCTCGTTGCTCACTCCTGCCATCATACAATGGTTTGGCTGGACGGCAAACATGGTGAATTACTTTTGTGTATTCCTCACGATAGATATCATACTTGGAGTAGTTTTAGGAATAACCTTGACAATCATCAAGAAATCAAAGAAATGAACAGACAAGAATTAGTAGCAAACATCCGCAGGAAGCAGTCCTTCCTCTGTGTTGGACTTGATACCGACCTGAAGAAGGTACCTGAACATCTCCTTAAAGAGGAAGACCCGATATTCGCTTTCAACAAGGCTATCATCGATGCAACCGCACCTTACTGTGTGGCATACAAGCCCAACCTTGCTTTTTATGAAGCATTCGGTGTGAAGGGTCTGATGGCTTTCGAGAAGACGGTGAAGTATTTGAAGGAGAATTACCCAGACCAGTTCATTATTGCCGACGCTAAACGTGGCGACATAGGCAACACCAGTCAGATGTATGCCCGCACGTTCTTCGGCGAATACGATGTGGATGCGCTTACCGTAGCTCCTTACATGGGCGAGGATAGCGTTACACCATTCATCGAGGGATATGACGGGAAGTGGGTCATCTTGTTGGCTCTGACCAGCAACAAAGGCTCGCTCGACTTCCAACTTACCGAGGCCAAGGATGGCGAACGGCTCTTTGAAAAGGTTATCCGCAGGAGTCAGGAGTGGGGTAACGACGAGAACATGATGTACGTTGTAGGTGCTACACGTGGCGAGATGTTCCTGGATATCCGTAAGGTTGCCCCGAAGGCTTTCCTGCTCGTGCCCGGTGTTGGTGCGCAGGGTGGCAGTCTCGAGGAGGTATGCAAGTATGGTATGATAGAGGATTGTGGCTTGTTGGTCAACAGCAGTCGTGCCATTATCTATGCCGACAAGACAGAGAACTTTGCAAAGGTTGCTGCAGAGAAGGCCAAAGAGGTTGCCGACCAGATGGCCGAACTATTAAACGGTAAATAGTAAATCATTAAACAGTAAATATAATCGTGGAATTTACAGCACAAATGATAGCAGGGCTGATAGGTGGCACCGTTGTTGGCGACCCCGAGGCCAAGGTTAACAACTTCGCCAAGATAGAAGAAGGTAAACCCGGCTGCATCAGTTTCCTGTATAACGACAAGTATGAGCACTATATCTACACGACAGAGAGCAGTGTGGTGCTTGTCAACCAGAACTTCGAGCCCAAGCAGGACATAAAGGCTACCCTCATCAAGGTGCCCGATGCGCGCGAGGCGGTGACAAAACTGCTTCAACTCTATGAAAGCATGAAACCCAAAAGGGAAGGCATCAGCGAACTTGCTTTCATCGACCCTACTGCGAAGATAGGCGAGAAGTGCTACATCGGTCCTTTCGTGGCGATAGCCGAGGGGGTTGAGATAGGCGATGGCTGTGTCTTGCATCCGCACGTAACGGTGGGCAGAAATGCCAAGGTCGGCTCGAATACGGAGATATACAGCAATGCTGTTATCTATCATGACTGTCGGGTAGGCAATCGCTGCATCCTTCATGCCGGTTGTGTCATAGGTGCCGACGGTTTCGGCTTTCAACCTACCGAGACGGGCTACGAGAAGATTCCTCAGATAGGCATTGCCATCATCGAGGACGATGTGGAGATTGGTGCCAACACCTGTATCGACCGTGCTGTAATGGGTGCCACCATCGTGCATAGTGGTGTGAAGTTGGACAATCTTGTGCAGATTGCTCACAATGACGAGATTGGTAGCCACACCGTGATGTCTGCACAGGTAGGCATTGCTGGCAGTACGAAGGTAGGCGAGTGGTGCATGTTTGGCGGCCAGGTAGGTATTGCAGGTCATGCAAATATCGCTAACCGTGTAATGGTTGGGGCGCAGGCTGGTATCCCCAATGATGTGAAAAAAGAGGGTGCAGCCCTGCAGGGTTCGCCTGCCATCGAAGTCCGCAACTTCTGGAAGAGCAGTGCCATCGTAAAGAATCTGCCCGAAATGTGGGCGGAGATGAACCAGATGCGCAAGGAGATAAAGATGCTCAAAGAGCAACTTAACTTAAAGTGAATAGGTGACAATATAGGAGGAGAGAACAGACATCCGGTGCAGAGCCGAAAAACATCTGCTGCCAAGTTTGCCAATTAGGCGTGCCAAGTCGGTCAACTTAACGTGCCTTGTCGACCAATTCGACAGTAGATGTTTCCGAGAATGCCACAGTGGAATGCAAGAGTTTGAAATACAGACAAATAAAATCAAGCAACCTTGAGGGCCTTGCATGAGAGAAGACATACCTCCTCTCACCTTCCCAATCATTCCGAATTCACTGGACTTAAGTCAAACAATAAGAAGATAGAAGGGTAGAACTATGTTAAAGCAGAATACATTAAAAGAACAATTTTCACTCAGTGGAAAAGGTCTCCATACAGGACTCAATCTGACAGTCACATTCCTTCCTGCACCAGCAGGACACGGATACAAGATACAGCGAGTCGATATGCCGGGGCAGCCCATCATGGATGCTGTGGCAGAGAATGTGGTTGACACACAGCGAGGCACAGTCCTCGGCAAGGGTGATATGCGATGCAGCACGGTGGAACATGCACTTGCTGCATTCTATGCTTTAGGCATCGACAACATACTCATCCAGGTCGATGGGCCGGAGTTCCCCATCCTGGACGGCAGCGCAGAACCTTTTGTCCGTGAAATACAGCGTGTAGGCATTGCCGAACAGGATGCCCCGAAGGACTATTACTACATCACCAAGAAGATGGAGTTCCGCGACGACAATACCGGAGCCTGCATCACCCTGTTGCCCGACGACGACTTTTCCATTACAAGCATGATAGCCTTCGATGGCAAAGTCCTGAGCAGCCAGTTCGCCACGCTCGATAGCATGGATAAGTTTGTCACCGAAGTCGCTGCCGCAAGAACCTTCGTCTTTGTACGCGAAATAGAAAAACTGCTTTTGGCAGGTCTCATCAAAGGTGGCGACCTGGACAATGCCATTGTCATCTACGAACACAAAACCTCACAAGAGAATCTCGACAAGCTTTGCATGCTGACAGGTGCCGAACACCATGATGCCGACGATCTCGGATATATTCAGCACAAACCCCTCGTCTGGGACAACGAACCTGCACGCCATAAACTACTCGACATCATCGGCGATATGGCCCTCATCGGCAAGCCCATCAAGGGACGTATTATTGCAACAAGACCCGGACATACCATAAATAATATGTTCGCGCGCATGATGCGTAAGGAAATTCGTAAGCACGAAGTACAGGCTCCAAAGTACGATCCCAACCAGATTCCACTGATGGATGTCAACAAGATAAGAACACTGTTGCCACATCGCTATCCCATGCTGCTGGTGGACAAAGTAGTCGACGTCAAAGGAAATTATATTGTCGCAATAAAAAACGTAACAAACAACGAACCTTTCTTCCAGGGACATTTCCCCGAAGAACCGGTCATGCCCGGAGTTCTACTCATAGAAGCAATGGCACAGGCAGGCGGGCTACTCGTCTTGCATGACAAGGAGAATCCTGAAACCTACAGCACTTATTTCCTGAACATAGACAATGTCAAGTTCCGCCAAAAGGTTGTTCCCGGCGACACCCTGGTATTCCGGGTAGAACAGGTTGCGCCTTTGCGCCATAGCATCGGTACAATGCAGGGCTATGCCTTCATCGGAGAGAACTGTGTAGCAGAGGCAACGTTTACTGCCCAAGTCGTAAAAAACAAATAAGATTAACCCTTTAAATTCCATACAAACTATGAGTAAGATAAGTCCGTTGGCATATATACATCCCGAAGCCGTCATTGGCGAGAACTGCGAAATAGGTCCCTTCTGCTACATCGACAAGGGAGTTGTCATAGGGAACGACAATACTTTGATGAATAGTGTTACGGTGCTTTACGGTTCGCGTATCGGGAGCGGCAACGTCTTCTTCCCAGGAGCCGTTATTGGTGCAGTTCCACAGGATCTCAAGTTTAGGGGCGAAGATACTACGGCAGAGATTGGCGACAACAATAAAATACGTGAGAACGTAACAATCAATCGTGGTACTGCAGCCAAGAACCGTACTGTTGTCGGTAGCAACAACCTTTTGATGGAAGGTGTCCATGTTGCGCATGACGCAATCGTAGGTAATGGTTGTATCATAGGCAATAGTACTAAACTTGCAGGCGAGATCATTATTGACGATAATGCTATCTTGAGTGCTGGCGTGCTGATGCATCAATTCTGTCGTGTAGGTAGTTACACGATGATTGGTGGTGGCACGCGTTTCTCTCAGAATGTGTTGCCTTTCAGTCTTGTGGCGCGTGAACCGGCTGCTTTCTGTGGGCTTAACTCTGTAGGCCTTCGTCGTTGTGGTTTCGATCGTGATTTGATTAATAATATCCACATGACCTATCAGATTATTCTGCAGGGCACAGGTAAGTTGAATGACTTGCTTGCTCGTGTGGAACAGGAGATTCCTATGAGTCCGGAGATTCAGTATATTTTGGATTTCATACGTAATAGCGACCGAGGCTTTATCAGGTAAATAATCGATCATGACACTCAAACTGACATTATTCAGCCAGGAGGAGGAGGATTTTGTACTGGAAATCCTTGTCGACAGTGATGCGAAGTTCTCGGAGTTGCATCGGCTCATCCTTGACGATTGCCGTTATGTGGAGCATCCGAGGCAGTGCTTTTATATCTGCGACGAAGACTGTCGTGTAAGGCATCGTGTTAGTCTTACGGAATCGGAGGATACGAATTATGACGAGGACATTGATCTTATGTCGCAAACTCGACTGTGTGATTTTCTGGAGGATGAGGGCCAACGTTTGATTTACCTGTTTGATCCTGACGACAAACGTTTCTTCTTGATGGAACTTACGGAGAATGTTTTTGGCAGAACGGTGGATAAGGCTGTTGTCAACCGTCGTCATGGTCAGGCTCCGTTGCAGATGCTTTATGCAGACGAGCCGTCTTTCGAGGTGGCAGGTCCTGCGGAACAACCGTCTTCTCCGGCTGGTGATGAGGCTGAGGAATATGCAGATGATTTCTATGGAGATGAGGGTTATGAGGCCGAAGAGTTGGATTTTGAGGGCTACGAAATAGACGAATAGAGAGTTTTTCGTTGTTGTTCCGAGTAGAGAACTTGCGGTTGTCAATGCTTACGCTTTATGTTTTGTTAGGTCCTACGGCAGTCGGTAAGACTGAGTTTGCCTTGCGTATGGCCGAATCGCTTGGGTGTCCGATTCTTAATTGCGACAGCAGGCAGATTTATCGTGGCATGGAGATTGGCACTGCTGCCCCTACGGCAGAGCAACTGCAGCGTGTAAAGCATTATTTTGTAGGCACACATTCCATTGGTTCTTATTATAGTGCAGCCCAATATGAGCAGGATGTTCTTTCGCTTGTGGCTGAACTGGAGGGCAGACATCAGTCGTTGTTGCTTTCGGGTGGCAGCATGTTGTATATCGATGCGGTATGCAATGGTATCGACGATATTCCGTCGGTCGATGCGGAGGTGCGTGAGACATTGCGCCTACGGCTTGCCAATGGTGAGATAGACAAGATGCGAAGTGAGTTGCAATTGCTCGACCCGGATTACTATATGGTTGCCGATACGCGGAATCCCAAGCGTGTTGTCCATGCTCTTGAGGTTTGCTATACGACGGGTTGCCCATATTCTTCTTTTCTGAAGGGCGAGCGTAAGTCGCGTCCGTTCCGTGTTGTTAAGATTGGGCTGCGCCGTGAGCGTCAGGAACTTTTCGAGCGTATTGGCCGTAGGGTGGATGCCATGATAGAGGACGGGCTGTTAGATGAGGCTCGACGTCTCTATCCTTTCAGGCAGGAAAATGCTCTCAATACGGTGGGCTACAAGGAGATTTTCCGATATTTCGACGGAGAATGGACTTTGCCTTTCGCCATCGAGAAGATAAAAAAGAATACGCGCGACTATGCCAAGAAACAGATGACTTGGTTCAGTCACGATGAGAGTATTCAATGGTTCCACCCCGACGACCCACTGCCGGCCTTTGCAGATTGACGTGCTTGGCGGTCCTTCTATGACGTCGACGTCTGCCATGCAAATACAGTTTCCGTAGGGACGAAACACTCAGCCTTAACCGCCTTTCCAGAAAGGTTAAGCATTATTGGGAGAATGCTTAACCATTATGCCCGGAATGGTTAACGATTATCGTCATAATGGTTAACCTCTTTTTTGTAGTAGGGCAGGAATCCTCCTTCCGTCTGCAGTATGCGAGAAGTGACAAGGCAATAAGAAAGGCGGCAGAGACATCGTTCTGCCCCTGCCGCCTGTGGCGTTATTCAGCCATTCTTGCTTGGCCGTTTATTTCTTCTTTGAGAGGTCGAGAATGCGCACAGCACGGAGTTTCAAACCGGCACCATGACCGAGGAAACCTATGTGGCCCGACTTGTTGAACATGCCGGGGTGGTTTTGGTGGTCTACAGTGTAGGGATTGTTGTTGCTGCCGTCGGGGGCAACATTGTGACCCTTGCAGGCTTCCTTGACATCGCCATCCAGAATAACTTCGCCATTCACGGTAACTGTGATGCGGTTGCCCTTTACGCGAATTTCTTCCTCGCTCCATTCGCCCAAAGGCTTGTGCTTGATGCGCTTGGCAGGAATGATGCCATAGACAGAACCATGCACCTGATACTCGCGAAGACCGGCATAGATGGGGTCGTCATGATCCAGAATCTGCACCTCGCACATGCCTTCGTAGGCAGCATCAACACCCATCGGGGTGCGGATGCCAACACCATTGTTGACACCGGGGCGCAGGAAACAGAACTCAAAGCGGAACACAAAGTCGCGATATTCATTCTTAGTGTAAAGGTTGCTCTCGTTGCCATAGTTGGCAGTAACGTTGATGCAGCCGTTGATAGGTACATAGCCCACCTTGTTACCCACGAAGTTGTCGAGGTTGGTGCCGTCGAACAGAAGTTCGAAGCCCTGTGCCTTCTCCTCGTCGGAGAGAACGTATGGCTCAACAGGCGTCATCTCCGAAAGCTTCTGGCGGAGCGCATCCACTGCGTAGCCGTCATCGGCGTCGCCTGTAGCCTTGAAGATATTGATACACTTCTCTAAGTTTGCTTTGACGATATCATACTCGATGTCTTCAGAAGTCTTCTCGATAATATTTCTGGCGGCATTGGCTGCTGCATAGTTCAACTCTTTGTCGTCGAGTTGTTTGCCTACGAGCAAGAAAGCATTGCGCGTTGGAGTTTGGCCAAGCTTCTCAATGATGTTCTTCTTGTTGCCGGCAGTCTTTGCCAAAGAGAATGCTTCGCTGAGTTTGCTTGTCCGCCTATCCATGTTCTGCTCCTTCTCGCTTACAAGGCGAACATAAGCGGAAAGCGCATTCTGGTCGCCCGCCTTTGCTGCAGCAAGCAAGGGGGCAGCAGCCTTATAGTTGGGGCTTTTCGCAAGAGCAGCAAGAGCAGCCTTGTCGTTTATCTTCTCCAGTTCTTTAACCGAAGCATCAGTGCCCGTCGCAGCCAGCAAGGGGTAGAGACGCTCTCTGTTGGGAACAAGAGGCTGACTGGTGAATTGCGAAAGTTCCTTGTATTGCTCTTCGGCAGAGAGAGTCTGCAGCGCACTTGCACAAATCTTTTGCCATTTCGGAATGTCCTGCTCATTCTTCGTGATAACCAGAATGCTGATGGCAGCATACTTCTGCTTGGGCGTTACAATACCGGGCAGAGCATCGATGGCAGCCTGGCCATATGTCTGGTCTTTCGTAAGTTTCAAGATGTCATCGGCGGCTTCAGTGCAACGACGGGCAGACGCAAGCTTCAGGAGAGAGAACTTCTTGTCGCCTTCGGCAGCGTTAAGAGCTTCTGTCAGATTAAGCTTGCCAGGGAAAGAACAAAGAGCCCTGAAAGCTTCTGCATTGTTCTCGCCACCCAACTGGTCGATAAGAACCTTTTCGGCATCCTCGCCACCAATCTTTCCCAATGCTTCAATGGCAGCTTTTGCAGGTTTCCCGCCTTGAGCAACAGCATTGGTAAGCAAAGACTTCTGACTGGCAATCTTGTTATCTCCAAGCCAATAGAGGACATCGCACTTGGCCGCCTCTTTCAGTGACTTATATTTCTTTACGATGCTGGCCGCAAGTTGGTCGTTTGCAAGTCCGTTTTCAGTGGCAAACTTGAGAGCCTGCATACGTAAAACTTGGTCTTTGCTCTTTACGGCCTTCACGATTTCCTTGCCGGCATTGCTGCCAAGGCTGACGAGTTTGTCATAGTTCTTGGCATAAGGTTTTGCACCTTCCTGAGCAACATATGTAACATCCTCTTCCTTGGTGAGCAGACGAAGTTCGCTTTCAAGGAACTGCTTAGCATCCTTGTCGTTTTGCACAGCAATGGCTTGTTTCAAACCCTCGCGCACGTTTGCAGCCCATGCTTCATTTGTGCCGGCATAAGCAACGGCTCCATGAATGGCATACTCTACCTTCGCATTGACATGCTCCGCTGCAGGTTTGAGCATTGCAGCAAGCATTGTGATAGATTTAGGCGCCGCTTGAACAAGGGGACGCATTTCGTTGTTGAAATCAGCCTGCTTCTGTATGGGTACAAGTGCGAGTACATCCTGAATGATGGTCTCGGTAGCACGATTGCGAGTGTCTTGTGAATAAGAAGGCAGACACAGCAAAATCGCTGCCAAAATAATATATATTGTTCTTTTCATTTTAGTAGTTGCTGGTTATCAGTTATCATTTACCATTTATCTTCCTTTTCAAAACAAACAGTTAGATCAGTTTGCCCCATTCTCCACGCATAGGTTGGTTTACAAGACGGTTGGCAGCATCGTCATTGATGAAGGTCTGCGTCTTGGGATCAAAGTGGAGTGTTCGGTTCAAGCGTAGTGCACATACACCCATGTTTACGATGGTTGCGCTGTGATGGCCATTGCTTTCATTGAGAGCAAACTGACGGCGAGTGCGCACACACTCAAGGAAGTCGGTGTTACGCTCTTCCGGGTCAGGCAGTTCATTGATGATTTGTTGCACATTAGGAATGGTACATTCAAATCCTTTATATACTTTGCCCTTTGGACCTTCAATGTACGGAACCTTTCCTTCGCTTTCGTAACCCTCGCCTTCGAGGATAATCTGACAGCCATCGGCATAGGTGTATGTAACACTTCTCCAAATGCCAACTGCATCGGGATGCTGTTGGGGAGCGTCAATCTCGACCTTAATGGGGAACTCATCATCTTTCCCGAGGATGTATTGGACGGGGTCGATATAATGTTGTCCCATGTCGGCAAGTCCGCCGCCATCGTAGTCGAAGTAGCCGCGGAAGGTTTGGTGTGTACGATGAACATTGTAGGGCTTGTAGGGGGCAGGGCCGAGCCAAAGGTCGTAATCAAGTTCTTTGGGGACTTGCTGGACCTCGAGGTTCTCTTTACCTACCCAGAAGAACTTCCATGCGAAACCCGTTGCGCCGGATATCCTGACCTTGAGAGGCCATCCAAGCAGTCCGCTGTCAACGAGTTTCTTCAGTGGTTTGACTTCTGTGCCAAGACCGTAGAATGTGTCTTTAAAGCGGAACCATGTGTTCAGGCGAAAGATGCGACCGTTACGCTTTACGGCTTCTTCTACACGTTTGCCTTCTCCGATGGTTCGTGTCATAGGTTTTTCGCAGAAGATGTCTTTGCCTGCATTTGCTGCTTCTACAGACATAATGCCGTGCCAATGAGGAGGTGTTGCGATATGTACGATGTCCACATTCGGATCGTGAATGAGTTCGCGGAAGTCATGATAGGTCTTTAATTCGTCGCCCCACTTCTGTTTTGCAGCATCGAATGCTGAGTCCAGGTGCTTTTGGTCAACGTCGCAAAGTGCAACGAGGCGGCACGACTGGTCGCTAACGAAGTGTGAACTGGAGCGGCCGATACCGCCAACGCCAATCAAACCTCGTGTCAACTGGTCGCTGGGAGCAATGAAGTTGTTGTTGCCTCCCATTTTACCCAGTACTTCGCGGGGCATGATGCTGAAGAGGGCGGCACTTGCTGCACCTCTTGTGATAAAGGAACGTCTGTTTAATTTCATGGTTTAATATTGTTAACTTTAGTTATTTTTGGCAAAGTTACGAATTTTCTTTTATTTGACAAAGTTCTTGGAATAAAAACTAATGGCGAGGCCGAATGATTTTGTTTAGTGAGAAAATATGTGTACCTTTGCAGTGATGCAAGCGAATTTACCACAGGATTTCGTGCGTATGATGCACGAGCATTTTGACAATGACACGGCTGACGAACTCTGTTCTGCTTTGATTTCGACAGAGCCGGAGGTGTCTATACGTTTGAATTCATATAAGATATCTGTTGAGGACTTGCTTACGTATAGTCCAAACCTTGAACAGGTTCCTTGGTGTCCGGGTGCTTTTTATTTGAAAGAGCGCCCTGCTTTTACTTTCGACCCTTTGTTTCATGCTGGGGCTTATTATGTGCAGGAGGCCTCGTCGATGTATGTGGCAGAGGTTATGAGGCAGTTTGTTTCTTTTGGACGGCCGTTGGTGGCACTGGATCTTTGTGCTGCTCCCGGTGGCAAGAGCACGCTGTTGCAGAGTTTATTGCCGAATGGGTCGCTCCTTATCAGTAACGAACCGATTGCCAAGCGCAGTCAGATTCTTTCCGAAAATATACAGAAGTGGATGAGGGGGCTTCCCAATGATGCTCCACATTGCATGGTGACGCAGAATTATCCGGCAGATTTTGCTGCTTTGACGGCGCAGGTGGATGTCCTTTTGACGGATGTTCCTTGTTCGGGTGAAGGTATGTTTCGCAAGGATGAAGACGCTGTTCGGGAGTGGAGCCTTGAGAATGTGGGAATGTGCCAGCAGCGTCAGCGTGACATTTTGCAAGACATCTGGCATGTACTGAAACCGGGAGGCTTGCTGATATACAGCACTTGTACGTTCAATCGTTTCGAGGATGAGGACAACACACGCTATATTTGCGATGAAATGGGAGGTTTTTGTCTTCTTGAACGGCATTTTCTCCCCGGCCGTGACCGTGGCGAAGGCTTCTATGTTGCAGCAATAAGGAAGAACGGAAATGCGGATGAATCCGCAGAAAAGGATGTCCAACATACGGCGACGAAAGTGCGACGAACCTTGAGAGTTCTCTATGATTCTGTTTCTTCGTTACAGCCGGAAGGCCCTTTTATTGAGTTGACTTATGACGAGGCATTGCAATATCTGCGCAGAGAGGCCCTTCGTGTTGAGGCACCAAGAGGGATGGTCACACTCCGTTATCGTAATCTTATACTTGGCCAGGGCAAGGCTGTCGGCTCTCGCATCAATAATCTTTATCCGGAGGCTTGGCGCATCCGTTCCACTTATACGACGCCTTTTTCGTTACTCGGAACAGAGAGTTGAAGCCTCTCATATGCAGGCAGATGAAATATCGCAAACCTCGTAAGAAAAATAGGTGTGCCTTGTTGGCCAATTAGGTGTGCCTTGTCGGCCGACTTAACGTGCCTTGTTGGCAAGAAAGGCGTGCCATGTTTTTCGACGACTTCTGCCTATGTTCTTTATGTGCCATTGGGAATATCCCCGTTTCCTTGCTTTTATGCATATTTTTTCCTTTCTTTCTTTGCCTGTTTACGGGAAAAATACTATCTTTGCAACTCATTATTCTATAAAAATGCTTTGCCAATGGAAGCACATAATCATTTGGTAATAATGGCAGGCGGCGTAGGTAGTCGCTTCTGGCCGATGAGTACTCCGCAGAAGCCAAAGCAGTTTGTCGATGTGATGGGCTGCGGACGGACACTCATTCAACTGACATACGACCGTTTCAAACACATTATTTCCGCTCAGAATGTATGGGTGGTTACCTCTGCAAACTACGCCGAAGTCGTGCGCGAGCAACTGCCTGAGATTCCGGGAAACCATATATTATTGGAGCCTTGTCGCAGGAATACGGCTCCCTGCATTGCATACGCCAGTTGGCGAATCAAGGCTTTTGACCCGAAAGCCAATATCGTGGTTACGCCAAGTGATGCCATTGTTATGGACACTGCAGAATATCAGCGAGTAATAAGGTCTTGCCTTAAATTCGTGTCCGAGTCTGATGCAATGGTCACTATCGGCATGAAACCCAATCGTCCCGAAACGGGGTATGGTTACATCCAAGCCGATCTTTCCTATTCTACAGCAAGAAACAAGGAGATATTCCGTGTGGATTCGTTCAAGGAAAAGCCCGACATCGATACAGCCAAACGATATATTCAGAAGAACAACTTCTTTTGGAATGCCGGAATCTTCATCTGGAACGTCGCAACCATAGCAAACGCTTTGCGCGTTTACCAGCCTGCAATGTCGAAGATATTCGAAGATTTGCTGCCGATATATGGCACCGAAAAAGAACAAGAAGCAATCAATAAGATGTTCCCGCAGTGCGAAAACATCTCCATCGACTACGCCATTATGGAGAATGCCGAAGAAATTTATGTCTTCCCTGCAAACTTCGGCTGGAGCGACTTAGGCACTTGGGGGTCACTTCGCGACAATTCCGAACGTGACATCTATGGCAATGCTCTCATCGGTAACAATATAGATGTCTATGAAACCACGAATTGCATCGTCCATGCAACACAGGAAAAGCGTGTCGTGGTGCAGGGCCTGGACGGTTTCATTGTGGCAGAGTGCGACGATACGCTGCTCATCTGTCGTCTTTCCGACGAGCAACGTATCAAACAATTCAGCGAAAACAAAAAATAATATAAAAATGAATAGAAAAGTTGCCCTGATAACGGGCATTACAGGACAGGACGGCTCATACCTGAGCGAGTTCCTGCTCGAGAAAGGCTACGAGGTGCATGGCATCATTCGTCGTTCCTCAGTCGACTTCCGCGAGCGCATCGCTCATCTCGAAGGCAAGCCGCATTTCCATCTTCACTATGCAGACATGAGTGACTCGATGTCCCTCGTCAAGTTAGTCGGCTTGGTACAACCTACAGAAATATACAATCTTGCGGCTCAAAGCCATGTTCAAGTCAGTTTCGATGCACCGGAGTTTACGGCAGATGTCGATGCTGTGGGTGTCCTTAGAGTACTGGAGGCCGTACGAACCAACCATTTGGAGAAGTCGTGTAAGGTTTACCAGGCGTCCACTTCGGAACTTTATGGCAAGGTAGAGGAAGTGCCTCAGAACGAGAATACGCCTTTCCACCCTTACAGTCCCTATGCCGTTGCCAAACTTTATGGCTTTTGGATTGTGAAGGAATATCGTGAGGCGTACAACATGTTCTGTTGTTCAGGCATTCTCTTCAACCATGAAAGTGAACGCAGAGGCGAAACCTTTGTGACTCGCAAGATTACTCTTGCCGCAGCTCGCATCGCTCAAGGTAAGCAAGAGAAGCTCTATTTGGGCAACCTCGACTCACTTCGTGACTGGGGTTATGCCAAGGATTATGTGGAATGCATGTGGCTCATTCTTCAGCACGAGACGCCCGAAGATTTTGTCATTGCCACAGGTGTGCAGCATTCGGTCCGTGAGTTTACTGACCTCGCATTCCGCCATGTCGGCATAGAACTCAAGTTCGAAGGTGAGGGCATCAACGAGAAAGGCATCTGCGTGAAAGGTCCTTCCGAGTTGATTGGCAAGGCATTGGTTGAGGTAAGCGAGGACTTCTACCGTCCGACAGACGTGGTAAATCTTTGGGGCGACCCGACGAAGGCGAAGGCAAAACTTGGTTGGAATCCTGCCAAGACTACGTTCGAGCAGTTGGTGAAACTGATGGTGGACCATGATATGGCTAAGGTTGCCGGCGAAGGGGCTGCAGAAAAGGTGCGCACAAACCTCGCCGAATATCTGGAGAAAGGCATTGTTAAGTAATGGACAAGAGTGCCAAGATATACATAGCAGGCCATCATGGTTTGGTGGGTTCTGCTATTTGGAACAACCTTAAGGCAAGGGGGTATGAGAATCTTATTGGCAGAAGTCATAGGGAACTCGACTTGCTCGACCCTGTTGCTGTGCGTGAGTTTTTCGATGCGGAACAGCCTGATGCTGTAGTTCTTGCTGCTGCTCATGTGGGAGGCATTATGGCAAATCTGCAATACAGAGCGGACTTCATCTATAAGAATCTGCAGATACAGCAGAATGTCATTGGCGAGAGTTGGAAACATGGCGTGAAGAAGTTGCTCTTCCTGGGCAGCACATGCATCTATCCGGGCGAGGCTCCGCAGCCGATGCCTGAGGATTGCTTGCTGACAAGTCCTTTGGAGTACACTAATGAGCCGTATGCCATCGCCAAGATTGCCGGTCTGAAGATGTGCGAAAGCTTTAATATTCAGTACGGTACTAACTATATTGCCGTGATGCCAACCAACCTTTATGGACCCAATGACAACTTCCATCTGGAGAACAGTCACGTGCTGCCTGCCATGATTCGCAAGATATACCTGGCACATCTGCTTGAAGATAACGACTGGGAAGGTGTTCGTCGTGACATCGCATTACGTCCTGTTTCTATGAAGGGGACGAAGTTGCGTGTCGATGGCGACTCGTCGGAGCAGGATATTCTTACGGTTTTGGCAAGTTATGGCATTGCCCCCGGCAAGGTGACACTTTGGGGAACCGGCGCACCGATGCGTGAGTTTCTTTGGAGCGAGGAGATGGCCGATGCCAGTGTTCACTGTCTGCTCAATGTTGATTGGAAGGATGTGGTGGAGAATACCGAGTTCCGCATCAATCATGATGGCATAAAGGAGATTCGCAACTGCCACATCAATGTAGGCACGGGCAAGCAGCTCAGCATTAGGGAATGTGCGGAGAAGATTGTGGAGGAGATTGGTTTCCGAGGTCAGTTGCTATGGGATGATACGAAACCCGACGGCACAATGCTGAAGCTCACCAATGTCAGCAAACTCCACAGGCTTGGCTGGCATCATACGATTGAAATAGACGAAGGCATACATCGCCTTTTCGAATGGTACAAACAGGGCATTTGCATCAATCATAAGTCTGCTGAGTAATTCGGCAGACTTATGTTCTTTTTTTTAGCAGACAGTTATACAGGGTGTCGAATGATGGCAGCCATGTTTTTCCCATATCCCGTGGAACGTCCTACAGAAAGGTTAACCATTATTCCCAATTAGGCACGCCAAGTTGCCCGGAATGGTTAACCTTTCTGCCCGACTTGGCAGTAGATGTTTTTTGCAAGGCCATACCATAGGATATAAGTCACCAAATTTTTTCTTCATATTTCTTGTGGGGAATAAAAAAAGTTGTAACTTTGCAGCGCAAATGGTGATACTCGAACCTCGTTCGCGAGGTGTAGGGTAGAGAGGGAATCCGGTGAAATGCCGGAGCAGTGCCCGCTACTGTATTTGCCTTTTTCGTGCAGCGTACCAACGTCACTGGGACACCTTCCTGGGAAGACACGCTGCCGGGCAAGAGCCAGGAAACCTGCCGTTTCGCAAAACTAACACAAGCATCCTCGGGACAAGGATGAGCGGAAACCAATGGACATGCATATCTGCTCCACTCTCTAATAGAGGGAGTCTGTCTCTATTTGTCTGCTCTCCCCGATGGAGACTCAAACAATTATTATATCCCTTCCCGAAAGGAAAGGAACAAAGAAGCGTAAATATAATATAATAATGAGTAAAAGGACAAGACACTATCTGCATGCGATTCTGGCTATCGCATTGGCATCTGCTGCGACAGCAGGTGCCAATGCGCAGAATCAAAAAGCCAAGGAGATAAACGAAAAAGAGGTCACAGGGGCGGACAGCATACGCAGCCTGCACGAAGTGACAGTGACAGTGAAGCAACCCGTGCGTACCATCGCCACATCCCAAACACTGAGCGGTGCCGACCTGCAAGCCCTCAGCACCACCTCCGTGGCCGATGCACTCAAATACTTTGCAGGCGTCCAGATAAAAGACTATGGCGGAATGGGAGGATTGAAGACTATCAACGTACGGTCCCTCGGAGCACAACACGTAGGAGTCTACATCGATGGCATACGTATCTCCAATGCCCAAAACGGAACCGTTGACCTCGGAAAGTTCTCCCTCTCGTCCATGGAATCCGTCTCGCTCTTCAATGCCAACAAACTCGACTACTGCCAGTCGGCAAGCGAATATGCATCCGGCGCAACAGTCTACTTGCAAACCAAACGACCCACAAACGATTCCATCTCAATACAACTGCGAAACGGCTCATTCTCCACCTGGATGGCAAAGATGAACGCACAGTTCAACTGGAAAGGATGGCAAGGATTCATCGACGGAGAGTACAACACATCAAAAGGAAACTACCCCTTCCGGTACCACTCGGAGTACGAAGATACCGTAGGGCGCAGAACAAACAGCGACATACGTTACGGACGAGTGGAAGCAGCCTTGTTCAAGGGAGGGTTCTCCTCACACATATATTATTACGACTCCGAGCGAGGCTGTCCGGGAGGCATAGTAAGACGGCTGAGCGACAAGTACACAAACATCGGACGCGAATGGGATCGCGACTTCTTTGCACAGGCAAGTTATCAAGACCGCTTCTTCGATAAACTCCTCTTCAAAGTCAATGCCAAATACGCCAACGAGTATCTGCGCTACAACACCAAGTACCCGGAGAACCAAAACACAGCCAAAGTGGACAATCATTACAGGCAGCAGGATGCATATGCCGCTATCTGTGCAGCCTACATGCCATGGTCCTGGCTCTCCATATCATCAAGCTACGACTTCAGATACAGTTTGCTTCGAGCAGACCTGAAACGCTTCGACGACGTAGAACGAGTGGACCAGAAAGTCGTTCTTGCCACGCAACTGAACTGGAAGGGCATACAAGTAGCCGCATCAGCACTGCACCAACGCTACATAGACTGGACCTTTGCCAATGCAGGAGCTGCCGATCCGCTCTACAAATGGACACCTTCCGTATCGTTGGCTTATACCTACCGAGGGCTTACGGCACGTGGCTGGTACAAAGAAATCTTTCGTGTACCCACACTCAACGACCTCTATTATACCCAGGTAGGCAATAGAAACCTGAAGCCAGAGTACACCAAACAGTTCAATTTGGGCTTAGAATACCATTGGAGCAAAAAGCAATGGGCGGTCGATATGCAGGCAGATATCTATCAGAACAAGGTGGAGAACCGCATAGTCTGCCTGCCGTTGAAGGGCACCTACACATGGTCGATGATGAACTATGGTGAGACATTCTGCCGAGGACTCAATGCAACTCTCAAAGGACACTACAGTAAACAGCAGTGGCACTTCTCCCTGCTTTCGTCGTTCACATGGCAAAGAGATGTGGACAGGACAGACCCGGAGGACGGAGAGGTATACGACAAGCCCATATGTTACTCGCCAACATTCTCCACAGGCATCACGGGTATTGCAGCCTGGCGTTCGCTTCAGTTTACAACCTCTTACCTTTATGTGGGAGAAAGAATGTGGAGTATGGCAGATCCGGAGGACATTCTCGAGCCTTACCACAACATAGATATGAAACTTTCCTATACTCACAACATCCGAAAGGCTTCGGTAGGTCTTTGTCTGGAGGTTTGTGATGTACTCGACATGCAGTATGAACACCTGCCTCGCTACCCCATGCCGGGCAGAAATTATAAACTAACTTTAACTTTTGGGATATGAAGAAACATTTAACATTCCTAGTGATGCTTGCAATGCACATATATAATAATGTATGTGCGCAAGAGAAGATTATTATTTTGAACGAAGGTCTTTGGCAGTCCGACAATGGAAGAATCAGTTATTTCGAGGACGGCAAGGTGGTAAGCAACCAGTGGTTTCGCGACAAGAATGGTTATAAACTTGGCGATACACCTAATGATATTATTCAGGTGAACGACAATCTCATTGCAATTGATGTTAACTGGTCGAACATTATCCAGTTCATTCGTCCTGATGGCACGGCAGTTGCTGCCACAGAGGGTGTGCCTAATAATCGTAAAATGTGCACCGATGGTAAGTATGTTTATGTGTCGAGTTATGGGCATGAGTGTGAGACGGCCAACGGAATGGTGTACTTCGAGAAGGGTTTTGTGGCAAAGATTGACATCAACAGCTTTAAGGTTGTTGCTACATGCGAAGTGGGCTACGAGCCGGAAGGTATAGCTTTATACAAAGGTCACCTTTTTATTGCCAATTCAGGGGGGTACTCTGGCGTTGGAGAGGACCATGATTATGAAACAACGGTGAGCATTGTTGATGCTTCTACCTTGACTCTGAAGAAGAATGTGGACACGGGAATCCCCAATCTCTATGGGAAAATGTCGCAAAGCGGACGTTATTTGTGTATTAACTCTCCCGGTGATTATTTTGAAATCCCTGCTTGTGGTATAATCTTCGATTGTGAGAAGGCTCTCAATGGCGAGGACTGTTTTGTGGTCTTTGACTACCCTGCCACTTACAATACAACGACTCTCGATGGTAAATTCCTCGCCATTGGTTCTGGATTCTCCTTCATGACGGGTGGATACGAGTTCTCTTATCTCACGATTGACCCTAAAACTATGATGGAGACACATGGCGAAAGTGGAATTGAGCACACTTTGCCTGGAACTATGATGGACGATATTATGGGTATGACGCAACCTTATGGCATCTATGTCAACCCATATACAGGCTACATGTATGCCACCGATGCCGGTTATTACACAGGTTCTGGAGACCTTTATCAGTGGTCGCCGGAGGGGACTCTGCTGGGCACGCACAAATTATACATCAACCCCGGCCACTTCCTTGCCTTGCCGCCCAGCGGACACATGACCGGCATTGAGACTGTAACTCATGCTCCCGGTAGTTCTCCGTCTTTCATCTATGACCTTCAAGGTCGTCGCTATGACAATGAATCTCAGTTGAAGAGCGGGACCATTTACATAAAGGATGGAAGGAAGATGCTGTTCAATTCTCAGCCTTAATCCAGCCTCCCAGAAAACATCTACTGCCTTTATAGCAAAATAGGTTAATCATTATGCCCGTAATGATTAACCTATTTGTCAATAATGGTGTACCATTATTTTTATATATCCCAGTTGAATGTATTGGGAGTGTATTCCTTGTTTAGTAGAGATGTGCCGGAATGCGTTGCTTGGCATTCTCGAAGTCTTCGATTGTGTCGAGCTCGCATGAGAAGAGGTCTGTAACATCGAGCACGCTGAAGGTGCTTCCTTTGGCAATGAGGCGCAGGAAGGCCAACTCGTAGAACGTGTTTTCGAGGTGTTCCTGGTTCATCATACCGTCCAACTCCTTGTAGAGAGCCGTAGTGTATGCCTTGCCCATGCGTTCGATGCCGAGGCTCTCGCCAGCAGCAGAGGCTGGGTCGCAGGTCTTGCTTATCTCGGTGATGGCACCATTTTCGTCCATTACAACCTTCATCTCCTCTTCGCCAAGTTCGTGACGAATCAAGGTGAGAACATTCTCATGGCAGTCTTCGAGAACTTTCTCTACGATTTTCCCATCGTAGAGAAGGTCGCTGTCCAGCAGCAGAACCTCTTCCCCTTCTGCCTTGGGGCGTGCCAGCCAGAGGGAATAGATGTTGTTGGTTGTCTCGTAATCCTTATTGTGGATGAAGCAAACGCTGATGCTGTCGCCGTAGGTTTCCTGCACAAAGTTTTCGATTTTCTCGTGCAGATAGCCCGTTACGATGACGAACTCGCGGACACCAGCCTTGATGATGGCATCCATTGAGCGTTGCAACAAAGTGCGTTCGCCTACCTTGAGCAGGCACTTTGGCGTGTGGAGGGTGAGCGGGCGAAGGCGCGAAGCGGTGCCCGCAGCGAGAATGATGGCTTTCATCTCTTAGAGGCAGTTCTTGATGGTGTCAACCACGGTTTGTATCTGCTCACGACGTCCGAGGGTGATGCGCAGGCAGTCTTCCAGACCTTTGTCGGTCATGAACTTAATCTTGTAATTCTGCGAGGCAAGGGCTTGCTGCAGCTTTTCCTTGATGGAAGTCGGATATTTGATGAGAATGAAGTTGGCAACGCTCTTGTAAACCTTGAAGCCGGGTTTGTCGCCCAGTTCTGACTTGAAGAGTTTGCGCCCCCAATCCATTTCGTCTGCCACGTGGCGATAGTGTTCGTCGCTCTCAAGAGCAGCAAGAGCAACAGCCTCGGAAAAGCGATTGTAACCAAGATACTTGTTGCAATAACTGAGGAACTGGTCGTGGCCGGCACCGATGAAGGCAAAACCTACACGCAGACCGGGCAGTCCGTAGAACTTGGAGAGTGTGCGAGAAATGATGAGGTTTTTGTATTTGTTCACGAGTGGAGCGATGTAGTCCACATCCGTTGTGATGAAGGATGCATATGCTTCGTCCACGAGAACCATTGTGTCGGCGGGGATATTCTCCATGATTCGGCCGATTTCTTCGCTCGTAAGGCTGTTGCCAGTAGGGTTGTTGGGCGAAGCGAGAAGCAACATTCGGGGGTGAATGCGATTGGTGTATTCGATGACTTCGTCAACATTGTAGGCGAAGGTGTCGCCTGTCTCGTAGAGAGGATACATTTCGAACGAGCCGCCACACTCGCCGGCAACACGGTTATAGTACCACCACGAGAACTCGGGAATAAGGATGGTCTTGTTGTTGCCCTCCATAAGGAAATAGTGGATGGCGTTCTTGAGCATCTCCTCACCACCGTAGCCCAACAGTACTTGCTCTTCGGGGACGCCGTAGATTTCACTCAGTCGGACACTGACAACGCTCTTCTTTCCCTCATCATAGATGCGGGTGTAGAAGCAGAGGGTGCGGGGGTCGAAGTTCTTTATGGCTTCGATGACTTTCTCGGAAGGTTCAAAGTTGAATTCGTTTCTGTCAAGATAGTTCATTATCTTCTTTAGTTTTTATTTATGTGCAAAGTTACGACATTTATCCCAAACCGCAAAGTAAAAGGAAAAAAAAGGGAGGAGATGTGGCATAATTGCAAAAGATGTTGTACTTTTGCAGCCTGAATGAAGGACCCCTTCGAGGGAGGATTGTTCGGGCTGTGTGCGAGGCTTTTTCTCGACACAAGTCGGCTCCGAAAACTATGCCAGTTAAAACGGCAAACTTAACGTGTTAAAATCGTCAACTTAACGTGTATAGTTTGACGACTTAACGTGTAAGGTTTCGGGACTCTCCTTGTTGAGGTGATTTCAAAGTCAAAGAAAAGGAAAATGATTAAAGACTTAAAGAAGAAAGTTCAGGCAACATTGAAATCTTCTGAGACAGAAGACTGGCTTGATTATCGTGTAGTACGCCCACTCAGTTATCTGTGGGCTTTATTTTTTGCAAAGTTCGACATCCATCCGAACACCGTGACTATTATTTCGATGTTCATCGGTGCGGCAGCCAGTGTGTTCTTCATGCACGGCAGTTTTTACTATGAAGGATGGCACGGACTCCTCCTCAACATCATCGGCATCTTGTTGCTCTGCCAGGCTGACATCTTCGACTGTACCGACGGACAACTTGCCCGAATGACAGGAAAGAAAAGCCGTTTGGGCAGAATACTCGACGGTGTGGCCGGTTTTGTCTGGTTCATCCCCATTTATGTCCTCCTGATGGTGCGTTTCTATAACCACCATTCTTTGGAGTTCGGATGGCTTGGTATTCCCGACACAGAAGAGAATACACTCATTGCCACTGCAATAGCCGTTGTTCTGACGCTTTATTCCGGATTCGTCGGCATGGGTGGCCAACAGCGTTTGGCCGACTATTATATCCAGATTCATCTGTTCCTTTTGAAAGGAGAAAACGGATGCGAACTCGATTCTTCTGTGCAACAACAGAAGGTATATGACGAGACACCCAGCAAGGGCAACCTCCTCTGGAAGTCTTTCCTCAAGACATACATAAACTATACGCGTAAGCAGGAGAAGGTGACACCGGAGTTCCAGAACCTCTTGAATACTTTGCGCGAGAAGTATGGCAATGCCGGCAATATGCCCGAAGAGATACGCGCAGAACTCCATCGCGAGTCGAAAGCCATCATGCCCTTGAATGCGATGCTTACGTTCAACTTCCGTTCGGGCATGTTCTTCCTGTTCTGTCTCTTCGATGTGCCTATTGCAAACACTATTTTCGAGATTGTTTTCATGGGGCTTCTGGCATACTACATCAACCGTCGCCATGAGGCTTTCTGCCGAAGGGTGGCAGATAAAGTAAAGGCCAGTGTATGAAGTGGAATCTGAATAACATATTTTTCATCCTTGGTCTTGCCGTCGTCGTGGTGATGCTATTCACCTTCGACGTCAGTTTCGTAGAGTTGTGGGACCACATCTGCCGTGCCGGCTATTGGCTGATACCCATTATCGGCATCTGGGTCGTCATCTATGGCATTAATGCTTTAGCCTGGATGACGATTATCAAGGGCAATACAGATCCCGACGAACATGTAGGTTTCTGGCGTATATTCAAGTTGACGATCACAGGCTACGCCTTGAACTATGCCACTCCTGTCGGGGGGTTGGGCGGAGAACCATACCGCATCTTGGAGTTAAGCAAGGACATCTCCAAGCAGCATGCAACGTCTTCTGTCATACTATATGCCATGATGCACATGTTCTCGCACTTCTGGTTTTGGTTTTCCACCGTGTTCTTCTACCTGATACTTGCTTTGGCAGGCGACGAGGCATGCAGTCTTAACACAACGGTCTGCATCGTGCTCGGTGTGATTGTCGTATTCTGTCTGATAGCATTCTACCTCTTTTCAAGGGGATACCGATATGGTCTTGTCGTAAGAGCCATTCGTTGGATAGGACATCTGCCCGGACTTAAAGGTTGGAGCCAACGTTTCCTTGCCGCCCATGCCGAGTCGTTGCATAAGGTCGACGAGCAGATAGCAGCCCTGCATCAGCAGAGTCGCCGTAACTTCTATGTAGCATTGCTGCTTGAATACCTGGCACGAGTCGTCCAAAGTGCAGAAGTGTTGTTCATGCTGTTACTTTTCGGCATTGACGGAGGCGGAGGCATCGATGGCATTATGCTTACATATATGCACTCCATTCTCATTGTGTCTCTCACAACACTTTTTGCAAACCTGATTGGATTCCTGCCGATGCAGTTAGGCGTACAAGAAGGTGGCTTTGCGCTTTCCACAGCAGCCCTTGGCTTGACAGCGGCTCAAGGACTCTTCGTGAGCATTATCTGTCGTGTACGCGAAATCGTTTGGATAGTCATCGGCATTATGCTGATGAAGGTTGGAAACAAACGGTAATTCAATTACCCTGCAGTCCATTTAACGAAACGGACTCGTGTGGTTGAGAAACTCTCCCTTTTGTGCAGCGGGTTGAAAAATAATTCCTCGAATTAAATCTTTCCGAGGATACGGTCCATTACCCAATTTACGCTGGTGGCACTTATGCTGTCGGCAGTACAGATGCCATTATGTTGCAGGTGTTCTACAACGCTGCGGATGAGTGGCAGTTGTACATGTTCCGGGTTTTCTATATGCAACTCTTGTTGTCCCTGCTCCGTACGCAGCATGATGGGTTCATACGTAAAGACAGAGAAACAGAGTTGTCCGTGTTCTCCGATAAGTTCGATGCGGTCGGTGCGAGCACTCTCGTGGCTGACAAAACACCATGAGCCACTTCCGGGTAGCCCGTCGGCAAACTGGAAGGCTGCACTCACAGTATCTTCAGTCTCGTAGAGTTTGCCACGATTGCTGCTAAAACCTTTTGCCCGTACAATCGGTCCAAAGATTTCTTGCAACAAGTCAATCTGGTGTGGAGCAAGGTCGTAGAAATAGCCTCCACCTGCAATGTCGCGTTGCACTCGCCAAGGCAGTGCGGTGCTGTTATAGTCGAGCAAGCGTGGCGGACAGGCAAAGCGTATTTGTACGGAAGTTACTTTGCCAATGACTCCGCTCTCAACCAATTCTTTGACCTTCATGAAGTATGGCAGGTTGCGACGATAATATGCCACGAAGCATGGAACATGTGTCTGCTCGCTGATACGATTGATGCGTTGACAGTCGATGTAACTGCTTGCCAAAGGTTTCTCTACATATACAGGTTTCCCTGCTTTCATTGCCATAATAGCGTATGTGGCATGCGAAGAAGGAGGCGTAGCAATGTAGACAGCATTCACATCGGGGTCGTTAATGAGTTGTTGTGCATCTGTGTACCAACGTGGAATGTTGTGCCGTTCTGCATATGAACTTGCCTTTTCTTTGCTACGGCTCATTACGGCTTGTATGCGTGAACCAGGCACTTGGTTAAATGCCGGACCACTCTTCTTTTCTGTGACTTCACCGCATCCGATGAATCCCCAGCGTATTTCTTTATATATAGGTTGAGACATTTTAATTAAAAAAGTTCCAACTAAGACCAAAATGTATGGTCATTGGGTTGATAGGATAGTGTGGTACGAGGAACGAATGACCGGAGCCTGCATTGACGTGTCGTGCTGATACATATATGCGACAGCGTTTAAGATGTAGGTTGGCATAAGCACCGATGATGGGGTAGTTGCCGATCTCTATGCGTTCGTGGTTGGTGTCCTGGACAGCAAACTGTTGAATGGCAGGACTGTAGTCGGGAGCATAGTATGAAGTAAAGAAACGCATGTCGGCTCCTAATTGCACACGCATCACTTTTGCTATACGGAACAACAGATACAGATTTGTATAAACATCGACAGTTGGAAGCGGAAGAGCATCTTGGTTACTGCTTGTTTGATAACTGATTCTATTATCCCAATGCACAATCTTCCACTTGAGTTCCTGCGAAAGACTTGCTCCGAAGACTTGCACATTGTCTGCTTGCATCACACCTACTGCATGACTGAAATCCGTGGGGATGACACTTTTTGTATCTTTCCCTTTGAGCAGAGTGTTTTGCATGCCGAAGTAAGTGTAGTTAGACACATTTTCAAACCCTACTTGCAGTTTTGTACCTAACTTCTTAAGACGTAACGTGCCATCGACTTTGAAGCGAACTTCACGACTGAGGTCGTAATTGTCCCACCAGGTACTCTGTGAATGGAAATGCCTGAAGAAGAATGTAGGTTTGCGATGCATGAAACCGGCATGCAGGTTAGCAACGAGAGTGTCGCGTTTGCCAAGGCGAATGTTCAGGTCGGTTTTCCCGTCAATGTTCATGTCACCAACATGCTCTCCGATAAGCCAAACTTCTCCCGAAGCATTATAATTGAAACGGGAGCCTTGCGTGCGAGACAGTTCTCCGCCCACCGAGATGTCGTGTTCCGTGTATGGCATCATACCGTTGAGCCCATCCATCAGTTTGTAAGAACGCAACTTATGTGTGCCAAACAGTGTAATACCCATTTTTGCCCATTTGTTAAATCCTTCGCGCAAAGCCACGCCGAAGGTGTTACGAACGGAAAGTGCTCGTGTCAAATCCGACATTTCGTTAGCATCTCCGTAGTAATTGTGGGTGTAGTAGTTTTGGGTTGTATTGTGTGACAGATACTCGTGTTTGAGATTACTCATCTCGAATGTGTGGATGAAACTTGTTACAGGAACAAACTCAGTGGGAACCGTAAGCGTGTCATTCCAAACTTGCAGGAGCGAATCGACGGTAAGTTTACGCATCACGGAATCTTGTCGGAGTATTGTTTGAATACTGTCCGGAAGATTGGAGATGAGTGCCGATGCCGATGGTGGAATGGGTTTCAACGAATCCGGCACTTCTATTGTCCTGGAGAAACCAACATTATATCGATGAGTGAGATATGCGTGTTGTTCATGGTTGCGGTTCCATGTTTGGCTGAGCATCGTAGGAATGTTTCCCGGAGTATATTCCTGTCCGAAGGCCAAAGGGTCTTCGATGTATCGGTCGTCTTCGATACCACCGTTTTCACCCATCTTCATGTGATTGATACCTATGTATGCATGAAGGTTGTAACGGTCGCCTCGGTAATAGCCGTAGAAGGTACTTCCAAACATGCTGTTTGGCTGGGCATAGTAGTAGCCAATGCCATAACTGTAGTCAATCTTGAAGCCCAGTCCTGCCCGCTTATTGATGTTTGTGGCAAAATAACCTCTGACGCGATCTTCGCCCGTTTGCCTGTTGCCGCATGAGTGATAGGCAAGGTTCGTAATGGGACTCTTCGT
Organism: Bacteroidaceae bacterium; assembly: GCA_017461345.1. Taxonomy (GTDB): domain Bacteria; phylum Bacteroidota; class Bacteroidia; order Bacteroidales; family Bacteroidaceae; genus Physcousia. The sequence goes on along the minus strand of JAFTYP010000022.1, from coordinate 158,850 downwards.
GTTAGTAAAACGAAAGTCTTGCAGTGAGCCACGAAAGAAACTGAACGGCTGAAGGAAAAGAAATTCGTCGGAGGTGTTGTTACGATTGAAATAGAGACGACTCAAACGAGGAGAACCGATGTTGGCAAGGTAGTTATATTCGCCAGTATAACCATCTGTGGCATTCCATTTGTAGAAGTCATGCACTACGGTGTCGTTGTTCTCGGCATCGATAATAGTTCCGAGACGAGGCTCCAGAACCCACTGATATTGTCCGATGGGGATATTCTTCTTGCTTTTGAACCTTGTAGTGTCTCGTCCCCAGGTTGTCCGATTGCCTGCACCATCAACATAGGTTCCATGTTCTGGCGTTAGGATGTAACTGTCGCCATCATCATAGAGAGTGGTATTACTCCCATCTTGGTTGACGCGGTGTGCTTGTGCCAGGACAAAAGACCATTGACTACTGCCTCCCCACCATAAGGCGAGGAGCAAGAATAGTTGTATGTATGCTGTTCGGTTCATTGCTTAAAAGAGACGTAGTATGAATTCTATCACTTTGAATAACATACCGAGAGCAATAACAAGGAGTGCTGTTACATTATTTGTATCGAAGAAAAAGTACATGGCAAGTCCGATGGCTGCCAAAAGCAGGAACAAGACATTAAGTGCTGTTTTGATTTTTGTTTTGTCAAGTTGTTTTGCACGTTTCTTACGAATACGCTCAACTTGTTCTTCGAGTGATAGTTCTTCCTGTTTCATTGTAATGCTATTTAGCAGGCATGATGACAAAACTTGAAGTAAAAGGCCCCTTTGGCATTTCGTATTTAGGCAGTGGGCCAGGTCCGCAACTTGCATTGCCAAGACCACGCATGGCAACATCTATGTGAAGTACAACTTCCGGTCTGCGGATGTTTTTCAGTTCATGTATGTATTTCGTTTGCCACAAGTCTTCGTCTGTATAATGTTGTGTGCTGAACATGAAGGTGCTTGTCAGATCTCGTATATAGAGTCCTTTACCTTTGTTGTCGGTAAGTTTAAGCCAAGTTACATCGCAACGTTCGCCCATACTTTGAGGTTTTGCGTATTCTTCGGCCATTGCATCGACGGTTGTGTTCCATACGCCAATGAATGCGGAAGTCTTACGGTCGGGATAATTCTCATGAGGGCCTCTTCCTAACCATTCGACATTCTCCAGACTTTTATCAAGGAATGCCTGCAGTCCCAGTCTGCGGAAGTCTTCGTTGGTGTCATTTGTGAACTTTGTTGTTACATAGATTGCACCGTTGTCGTTGAAGGTGTAATCCGTCTCAACATTAACTTTTGAACGTCCATCTCTGCCGCCCAGGACTGTTTGTGCAACTTTGATGCTTGGAATGCCATCTTTGCTTACAAGTTTTACGTCTGTATTGGTTCGTTGGATATTCAGGTTGCCAATGCGGTCGTTGTTGATGCTTCTGTATCCGTTGAAGAGGAAATTCTCGCCCTGTGCCATCATCTGTTTGCCATTGTATGTAAGGTTAACAATGGCTCCGTTATGTTTGTTGATGCCAAAACTCCATGTCTTGCCTGACACATTGATGCGGTCGGTAGTCTCTTCGGTATTAACGTTCTGTGCAACGGATTCGCCTGGAGACCATGGATTGGGAGTTGCTTTTAGTTCTATTTGTTCTCTTGCAACTTCGTGTCCTGCTTGTGCCCAGTTTGTTGCTTTCTTGAGTTGCAGTGACAGGTTGAGGTGGTAGAGTCCGTTTGTTGCAGGAATTTCGCAGGGAATATCAATAAAGCAACTGTCTCCTGGCTGAACATTTGGCAAAGAGGTGGTACCTCCCTTAATCATTCGACCATCGCGAAGCAGACTGTAATGGAAGGTAAAGTCGCTGAGAGGAGTGAAGCAATAGCGGTTGCGGATGCGTATTTTATTGTCGGTTGTCAATTTGAAGTCAACGTACTGATAGACTTTCTTTACTTCCAAAAGTTTCGGTGTGACGTGTCGGTCGGAGGTGATAATGCCGTTGCAACAGAAATCTTTGTCGGTTGGGTAGTCGCCGAATCCGCCGCCGTAATACTTGTTGCTTTGTGGCTCGCCCCACTTACAGAGACTTTGGTCCACCCAGTCCCAGATACAGCCACCTATCATGCGACGGCTCTCGAACTCGATGTAGTCCCAATACTCTTGCAGGTTTCCGATAGCGTTACCCATTGCATGGGCATATTCGCAGAGGAAGAATGGACGACCTTGTTTGTCGGCTTCCTGGTCTTGTTTCATCATATTGTATAGTTGCGGGTACATGCGGCTGTCCATGTCTGCAACTTCGTTCATGCCTTCGTAGTGTATGAGTCTGTCGTCCAACTCTTGGATAGCCTTCTTGCAAGCAACGAAATTTTCGCCGCCACCACATTCGTTACCCATGCTCCAGAAGATGACGCAGGGATGATTGCGGTCACGAAGTACCATACGCACTTGTCGATCGACGTATTGTGCCTGCCAACTGGGGTTGCGGCTAAGGCGATGGTTGCCGTGGCACTCCACGTCTGCTTCGTCCATTGTATAGATGCCGTAGTAGTCGCACAGAGCATACATTCGTGGATCGTTAGGGTAGTGACTGGTACGCAATGTGTTGAGATTATTGCGCTTCATGAGCAGGATGTCTGTTATCATGCTTTCCAGGGGGACGGCTTTGCCATAGACTGGATGCGTGTCGTGACGGTTTGCGCCTTTGAACATGATGCGTTTTCCGTTGATATAGACGCGTCCGTCGCGGTTCTCAATCTTTCGGAAGCCATATTTCTGTGTGTAGACATCGCCACCTACGGCAATGTTTACGGTGTAGAGGTTAGGTGTTTCTGCTGTCCAGAGTTCTGGATTGGGAACTTCAAGGTTGAGGCGACTGGACTTGATGCCTTTTTCTATGTTTGTGACTTGCAGGATTGCTGTCTGAATGGTTTTGCCTGCGGGGTTTACAAGTTCGACATCGATGCGGGCATTTGCTTTTTTGCCATAGTTTTGTAGGGCAATGTCAATGCCAAGGAATGCCCGACGGAATTCGTTGCCTCCATTTCTGCGTCCGCGTCCTCCCATCATGGAGGTGAGTTTCACGTCTTGTACATGCAGTTTCTGTCGTGCTTCGAGATAGACGTCACGATGTATGCCGCTCATGCGGAACATGTCTTGGTCTTCGATGTATGAACCGTCGCTCCATCGATATACTTCAACGCAAACGAGATTTTCGGTGCCGGGTGTAAGGTAACGTGTCACGTTGAATTCGGCATCGTTGTTAGGACCTTGTGTGTAACCGACCTTCTTTCCGTTCACCCAAACATAGGCAGCGCTGTATATGCCGTTGAAGTGGAGGTAGATTTCTCTGTCGCTCCATGTGGCAGGGACTTGTATGGTGCGGCGGTAACTGCCTACGGCATTCGGCTCTTTGAGCACGGTGTAGCCTTCCTGGCCGCGGATGAATGGTGGTTGATTCTTGAAGGGATAGGTGATGTTGGTGTAGATGGGTGTGCCATATCCTTGCATTTCCCAGCAGGAGGGGACAGGGATTGTTTTCCATGAAGAGGCGTCGAACGTGGTTTCGTAGAAGTCAATGGGGCGATCTTCGGGCTTTGGAACCCAGTTGAATTGCCATCGTCCGTTGAGCATTATGCGCAGAGAACTGTTCGGCCAAAGCCAAGGCTTGTCGTATGCAGCGTCACTTTTCATTTCTTTTTCGCTGGCATAGAGGAGCATTGTTGCGCGCCCGGGTTCTTTGTTGATGCCGAAGATGGTCTCGTTTTCCCAATCGTTGTCGCTCTTGATGGCTTGTGTGAGGCCTTTTACGTGAAGATTGGTTTTCAAGAGTTGCCATTGCGCATAGTTGCTGTCGTTGGTGGCTTTTAACTGCCATGCGCGTCCGCCTGGCTGGCAGGTGTCGTTAAAGCCGAGTTTCAAACCGCTTGCTGCGCAGGTAAGTGTGATAGTCCCGTTGTTGTTATTTGTAATGAGCCACTGTTGGTTGGGGTTCCCGGGCTCGAGGTTCCATGTGAGAACTTCACCTTCTCTCGCGCCATGGTTGCCGTTGTCGAGTGCTACTTCGTTGGCGGGACTGTAGAGACAACAGTGTCCTTGACGTTCAGACTTTACGATGTTCCATACTTGCGAAGGTGCTTTCTTGTTGACGGGCGAGAATGTAATGGTGCCGTCTTGGCAGTCGAGCGCCAATCCGTCGCCTATTTCAAGTCTGTAGCCTTGTTTGGGGTCAAAGTCTTGAGCCATGAGACACAAGGTGCCGCAAAGGAACGTTGTGAGCAAGAGCGTAAGAAGTCTGCGTGTCATAGTCGTAAAAGTGTTAGTGTATTTTTGCTTTGCAAAGATACGAAAAGGTGAGCGAAATACAAAGGAATGACTTGTTTTTCTTGCTCTTCTTGGATGCCCATTGTGACGTGTTGTTAAACAACGCCAGTTAAGTCGAACGACTTAACGTGTATACTTTGCCAACTTAACGTGTATACTTTGTCGACTTAACGTGTTTAGTTTTGTCTGTTCTCTGGCACCCATTCTTCTGCAGGCTTGACAATGCTCCGGTACTCACCATCCTGCAGACTCTTTTTGGCAGGCGATGGCGTACTGCCTGCGCTATGATTGCGAGCATATCCACGATATTGATTCCATCGTTCGATGATGAGTCGGACATAGGCTTCCGTTTCGCTTCCACGCATATAACCATGGCGGACGTCTGGGTCTCGGTAGTATTGTGGTTCGGAAAGATGCAGGATGTAGGGTGCGACATCGTGCCAAAGCTGGTGGTTTTTCCCTGCTTTGCGAGCCAGGATTTGGGCATCTTGAATGTGCCCGACACCTCCGTTGTAGGCAGCAAGCGTGAACTTGATGCGCTCTTCTGCGTTGTTGATGTCGGAAAAAGACTGGCTGACGATTCTGATATATCGTGTCGATGCAGCAATGTTATGCTCGGGATCAAAGCGTTTATCCACAGGAACGCCCATTGCTTCGGCAGTGGAAGGCATCAACTGCATCAATCCTTCAGCCCCCACAGACGAGATAGCCTGAGGGTCGAAACCAGACTCCTGGTAGCACATGGCAGCAAGCAGACGCCAATCCCATCCGGCAGTAAGACTATGCCGGCGAAACAAATCGTCGTAGGCCGAAATGATGCCGTGCGAAATATCTTGCATAGCGGGACGCATCCGGCGTTTTACGGTAACGGTTGTATTATTGGCAGAACTCTTTATCTGCCGAATGCGATTGGGCTCCCACCACTCGGCAATGGCGTCTCTCAAAAGGCTTTCGCCATCGCGTGTCTGCCATGTTGGCATTTCGAGGGCAATGAAGTCAATTTCGCCCGCTCTCAGCCTTTCCAATAACGTTGTGGTGTCGGGCGAAATTTCCATTTGGAGAACAACTCCGATGCTCTGTGCAAATGCCTCTGCAATCTGGAATTGTGCCCCCATTCTCTTGCCGTGATATTCGTAGTAAGTGTCCGGCCCACTCAGTGTGCCTGCAATAATAGTGCCGCTACTCTGTATTTCGTGCAGGTCATAATACAGCAGAGTGTCCGTTTTTTCTGTTTCTGTAGAGAATAAAACGGAACGACTTTTCTCCTGCTTGGCTGTGCAAGCAGTAAGCAGAAGAACAAAGAGATAGGTCAGGACCTTATTCATTATTTAAGGGTGGCACAAAGAATAAAGTCAACCAAGTCGGGCTGTTCTGGTAGGAAGATACGGCATCCGCCCTTCTCCTGCTGAATCTTCATCTTCGCCTTGCTGTCGTATGACACCACTTTTGTGATGCTCTGTTCTGTGAGGGGAAGAAAAATTTGTCCATTCTCAACCTTGTTGAGTATATGTATATAGAGTTTCTTTCCTTTTTGTGTTGTAACACCCCATGCTTGCGGAGGAACACAGCCACCTCGAGTTCCATAGATGGTTTCTCCGTTTTCTTTCATGAAGGTTCCTATGTGCTTCAGTATTTCGACAGACTGGTCTGGCAGTTTTCCGTCAGGTCGTGGGCCAATGTTAAGTAGAAAGTTAGCATTCAAGCCAGCAGCAGTAACCAAACGACGAATGAGGTCTTCACTGCTCTTGTAGTTTCTGTCGGTAATGCTGTAACCCCACGTGTTGTTCATCGTCATGCAGGTTTCCAATGGAAGTTGTGATATCTTTTGATCTCCGGAGAATCCGGCAGTGTTCTGCCCCGGCAGATCTTGTTCGAAGAGTTGGAAGTCCTCAACCCCAATGGGCGAGCCGTGATGGTTGTTTCCTATCATACAAGCAGGTTGCAGGCGTTTGATAAGTGCGTACTGCTCATCGAGTTGCCAGTCGAATTCCTTCTCTGGATGGTCCCACATGCCATCGAACCAAATGGCACCAATCGGGCCATAATTGGTCAGAAGTTCTGTGAGTTGCTTGTTCATGAAGGCATAATAGGTTTCCCAATTTGTGGTAGCACTGTCGTGAGGGCAACTTCTGCATCTTCCCATCGGGTAATCCGTGCGCTGCCAGTCCATATGGCTATAGTAGAAATGGAGTTTGAGTTTTTGTTCTTGGCATGCCTGCGCAAGTTCACCAATGACATCACGTTTGAAGGGCGTGGCATCAACGACGTTATATGGGCTCGCTTTTGTTGCCCACATCGAAAAGCCGTCATGATGCCTGGAGGTAAAGGTGACGTATTGGGCACCAGCCTCTTTAAAGAGTTTCGTCCATTCGCGAGCATCAAAGTGTGAAGGATAAAAGCCTCCTGCAAGTTTTGCATACTCGTTACGGTCAAGGCTTCGATTGTGCATCACCCACTCTCCATCGGCCAACATGGAGTAGATTCCCCAATGAAGGAAGATTCCGAACTTTCGGTCTTGAAACTCTTCGCGAATGCGTTGTGTTTTGTTGTCAATGGCATTTCGGTCTTGTGCCGCAATACTTATAATGTTTATAAATATAAGTAGAGAGATGAGAATGCGTTTCATATGAGGAACGTTTGTGATATTAGTCCGAAGTTATTTCTTATTGAATATAATAAGCCCCCTTCTGTTTTCGTAGGCGAAAGCGTGAAGGGGGCTTGATGTTTTAGAACATTTCTGCGGGATATTGTCCTGCTTCGTGAAGTGCAACAAGTTTAGCAACCACCTCCGGACGGTCTTCCGGATAGGTAACACCGAACCATTTGCTTGTAGTATCAAGTACTTCGCAAGTGGCTTGACCTTTCTTGATGAGGTAGTCAACCATCAGGGGAATGAAGAATTCACTCTTGAGGTTAGCCTGATTCTTTGGGTCGGCGAGGAACTCCTTGAAGTATGCTTCGCTATGTTCGAAGTAGTCGGGAGTGAAACCCCAGAAGTTCATGCTGACAGGAGTTGTGTCAGGAATGCTTACCCAGTTGTCGTTCTCGTCGAGATACTGTACAACACCATCGTGGCGTTCTATCTTTGTGCGTTCAACGACGCCAGTGAGCAAGTGTGTTTTTTCGTCGTTTTCGCAAATGCCACGACTTACTGTTCCACTTTCGCTCAATGTGTTGTCAACGCGGAATCCTACCATTGCGTATTTGCCTTTGCTGCCTTCGGGCAATTCGCTCAAGAACTTAGCCATTACACGGAAAGCGTCGCGATCATAGAAGTCATCGCAGTTGAGCACGGCAAATGGTTCTTTTATGACATCCTTGCCCATCAATACGGCATGGTTCGTACCCCATGGCTTTTCACGACCTTCAGGAACTGTAAAGCCTTCAGGCAAGGCATCAATGCTTTGGAAACAGAGTTCGCAGGGAACGTGACCCTCGTATTTGGCAAGAATCTGTGTGCGGAACTGCTCTTCAAAGTCTCGACGGATGACCCACACGATTTTGCCAAAGCCAGCCTGGATAGCGTCGTAGATGCTGTAATCCATGATGCTTTGTCCTTGAGGACCAAGTGTGTCGAGTTGTTTGAGGCCACCATAGCGGCTACCCATTCCTGCAGCGAGGAGGAATAATGTAGGTTTCATTGTTTTGTTCTTTAGGGTAATAATTAGAGTGCGTTTGCAGTCAGGATGAGCACGAGCAAGCCAAGGATGGCATAGAGTTCAGGGAACACGGCGAGCACCATAGTGGTACCGAAAGCGTTATGACCTGCGCCAATCGCGCTGATGCCGTTTGCGCAAACCTTTGCCTGACGGATAGCGCTGAAGAGGGCTACAAGACCGCAAGCGAGACCTACACCGAAGATGGCGCAAGCAGCGGGCATCGCAATGTCGGGGGTAACCTTTGCATTGAGCATGAAGAAGCCTACAAAGCCATACAGACCCTGTGAAGAGGGGAGGGCAGACAGACCCATGTAAGAACCACTTGCAGTGGGATTCTTCTTGAAGGCACCAATAGCAGCATTACCGCAAATGGTTACGCCATAGGCACTACCGATACCGGAGAGGGCTACGCAAAGTGCAACGCCCAGATAAGCTAATAAGATTTCCATAATGTTTTGTTTGTTTTTTGTTATTTAGATGTTTTGTATTTCCTTCTGTGTTACTTTTTGAAAGGTGTGTATTCCTTGCCGCCACCACTGAAGTCTGCGTTTTTGAAGAACTCGACAAATGTGAGACGCATCGGGTGAACGAATGCACTAATCATGCTGAGGGCAAAGGTGATGCCGTGTCCTGCAAGCAGAATGAGTATCATTGGCAACCAGCGTACAAACCAGGGCATGCTTGATGTCATGTCGTATGCAAGGGCATTGAAGACGCTGCCGAGCACACCACCTGTCAAGCCAAGTGCAAAGAGGCGGATGTAACTGAGCAAGTCGCCAAGCAAGCCGGTAGCCATTCCATAGGTTTCCCATACACCACCACCGATGTTGAGCAGCGGGCCGAGAATGGGATTCTTGTAGGCAGACGGATTATTATATAGGAATATACCGACGAGGCTCAGAGCGATGATGCCGTAAAGTGCATAAACGAGTCCTTGTGGCAATGTGATTCCGCAAGCGGGCAAGCCAAAGAGGACAATAGCAGCGAGCAGAGCAATCACCCATGAGAAGGTTCCGATGGCATAGGCGAAGCCAAAGTTCTTCCATGCTTTGCAGCCTTTGAGTACCATTCCCAAGAGAACTTGTACGAGGCCGATGATAACGGAGATTACCATCATGGGCGAGTAACCGAAGATGGGACCGATGCCATTGTCGTTTATGAAGTAGGGCTTGACTGGAGCAAGGATTGCCCAGTCCTGTTGAGTAAGGTCAATACCGAAGACGGTGCCAGTCAGCAAGCCACAAACGGTTGTTGTCAATCCCAGCCAAATGCCGAGTCGTCCGTAACTTTTTATGTCGTTGCTGCCTTTCAGGGCAAGATATATGCCTCCGAGTAAAACGAGAAGTCCATAGCCGCCGTCGCCCAAGCAGAGTCCGAAGAAAAGCATGAAGAACGGCGCAAAGAAGAGACTTGGGTCGATGTCGCGATAGTTGGGGAGCGAGTACATGCGCAAGATGGGTTCAAACAGGCGGGTGTAGCCGTCGTTTGTTATCTTGACAGGCACTTCATCTTCGTAGGCAGGATCTTCAAGTTCATAGTAGACTTGCTTTTCGTCGAGCCATTTGGCGATGTCTGCGGCCTTTTCTTCCAATGTCCAACCTATGAGAAGTCGTACTGCGCCTTCGGCAATGCTTTCGTCTGAAAGTTCCACTTGCCGCAGTTGTATCTCGCTTTGAGCCTGTTCGAGGCCTTTTACGAGTGTGTCTTTGTACAGACGGGCCAACTGGCAGGTCTGGTCGTGATTCTCCTGGAGTGCTTTCTTGGCTGCTGTTGCCTCTTGGCGATATTGGTCGAGCGAGCCTGCAGGCAGTTCGAGACGTTCTGCTTTGATGTCGGGTTCAACGTCGGAGAATGCCAGGAAGTAGGTGCGTTTGTGGTATTCGTCGATTGGTGTGGCGAAATACTTTTCTGCCCATTCTGCTTGGAACGACTTTGCAGCGCAGACATAGAAATACACTTGTAGTCCCGATTCCTGCTGGAGTTGTTGTATCTTTTCCCAGTCGAAGTTGCCCCAGGGCTCAAGCCTTTGTGCGTTTTTCTCTGCTTCGTCGATTGTGTGACGAATGGCAAGTTCTGCTGTTTTTAGTTTTTCTATGTAGTCAAGGAGTGAGCCTTCCTGATTGCCTTCCCATGCTCCGACGGGTGTGGAGGTTTCTTGTGTTTCCTTTCCCCAAGCGCTGAGTGATATTTTTAGATAGTCGAGTGCCTGCTGGTAACGCTGTCTTTCTTCGAGAGCCTTTTGCAGGGCGGGGCTTGTTTGGCCTTGTTTGAGTTGTTGGATATGCACGACGCCTTGCTCTCGCAGCCCGTCGATAAATCCGTCGTATTCTTTTTGTGTCACCAGGAAGGTGAGTTTTTTCATTTTCTCTATCATGCCACGTCCTCCTTTCTCTTCTCTTGAAGCGACTTGAGTATCTTTTGTGATGACTTGGAGAGGTTTTCCTCATCTTCCATGAAACGCTTGATTTTACGTACGGCCTCTTGGTATCCGGGTATCTGTACCTTTTCGAAGAGGTTTACTTTTTGCGTTGTCTTTTTGCGCGCATGGTCGAGTAAATGAAGTTTTGCGAAGACGAATTCGCGTTCGACTGCTGTCTTGGCGAGGCCTTGCAGGAGTTTTATGCCGTCGAAGTACCACTTTGGGGCGCTGAACAAACCGAAGGGTTTTACCTTCAGGCTGATGTTGCTCAATATGGGGACGCGCACGCCGGCAATCTTCTTGACACTGAGTTCCACGTCGTCCAGACTGACAAGTGTGGTGTCGAACTCGCCCCAGAGAGCGTACATCCTCTCGTAACCTTCAATCTGGCTCTGCAGTTTGCGTTCCAGTTCGTCGGCTTCTTCTTTACATTTCTTTACCTCCAGTCGCAGTGCTGTTTCTTTGCTCTTGATGATGGGCAGTGTGCGCTGGCGCATTTTGAGCGCCTTCTCTATTTGCTGCAACGAGGTTTTGTTATATTGAAACTTTATTGCCATAATGTTGTAATTGCGGTCACAAAGGTACAACTATTAATTCAAAAAACAAAATACAAGTTTCAAAATTATTTTAAAAGCAGGCTTGCCGAAGCGAATTCGCGTGTGACGTGTTTTGTGGCGTCGGGTTATGATTTGCGAAGTGACGATTGACAATTTGCAACTGAAAGGCGCAGGTTTGCTTTCTTTTTGCTTTTGTCTCGCCTCGTGAGAATTGCGTAAAAATCATCGGGCAGTGCTTCCGGGCATTTTATTGCACGGAAAGTATGTTTTTGCATCGTTCTGACGTACAGCGAGTTGCAGGTTTTGCGGCCGAAAAAGATGTGCAAAACCATCGATAACGACAGGTAAAAATGCCCATTTCAACGCAAGAAATGGCTTTTTCTGACGTAGGTTTTTCGGGTTTTTAACGTGGATAGATTGCAAACTTAACGTGTAAAGTCGGACAACTTCACTGGAGAAGTCGTCCGACTTTACACGAAGGCTTTGTGTATTTGCCACATTTCATTCTATTTTGCTCCGTTTTGTGTCTGTTTCTTATGTGGCAAAATGTAAGCAGAAATGCCAAAATGATTGACAAATGTATAACTCCGACTATGTGGTTCGGAAAAGAGATTGGAATGGAAAGAGGACGTTTCTATCTTCTTTTTCCAAAGATGCGCAGCAAATAGAGGAACAGGTTGATGAAGTCCAGATAGAGCGTCAGTGCTCCAAGAAGTGCTAATTTCTGCGTGCCTTCGTTGACGTCGGGGGCTTGCATGAGCATGTACTTTATCTTTTGCGAATCCCATGCCGTGAGTCCTACAAAGATAATCACACCGACGTAACTCAGCACCAATGTCATTCCATCGCTTTTAAGGAAGATATTGACCAAAGATGCTATAACCAACCCGATGAGGCCCATAAACAGAATCCTTCCCATCGACGTGAGGTCTTTCTTGGTTGTATAGCCCACAACAGCCATTGCGCCGAAGGTTCCTGCCGTAATGAAAAAGACGGTTGCTATGGACGTCATCTCATAGAGAAGGAAGATGAACGACATGGTCGCACCGTTGACAACAGAATAGAGAATGAACATCAGAGTCGCTGTAAACAGAGAAAGGCGGTTGATGGCTGCGCTGAGTCCGATGACAAGAGCAAGTTCTGCAATAATCAAGCCGTAGAAAAGAATGTTATTGGAGAGAATAGTTCCTAAAATCGTCGGGCTTGTGGCAACATAATAGGCAGTCATGCCTGTAATGGCAAGAGCAAGTGCCATCCAAACATATACTTTTCGCATGAGGACAGGGAATGCCTGCGACATTCCCAACTGCTGTTCGGCAGAGTAGTTTCGATAATTGAATTCGCGGTTTTCCATAATTGTCAAATTTTGTATTGTCTGTTATTCTGATAGTCTAAATTCAATGCAAAAGTAGACATTATTCCTTGTCTGGGCAAATTTTCATGCGTTTTGGCAGAGTTATTTAACATTCCTTTTGTGTCTTTGGGATAAAATCCTTAAAAACTTCTTACCTTTGCAAAGCAAATGGAACAGAAATCATTGAAGAAAAGGACTGCGGACGGAATGCTTTGGGGCGGGCTGTCCAACGGACTGATGCAACTGATGGGCGCAGCCTTCGGCATCGTCTTGCTTCAATATCTTGTGCCGGAAGACTATGGAAAGGTGGCAATGCTGAATATCTTTGCTGCCATTGCGAACGCTTTGCAGGAAAGCGGATTCATTGCAGCCCTGTGTAATCGGCGTGAGGCAACACAGGAAGAGTATAACTCCGTCTTTTGGTTCAACCTCCTTGTCAGTGCATCACTATATATTATATTGTGGTTCTGTGCTCCCCTCATAGCACAATTCTATGGGAACGACGAGTTGATTCCGCTTGCCCGTGTACTGTTCCTTGGCTTCCTTCTCTCTGGATTCGGCACCGTGCAAAGAGCCTATTTGTTCAAACATCTGATGGTCAAGCAGACAAGCATCTGCTCTCTCACGGCAATGCTCATTTCCGGAGTTGTCGGCGTAGTGTTGGCAATAAATGACTTCGCCCATTGGGCAATCGTCCTGCAAGCCGTATGCTTTGTTTTTGTCACACAAGTCATGGCCTGGTTCTTCTCGCCTTGGCGGCCAACGCTCTCATTGAATCTCGCACCGGCATGGAAGATGTTTGGATTCAGCAGCAAGTTGATGCTGACGAACATTATAAACATCTGTAATCTACATGCCTTTTCAGTCTTGCTTGGCAGGTTCTTCGGTGACCATACTGCTGGCGTTTATACAAATGCACGCAAGTGGAGTGACATGGCTTCGAGCACAATAAACGGAATGGTGACGGGTGTAGCACAGCCCACACTCGCACAAGTGGCAGAGGACACAAGCCGCTATCGTCAGGTATTTCGAAAGATGCTGCGCTTTGTTTGCTTTGTGAGTTTCCCGGCAATGCTTGGCTTGGGACTCGTTTCGAAAGAGTTTATCCTGCTTGCGGGAGGCAGGAAGTGGGAAGAAAGTGCCTTGATTCTCTCGTTGCTATGCATACATGGAGCATTCGTGCCGATAATGACTCTTTATAGCAACCTTACGATAAGTCGGGGACGAAGCGATGTTAATATGGCATGCACAATAGGTCAATGCGTCGCCGTTTGGATAGGATTGATACTGCTATACCCTTATGGCATGCTCCCCATGGTTGTTTATTTTGTGGCCCTCAACATAGTGTGGCTTGCGATTTGGCAATGGTTTGCGTGGCGTTTGATAGGCCTCACCTTTTGGGAAGCCCAGAAAGATGTGGTACCTTTCCTCGCCTTCACACTCATCGTGCTTGGCCTGACTTGGTGGTTGACCAGAGGAATCGAGAACTTGTGGCTGCTCCTGATAAGCCGTATCCTTCTCGCCGCAATCCTATATGGCGGCATAATGTGGTTGAGTGGGGCAAAGATTATGCGCGAAGCCATACATTATATACTTAATAAGAATGAAGATGAAGCAGCGTAACAATGCCTTCGATTTGCTTTGTGGACTGTGCATCCTCAGAATGGTGACGCTTCATGCCATCTGTCAGACGCAACTTCGCAGCACAACATGGTGGAATGGAACGATGGCCTGGACATTCTTCTTCATGAGTTTCTTCTTCTTTAAGGCAGGCTATTTCTACAAGGGCATTACCGGCGATACACTCCCTTATCTCAAAGATCGCTTTCGACGTCTGTTTGTGCCTTACCTTTCGTGGGGCATCATAGGAGGAGTTATGGCACTCGGCTGCTTTAGTCTCTACCCGGAAGGACCGGCCAAAGCCGTTGCCGTATTTTGCAATTTCCGCTGGTTAGTAAACGGTCTTACCTTTGGCAACAGTCCGCTTTGGTTCCTGCTTTCCTTCTTTGCGACCTATGTTTTGATGCATTTCATCGAACGGATACGTTATCTGCATTGGGTCGTACTGCTCTTTCCTGCTGTCGGTTACTGGCTGTTTTTGCATGGGAACCCTTTGTGGTTTTATCTGAATAATGTCTTCTGTGGCATTTTTTTCTTTTATCTGGGAAAGATGTGGCACCATATTCTCGATAAACTGACTAAACATCGGGCTCTCCTCGTCAGCGTTTTGCTATCTATAGGCTTTGTCCTTGCCAACATCTACCTTCATGCCGAGTACGAGATGAAGACAAACCACTGGACAGGTTCTTTCTGGAATGTACTCCTCATCATGCCCCTTTCACTGTTGGGCATCTCAGGCGTCCTGCTCTCGCTGCCAATGCCTCGAGTGCCTTTGGTTAACTTCATCGGCGAGCATAGCATGGTCTTCTTTGTCATGCACAACCCAATAATACTATGTTATGTTCACGTTTGCAGACTGCTTGGTCACAGCATAAGCAAGAGCATACCAGATCTTATAATCATCCTGATACTCTCCTTCACCCTATGCTTTGTTGCCGTTCCCTTTGTGGAGCGTGTGCCTTGGCTGAGTGGAAGGTGGAAGAAATGATATGACAGTATATTTCTATCATACACAAGACACAGAACGAATCGTTCGTGAATGGAAGGAAGGCGTGTTCTCCTCGCACTTTCTTTATGGCGCCTTGCAGTTGAAAGGCTGTGGAATAAACGTGGTGTGGCATCATCAGATACACACTTACAACCGACTTCGTGACATGATAGTCGCGACATGGAAAGTGCTTACTTGCCGCAAACGATACGATGTCCTTTATGCAACGCATGCATTTGGCATTGAACCTATCATCCTGCTTCGGGCATTGCGGCTTTATCGGCATCCGATTGTCGTTTGGCATCATCAGCCAATCGTTAAGGCTAAGAACCCACTTCGTGAGATTTTTGCTCGTCTTTTCTATCGAGGAATGGATCACATGATATTCTTTTCCGAGAAACTTATGCAGGACAGTCTTCTATCGAAGAAAGCAGACCCAAGCAGAATGAGCATGGTACATTGGGGAGCCGACCTTGACTACTATGACAAATTTCTCCCTTTAGGAGAAGGTTCAGAGGCGTCTTTCATCTCCACAGGAAAAGAGTTGAGAGACTACGAGACACTGATTGAAGCCTTTCACAAGACAGGTTTCCCGTTAATACTTTATGCCCAAAAGATGCGGCAGGCTTATTTCGAAAGCCTTCATCCAAAGGAGAATATAGAGATACACTATGGCAATCGTCTCATTCCTCATGAAATAGCATCGGTGGTTGCCCAAAGTCGATGTGTGTGCATTTGTTGCCAAAGAAGCAACTATACAGTCGGTTTGACAACCGTTGTTGAGGCACTTGCCTTGGGATTGCCCATTCTCTGTACGCGCAATCCACAAATGCCGATGGATATTGAGACGGAAGGTTGTGGCTTTTGGATAGAAGTAGGCGACGTGAAAGGCTGGGAGGAGAAACTGCAGTACATTGCCGACCATCCGGAAGAAGCAAAGGCAATGGGCAAACGCGGACGTGCTTTGGCAGAACGATATTATAATATAAAACAGTGTGGCAAGGAAGTCGCAGAAATAATCAAAGGCTATGAAATATAGGTTGTTGTTAGTTGTGATTGCTTTTCTTTGTTTCGGTTCGATAATTCTTGAGGCGAAGAAGAAAAAAGAGAAACGGCACATAGTGCGAATAGAAACGAGTATGGGCGATATGCGTGTCGCTCTCTCCGACGACACACCTTTGCATCGCGACAACTTTCTGCGTTTAGCGCGAGAAGGTTTCTATAATGGGACGCTCTTCCATCGCTGCATCAGGGATTTTATGATTCAAGGCGGCGACCCCGACAGCCGAGAGGCGGAACCTGGGAAACAACTGGGTGATGGCGGGACAGGCTATACCATTCCTGCAGAGTTCTGTTTGCCCTATCTCTACCATTGGCGTGGTGCGCTTGCTGCAGCACGTGAGCCAGACGATGTAAACCCAGAGATGGAGAGTAGCGGATGTCAGTTCTATATTGTGTGGGGCAAGAAGCAGGCAGGTTCTGATATTCGCAAAGTGAGGTCAATGCTTGAGGAAAAAGGTATTGAACTCACATCGCAGATGCTGGACGACTATATCATGCGTGGCGGGACACCACATCTTGATGGGCAATATACTGTTTTTGGCGAGGTGATAGAAGGTTTGCCTATTGTAAAAAACATACAGGCTGTGCCCACCGATTCGCTTGACCGTCCACTTGCCGACATTGTAATCCGCCGAATGGTTATTGAACAATAATTACAGAACCTGACGATGTGCGCAAGTTGCAAAAACAGCAGGTTGGGAGATAAAATAAAGGTAAAAAAGGATAAACTTACCGAAAAATTGTCTATGTTATCATTAAATGTTGTACTTTTGCCGCGATTTTATAGAAAGAAATATAAATAACATACATGAATAAGACATTTTTAGCGGTCCTTGCCGCCCTTCCCCTTTTCTTTACTTCATGCATTCAGGAAGAGATGGAAAACACAGAGTGTGATATTGAATCCATTTCATTACATCTCGACAAACCAAGCGACTTTTTCTATCATGACTACGATACAGCGCAGACGGTTATTTCTGCCAAGAGCGACATTGTGTTCATTATTCGCAGTTATGCTAATGCACAAGATATTGCTACAACGCTTCGTGTAACTGAAGGAGCCAGCGTCTATCTCAAGAACGAGGATGGCACAGACGAACTTTTCCGCAATGGTTCGGCTGTTAATTATGCAGACGAGAAGGTGCGTAGTTTCCGTATTGTGTCGGAAGACGGAGTTTGGAGCCGCGACTACACTGTTTCTGTTGTTCACGAGAAGCCCAGCGAAGGGAATTTGAAGATAGATTTCGAGGATTACGCTCTTGAACCCGGTGGGAAATACTATGTCTGGTCGGCTCCGGATTTCTTTATCGATGGCACATGGAAGAATGGAAATCCTGGCTTCAAAATCAGTAAATCGTCGGCCAAACCGATGGACTATCCTTCTACGCCTGTTGTGGGAGGAGGCCCCGACGGCAGTGACTGCCTCAAACTGGAAACATGCGATACGGGTCCATTCGGTCAGTTGGTGAATATGCGTCTGGCTTCCGGCTCTATGTTCAATGGCATTTTCGATGTTGATAATGCCATCAAGAATGCTCTCAAGGCAACGATGTTCGGCTCGCCTTTTGCCCATAAACCCATGCAGATGCGTGTTTGGCTTCGTTTCGAGAGAGGAAATACCTACCAAGACCGTAGCGGTAAACCGATGGCAGGTGTGGTAGATGAACCCGATGCATACGCTGTGCTCTATCGTAACGAAGATGCTTATGGCAACAAGGTAATGCTTGATGGCAACGATGTTTTGTCGAGTCCTTACATTGTTGGCCTTGGCCGATTGCCACATTACTATAATGCCGACGGTACCGACCAACTTACCAATAACCCTATTCATGGTGTGACAAACGAATGGCAGGAATTTGTTATTCCGGTTGAATACAGGTCGGAGGTCGATCCTACTATTCTGGCTAACAAGGGTTATAGCCTTATCATTGGCTTTGCCAGCAGTTGGCAGGGCGCTTACTTCAAGGGAGCCATAGGAAGCAAACTTCTTATTGACAACGTGCGACTCTATTGCGAATAAAAAAACATCTCACAGACATGAAACGTATTCTCTATATCTTTACATTTCTTCTTGTTTCAATAACGACGGTTACTGCTCAACAGGAAGACGCCTGGCAGAAGTGGGGACCGACTAAGGGCCTCAAGGGTGGCGGTTTTATTGCTCGTGTTGGCTACGTAATTGGTGGCACGACTCCTCTGCCTTTGCCTGCCGAGATAAGAAAAATCAATGGTTTCAGTCCTCGTGGTGGTGTCAGTCTGGGCATCGATGGCTATCGTATGTTCTCAAAACGATGGGGTATCAGCATGGGTGCTCACTTCTTCTGGGAAGGGTTTGACACGAAGGCCGACGTTAAGAACTACTACGTATGGCTCGAGCAAGAGGGCGAGATAACGAAAGGTTACTTTACAGGAACCAATGCCACAAGCACCGAAATGTGGGGTGTGACGCTTCCCATACAGGCTACTTTCCGCATAAGCCCTCGTTGGAATGTCAGTGCAGGTCCTTACCTGAGTTATTATTTCAGTCAGACTTTCACAGGTAAGGTGTACGACAATAACGATGGCGTAGGCTATTTGCGCGAAGACAGTCCTACAGGCACCAAGATTTTCATGACGCGTGAGAACCCTACACCGTACCCGGAAAGTTTTGACGACAATATGCTTCCCTTGAACGTGGGTGTCGAAGTTGGCTTTGACTGGAAGGCAACGAAACATGTAAATGTCTTCGGTCTTCTTGACTGGGGCATGTCGAACATCTGGAGAGCCGAGTTCGAGGCAATATCTTTCCGCATGTTCCCCATTTATGCGACAATAGGTGCAGCATACCGTTACTGATATTTTTCAGAACAGTTTTAACCATAGAAACAAAGGAGTTCTTCCCGTTTATGAGGAAGGACTCCTTTCTTTTTTAATCACAATTCCAAACTACACCAGAGAAGTTGCCCGACTTAACGTGTATACTTTGCCAACTTAACGTGTATAGTTGCCCGACTTAACGTGTATACTTTTTCAACCTCATGTTTCGATACTCCCGGATGCTTTTCTGGAATTATAAAAAGAAAGGTCCTTGTGGCTGGCAGCACACGAGTTTTGCGGACAGTCATAATTGAGAATAGATGCGCAGGCTTAGTTTCTTGTGCGCAGACGTACGATTGCCATCAGCATTGCAGCATATAGGAGCATGATGCTTATTTCGTCGGGGTAGATGTCGGTCAGCGTAGTGTATGGGATGCTGCCGGCATAGTTGAGAATCTTTTCCTGTAGGATTACAATGTAATTCAATACCCAACCGAATGCAGAAACTGGTAGAAGAATGGTGGCAAACGTCAGCCAAATAATGACTGTTGTCAATGGGATGAGAATCAAACTCAGCAGAGGACCAAGCAAAGGCAGTTGGTGGAAGTAATAGAGTGTCAAGGGCATAGTGCCCAATGTGGCAATGCAGGATACGGTAAATAGCCTTGAAGCCCAATTCTGTCGGGGAAACAAGTCATTCACAGGTCCCCACATGAGGAGCAGAAAAAGAACAGCAGCATAGGAGAGTTGGAAACTGATGCTGAATAACTGCAAGGGCTCCACAAACAGAATGATGATGGCACTTAATGCCAAAGGATGCAAAGGGTCGGTACGATACTGCATGAGCGTGGTAATGGTAATTACAGACAGCATCAAGGCGGCTCTTACCAGCGAGACAGGCATTCCTGCCACTAAAGCATACCCCCAAAGGGAGAACAGGATTAACGGCAGAAAATACCATCGCCAACGGCTGTGGCGCACCCAACGGACAAGGCAGAAATAAAGCAGGGAGTAAAGAATGCCTAAATGCATCCCGCTTAGTGCCAAGAGGTGGCTTGCCCCTACCTGTCTGTACGCCTGTTGTGTCTCACGGCTTAAATCGTCCTTTTTGCCTACAACCAATGCCTGTGTCAAGGCCAAAGTCCGATCCGATACGCCAGACTTGCTAAGCCGTCTTATCATAGATGATTGTACGGCCTTTGCCTTCGAGGAAATGGTTTGTTGCCATCGTGGCGCATCGTCTTCACCGTAAGATATGGATGCCCTGCTGCATCCTATCAAAAGCCAGACAAAAAGGGTAAGCACATCGTGCCAATGTCCGTAACGGCGCAGCAAGGTGGAAACAACAACAGCAACAGCCAAAAGAGGCAGGTAGTAGGGCAAAGGGTAATGCAACCCCAAAGCAGTGCCCGCCATTAGCATGGCGGCGCACCAAAACATTGGGTGTTGGATAAGCATACACAAATACGTCGGGACTGCTATAACTCGGAGAGAGCCTTGCAGGCTGCCGCAGGATCGGGAGCAGAGAAGATGTGGCTTCCGGCAACGAGTACATCAGCACCGGCTGCTTTCAACAGACGTCCTGTCTCAAGGTTGACGCCACCATCCACTTCGATGAGTGCACTGCTTCCTGTGCGTTGGAGCAGTTGTCGGAGTGCTGTAACCTTCTTCAGTGTGTGTGGAATGAACTTCTGTCCACCAAAACCGGGATTAACACTCATGAGAAGGACAAGGTCGAGGTCTGCAGCAATATCCTCCAACACAGAGACAGGTGTCGCAGGATTAAGCGTAACACCAGCCTTCATGCCAGCCTCGTGTATTTGCCCAATGACACGGTGAAGATGCGGACATGCCTCGTAGTGAACATTCATTATATAGGCACCGAGAGCCTTGACTTCGTCGATGAACTTCTCGGGTTGCACAATCATCAGGTGTACGTCGAGAGGTTTGTCGCATATGCGTGCTACATGTTCCAGTACAGGAAAGCCAAAAGAGATGTTAGGCACAAAAACACCATCCATGATATCAATGTGGAGCCAGTCGGCTGTGCTTTGATTGAACCATGCCATCTCCTTTTCAAGATTGGCAAAATTTGCAGAGAGTAGGGATGGTGAAATCATGTCGGGCAATTTGTAAGGGTGAATGGTTGGGGCCGAAATGTACGGGCAAACTGGCGTATCTTAGCCAAAACTGCAGTGCTCGGATGAATGTAAGGGAGGGGTAGTGTTTGTTCCATAGGCTTTTATGGTAAATGGTGAATAGTTAATGTGTCTTGTTTGAGTAAAAGGACAATTTGTTGCCTTTAACTATATAAAAAACGAAGGCAGGTTACTTTTTATTGTGGACCGGGCAATGTTTTTCTTTGCCCATAGCACGATGATACATTATTTAGATTTTAACGAAATAAAACACATCTCTGTAGGATTTGACGATATAAGTGTTTAACTTCATGGAATAGCGGTTATTAGAACCATATGTCGAGAGGTAATAGTGTTTCTCAGAGTTTGCCGAATCCGTTGTCAATCACCGATATGCGACTTTTTTTGACCAAAAACACATGTTTGAAGTGTCTTTCTTTAACTATTGTTGAAAGACAGAGAGTTATGTCCTTGAGCATATCTGCAGCAATGGAGAGATTTTTGGCTCTTTGGGAAAATTGTAGTAATTTTGCACTCGAATTCGCCTTAAAAAATGAGGTACTCGGAAAAACGAAGAAATTCCTTAGTAAGAATACACTATATTATATTATAGTAAACAAAAAGAACTGCACATCGTTCGAATGAATGTGCGGAGAAAGTAGATGACAGAGACGGAAAAGATATTGTGGCAGCGGTGCATGGAAATGTTCCAGGGCAACGTGAGCGAACAGCAGTTCCAGACTTGGTTCTCACCGATGAGGGTCAAGTCATTTGATGCTGTTCAAAAAGAACTGGTGGTATGCATACCATCACAGTTCTTCTACGAATATCTGGAAGAACATTATCGTTGTCTTCTACATACAACAATACGACGTTTTTTTGGTGCAAACGTGTCGTTGGTGTATGATGTTGATGTCGTAGATAATGTTACTGTCAGTCAGGAAAGTGATGGCCCAATAGCGCCAGCATCAGTTTCGTCTTCTCGCCAGCCAAATAAATCACCATTGTTGGCACAAGCCGTAGGAGCAGCAGACGATCTGGATTCTCAACTCAATGTCCATCAGAATTTCAATAATTTCATTGAGGGCTCAAGCAATAAACTGCCGCGTAGTGTTGGTCAGGCAATTGCTGAGCATCCGGAACAGATGACCTTTAATCCACTCTTCATCTATGGTCCGAGTGGTGTAGGAAAGACACATCTGGTGAATGCTATAGGTTTACGTACAAAAGAACTTCATCCCGAGATGCGTGTTCTTTATCTTAGTGCGCACCTTTTCATGGTCCAGTTTACCGATGCACGCAAAAACAATGTCTTCAACGATTTTATGCACTTCTACCAGAGCATAGATATGCTCATAATTGATGACATTCAAGAGTTGGCAGGTGTGACTGCAACGCAGAATACATTCTTCCATATCTTCAATCATCTGCGCCAAAATGGTAAGCAAATCATCATGACTTGCGACCGTCCTCCTGTGTCATTACAGGGAATGGAAGAACGCCTCATTACACGATTCAAGAGTGGCTTGATGGCCGAGATGGAAAAACCGGAAGAGGGCCTTCGCTGCAATATCTTGCGTAGCATTGTAAAGCATGATGGTCTTAATATATCAGAAGATGTGTTAGATTACATCTCTCAAAACGTTACGGGCAGTGTGCGTGAGTTGGAAGGCGTTATCCATAGCCTTTTGGCATACTCTGTAGTCTATAATAAAGAAGTCGACTTAGAGTTCGCAAAGCATATTTTGGCCGGACGGGTCAAGGTTGAAAAGAAAACAGTCACAATCGACCAGATAATTAGTTGCACATGTGGCCATTTCAATGTCAAGGAGGAAGATGTCTTTGGCAAGAGCAGAAAGGCAAACATTGTAACGGTGCGTCAAGTGAGTATGTATCTGGCGAACAAGCATACGAAATTGACGATGAGCAAGATTGGTATCTATGTGGGGAACCGTGATCATTCGACAGTTCTACATGGTATTAAAACTATAGATGGCAGGCTGAAAGTGGATAAGGAACTTCGCCAGCACTTGGAAGAATTAGAAGCGAAACTAATAGGGAAGGTAATATGAACATTAAGCAAAGAAGAACCATCCGTAAATATACTCAGCAGCCCGTCAGCGACGAGCTGCTGAATCAGTTAATAGAGGATGCCTCACGAACCCAGACGATGGGGAATCTCCAATTATACAGTGTTGTCGTAACGCGAGATGAGGAAAGGAAAGAAATGCTGGCTCCTGCACATTTCTCCCAACCGATGGTGACACAGGCTCCTGTCGTTTTAACAATTTGTGCCGATTTCCGTAGGACATCTGATTGGTGTTTGAATCGCAAAGCGAACCCAGGATACGATAATGTGTTGAGTTTCCTTAATGCTGCTACCGATGCTTTGCTTTTCACACAAACTTTCTGTTGCTTAGCAGAGGAAAAGGGGCTGGGTATTTGTTTCTTGGGTACGACCGTTTATCAGCCTCAAACCATTATTTCCGTTTTAGAATTACCCGAATTGGTGTTCCCTGTCGCAACGCTTACAGTGGGATGGCCAGCCGAATCTCCCAATCAAACGGACAGATTGCCATTGCAAGCAATTATACATCAAGAAACTTATAATGCTTTTACGCCAGAGCGCATAAACAGTTGTTATAGCGAGCGTGAATCTTTGCCGGAGAATAAGCACTTTGTCGAAATCAACAGCAAGGAAACGCTGGCGCAAGTTTTTACGGATATTCGCTATACTCGTAAGGATAACGAGTCTATGTCTGCAACACTGCTGACTGCACTTGCTCAGCAGAAATTCCTTAAGGCGGAAAACCTTCCTGGTATCATTCCTGCTGTGACTGAACGCAGACCGGATGTATTGGAATGTGATGTAGTTCGTTTTCAAAATAAGAAAGAGAAGTGGGTCGCTTTCGTAGGATTGCTCGACGGATTTCCATATGAGATATTTACAGGTCTTCAAGACGACGAGGAAGGCATAGCGATACCCAAGAGCGTTCAAAAGGGATTTATAATAAAGCATTATGATCGCGATGGACAAAAACGTTATGATTTCCAGTTTATCAATAAAAGAGGATATAAAACAACCATCGAGGGACTGAGTGAACGATTTAATCCGGAGTATTGGGACTATGCAAAACTCATCAGTGGAGTGCTTCGCTATCGTATGCCCATAGACCACGTTATTCGGCTTATTACTTCTCTCCAATTGGAAAATGATACAATAAATTCCTGGACAGCAGGCGTTGCCCGAGTGCTGAAGAAATATCTGCCTGATTCTTCACAGACTTTCGATGAGGAGGAAACAGAGTGAATAGAATCGTAGAGATAAATGTAGCCCGTGTTAAATTATATGCTTATCACGGTTGTCATCCTCAAGAACGGATTGTAGGCGGAGACTTTTATGTTTCCATATCTGCATTAATAGAAGTGGAGGAGTCTTCTTGGCGAGATGATCGTTTGGATGGGACTGCCGATTATTCTTGTTTTGTTGGTATAGCCCGTCGTGAAATGGCAATACCGTCGAATCTGTTAGAGCATGTTGCTGCAAGAATTGCGTCGGCAATCCTTGCGGAATGCCCATTGGTTTTGAAGGTTTGCGTTACAGTTGAGAAGGAGAATCCGCCTTTGGGTGTTCTTTGTCAAGGTATTAGTGTTAAAATCGAACAAACAAGATGAATTTTTCGCGATAACAAAACACAAAGCGAATTATTTTTTGTATTTTTGCACGCAATTTAATATAAAAGATAATGGATAACATCGAATTAGGCCTTCAGTTGATGGTTGTTGGAATGAGTGCTGTCTTTCTCATTCTAATCATAGTCATTTGGGGTGGAAAACTACTTATTAAGGCAGTAAATAAAATCGCACCCGAAGAGGAATCTTTGAAGAAGGCTTCTGCAGCCCCTGCAGTTGTGGATAATACCACAATGGCTGTTTTGCAGCAGGTAGTTGCACAAGTTACGGGAGGAAAAGGTCGTGTAGTTTCGGCCAAGAAAGTGTAAAAAGAAAAGTTTCAAGGTAATACAATGAAAAAAGAAGTAAAATTCAGTTTGGTCTTCCGCGATATGTGGCAAAGTGCAGGTAAGTATCAGCCACGCGTTGATCAACTTGTAAAGGTTGCCCCCGCTATTATTCGGATGGGTTGTTTTGATCGTGTAGAAACTAATGGCGGTGGCTTCGAACAGGTCAATCTGCTTTATGGCGAAAATCCCAATGTGAGCGTACGTCAATGGACAAAGCCTTTCCATGAAGTGGGCATTCAGACACATATGCTTGACCGTGCTCTTAATGGTTTGCGCATGAGTCCTTGCCCTAAGGATGTTCGCAAACTTTTCTATAAGGTAAAGAAGGCACAGGGTACTGACATTACACGTATTTTCTGCGGATTGAATGACACACGCAATGTTATTCCTTCCATTCAATATGCTAAAGAGGCAGGCATGATTGCTCAGGCAAGTTTGTGCATCACTCATAGCCCTATTCACACTGTTGAATACTATGTGGATTTGGCAAAAACATTCATTGATGCTGGTGCTGACGAGATTTGCCTCAAGGATATGGCAGGCATTGGCCGCCCCGTTAGCCTTGGCAAGATTGTAGAGGGCATCAAGGCATATAAGAACGATATTGTTATTCAGTATCATAGTCATGCCGGTCCTGGCTTCTGTATGGCTTCTATTCTGGAGGTTGCAAAGGCAGGTTGCGATTATATTGACACGGCAATGTCTCCTTTGTCTTGGGGTACAGGCCATGCCGACATCATTGCTGTTCAGGAAATGCTGAAGGATGCCGGATTCCAGGTTAAGGAAATCAACATGGAGGCATATATGGAAGCGCGTACTATGATTCAGGAGATGTACGATGACTTCCTGGGTTATTATATTCCCCAACTCAACCATATCAATAATTCTCTGCTTGTTAAGCCCGGTTTGCCTGGTGGCATGATGGGTTCACTGATGACAGACCTTGAGGATAACTTGAAGAGTTTGAACAAATGGAAGGTTAAGAACAACCAACCCGAACTGACTACCGACCAGTTGCTTGTTAAACTTTTCGATGAGGTGGCTTATGTTTGGCCCAAGGTTGGTTATCCTTGTCTGGTGACACCGTTCAGCCAGTATGTTAAGAACTTGGCCTTGATGAATGTTATCCAGATGGAAAAGGGTAAGGAGCGTTGGAGCATGATTGCCGATAACATCTGGGATATGATTTTAGGTAAGAGCGGACAACTGGCTGGTCCTGTTGCTCAGGAACTGATTGATATGGCTAAGGAGCAAGGCCGTGAGTTCGAGACGAATGATCCCCAAAGCTATTATCCCGACAAACTTGATGAGTTCCGTGCAGAAATGAAGCAGAACAATTGGGAACTTGGCGAGGATGACGAAGAACTCTTTGAGTTGGCAATGCACCCCGAACAGTATCGTGCTTACAAGAGTGGTAAGGCAAAAGCAGACTTCGAAAAGGATCTTGCTGAACGCAAGACAAAGAAGAATGCTCCTGCTGCCAGCGAAATGCCTAAGCAAATCAAGGTGAGTGTGAATGGTCAGACTTACGAGGTGAATATTGCATACGGCAATGATGCCCCTGCTGCCACTCCGGCTTCTGCTGCTCCTGTAGCTGCAGGTGAAGGCTCCGATTTGCTTGCTCCGCTGGAAGGTAAGTTCTATTTGACGAAGGATAATAGCGAAACTCCTAAGAAGGTTGGCGATGCCGTTCAGGAAGGCGATGTGCTTTGCTACATCGAGGCGATGAAGACTTTCAATGCCATTCGTGCTGATAAGGCAGGCATCATTACTGCTATTTTGGCAAATAGTGGTGATTCTGTTGAAGAGGATGATCCCATCATGAAACTTGCTTAAAGAGTAGGAGTGTATTATGGAAATGATATATGAAATCCTCGATAAGCTGTACGCGATGACAGCGTTTTCTGCCATTGGCGAGAATCCGTTGTTCATTGTAATGTACTTGCTTGCTTTCACTTTGCTCTACTTGGGCATTGTGAAAAAATACGAGCCTTTGTTGCTTGTCCCGATTGCATTCGGTGTGCTTATAGCCAACTTCCCGGGTGGTGGAATGGGTGTGTTGCAGGCAGACAGTCATGGTATGGTCGAATTTATGAAGAATGGTGTAATGGTGAAGAAGGATATTTATTCGATGCCTCTTCATGAGATTGCTCACGACCTCGGCTTGATGAACTATCTTTACTATGCTCTTATCAAGAGTGGTTTATTGCCTCCTGTTATCTTTATGGGTGTAGGTGCATTGACGGACTTCGGCCCGATGTTGCGCAACCTTAAGCTTGCTATCTTTGGCGCTGCAGCCCAAATGGGTATTTTTGCTGTGCTGCTTGTTGCCTTGCTGATTGGCTTTACTCCGCAGGAGGCTGGCTCTCTTGGCATCATTGGCGGTGCTGATGGTCCAACGGCTATCTTTACGACTATTAAATTGGCTCCACATTTGCTTGGTCCTATCGCTATTGCAGCATATAGTTATATGGCTCTTGTGCCTGTGATTATCCCTCTTGTGGTTAAATGCTTGTGCACCGAGAAGGAACTTCGCATCAATATGAAGGAGCAGGATAAGTTGTATCCCGACACCATGCAGATAAAGAATATGCGTGCACTGAAGATTATTTTCCCCATTGCCGTAACAACTATTGTAGCAATCTTTGTGCCTACAGCGGTAAGTTTGGTGGGTATGCTGATGTTTGGTAACTTATTGAAGGAGATTGGTAACGACACTTTCCGTCTCTTTGATGCAGCCAGCAATGGCATTATGAATGCAGCCACCATCTTCTTGGGACTCTGCGTAGGTGCAACAATGACGGTGGATGCCTTCATCAATGTTACAACTCTCGGTATTGTTGCCGGTGGCTTCTGTGCTTTTGCTTTGAGTATTGCCAGTGGCATCTGCATGGTTAAGGTTTGGAACCTCTTCTCTAAAAAGAAGATCAACCCCCTTATTGGTGCCACAGGTCTCAGCGCTGTTCCAATGGCAAGCCGTGTTTGCAACACTATCAGTACGAAGTATGACCCGAAGAACCATGTGCTGAACTACTGCATGTCCAGCAATATCAGTGGCGTTATCGGCTCGGCTGTTGCTGCCGGTGTGCTGATAAGTTTCTTGGGCTAATAATCTATTTAATATAATAAGGTGCGCTTCTGCTTTGCGGAGGCGCACTTTTTGTTTCCGGAATGCTTAACCTAATTGCCCAGAATGGTGAACCTTTCTTTAGGTAATGGTTAACCATTATCTCCATAAAGCTTAACCTATATTTTCGATGTGGTTTAGGCATGTTTTTGGATTTCTTTTTTTCTGTGTGGCTCAAATAATGAGATTCTTGTTGTAAACCTTAGGTAATCCTGTACAAAAAGTAAGGAAAACGGCCATTGCGGTGTGCTTTTGCATAAAATTATTAAATTTTAGAGTACTATTTGCTAATATTTGAAAAAATAGTCTTACCTTTGTGGCTAAATTTCAAAAAATGTTTAGATTTTACTATACATTATATATATAATAAGGTATATAGTTATTAGGATACTTAATAGTGACAGGCTTTGGTATTAGCTGTCTTTGCATTTGGAAAACATTGAAGTAATAATAATTAAAATAATGTGGTTTTATAAAAAATTTGTTGTAGTCTTGGCTGCGCTTTTCCTGTGTATAGGAACGGCGGTGGCTCAGACAACTATTTCGGGAACCGTGTTCTCTGCCGACGACAACGAACCCTTGATGGGCTGTAACGTTCTGGTGGAAGGAACACAGAAAAGAGCCATTACGGATCTCGACGGTAAGTTCACATTGACGGATGTAAAGTCGAATTCTGTTTTGGTAGTGTCAATGATTGGTATGAAAACCGAGAAGGTGAAGGCCAAGAACGGTATGCGTATCATGTTGAAAAACGAAGATACCCAGATGACGGAGGTCGTTGTAACAGGTCATCAGCAGATGGACAAACGACTGTTTACGGGTGCAGCAGCAACGGTTGATGCCGAGAAAATCAAACTTTCCGGTATGGCCGATGTTAGCCGTTCGTTGGAAGGACGTGTAGCCGGTGTGCAGGTGACCAATGTCACTGGAACCTTCGGTGCATCACCTAAGATTCGTGTGCGTGGTGCTACGTCTATCTACGGTAACTCCAAGCCTCTTTGGGTTGTGGATGGTGTAATCTACGAAGACAATGTCGACGTCAGTGCCGACGATTTGGCTTCAGGTGATGCCAAGACCCTTATTTCTTCTGCAGTGGCAGGCTTGAACTCCGACGACATCGAGAGCTTTACTGTCCTGAAGGACGGTTCTGCAACCTCCATCTATGGTGCTCGTGCCATGGGCGGTGTGATTGTTGTAACAACCAAAAAAGGTTCAAAGGGCCGTGCCAGCGTCAACTACACTGGCGAGTTCACAACACGCATCAAACCCAGCTACAACAACTTTAACATCATGAACTCTCAGGAGATGATGGGTGTTTACAAGGAGATGTACGATAAGGGTTGGCTTCAGCTCGACAATATGGTGAATGCTCAGAACACCGGTATTTACGGCTACATGTTCCAACAATTGCGTAAATACGACGCCACAAGTGGCGCATTCGGTTTGCAGAATACAGAGGCAGCGCGTAATGCTTACCTTCAAGCAGCCGAGTTCCGCAACACCGACTGGTTCGACCTCCTGTTCACCAACAAGATGCAGCAGAACCACTCTGTCAGCATTTCAGGCGGTACCGACCGTTCACAGAACTACTTCTCTATGTCAGTTCTGAATGACCCCGGTCAGTTCGTAAATCGTAGTAGCGTAAGTCGTTACACCTTCAATGGTAACACATCTTACGACATCCTTTCAGGCAAGAAAGGTGCAGAGCAGCTTACAGTAAAGCTTGCTGCTCAGGGTAGCTGGCGTAACCAGGAAGCTCCCGGTTCACTGAACCGTACAACCGACGTTGTGACAGGTGAGGTGAAGCGTGACTTCGACATCAACCCCTTCAGCTATGCGATGAACACCAGCCGTTGTCTTGACCCCAACATCAATTACACCCGTTTCTACACAGGCTTCAATATCTTCGACGAGTTGGAGTACAACTACAACGACATACAGGTAACAGAATTGATGTTCCGTGGCGAATTGGAATATCGTCCTATCAAGGAGTTGAGAATGAGTGGTCTTATTTCTTCTCGTCTCTCACATACAAAGCGTCAGCACAACGTGATGGACAAAGCCAACCAGGCTAATGCTTACCGTGCAGGTGTTGATGCACAGGACGACAACTCTACAATCCGCGACAACAACCCCTTGCTTTATACCGACCCCGACAATGAGTTGGCTCTGCCCGAGTCTGTCCTCCCGAAGGGTGGTATCAAGTATCAGTACGACGACAACATGAGGTCTAACACATTCCGTTTCATGACACAATATAATAATGTGTTCAACGACCTGCATACACTCAATGGTATGGTTGGTACAGAGTACTCTTCAGTACGTCGTACAGCAACAAACTGGACCGGTTGGGGCTACCAGTTCGACAATGGTGGCATCACCTATACACCGTACCTCTGGCTCAAGCAGATGAATGAGGAGAACACCGAATACTTCGGCGAATCATATACTCTGACCAATACTTTGGCATACTATGGCCAGGTGAACTACAACTTCGATCAGCGTTACACCTTGAATGGTACATTCCGCTACGAGGGC
Source organism: Bacteroidaceae bacterium (assembly GCA_017461345.1). GTDB lineage: Bacteria > Bacteroidota > Bacteroidia > Bacteroidales > Bacteroidaceae > Physcousia. The sequence continues at coordinate 128,252 of JAFTYP010000022.1, read as the reverse complement.
ACCAACCGTTTGGGCAAGAGCCGTCAGAGCCGTTGGCTGCCTACTTGGAACATCTCAGGTGCTTACGACCTTACTAACGAGAAGTTCATGGAAGGCACAAAGTCTTGGCTCTCACAGGTTAAGTTGCGTGGTAGCTATTCTTTGACAGCAGATACAGGCCCAGCATGGGTAACCAATGCCGAGGCTATCTTCATGACCCAGAACACATGGCGTCCCTTCACCTCCGCAGCCGAGTCTTCAATCTACATCTCTTCTTTGGCTAACTCAGAGTTGACCTACGAGAAGAAGCACGAATGGAACGTCGGTCTCGATTTGAGTTTCTTGAAGGATCGTATTGCCTTGACCTTCGATGTATATGGACGTAACAACTACGACCTGATTGGCCGTACCTATACTCAAGGTGCAGGTGGTGAGATTGCCAAGTATGCCAACGTGGCAGACATGGAATCCAATGGTGTTGAACTTGGTCTTTCAACTGTTAATGTCGAGGAGAATGGCTTCAAGTGGTCTTCAGACTTCATCTTCTCTAAGGCGAAGAACAAGATTACTTCTCTCGAGGTTGCAAGCCGTGCAGTCGACCTCGTAACAGGTTTGGGTTATGCAATCGAAGGCTATCCCGTACGCTCTATCTTCAGCTACCAGTTCGCCGGCCTCAATTCAGAGGGTCTGCCTCAGGTATATAATGAGAGAGGCGAAAAGACTGTAGGTGATGTAAACCTCCAGGAGACAGAGAACTTAAAGGACTTCCTCGTTTACGAAGGTCCTTCAGATCCTACCTTCTATGGTTCATTCAACAACACATTCAGCTACAAGAGCAAGAATTGGGGTTCACTTTCTCTTGACCTCTTCCTTACCTATGCCGGTGGTAATGTTGTTCGTCTCGATCCTGTATTCTCATACGCATATAGCGACCTCTCAGCTCTTCCCCGCGACTTTAAGAATCGTTGGATGATCCCCGGTGACGAAGCAGTAACTGCAATTCCGGCTATCGCATCTAAGAGCCAGGTTGACCGTTATGGTTCTACAGCAATGCGTACAGCATACAATGCCTACAACTATTCAACAGAGCGTATAGCAAATGGTGACTTTATCCGTTTGAAGGAAGTGGCTCTTACCTATACAATGCCCGATGGATGGCTCAAGAAGACATCATTCATCAATCGTGCATCTGTGAAGTTTGCAGCAACAAACCTTTGCTTGCTCTATGCCGACAAGAAGTTGAATGGTCAAGACCCCGAGTTTATCAATTCAGGTGGTGTGGCTGCTCCTATCACCAAGCAGTTTACAGCAACAGTACGTCTCGGTTTTTAATGTTGAAAAAGAAATATGAAGGATATGAATAGAAATATATACAGCCTCCTTGCTATCTCATTGTTTAGCATTGTTGCCATGTGCTCTTGCACTGCGCTCGACGAGGCTCCTGATAATCGTACTGAAATAGACACTGCAGATAAGGTTAGCAAGTTGTTGACTTCTGCCTATCCCTTGTCTTCACCTGCTCTTCTTTGTGAGTTGAGTAGTGACAATTTGGTTGACGACAATGTCGTAGTTCCTGCAACTCACAATTCTCCTTATGCCATTTTCCACGAACAGGCTTATAAGTGGGAAGACATTGATAACTCTAGCACAGGCGAAGACGACACACCTTATACCGTATGGGAATCATACTATCAAGGTATTGCAGTTGCCAACCATGCCATCGATGCAATGCGTCAGATGAGTGAAGACCCTGCAAACGATCCTGAGTTGGCTCATTCTTGGGGCGAGGCTCATGTTCTGCGTGGTTATCTTCATTTCGTTCTCGTCAACGTTTTTGCAGAAGCATACAAGGACGAGACACGTAGTCTTTCGGACAATGGTATCGCTTATGTAAGAGAAGTTGAGAATACTGTTAACGTAAACTATGGTGACCCTAAGTACCGTAAGAGTGTTGCAGAAGTGTACGACCTAATCGAACGCGATATTCTCGAGGGTATCGACCTTATCGATGATTCAAAGTATCAGGTTCCCGCTTACCACTTCAACCGTAATGCTGCTAATGCGTTTGCTGCACGTTTCTATCTCTTCAAGCGCGATTACGAGCAGGCTTTGAAGTATGCCAACAATGCTCTGGGCGCAAATCCTCAGCTTCGTAACTGGAAGGCTATCAACCAGAACACATTGGAGATGAAGGTCAACGATTATAATGACGAAAAGTTGGCTTGCAACTATCTGATTCAGTCCACCTACTCACTTCAGTGGCGTATGCATGTTTCAAGTGCCCGTTTTGTTCTCAACACAGGTGGAAACTTCACAGACTGGAATGGCAAGACTTGGCATATCCCCTCTACTCTTGATATAACTATTTGGGGTTCTGGCCCTAACTGGTCTAGCGTATTGCCTGCTTTCAGAGGTATGGTTTACGTTAATAGCGCAGGTCAGGAGTATGGTGGTTGGCTCTTCCGCCTCTACGAGTACTTTGAGTACACAGACAAGATTGCTGGTATCGGTTATGTGCATCAGATTTATCAGCCCTTTACTGCTGACGAAACAATTCTCTGCCGTGCAGAAGCCAAGCTTTACTTGGGCGACCGCGATGGCGCTATCAAGGACTTGGAACTTTGGACCGGTTCGCACGGGGTGGAAGATCCTCTTACTTTGGATAAGATTAAGACAAAGTATAACCGTGCTAAGGTGAACAACGACTGGGTTAGTGAACTCTATCCTGCAGAGATGGGCTTCGAGAAGGTTCTGACAGGCGATGATTTGAGCGTGCTGGACTGCATTTTGCACTTCCGTCGTGTCGAGACTGTTCATGAAGGTCAGCGTTGGTTCGACATCAAGCGTTATGGTATCAAGGTTATTCACCACTATCGTGGCGCAAACGAGGATGAAATCCATACCGACTCTCTGACATGGAATGACCCCCGTCGTGTATTGCAGATCCCGCAGAATGTAGTCGATGCAGGTTATCCTTCTACAGACCGCACACGTCCTGTTAAGTTGCAAGATGGTTCTTCCATAAAGGTGCCCGGTGTGTATCAGCCAAAGGGTAATAACAAGAAATAAATTGATGACGATAATCTTTAATGAGTAAGAAGATGAAAAAGATATTATATACAATATGCGTAGCAGCAGTTGTCGCTGCCTTCTCTTCTTGCCGTGGTGGAGATGACTTCACAGAATCAATCTTCGATACCACGACACCGGCAGTAGATGAGAGCAAAGCTACTTATCCGTTCGACAAGTGGCTCTACGACAACTTTGTAGTGCCTTACAACACAGAGATTCAGTACGAGTTCAACTTCCCTGCATCGCAGTTGCAGTATCAGCTCACACCTGCCGACTACAAGAAGTCACAACTTCTGGCACACTTCATTAAGTATCTCTTCTATGATGTGTACACAAAGTCTGCAGGCGAAGAGTTCATGAAGAAGTATGGTCCCCGTATTTTCCACTTCATTGGTTCAAAGGCTTATTCTCCCACCACGGAAACCGAGACTTTGGGTTATGCTTCTGGTGGTGTCAAGATTACGCTTATCAATGTAAACGAGATGAAGCTTTGGACTCCCCAAAGCGAATACAATGCTGCAGACATCGAGCGTCTGAACAAGGATCAGTTCCACACCATGCACCATGAGTTCTCTCATATTCTGCACCAGACAAAGTCTTATCCTGTCAACTTCGGTCAGATTACTCCCAGCGATTATGATGGCCGCGACTGGCAGAAGCGCGACTCTGTCTTGTCTCACAGCTTGGGCTTCATCACCCACTATGCTTCTTCTGCAACCTATGAGGACTTCGTGGAGACATTGTCTTGCACCATTACCGATACCGACTGCCGTTGGATGTACACCATCATCGATGCTTGTGCCAATGGCGGTGTGAAGGAAGGCGACAAGGAACTCGTTTATGAACTTATCGACTCTCTGCAGATTGCAGGTCTCGACGAGCCCAACAAGCCCTGGAACCGTTTCAAGATTCTGAAGGAGACAAGTACCGACAGCGAGACAGGCGAGGAGACAGAGCGTTTCGTTCCAAGTTTCCACCAGACAGATGCGAAGGCTAATGCCGAGAACGCTGTGACTTACGAAGACGAGACTTCTTATATGACATTCCGCGAGTATCTCGACACTTGGGTACAGGTGGACAATGGTCCTGAGACAAAAGGTATGAATGCCATCTTGAAGAAACTTGAGATTGCGCAGAAGTGGTACACCGAGAAGTGGGGTCTCTATCTCTTCCAGATTCGTAAGGAGGTAAAGGCACGCCAGAGCAAGGTTAACGAATACGTCAGAGAGAATGTAACCATATACGATCTCTAATCTCAATTAAGCATACAGAATAATTATGAAGATAAATAAGATATATAGTGCAATAAGTGTGGCATTGTTTGCCACAGCGCTTACTGCCTGCTCCAGTTTCCAGGAAGACGATCTCTTCGACGAGAGTGCCTCTTTGCGTATCACGAAGTTCAACGAGGATTTACAGGCGCGTTTGGTTGAGCAGAGCAGCGAAGGTAAGCATGGTTGGGTTATCCAGTACTTCGTTGGTTCCGAGTCCAAGGGTTACAATCTCTTCGGTCGTTTCGAGGCAAGCGGTAAGGTAACACTTGCAAGCAATCACCCCTACCTGCGTGGTGGTAATGCCAACAAGTACACAGAATATGTCAGCTCATACGAAATGTTGCGTGAGGATGGTCCGGTATTGGCTTTCAACACCTGGAACGACATCTTGACAGTGTTCGTCGATCCTGTTGATCCTTCACAAGCACCTTCTACTATCGTAAACGATGGTGAGGGTATGAAGGGCGACAACAATCTCTTGTTCCACGCTTACGAGGACCAGAACATCCTGTTCCGTGGTCAGCGTCATTTTGCCGGCATCCGTTTTGTGCCTTGCGACCGTCCTTGGGAAGACTACATTGCCGATGCCGATGCATTCAAGAAGAGCATCACCAGCACAACACTCAACAGCTATTATGTGACCGACGGGAAGGACACCATGTACTTCTCCGGTCTCAACAATGGTTTGTTCACATATCAGGAGCGTCTTGTCGATCCCCTTCAGTCAGAACCTTGTGCCTGTGTTTTCTCTGTGGATGGTTTCCGCATGAAGAACAAAGGTCAGTTGGGCGAGAAGTCATTCCAGGACTTCACCATCAGCGAACAGAAGGATTGCCTCTACAACGAAGACAAGACTGTGAGAGTAGTTCCTACATGGGACTATTACATCAACGACTGTTCTTCTATGTGGCGCATCAAGGAGGAGTGCTTTACTCCAGAGCAACAGAAACTCTATGCCAAGATGGCTGAAGAGGTTGTTAAGGTTAATAGCAAGTATGTTTTGGACAGCATTGCCATTGGTCGCCGAAGTGAGACTGTGAATGGTGTTACTAAGCGTTATCCTGCTTTGGTGGCATGTATTCATGGTCCTAAGAAGATGGGTAAGACACCAACCTTCTTCCCCTATGTGAATATGGGCATCTACAAGCCCGAGGCTGGTGTGCTGAAGTTTGAGACTTGGCAAAAAGATATGCCTGGCAATGCTCACATGAATGAGACATTTGCTGCTACCGAACTGAGAAGCCTTTGCGAGCAGTTTGCAGCATCAGTGCTTGGTACATATAAGATGGTTCCTAACGACTACTTCCGTCCTACTTATGTGTCGCTCGTTCCTGTTGACGGTGGCAATACGCTTCAGTTGAACCTTAAGAAGATTGTAGATTAATACTGCAAGAATATAGATGTTATTTAACCTGTTTATAAACTTTTAATTAAAACGATTATGAAGAAAATTTTACTTATCGTTGTTGCTGCTTTTGCTGCTGCTAATGTTTCAGCTGCAAATGGTGTGAAGTCAAACTTCCCGAAGGCACAGAAGGCTATGGTTGCTCCTGATGCACACCTCGGCATTCTTTCAAAATCAGTAAATGCTTCTGCAATGCAGAGTGCAAATGTTGCTACTTTAGATGCTTCTAATCTTGTAGCAAATGTGAAGAAAAATGCTCCTTCAGCATCAGACCTTATTCCTTGCTACTCAGAAGAGTCTGGTATGTGTTTGAGCGGCCTTGGCATGTTATATCAGAACATGTACGAGGGTGCAAGTTATCTCGTAGAGGGTGGTAAGGCTTACTTCAAGCCTTATGCAAACGTACCTGGCATTATAGAAGGTGTTGTAGAAACTGTTCCTAATCAGTTTTCTTCAATTGGTGCAGACTCTATTACTTTTAGTTGTACAGAGCCTATTGCAACATTAGTTGCTACAGGTGCTAAACTTTATTTTGAGCCTTGCGATTGGGCTAATTATGCTCCTGTTCGCATGGACGGTGTAAAGACTTTTGGCGCATACTACCTTGCTGAGGCTGGCGAATTGTATATTCCCGAAATCTTGGCTATTTACGAAGAGGAAGCTTCTACACCTTATCATGACTCATATGTTCTCTACAATCTTGACCTTTACCCACAATCTTTGTATGCAGAATATACTTCTAAGGCTATCGTTGAATGGATGAGTCTCCGCGATGGTTCAACCCAAACAAACGATAAGGCACTTGCAATCTTTGGTGAAGATTGCATTTGGGTTAAGGGCGTTGACCTCGGTTTCAACGAAGAGGCATGGGTGAAGTTCGATGTTGATGAGGCTGACGAATCACTTTATGTAGTTGAGCAGGATCAAGCTCTTGGTCATGCTGATCTTACAACAGATGGCACGAATTATTTCCCTGCTATTTTGTCAACAGTTGGTGCATTGCATAATAATGGTCAAGTTACAGCTTTCAATGCAGCAGAGAATTATATTTCTAAATACAGATGGTCAGATAACGCAGACGATACATCTACTCTTGCTATCACTGGCAACACTGTATTTTCTGACTATGGCTACATGATGGCTCCTACTGGTTTGACAGGCGCTACTCTTAGTCACGCATTGTTTAATGTAACGATCACTTACGAATCTATCGTAGGTATTAAAGAAGTTAAGGGTAACAAGCAGCAGAACGATGCTATCTACAACATCGCTGGTCAGCGTGTTGCTAAGGACTACAAGGGTCTCGTTATCAAGAACGGTAAGAAGTACCTCGTAAAGTAATTGGTCGTACAGACACAATAAGAAACATGTAACCTTGTGCCTTGGCACAAGGTTATGCCTACAAGGGGTCGCATCGCAAACGATGTGACCCCTTTCTTTGTATGATGTTCTGTTATTCGGACGATGAAATGCTGTTTTGATGTCCCTGTTCAGTTGTTGTTTTTGTGAGAAATATGCAGATACCTTATCGGTAAGTGCAAAAAAAAGTGAGTTACCGATAAAGAATCGAACGATTTCCCCTATCTTTATATATGCTTATATCGGTGCTGACAATCCGTAACCACTTATTCTATTGGAAGGAAGATGTATGGCGGACCACTGAAAGCAGGGGGTGTGCCTTACGATTTGTTTGCAGTGCAATCCGACTAGAAAATGGCATTAGAATCTTCACACGAGTAATTGGAAAACTATACACGAGTAGTTGGCAAAGTTTACACGTTAAGTTGGCAAAGTATACACGTTAAGTTGGGCAACTTAACACGTTTAGTTTTGCAGGTTCTTTAGAGTGCAGTGTACTTGCGTGGAAGGACGCGTCCATTTGGCCAGAAGGACTCGTCCGTTAACGTCAACGGACGAGTGGTGTTAGGAATCGTTTCTGGAGTTATTACCTATCAACCATATTGTTGTTTTATTCTCTCCGAAACAAACCTTTTCAACAAGAATGTCAAGAAGTAAGGGAAGGTATAAAACTTGCCATCGAAGCCGATATTCTTATATCCTAACTTAAGCCCGTATTTTACGTCGGGATATTTATCATCACTTAGCAACTTGTTCAATGATGTAGTTGCGCCATCATTGGCTTTTACTTCTACAGGAATAAGGGAGTCGGCATCTCTAACGAAGAAATCCATCTCAAGAGACGGTTTATCACAACTGTAATAATAGAGATGGTATCCTTGCTTTACCAGCATATCTCCTACGATGTTTTCGTATATCGCTCCTTTGTATGTGCTCAGATTCTTGTTGGCTCTCAAATCTTCTTGTGCCTCCTCATCGAGTGATGCAATCAGAAGTCCTGTATCTTTGTAATAAATCTTATAGAGTTTTGGGTCGTAGTTGCCCCTAAGCGGAAGCTCTGGCTGATTAAGACAGTAGCAAACGTTTATAACCCCGGCATCTGCAAGCCATTCTACGCAGCCGATATAATCTCTGTTGCGTGCATTCTTCGCAATCTTGGTAATTTGAAAACGTTTGTTTTCTTTTGCCAAGAATGTAGAGATGTGGTTATAAACGGCTTTGACCTTTGCTTTGTCCAAACCTTCTACATATTTAGTGATATCTTCTTCATAGTCTTTGAGCAATTGCTTCTGTATGCTCAAAGTTCCACTGAAGTTGTTATTCTTGATATATGTGTTCACAACCTCTGGCATACCACCTATAGTTGCATAATCACGGAAAAGTTCGAAAAGAACATCCATTTGCAATTTGGCAAGAGGTTTGACTTCCTGCATATGCTGATATAGTTCATCTATGAAATCTCCATCGTATCCTTTAGCCCAAAGGAACTCCTCGAAATCCATGGAGTGCATTTCGTAGTCTTCCTTATAACCAACACTGTTGGATTCTATCTCTCTATAATTGATTCCCATCAATGACCCGGAACAGATAACATCGAAGCGTCCATCGAGTTTGAAGAACTTCAGTGAAGTAGCACAATTGGGACATGCTTGCAGTTCATCAAAAAAGAAAATAGTTTCACCAGGAATAAACTTAAGTTCAGGATTTAGTAACGATATGTTTTTAAGAATGGCATCAACCTCAAAACCATCTTCAAAAATATTCTTATATTTTGGTTGCTCTACAAAATTAATCTGGATAATGCTTTTGTAGTTTTGACTGGCAAACCACTCTATTGAGCGTGTTTTTCCAATCTGACGGGCACCTTTAATGATTAGCGGTTTTCTATCCTGATTGTTTTTCCAAGCCATCAAATAGTTATCAATCTTTCTTCTAAGCAGTTTACTCATACCTAAAACCTTTGATTACAACTGCAAAGTTAATGCTTTTCACATAATCCGCACCATAAAACACCCATTATTTCACATTTTCCCGGTCATTTATGGCTTCTTTTTCACATTATCCCCTTATTGCTGAGCCTTAAAATCGGATTTCCCTGAAATAATAATAGCATCCTCAAACGTTAGGTAACGTTCTTTTTATAGTGTAGGGCAAAAAAAATCCCCTCGCAGATGCCTGCAAGGGGATTTGGCGTTTATGCGGTTTCTCTTTTAGAAGAAGAGGTAACGCTTGTCTGTGATGTCGGCTTTCTGGTAGAGTTCGCCGGTGTAGTTGCTTGTGTTGCGAACAACGTTCTGCATGAGGCGCTGCTCTTCCTGCTTCTTGTCGAACTTGGCGTCGGTCTTCTTTTTGTCGATAACCTGGAAGGCATAGATGGCAGATTTACCCTTCACGCCACTCTTGAAGTCGCCCTTGTTGGCTTTGCTTACTGCACCGCTCAGTGCGGGTTCGCTGGCGCCTACCTTAGAAACGAATGCTGTGCTGGCGAATGTGATGTGCTTGATGGTGTCGGTTACTGCGCCTTCCATCTTAGCCACATCGGCAATGCTCTGTGCTGCATTCATCTTCTCCATGAGGATGGCAGCCTTCTTGTCCTTGATGACTTCTGCTGTCAGGAAGGAACGAATCTGTTCGTCGTCCCATGCCATGTAGCCTTTGTCGTGTACGCCGTTGAGGATGAGAACGAGCAGGTGGTCGTTCTCGCCACACTCGTAGAGAGGCGATACGTCGCCGAGTTCGGTGTCTTCGTTGAAGATCCAGCGCATTGCTTCGCGTGTGCTGCGTACATTAACCACATTGTGCTCGGTGCTGCTCACGTTTTTGCGTGTCTGCACGGTGTAGCCTGCCTGTGCGGCGTTTGCCTCAATGTCTTCTGCTTTGGGGTTGCCGGCGAGGAAACTGCTCAGGTCGTTGTATGCCTTGCCGTAAGTGTCCTTGCTGAAGTCGATGTTGCGCTTGATGACTGCAACCTCGTACTTGTCGATGATGTTGCGACGGTCTGTAACCTGTGCGATGATGACGCCCTGGCCGTCGAGCACAATCTTGTTGTTGCTGCCAACGGCTGCATTGCTGATGGTGCTGATGAACTTGCGGTTGCTCTCGTCGATGACCTGACCTTCATACTGGTTGCTTGTAATCCAGGTCTTGGTGGCAGGCTGGTCGTACTTCTTGGCGATGGTGTCGAAGTCGGCACCTGCAGCAAGGGCTGCCATGATGCTGTCTGCTGTCTTTTCGCAAGCGGCCATGTCGTTGCCGGGAGCAGCAATCTGGCGAATCTCTACGGAGTCGGGCAGGCTAACCTTGTTGATAAGGCGCACGATGTTGATGCTGTTGTCGTGATTGTGAACGAAAGGACCTACCTGGCCACCTACGCTCAGCGAATCGAGTTGTTCTGCAATGTCGTGAGGCAGGCTCTTTGCGCTAACGGGGAGTGCGCTGTAAGGCACTTGGCTTGCTGCTTCGCGAACAGTCTTTGCAGGGTCTGCACCTTCGGCCAAAGCCTGTGCGTAGCCTTCCATCTCCTTCTGCAGGGCAGCCTTGTCGGCTTCGCTGGCAGTAACGTGGATGTCGATGTACTTGATGTCGCGTGTCTCCTCGTTGGTGCGGAACATGTCCTTCAGTTCTTCGTATTTTGCCTTGAGGTCGCTGTCTTCAACGGTAACTTCGTCGTCCTTGATGCTTGAGTAGGGGAGGGCAGCCATGTAGATGTCAGCCTCGTTTGTGCGACCGTCGAAACTTGCCTGTGCTGCAACGGGGTTGCTTACCATTGTGCCGTTGAGCAGTGCCTGATACTTCTTGTTGAGTGTCTGCTGGCGAATGGTCTTTTCGATGAACTTCCAGTAGTTGTTCATCTGTGTGTACTGCGCCTTAATCTCGCTGTTGATGTCGGGGTTTGTAATCACCTCGTTGTACTGGCTGAGGAACTGCTTGAGTGCGTTGACATCAAAGCCACCCTGTGCTGTGCGGAAAGGTGTCTGTGCGAGCAATGGGTTGCGGCCGTTGTTGATGATGTCCTGCATCTCGGCATCGGTCACTGTAAGACCCAACTTCTCACATTCTTTCTCCATGAGTTTCTCGTTGACGAGTGACTGCCACACCTGGTCGCGGAACATGGCGAGTTGGTCGTCGGTCAGAGTGTTGATGCCCTGGGTGAACTTCACAACGTCGGTGTACTCCTCGACCATTGCATTGAACTCTTGTACGTTGATTTTTTCTCCGTAGATTTTGCCGACACGCTGATGGCTCTCTGCCTGTGTGTATGAGAGCGAGCGTACAAACTCTTCGGCAATGAATGCAAACAGAGCAAGGCCTAAGGTTGCAATGAGAATCTTGCCCCTGTTGCGGATTTTTTGTAATGTTGCCATTGTTTTTTATGTTTTGTTTATTGTTTTTTAATTAAAGGCGCACAAAGATACGCATTTTTTTTTACATAGAGGCGATTTGCCCGAAGGAAAATGCCTTCTTGCAGAGTTTTTGCTTTGTCGGTGTTCGGGCAAAGCCTCCGTTATGTGCGGTTCAGTCCTCCAGAAGTTGTTTGAGGAAGGTGTCGAGGTCTTCCTCGAGTCCGTCGAGCAACGTGACATCGAGCATTACGGTGTCTTCGCCATCGATGATGACCAGATCCTGCAATGTCTCGTGGTCCTCGCCGATAAGCACAAAACTGAACGGCTGCATGATGCTCATCTTTTCGATGCCCTGTCGCAAATCCTCGATGCAACGGCGCAGAATGGGCACAATGCTTTCGTAGAACGTCTCGTCGGAACACTTTATCCACTCATCGACAATGCAATGACCGAGTTCCTCGTCGTCGTCGTTGTATGTGTGTATCTCGCCGGTATAACTGTTTACCAGAAGATGGATATCTGTCATGACGGGTTCTGCCTCTGCGGGGAACTTGGCGATGACCTTGCGCAGCATGTTCTTAATCTGCTGGGTTGTCTGTTTGCTTACTTCCATGGTGATGCGTTTTATGGTGTTTCATAGGATTGTCAGGTCTCCTATGGTTTTTCGGCTTTCTTAGAGGTTTCTTCCGTGGCACTGCTTGAACTTTTTTCCGCTGCCACAGGGACATGGGTCGTTACGGCCGGGCAGGTTGTCGCGACGGATAGGCTGCATGGGCTGACGCTCTCGTGTATCGCGAGCCGCTGCCTGTTGCTGTCCGGCATCGTTCAACTCTCCGCGTGACTCTTGCAAGCGGGGCTGGTCGCGACGTGGCATCTCCTGCTGCGGAGCATTGTCTTGAATCTGCAACTCGGGTATCATGGCGCGCATGATGACAGATACGGTGCGGTCGTTGATTTGATTGATCATGTCGTCGAAGATCTTTGCACTCTCCAACTTGAAGATGAGCAAAGGGTCTTTCTGCTCGTAACTGGCGTTGTGTACGCTGTGCTTCAGTTCGTCGAGCAAACGTAGGTTCTCCTTCCAGGCATCGTCGATGATGTGCAGGATGATGGCTTTGTGGAATGCTGTTACAACACTGCGTGACTGGCTCTCGTAGGCCTCCTTGAGGTTCGACGGAATGTTGTACTGACGGTTGCCGGCAAGAACCGGTACCATAAGGTTTTCGTACATTGCTCCCTGAGGACCTTCGTAGATGTGCGTCACAACCTTGTGGGCATTGTTCATCATTATCTCCGTCTTCTGCCTGAAACGTTCCAGCACCTTCTGGTATGCCAACTCTGCCACGTCGTCGAGTTTCATGGACTCCATCTGCTCGGCAGTAAAGGGGACTTCCATAGCCATAATTTCGAGGAAACGCAGTTTGCAACCTTCGTAGTCGTTGTTCTCAAGGATATTGCAGACACGGTCCCAGATCATGTTGCTGATGTCCATGCCAAGGCGTTCGCCAATTAAGGCATGACGACGCTTTTCGTAGATGACGGTGCGCTGCTTGTTCATAACATCGTCATACTCGAGCAGGTTCTTACGGACACCGAAATGGTTCTCTTCTACCTTCTTCTGTGCATTCTCGATGCTGCGTGTGATCATGCTGTGCTCAATCATCTCGCCTTCCTTGAAGCCAAGACTGTCCATTACTTTTGCAATACGCTCGCTGGCGAAGAGACGCATCAGTTTATCCTCGATGCTGACATAGAAGATGCTGCTGCCCGGATCGCCCTGACGACCGGAACGGCCACGCAACTGACGATCGACACGACGGCTCTCATGGCGTTCCGTACCGATAATGGCAAGGCCGCCTGCAGCCTTTACCTCGGGCGAGAGTTTGATGTCCGTACCACGACCTGCCATATTGGTGGCAATGGTGACAGTGCCAAGCATGCGCTCGTCTGTCTGTATCAACTCGGACGCTTCGCGCGGCTCGCGCTTTTCCTTCTTGGCTGCTTCGGCCTCAAGGCGTGTCTGATAATTGATGGCTGTACTCTTTTCGTTGAAGGCTCGTCCGTCGGTCGCAACATACACGTTGCCCATAATGCTCTGACCTGCCAGTGCCACAATGTCTGCTTCCTTTTGGTGGAGTTTCGCATTCAATACCTGATGAGGTATCTTACGCATCTGTAGCATCTTGCTCAGCATCTCGGAAATCTCGACGCTGGTGGTGCCTACAAGTACGGGACGACCACTTGTGCGCATCAGTTCCACTTCTTCGATGACGGCCTTGTACTTCTCTCGTTGTGTGCGATAAACACGGTCGTTCATATCCTTGCGGATGACTTCACGGTTGGTGGGTACCTCGACAACATCGAGTTTATAGATGTCCCAGAACTCTCCGGCTTCTGTTACGGCAGTACCCGTCATACCAGACAATTTGTGGTACATGCGGAAATAGTTCTGCAAAGTAATGGTTGCGTAGGTCTGTGTGGCGGCCTGTACTTTTACATGCTCTTTAGCCTCGACAGCCTGGTGCAGTCCGTCGCTCCAACGACGGCCTTCCATAATACGACCGGTTTGCTCGTCTACAATCTTGATTTCACCATCTTGGATGACATACTCGTCGTTGAGATTGAACATGGTGTATGCCTTCAGTAACTGCTGTATGGTGTGAACGCGTTCGCTCTTTGTGGCGTATTCGTTGAAGATGCGGTCTTTCTCTTCGATCTTCTCTTCTTCTGTCTTGTCGGAAGCATCGATTTGCGACAGGACAGTAGTGATGTCGGGAAGGACAAAAAGTTCGGGGTCGTTGACTTGTGAAGCCAGCCACTCGTTGCCCTTGTCTGTAAGGTCCACGCTGTTCATCTTCTCATCGACAACGAAGTAGAGGGGCTCTGTTGCTTCGGGCATGCGGCGGTTGTTGTTCTCCATGTAGATTTCTTCGGTGGAGAGCATGCCGGCTTTAATGCCAGGCTCAGAAAGGAACTTGATGAGTGGTTTGTTTTTAGGCAAAGCCTTATGGCTGCGGAACAGAGCAAGGAAGCCTTCGGATGTTTTTTGCTTGTCGTTTCCTTCCGTGCCTTCGGTTATTTGCTTCTTTGCATCGGCAAGATATTGTGTGGCAAGTTGCCTTTGCACACCTACAAGACGTTCTACCAGAGGCTGATATTGCTCGTATTGCTGGTCGTCTCCCTTTGGCACCGGACCGGAAATGATAAGTGGTGTGCGGGCATCGTCAATGAGGACAGAGTCCACCTCATCGACAATTGCATAATTGTGAGGACGCTGTACGAGGTCTTTTGGATCTTGTGCCATGTTGTCGCGCAGATAGTCGAAACCGAACTCATTGTTCGTTCCGAAAGTAATATCTGCAAGATATGCTTTACGACGTGCCTCGCTGTTGGGCTGATGCTTGTCAATGCAATCGACACTCAAACCGTGGAACATATAGATGGGGCCCATCCATTCGGAGTCACGCTTGGCAAGATAGTCGTTGACAGTTACTACATGTACGCCATTGCCGGTTAAGGCATTCAAGAAGACAGGCAGTGTGGCGGTAAGTGTCTTACCTTCGCCTGTGAACATCTCGGCAATCTTGCCTTGGTGGAGAACGGTGCCGCCGAAGAGCTGTACGTCGAAGTGTATCATTTCCCACTTCAGGTCGTTGCCACCGGCTACCCAATGGTTATGATAGATGGCTTTGTCGCCTTCGATGTCTACGAAGTCATGTGATGCTGCGAGGTTGCGATCGAAGTCGTTGGCAGTAACTTCTATTGTTTCGTTTTTGGTGAAACGTTCTGCAGTGCTTTTGACAATGGCGAAGACTTCTGCTCGTTCCTTGTCGAGAGCCTTTTCGAGGATTTCAAGCACTTCCTTCTCCAATTTGTCTATTTGTGAAAAGATTGGGGCACGATCCTGTATGTCTGTACCGGGAATCTTGTCCTTCAGTGCTTGTATCTGTTCGCGAAGATCTGCTGCAGAGTCTTGTATGCGTTGTCTTATCTTTTGAGTACGATCGCGAAGTTCATCGTTTGACAGTGCTTGGATTTCAGGATAGATTTGCAGCACCGCCTCTACTAACGGGCGATAGGCTTTAAGGTCGCGACTTTTCTTGTCGCCGAATATCTTAACTAAGAATTTAGAAATGTCCATATTTATTATTATAATGTGTTTGGGTCTGTATTTGGTTTGTGGATTGTTCTATTGTCTGTTGTCCGTTGTCTGTTGTCCCGCTTAATAATTAAGTGGTGCTTGCGGGCAAGCATTCGGTGCACGTATACGCAGTGCTTGTGCTATGGTTGGTGCAACATGGTCGATGCTGACGGGAATACGTACTTTCTCGGGAACGATATTCGAGCCCATGAAGAAGAGCGGGAAGTTCAGGTACGATTCTCGGCAAAGCGACTGGTCGTGTGTGTCTTCGTTGTTGAGAAGCCAACCCGGTGAGACTTGTATGAGTATGTCGCCCGAGCACTTTGGGTTGTATGCGTTGTGCAGTTTGCTGATGCCTGGAGTCCATGCTCCCAGCGAAAGGCGTTGGCTGCTATACACATCTTTGACACCGCAGAGTTGGATGAGGAACGTGCTGCTGCGGTCGAGTACTTCTGCTAAATTGAGATTGCGATTCTCAATGAGTTTGAGATTAAGGTATATCTGATTGTCGATGGCTGTCTCAACATAATTGCCCGGACCATAGACGGCAATGAGGTACATGTTGAGCAGTGCTTGTGCTTTTGTAATGGAAAATGTGCCCGTTGGGATTCGGTATTTGCTGAGGTCCATTACCTCTTCCGACTCAAAGTGTCCTGTGCTGGTGACGACGAAGAGTGTCTTGTCTATTCCAACCTTTTCGTCTACGTAGTCGAAGAGTTCTTCCAGTTGACGGTCAAGACGGGCATAGGTGTCTTGCATTTCCATGCCATACTGTCTTGCAGACTGGTGGTCGTAGGCTCCGGCATAGTAGGTGAGTGTGAGCATGTCGGTCACAGCGTCCTGGCCAAGTTCTGCTTTCTCGATGGTTTGTTTTGCAAAGAGATTTATTTCGTCGTTGACACAGGCTGTTGCCTTGAACTCTCTGAACTTGCGGTTGCTTTTGAATTTGTGACTGAAGGGTTTGCTCTTTGCCTGTTCGGAGGAGATGAAGTAGTGGAAGTTTATTACTTCTTCGTTGAGCGGCTCCCAATGTATGTCGTCGATACGTTCTTCGAGTGAAGAATGGTCGTTATATTCTGTTGCCCAAAGCGGGTAGTTGTCGTAGTAGCAACTTGTTGCCCACCTGCCTGTCCAGTCGTCAATCCAGAAGGCACCATTGCCTGCATGGCCGGCTCCGAGAATGGCGGCTTCGCGTGTCGGCGCGATTGAGTAGATGAGGCTTTTGCCTTCGGAGGATATTTTCAGTTCGTCTCCGATGGTGGATACTGCCAGGTGTTTGGGAGAGGACTTGTCGCTGGTGTGGATGCCGGAGTATGTTTCGTCGTCAACACAAAAGATTGGCTGGAGTGTCTGGCGGTCGAGCCATCGGCTGCCTACGATGCCGTTGGCATAGGGGCTTGTGCCTGTCATGAGGCAGGCTATTGCAGATGCACGGTCGGGGGAGTTGAATGGGTATTCTGCCTGTGAGTAGAAACGACCTTGTTCCTTCAGACGTTGGAAACCGCGCTGGCCATAGAGTGGCGCAAAGGCATCCATGTAGTCGCTGCGTAACTGGTCGATGACGATGTTTACGACCAGCGATGGCACTTGTGGGGTGCCTTGTGCGCTGGTTCCTGCAACGGCGAACAGCACGATGAGCGTGGACAGGAGTCTGTATTTGTTTGCGGTCATTTCTTTTTCTTGCTGTGTAGGATGTAGTGGTAACTGATGGGTCTGGTCAGCAAACACAATGCCAAAGGTACGGTTATTTTTGCAAAGTCTTGCGGAATCCAGGGGGAAAATAGTACGAATAGTGCTAAAACGGCAAATTGGAAGGCGTACCAATGTGTCTTACGATTCCGGATGGCGGCTTTAACAATGAGTGGTATGCCGACAAAGGCGACGGGGTTCAGTGCCCAAACCTGCCAGTTGGAGCCGACGGCGGGGTGGCTGGAGAAGAGTAGCATGAAGGTGAGAAATATGCCTGCTGTGCCTGTAGCGAGCAGTAGCAGGATGTCCCATAGCCAGAATGTGTGCTTTGTCCATGCTTCGAGGAGCATGACAAACAGGCAGAGTGCTGCGAAGGCGAGTGTTGCCTGCCAGGGGAGGAGGGGGAATTCGGGTTCGGTGTTTTGCGGCCGTGCTTCAAGGAGGGTTGTTTTGTTCTTGACGAGTGGCCGCATATTTCCTTCCGGTGTGCAGATGAATGCGCCGTCGAAGGTGTCCATCAACTTCTCGGGGACGAACATGGATGCTCTGACGGAGAGGAGTGTGTCTACTTCTGCTCCGAGCAGGAGGTCGTTGCCTTCTTGCGACCAGGGGTGTTGCTTTGTGTAGTGATGCAGGATTTCCCGGTAGGTCTGGTGCGGCAGTGTGTCGGGGTATTGGATGCGTCCTGTTACGACTTGCTCCACGAGATCGCGCACTTTGGTTGTGCAGTTGTTGTAGAGGAAGTTGTATCGATACTTCCGATTCTGTGGCAAACAGTTTTCTGCGAGCCGGTCCATGAGCAGTCTGGCTTCTGCTTGTGTCAGGTTCAGTTCTTGCTCTATGATGCTGGAGCCGCGTCGGCGATAGGATTCGGGAAAGTATTCCCAGGGCATGGGCAATACCATGTAGTCTGTCCTGCCGAGTACGAAGTTCCAGACGAAGTATGGTTTGGTGTCGTCGAAGACTCCGTAGTTGAACACGACATCTGATGTTTCTTCTTCTGTCGGGCTGCTAAGGTTCTGACATCGGATGGCCGTGTGTCCGTAGAGGGAATACACTTCCTGCCCGGGCGAACAGGTGAGTACCGTCACACGGATGCTGTCCTGCCCGTGCATCGGGAGCATCAGGGCGGGAATCAGCAGGCTTAAAAAGAGAACCAGTTTTCTTAACACGGGCGCAAAGGTACGAAAATGGGGACTAAAATCAAAAGGAAAGCAGAAGTTTTTCTCTCTATTGCCTACGGATGAGGCTCTTTGAGAGCCAATCTCCATGTGAATACGCAGAAATAATGCTTTGTGTTGTCGAAAATAATGGTTAACCCTTCCGGCGATAATGGTTAACCTTTCTGCCAATAATGCTTAACCTTTTTCGTGTAATCGTCATGGCGTGTTTTTGCAGCCTCTGTGCGTTTCGTTGATTTTATCGTAGCATAAGTCTTCGTAATTCGGAACTTTTTTGGCAGTTTCGTTCACGGAATGACGAAAATCTTAGGCCGAGTGACTTGTATATTATGATTTTTATGTACCTTTGCAGGCGTGAAATTGATAATAGATATAGGAAACTCTGTCACAAAGATAGTTGCCTTCCGTGGAGACGAGCCTGTGGACGAAGTCCGAATGGAGAACGGAACGCTTTCATCTTTAGACGCTTTCGCGAATAAACATCCCTTCAAGAATGGCATCATTGGCGCAGTGCGCCATCTTACTGCTTGCGAAGAAGAAGCACTTGGCAGGCTGCAGATTCCGATGCTGCGCTTTACGTCCGAGACTCCGATTCCTATCTCGAATCGTTACCGTACACCCAAAACGTTGGGCAGCGATCGTCTGGCAGCCGTCATCGGTGCCAGTTTCCTCAAACCGGCTACAGATCTTCTTATCATCGATGCAGGTACCTGCATCACCTACGAGGTCATCGATGCCCGAGGAAACTACTGGGGTGGCAATATCGCCCCAGGAATGCAGATGCGCCTGAGAGCCTTGCACGAATACACCGCCCGCCTTCCCCTCGTGGATGCAGAAGGCGAAGTGCCCGGCATGGGCTACAACACCGAAACCGCCATACGCAGCGGAGTGCTGCGAGGCATGAAGTACGAAATTGAAGGCTACATCAAATCCATGAGGTCCAAGTTCCCCCATCTGCAAGTTTTCCTTACAGGCGGCAACCGCATCAACTTCGATACGAATATAAAGAACCTCATTTTCACCGACAAATACATAGTCCCCCGAGGACTAAACCGCATACTTGACTATAACGAAGAATTAAGAACGAACAGCGAAAAAGCATGAAATATAAAGCAATTCAATATTTACTTGCCTTCCTGGCCCTGCTCCTTGCCCCCTGCTCCTTGCCCCCTGCCAGTGCTCAGGTAGGCGGAACAAACTCCTCATATTCCCGTTTCGGGCTCGGACTCCTTCACGAACAGTCGCAAGGCTTCAACAAATCGATGGGAGGCGTAGGCTTAGGCGTTCGCATAGGCAACCGTGTCAACACGGTCAATCCCGCTTCGTATTCCGCCATGGACTCCCTAAGCCTTATCCTGGATGTCGGTATGCAAGGCTCATTCGGACAGATGACGCAAGGAACAACAAAGGTCGGAGTGAAGAATGCCTCTTTCGACTATGCCCATATAGGCATGCGACTCACAAAAGGACTCGGCCTTGCCGCAGGTTTCATGCCGTACACGAAGATAGGATACGAGTTTGCATCGCCCGACAAACCAGTCACTACCGATATCAATACAACTCAAAACATCACCAGCAGCAACATCTATAGCGGCTCCGGAGGCTTGAATCAAGCCTATGTCGGATTGGGTTGGAAGGTCTATCGCGACATCTCCATCGGTGCCAATGCCAGTTTCGTTTGGGGAGACTACACGCATATGCTTGTGCCTTTGTTTAAGGAAAACGGCGTAGGCAGTACCCTCTACAGCAGTACCACAAAACACTATGAAGCAATTCTGCGAACATATAAGATAGACCTTGGCGTGCAATATCCCGTTCGCCTTACTCGGCAGGATTGGCTGAACATTGGTGCAACGGCAAGCATCGGGCACAAAATTGCACAGGATGCAACCCTTCAGCACTACACATCGCGAGGAGATACATCATCCTTCAAGGCCACTTCGCCTTTCGACCTCCCTTACAGTTTCGGCATAGGCGCATCCTGGCAACATAAAAATACGCTCATTGTCGCTGCCGACGTACACCACGAATTCTGGAGCAAATGCCGTATGCCCATTGAAACACCAGTAGGTTACGAACCTATGACAGGCCATTATACAGACAGAACACGTTTGGCTGTGGGCGCGCAATGGACCCCGGCTCCTTTGGACAAACGCTATTGGAAACGTATCCAATATCGTGCCGGACTCAACTTCTCAACACCCTATATGATGGTCGACGGGAAGAACGGCCCGAAGGAACTTAGTCTCGGTGCAGGTGCCGCCTTGCCTATTACAAACAGGTACAACAGTCGCTCTGTCGTTAATGTCGGATTGCAATGGATGATGCGTTCGGCCAGCGCAGCCGGAATGGTCAAGGAAAACTATCTGCTCATCAATCTTGGCGTGACGTTCAACGAGCGTTGGTTTATGAAGTATAAGATTGAATAAACCGAACTATAGGCGATTCCCCACAAACGATGAGGCATAAAGTAACCCTTCTTTCCCTCCTGCTACTCCTTTGGCTTTCCTTTGGCTGCTCTGCCGAAGTAGAGCATTTGGCAGATCCCGTCAAATCGGAAGATTCACTTCTCTTCATGCATTCTACAGGCATCAATACATTCATCAGCGACAGCGGTATGATGCGATATCATCTGGTTGTAGAGGAGTGGAATATCTACAATGGAGTAAATGGAGAACAGCCTACGTGGAAATTTATGAAGGGATTGCTGATGGAACGCCTGAACGACAAATTCCATACCGACCTCTTCGTACAGTCGGACACCGCCTATCTGCATCGACAGCAACTATGGGAACTTCGAGGCAGAGTAGTGGTGCGCAATGTAAACGGAGATGTGTTTCGAACGGAAGAACTCTTTTGGGATTTGAATGCCCACGAGATGTGGAGTCATCAATATATGCATATTACTACCCCCGAACGTGAACTCGAAGGCACAGAGTTTCGTAGCAACGAACAGATGACACGATACTCCGTACTCAACTCGACGGGTGTTTTCCCCGTCGAAGAAAAAGAACCAGAACGACAATGAACTTAGAACCATCAACTATCATAGCAACATTAATCATCCTCCTTCTTTCGGCCTTTTTCTCCGGAATGGAAATTGCTTTTGTATCAAGCAGTAAACTACGATTTGAGATGGACAGGGATGAGCAGGGATTCTCTGCAAGGCTGATAGATACTTTCTATCGTCACCCCAATAGTTTCATCTCAACACTTTTGGTGGGAAACAATATCGCTTTGGTGATTTATGGTATTCTTATGGCAGAGATTGTAGGTGAACTCATTCTCATTCCATTGGGTATTCATGATGTGAATGGCGAGTGCCCCAACGAGGCTATCTGCTTGTTGATACAAACTGTTCTTGCCACTCTTGTCGTTCTTGTAACAGGTGAATTCTTGCCTAAGACACTTTTTCGCATCAACCCCAATCGAATGATGCATGTCTTTGCCTTCCCGGCATATATATTTTACATCGTATTGTGGCCAATCAGCAAGTTTACTAGTTCGCTTGGCAAACTTTTGCTTTGGATGTTAGGCGAGAAAGTCGAGAAGATAACGCCTGATAAGACCTTTACTCGCGAAGACCTTGATTACCTCATTCAAAGCAATATAGAAAAGGCATCGGATGATGAAGATATCGAAGCCGAGGTAAAGATTTTCCAGAATGCCTTAGACTTCAGTTCGGTTAAGGTACGTGATTGTATCGTTCCACGCACTGAGATAACAGCCGTTTCCTGCGATACGTCCTTGCGCGAACTACGTTTGCTCTTTGAGGAAAGTGGGCATAGTAAGATTATTGTATATAAGGAGGATATCGACGACATTGTCGGTTATATTCATACTGTTGAGATGTTTCGTCTTGCAGAGGGCGATGACTGGACTAAACACATTCGTGCAGTTTCGATTGTGCCCGAGACGATGAATGCACAGAAATTGCTTAGTGCTTTCATTAGTCAGAAGCGTTCGCTTGCTGTGATTGTAGATGAGTTTGGAGGAACAAGCGGTATTGTGACGATGGAGGACCTTGTGGAGGAAATCTTCGGTGAGATAGAGGACGAGCATGACAGTAAGAGTTATACTGCTCGGCAGACTGCTCCGGGCGAATACTTGCTTTCTGGTCGATTGGAGATTGCTCAGGCCAATGAATTGCTTGACTTGGATTTGCCTGAGAGCGATGAATATCTTACTGTCGGTGGGCTTATTCTTCACGAATTTCAGAACTTCCCGAAACTGAATGAACCTGTGTGCTTCGGCCATTGGGAATTTAAGGTTACGAAGAAAACAACGACAAAGATAGAACTTGTCCAACTTCGTGTTTTGGAAAAATGATGTTTGGGCGTTTGGTGTTGTTGTTCTAATCTTCTTGTTGTACTTTGTTGAGTATCAAATCTCCCTTTTTGTTTTGTTGTGGAGTTTTATGCTCTACAAATGAATTATCCTAAAGATGACGGAAGGACATTATTTGTCCTACGATATGAATGGTATGCGTGTAAAATGATATTTTATGCGTAAAAATTGCAATTAATAGTACGAATTATGCGAAAAGGTTGTAAATAATCGCATAAAATGTTGTATCTTTGCGGCCACAAAACCACCTAAGAGAATAAAATAGTATGGCAGAAAAACAGGACAAGAAGGCGAGATTGCAAACTATTCGTAAGATTGTCAGCACGAACAGCCTTGAGAGTCAGGAAGAGTTATTATCGGCACTCCGTGCAGAGGGCTTTATCAGTACGCAGACAACATTGAGCCGCGACCTTAAGCAACTTCGCATCAGTAAGGTTCGCATACGTAGTGGGCATAGTGTTTATGCATTGCCTCGTGAGGGTCAGTTTGTTCCTGTACCTACTCTGGAGGAAATTAATCAGGCGAAATGGCAACTTAATTTTTCGGGCAACCTAATGGTTGTTCATACGCCTCCTGGTTACGCCAGCATTCTGGCTTACGATGTGGATAACATTAAGCATCCGTTTTTCCTTGGTACTGTGGCAGGCGACGATACAGTTATCGTTGTGCTGGCAGAGGGTGTGGACAGGGAGGAGGCCGCCAATGTTGCTCGCAACATCATTCCCAAACTGAGGTGAGGCGCTTATTGATCAATAGAGTTTTTATTATATAGAGTTAGAAATCCAATTTGTTAACTAATAAACAGACTAATTGACAAACCAGAAATGGAAAAAATCGACCGTGAAGACATACAGGTGATGGTAGCCGATGCCGAACATGAGGTATATGTAGATACCATTATCGACACCATCCGCGAGGCTGCACGTAGGCGTGGTACCGGCATTGCGGAACGTACCCACGAATATGTGGCTACCAAGATGCGTGAAGGTAAGGCCATATTGGCTTTGCATGGCGAGAAGTTTGTGGGCTTCAGTTATATTGAGACGTGGGGAAACAAGCACTATGTGACGACCTCAGGTCTTATTGTGCATCCTGATTATCAGGGGCTCGGTGTTGCGAAACGCATTAAGGATTATACTTTTACGCTGGCCAGGTTGCGTTGGCCTCATGCCAAGATATTCAGTCTGACCAGTGGCGATGCTGTTATGAAGATGAATACTGCTTTGGGTTTTGTGCCTGTCAGTTTCAATCAACTTACCGACGACGATGCTTTTTGGCATGGCTGCAAGGGTTGTATCAATCATGATATTCTTGAGGCAAAGAACCGTAAGTTCTGTGTTTGCACGGGTATGTTGTGGAATCCGGAAACGCATCATGGCGAACCGACATCGCTGGATGTCATCAAGGATGTGATGAAGGCGTTGGTGTTACGTGGAATAGAATAGAAAAAGACATTATATATATATGGAAAAGAAGACAGTTGTTGTCGCCTTCAGTGGCGGACTTGATACCAGTTACAATGTGATGTATCTGGCAAAGGAGAAAGGTTATGAGGTTTATGCGGCTTGTGCCAATACGGGTGGCTTCAGTCCGGAGCAACTTAAGGCAAACGAGGAGAATGCTTATAGACTTGGTGCTAAGGAGTATGTTACTCTCGATGTGACGCAGGAGTACTATGAGAAGTCGCTCAAGTATATGGTCTATGGCAATGTCCTGCGCAACAATTGTTACCCCATCAGTGTTTCTTCCGAGCGTATTTTCCAGGCTATGGCTATTGCGAGGTATGCCAAGGAGATTGGTGCATCGGCCATTGCTCATGGGTCTACCGGTGCCGGTAACGACCAGATTCGTTTCGATATGACATTTTTGGTGATGTGTCCGGGCGTGGAAATCATTACTTTGACTCGCGACAACAATCTTTCTCGCCAGGAGGAGGTTGATTATCTCAATGCGAATGGTTACTTTGCCGACTTTACAAAACTCAAGTACAGTTACAATGTCGGTCTTTGGGGTACCAGTATTTGCGGTGGTGAGATTCTCGACTCTAACCAGGGACTGCCTGAGAGTGCTTACTTGAAGCATCCGTCGGAGGAAGGTCCCGAACTGCTTAAGATTGGTTTCGAGAAGGGTGAAATATGCTCTGTCAACGGAGAACGTTTTGACGACAAGATTAAGGCCATACAGAAGGTGGAGGAGATTGGTGCCCGTTATGCTATCGGACGTGACTGTCATGTGGGCGATACCATCATTGGCATCAAGGGTCGTGTTGGCTTTGAGGCTGCTGCCCCCATGCTTATCATTGGCGCTCACCGTTTCCTTGAGAAATATACGCTTTCCAAATGGCAGCAGTATTGGAAGGAGCAAGTGGCTAACTGGTATGGAATGTTCTTGCACGAGAGCCAGTATCTGGAGCCCGTCATGCCGGATATCGAGGCAATGCTCACCAGCAGTCAGCGCAATGTAACCGGCGAGGTGACGCTCGAACTTCGTCCATATTGTTTCCAGACGGTCGGCGTGGACAGTCCCAACGACTTGGTAAAGAACAAACTTGGCGAGTATGGCGAGACGGCAAAGGCTTGGTCGAGCGAAGACGCCAAAGGCTTCATCAAGGTGACTTCAACAGCACTTCGTGCTTACTACCTGGCTCATCCTGACGAGAGAAAATAGTTGATAGTCAGACTTATAAGGTACTGCCGAAGAACATGGCGTGCCTTGTCGAAGAAATAGGCGTGCCTTGTTGGCAATAATGCTTAACCATTCTCCCAATAATGGTTAACCTTTCCGACCGACTTGGCAGTAGATGTTTCCCGACACAATAAAAGAAGGAATTTATATATGATAAGAATTGGAATACTTGGCGCTGCCGGATACACTGGCGGCGAACTGATAAGGGTGCTGTTGGAGCATCCCGAAGCGGAGATTGTTTTTGCAAACAGCGAGAGCAATGCCGGCAATTTGGTCAGCGATGTCCACGAAGGACTGATAGGCGATACCGACCTGCGTTTTACATCGGAAATGCCTTTCGACAAAGTAGATGTCATCTATTTCTGTTTCGGACACGGAAAGAGCGAGGCATTCCTGAAGGAGCATGCCATCCCGGCAAATGTCAAAATAATCGACCTGGCTCAGGACTTCCGCATTGCCGGCAATCATGACTATGTATATGGACTCCCCGAAACACATCGCGAAACAATCGTGGGTTGTCAACATCTCGCCAATCCCGGATGCTTTGCCACTTGCATACAACTCGCCATGCTGCCCGCCCTGAAGGCAGGCATCATCAGTGGCGACATCCATGTCAACGGCATAACGGGTAGCACAGGCGCAGGTCAGAAGCCAGGCGCAACAACACACTTCTCCTGGCGCAACGACAATATCTCTGTATATAAGACCTTCACGCATCAGCACCTCTTGGAAATCAACCAAACAATACAGGAACTCTCTCCGGGCTACGATGGCCGAGTACTCTTCATCCCCCAAAGAGGATGCTTCACTCGCGGCATCTATGTCACAGCATATGCCAAGTGCGACCTCCCACTCGAAGAGGTGCAGAACATATATGCCGACTACTATAAGGACGCTGCCTTTACGCATTTCGTCGCGAAAAGCCCAGACATGAAGCAGGTGGTAAACACCAACAAAGCCGTAGTCTACGTTGAGAAATACGAAGATCAGTTGCTCATGATTTCCTGCATAGACAACCTGTTGAAGGGCGCTGTAGGGCAAGCCGTACAAAACATGAACCTCATGTTCGGCCTCGACGAATGCGAAGGCCTGCGACTGAAAGCATCGGCCTTCTAAACAAAAATAACGACATAACGTAATAACGACATAATAAAAATGGAATTATTCGATGTATATCCCCTTATGGACGTAACCATTGCTCGTGGCAAGGGATGCACTGTATGGGACTCCGAAGGACAAGAATATCTTGACCTCTATGGCGGTCACGCTGTCATCAGCGTCGGCCATTGCCACCCACATTACACAGAAGCAATGACCAAGCAGTTGAACACGCTTGGTTTCTACAGCAATTCTGTACAAAACCCATTGCAAAAAGAGTTTGCCCGACGCTTGGGTAAGGCTTGCGGATACGAAGATTATAGCCTTTTCCTTGTCAATAGTGGTGCAGAAGCAAACGAAAATGCACTAAAACTGGCCTCTTTCCATAATGGCAGAACCCGCATCCTGTCACTCGAGAAGGCCTTCCACGGACGTACATCTCTTGCCGTAGAAGCAACGGCGAATCCTAAGATTATTGCTCCCATCAATGCCAACGGACACGTCACCTATCTTCCGCTCAACGACATAGAGGCATGGAAAACAGAACTCGAAAAAGGCGATGTCTGTGCCTGCATCGTGGAATGTATACAGGGTGTCGGCGGCATACGAATGATGGAGGCAGACTTCTTGCAGGAACTGCAAAAACTTTGTCGAGCCAATGGCACAGTACTTATCTGCGACGAAATACAATGCGGATACGGACGTAGCGGAAAATTCTTCGCCCATCAACACCTCGGTGTGCGTCCCGACATGATAACCGTAGCCAAAGGAATCTGTAATGGCTTCCCCATGAGCGGCGTGCTTATTAGTCCCGACTTTAAGCCCGTTTATGGCCAACTCGGTACAACCTTTGGCGGTAACCATCTGGCATGCGCCGGAGCCATTGCCGTTCTCGACATTATAGAAAGCGAAAAACTTGTGGAAAATGCTGCAGAAGTGGGCGAATACCTGATGCAGTCAATCCGAAATGCCAAACTGCCTCACGTCGTAGAAGTGCGCGGACAAGGATTAATGATAGGCATAGAACTCGACATCCCTTATAAGGAAGCACGCCAGCGATTGGTCAGCGAACAGCATTGCTTTACCGGTTGCTCAGGAACAAACGTGCTACGCCTGTTACCACCTCTCTGTTTGACCAAGGCAGAAGCCGATAGATTTGTAGAGAAACTGAAAGCAGTATTGCAATGAAAATAGCAGTCATAGGCGCAGGCAACATGGGCGGTGCCCTCATCAAGGGGTGGGCAAAGGCAGGATTGACAGCAGACCTTATCATTACCGCCCAAACACAAGAAACCCTCAACCGTTACACTCAGGTTTATCCGGGCATCGCTTCAACGCTCGACAATGTAGTGGCAGCGGCAGAAGCAGATATCGTTGTGCTTGCAGTCAAACCGTGGCTCATTCAGCAGGTTATTGCACAAATAGAACATATATTAAAAGACAAACTCCTTGTTTCTGTGGCAGCAGGTACTCGACACGAACGCATCGATGTCTATGCCATGCCCAATATCGCTGCCGAATTTGGCGAAAGTATGACCTTTGTCGAAGAGTCAGAAAAGGCAGAAACTGTTTCCCAACTCTTCGGAAAAGTAGGTCAGTGCAGAATCGTGCCACAACGTCTGATGGCAGCGGGCATGATGATGGCCGGTTGTGGTATAGCCTATGTCATGCGTTTCCTCCGTGCCATGATGGAAGGAGGTGTGGAGATGGGTTTTTATCCTGATGATGCCAAGCAAATTTCTATGCAGACCATGTTGGGCGCATTGGCTTACCTCCACGAGACAAAACTTCATCCGGAAGCCGCAATTGATAAAGTGACAACACCCGGCGGTACAACAATCAAGGGTTTGAACGAGTTGGATCATGCAGCCTTCAGTTCGGCAGTGATTCGATGCCTAAAAGCAGGGTTAAAATGACAAGAAAACGTATCGTAGTAAAAGTAGGCAGTAATGTCCTTACAACAGACAGCGGGAAACTCAACATCACTCGTATGTCATCACTTGTCGACCAAATTGCTTGGCTACGACAAAACGCATATGATGTTGTCCTAGTCACAAGTGGAGCCGTTGCATGTGGAAGAAAAGAATTGCAAGTAAACCATTCGCTCGACTCCGTAGAGCAGCGGCAACTCTTTTCTGCGATGGGGCAGGTAAAACTCATTAATCTCTACTATGATCTTTTCCGTGAATATAATATACACATCGGTCAGGTTCTTACCACAAAAGAAAACTTCCAAAGCGAACGTTCCTACCAGAACCAAAAGGCTTGCATGGAGGTGATGCTGGAGAATAATGTGTTGCCGATTGTTAACGAGAACGACACCGTCAGCATCGAAGAACTTATGTTCACGGATAACGACGAATTATCAGGCCTTATAGCCTTGATGGTCGGAGCAGAGATGCTCGTTCTTCTTACAGGGGTCGATGGCCTTTATAATGGCGACCCTATGGATGCAGGTAGTGAAGTTATACGAAGGGTAAAACCAGGTGATGATGTAAGTCGTTACATACTATCGAGCAAGAGTGCTGTCGGCAGAGGAGGGATGACCTCCAAATTCAACACTGCAATCTCCGTTGCTCAAGCAGGTACTCGTGTTCTCATAGCCTGTGGTAATCGAGATAATATTTTGCCAGATCTTATTGAGAGACCTTTAGAAACTACTCATACAGAGTTTGTGCCGTCATGAACAATTTGTTTCATAGAGTTAAAGAAGTCAGTAAGGAATTGTTACTCCTGACGGACGAACAGCGAAACAACATACTTTTGCGTATTGCTGATCGTGCAGAATCATCAATGGAACAATTACTTGTCGCAAACAGTATAGACTTACAGAAACTCGAGAAGACTAATCCATTATATGATCGTTTGCTTCTTACGCCGGAGCGCATTACAAGTATCGTTGCAGACCTTCGTAAGGTAGCCTCGCTCCCGTCTCCTTTAGGCATTGTAAGCAAGGAAAGGACACTTACGAATGGTCTCTATTTACGCCGTGTAAGTGTGCCGTTTGGGGTGATAGGTGTTATTTTCGAGGCACGTCCTAATGTCTGCTTTGATGTATTCTCTATCTGTTTTAAGAGCGGGAATGCATGCGTGTTAAAAGGAAGCCATAGCGCTGAGGAAAGTAATCGTGCAATTGTTGCGCTCATTCACGATGTACTTCGTGAAGCCGATGTGCCAATAGATGTGTTAGCGTTATTACCACCTACGCATGAGGCGACTGCAAATCTTCTTGCTGCTGTTGGTTATGTTGATCTTTGTATCCCGCGAGGTGGAAAGAAACTGATTGAATTTGTTCGCGACAATGCTCGCGTCCCAGTTATTGAGACCGGTGCTGGAGTGGTGCATGCTTATTTTGACAAGGACGGAGACATCGAAAAGGGGCGTAATATCATTGCGAATGCTAAAATGAGACGCGTAAGCGTATGCAATGCACTTGATTGTCTGTTAGTTCATAGCGAGCGTGTTGCAGATATTCCCTTATTGATTGAACCAATGAAAGACAAGGTTGATGTCATTACAGATGAATCGACAATGGGTACGGAATGGATGGACTATAAGATGTCGCTTAAGGTAGTGAATAGTATCGACGATGCCATGGCACATATTGCACGTTACGGTTCTGGACATAGTGAATGCATTATTACAGAAAATAAAGATACGGCTGCTCACTTCCAAAAGATGGTGGATGCGGCTTGTGTATATGTCAATGCACCAACAAGTTTTACTGACGGTGCTCAATTTGGAATGGGCGCGGAGATAGGTATTTCTACACAGAAATTAGGCCCTCGTGGTCCTATGGCTCTCGAAGAGATGACAACCTATAAATGGCTTATTAATGGTGACGGTCAGATAAGAGAATAATCATAGGAATATAGAATGTCATGAACGATATTAAGCAAATTTCGCAGCGTTTGAAAGGCTTGCGTGAGATTTTTGATATTCCCATCGAAAAGATGGCTGAAGTTGGCGAAACGTCAGTGGAACATTATCGTCGTATAGAGAACGGAGAGTGTGACCCTGGAGTTTATCTTCTTTCGCGTATTTCCAAGCAGTATGGTATTGCTATAGACGTTTTGCTTTATGGAGAAGAGCCTCGCATGAACGGATATTTTGTTACGAGAAGCGGGAAGGGATTGGAAGTGGATCGCCACAACGATTATAAATACAAATCTCTTGCCAGTGGCTTCAAGGGCAGAGCGATGGAACCGTTCATTACAGAGATAGAACCTCTGCCTGAAGGGAGAAACCATGCCAAGAACTTCCATGACGGACAGGAGTTCATTATTATTTTCGATGGTGTGTTGGAGATAACAATTGACGACAAGGTCATAGTGTTGAGAGAGGGTGACAGTATTTACTTTGACACAACACGTCCACATTGCATGCGTGCTCTTGAAAACAGACCGGTAAAGTTCTTGACCGTTATAATATAGGCTTATGGCAGAGAATCCTATTTTAAAACGTTATTTGAAGCAGACATCATTTGTTTCTGAGGAAGATTTCAGAGAGAATTTCAAGCTTCTTATTCCAAAGAACTTCAACTTTGCTTATGATGTTGTAGATGCTTGGGCAGAGGAAACTCCAAACAAGACAGCTCTCATTTGGACAAATGATGAGGGAAAGGAGTGTAGGCTTTCATTTTCTGACCTTAAGAAAGAGAGTGATCAAGCAGCTTCGTATCTCCATACAATAGGTATAAACCGTGGCGACATGGTAATGCTTATAGAGAAGCGTAGGCTCGAATGGTGGATTACGATGCTTGCTCTTCATAAATTGGGTGCAGTGCCTATTCCTGCTACCCATATGCTGACGAGCCATGATATTGTTTATCGCTGCAATGCTGCTTCTGTCAAGGCGATTATATGTGTAGGTGAATCCTATGTGTTGGGTGAGGTGCAGAAGGCGATGCCGGAAAGCCCGACGGTGGAGTTGCTGGTTTCTATTGGTCCGTTAGTCCCGGAAGGTTTCCACGACTGGCATGCTGAGATAGGGAAAGCGCCTGCTTTTCGCCGTCCTCGTTTTGTCAATGCAAACGATGATACGATGATTCTCTATTTTACTTCCGGTACTTCGGGAGAGCCTAAGATGGTGGCACATGATTTTCTTTATGCTATTGGCCACCTTACGACGGGTGTATTCTGGCACAATCTCACGTCGGACAGTATTCATCTTACTGTTGCCGATACGGGATGGGGTAAGGCTGTCTGGGGTAAGTTCTACGGACAATGGTTTGCCGGAGCATGTGTTTTTGTCTATGACCACGAGAAGTTTACTGCTGATGGAATTCTCAGACAAATGGAGAAATACCACATCACGAGTTTTTGCGCACCGCCCACTGTGTATCGTTTCCTTATTCGTGAAGACTTCAGTTGCTACGACCTTTCTTCGCTTCGCTACTGTACTACAGCGGGAGAGGCTCTAAATGCTGCCGTATATGACAAGTTCTATGAACTGACGGGCATACGCCTTATGGAGGGTTTCGGACAGACGGAAACTACATTGACGTTGGCGACTTTCCCGTGGATGGAACCCAAACCGGGCAGCATGGGCAAGCCTAATGCTCAGTATGACATAGTCTTGTTGCGTCCTGACCTTACGCTTTGCGAGGATGGGGAGAAGGGTGAGATTGCTGTTCGCATGAATGAGGGTCAAAAGATTATCGGCCTTTTCAAGGAATATTATCGCGACAGCAACATAACTTACGAGGCCTGCCATGATGGTTATTACTTTACTGGCGATATGGCGTGGCGCGACAAGGATGGCTATTACTGGTTTGAAGGTAGGGCGGATGATGTTATTAAGAGCAGCGGATATCGCATTGGCCCGTTTGAGGTTGAGAGTGCTTTGATGACGCATCCGGCTGTTGTGGAGTGCGCTATAACCGGTATTCCGGACGAGACTCGTGGCATGGTGGTCAAGGCAACTGTGGTGCTTGGCACAGAGTGGAAGGAAAAGGCCGGCGATGTTCTTGTTGAAGAGTTACAGGCACATGTTAAGCGTGTTACGGCTCCGTATAAATATCCTCGAATAATAGAGTTTGTCGACGAACTGCCGAAAACGATTAGTGGTAAGATTCGTCGTGTTGAAATAAGAGAAAAAGACAAGAAATGAAGAGTTTTCTGAATGTAAAGGACTTGGGTGACCTCAAGGAGGCACTATCCGAGGCAGTGGAGATAAAGGCTGATCGCTATAAATACGACACGTTGGGCAAGAACAAGACTTTGCTCATGGTGTTCTTCAATAATAGTTTGCGCACGCGTCTCAGTACGCAGAAGGCGGCTATGAATCTGGGAATGAACACCATTGTGCTCGATGTTAATGCTGGTGCCTGGAAATTGGAGACAGAGCGTGGTGTTATTATGGATGGCGACAAGAGTGAGCATCTGCTTGAGGCGATTCCTGTTATGGGCAGTTTCTGCGACGTCATTGGCATCCGTTCGTTCGCCGGACTTACGGATCGTGATTACGATTATGCGGAAACGGTCTATCATCAGTTTGAGCAGTATAGCGGAAAGCCTGTGTTTGCTATGGAGACGGCTACGGTACATCCGTTGCAGGCTTTTGCCGATCTTTTTACTATCAGTGAGTTTTGGAAGAAGGAAACACGCAGGCCAAAGGTTGTTCTCACTTGGGCTCCGCATCCTAAGGCTTTGCCGCAGGCTGTCCCCAACAGTTTTGCGCAGTGGATGCTGGAGGCGGACAGGCAGCAGATTCCTCTTGCCGGAGCGGGGAATGACTGTGGCATAGACTTCGTTGTTACACACCCCGAGGGCTACGAACTGGATGCTTTGTTCACTGCCGGTGCTACCATTGAGTACGACCAGCGCAAGGCGTTCGAGGGTGCCGACTTTATTTATGCCAAGAACTGGAGTTGTCCCGGTGTGACAGGCGGAAAGGAAAATTATGGTAAGATACTGTCGAAGGATATGAGTTGGACGGTCGATGCGGAGCATATGTCGTGGACCAACAATGCCCGCTTCATGCATTGTCTGCCTGTCCGCAGGGGTATGATTGTCACCGACGATGTCATCGAGGCTCCTACCTCTATTGTTATTCCGGAGGCTGCCAATCGTGAGATTTCGGCCACGGTGGTCCTCAAGCGTATTTTGCAAGGTCTCTGAACGGCATCTTTTGATGGGAGAACAGAACGAAAGGACAAATCATAAAACACAAGTATAAGTCATGAGTACACTAATCGACATTATTCGCAACCGTTACAGTTGCAGGACATATCTGGACAAGCCCATAGAGGAAGAGAAACTCCATTACATTGAGGAGTGCATGCGCCTGGCTCCTTCTGCTGTCAACCTGCAGCCGTGGAGATTCCGCATAGTTCGCAGTGCAGAGGCTATCGAGAAACTTCGGACGTGCTATCATCGCTCTTGGTTTAACGAGGCACCGCTATATATCCTCGCATCTGTCATGAAGGACGAGCAGTGGGTGCGCAGAGACAATAAGCCTCATGGTGATATCGACGTCGCTATTGCGGTGGAACATCTTTGCCTGGCAGCAACAGAGCAGGGACTCGGCACGTGTTGGGTGTGCAACTTCGATGCCCAACGTTGTCATGAACTCTTCCAGATGGCAGAAACCGAAGAGCCTGTTGCCATAGTTCCGATAGGCTATCCTGCTCCTGCAGAAGTGAAAAGGACGACACGTAAAGCACCTGAAGAGATTTTCTTTGAGGTATAGTTGTCCGTCTTGTCTTGCTGTATGATAAATAAGTATGCACACCTCTTGCGGAGTGTGCATACTTATTTTTTCTATAGGCTGAGGCCTCTTTTCAAATAGGTTAACCTTTCCGGCAATAATGCTTCACCATTCCGTTCAATTAGGTTAACCATTTTAGCCAATTAGGTTAACCATTATTTCAGCCATCCTACAGGGGGCTGTTTGAACAGCGCAGTTCATGCGATGCAGTTCGAGACGGACAATCTCTTGCCACCAGCAGCGGAAAGGCGTTGTCGCCGTTTATTCCTCGCCAATTTTGGCTAAGCCGCCTTCGGCCGTCTCCTTGTACAGAGAAGGCAGGTCTTTGCCTGTTTGCTTCATGACGCGCACAATGCGGTCGAAACTCACACGGTGTTGGCCGTCGGACAGAGAAGCATAGAAGTTGGCATCCAATGCGCGTGCAGCGGCAAAGGCATTTCGCTCAATACAGGGTATCTGCACAAGACCACAGACGGGGTCGCACGTCATGCCCAAATGGTGCTCGAGGCCCATCTCGGCAGCATACTCTATCTGCGACACACTGCCGCCAAAGAGTTGGCATGCGGCTGCCGACGCCATGGCACACGCCGTGCCGACTTCGCCCTGGCAGCCTACGTTGGCACCGGAGATGCTGGCGTTGTGCTTGACCAGATTGCCGATGAGACCAGCGGTGGCAAGTGCATGGAGAATACGCTCTTCAGAGAAGGCATGGTTGCTTCCCAAATGATATAGCACGGCAGGCAGCACTCCGCAGGAACCACATGTGGGGGCTGTGACAATAAGTCCGCCGGAAGCATTCTCCTCGCTCACAGCCAATGCATATGCATATACAAGGCCAGAACTTTGCAAATGGGCTTTGTAGCCTTTGGCCTTGGTGTAGTATATGGGCGCCTTACGTTGCAGACCAAGCGGCCCGGGGAGTATACCTTCGTGATTTATGCCACGCACTACGGCCTCCTGCATAACCTTCCAGATCTCACGCAGGTATTCCCAAATCTCCGGACCCTCGCATTGCTCCACGTACTCCCAAAAAGCATGTCCCGTCTCCTGGCACCATGCCATGATTTCCTTCATCGTGTTCAGAGGGTAAAGCGGAACGTCATTGGCCGCATCCTTCTCGGGCATCTCCGAATCCGTAATAGTCCCTCCGCCAGTGCTATACACAATCCATTCGTCGAGAAGACTGCCGTCGGGTTGGCGTACAGCAAACTTCATGCCATTAGGATGAAAAGGAAGAAACGTGGCAGGCTCCCAGTGTATGGCAACATCGCCCTGCGGTTCGAGAACACGAAGAATGGCAACATCCGTCATGTGACCTTTGCCTGTAGCCGCAAGAGAACCATAGAGCGTAATGTCGAAAGCCTTTGCTTCCGGATGACGTTCCAGATATTGGACGGCTGCGGCCTGTGGCCCCATCGTGTGACTGCTTGATGGACCGATGCCTATGCGGAAGATTTCTTTGATAGATTCCATAAGGTATTTAGGATATAGTGAATGATTATTCAGAAAAACATATGTGGTTTATGGTTGCACGGACAAGTTCGGTACTTGTATGCCCGTTCTTGCGCAGCGAACCATGTATTTCGATTGCACCGGTCTCTTCCAGAATCCTACTTACATTCTGTGGGTTTACCCCCGCGCCGGGCATGATGACAATACGACCGTCTGCCTGCCCTACAAGTTTCTTGAGCATGGGAATACCCTGCTCGGCAGTTGGTGCCTGGCCGGAGGTAAGCAGGCGGTGACATCCGAGAGAGATGATTTTCTCTAAAGCCTCTTCGGGGTTTCGGCACACATCGAAGGCACGATGGAAAGTAACACTGAGCCCTTCTGCCTCGTCCATCATACGGCGTATGGCATCTTCGTCGATACTTCCATCCGGCATTAAAGCCCCAATGACCACACCGGCAGCCCCAAGTTTCCGCGCAATCCGTATGTCATGCTGCATCTTGCTGACCTCTTCCTTGTTATAGACAAAGTCTCCCTCGCGTACACGGATAAGCACCTGGACGGGAATCCCCATTCCAATGGCCGACTCCATCATCGCTTCCGATGGTGTCAAACCGTCCAACTCAAGCGCCTCGCAAAGTTCCACCCTGTGGGCTCCGCCTTCTATCGCTGCGCAGACACTCTGCAAGTCTCCGCAACAAACCTCCAATTTTCTCATTCTTTATATTGCAATGCTTCTCTTCAACTCTTTCCATAGGTAAGGGCTTCCGATACAGCAGATCCAGTTCGCTATAATGATTCTCCAATGCCTCTTGCCTTCCAAAGGAGGAAGGGCAGGGAAGAAGTATATATTTAACAAAAAAGGAGAGTGGCTTCACAGCTTCTCTCCTCCGTTTGGTATTAGCTTTTGTTTAAGGTAAAAAGATTGTTATCAGGATAACGGATGCAAAGTTATGGAATTATTATGCACTACGCAAGATATTTTACTATGTTTTTTAGCATGATTTTGTAAATCGCGCAAGATAGTATCAGGTTTGTTCGTTTTGCAGATGATATTGTACAATCGAATCAATAGGACGTCGCAAAATTATACCTGTTTTCATGTTTTCCATAGCAATCGCTTCCTTAAGTTCTTTCTCAAACTGGTATGCAATGCCACCAACACAGTTTATAGGCATCTCCTCTTGCCCGTAGACAGCAATATTGCGCTTGATGAACATACGGAATGCCTCAATTAGCAGATCGTGAATAGCAGGGTGCTCACGGTGTTCAACAATAAAAGGGACAAGAGAGGCAAGGAAAGTATTCGCCGCTGGTTGACGATAGACATGTTCAATGATGTCGGACATTGAAAGATTAAACTTGCTGCAAAATGCTTCCTTCATATCGTTGGAAATTAATCCTTTGAAGACAGAATTAACCAATACCTTCCCAAGGAACGTTCCGCTTCCCTCGTCTCCGAGTATATACCCTAATGGTGGTGTGTGCAATACGATGTCCTTTCCGTTGTACAGACAACTATTTGAGCCTGTCCCCAAAATGCATGCGATGCCCTCCTTATGCCCGCATAAGGCACGAGCCGCCCCTAAAAGGTCGCTCTCTACTTCAATATGACATTCGGGCAGCAACTCTTCAAGGGCACTCCGCACGGATTTGCTGAATGGTTCTATGCAGCCGGCACCATAGAAAAAGACGGATTGTAGGTCTGTAAAGTCGGTAAGTTGTGTCAGTAACTCGTGAGATAATACATTATATATAATATCCCGTGAATCCCGTGCAGGATTAATCCCTTTAGTGTGTAGTTCGGTTTTTGTTCCGTCGGAAGCAATAAAGAGCCAATCGGTCTTTGTCGAACCACTATCTGCTATAAGCAATGCCTTTTTCATAATAAAAAATCTCCCCTTTTAATAAGAAGGGGAGATGTGTGCCCCCCGTAAAAGGGAGGGTATAGGTTAGTATAACTCTTTACTGTGCCGGAGCCTCTGCAGGAACTTCTGCTGCAGGCTGTTCCATGGCGGGAACATTGCCGGGATTAATGGCCGCTTGTTCCACAGCCTGTTGCATGATAACAGAGTCGTCGCTGCTGGCACTGGGCAAGAACGCAACACTGATGATGCTGAGGAAAATCATTGTGCCGGCAAGGAACCAAGTGGCTTTCTCAATGAAGTTTGTTGTTTTGGGCGCGCCCAAAATCTGATTGTTGTTGGAATAGTCGGCAGCAAGGCCGCCACCTTTGGATTCCTGAATGAGTACGATAAGGCACATGAAAATAGAGGCCAGCACAATCAGGATAACGATAGATGTGTACATGTTATTTATGTTTATTATTTATTATTAGTTTCTCAAGAAATCGAATTTGGTCTGCAAAGTAACGATTTTTTTTTGGATATTTCAAGGAAAGTTGGCGGATAATTTTCACTGCATTCTCATATTTGCCTTGTTTGATGTAGATTCCAGCCATAATTTCTGTAAGTATCTCGTTATTTCCTTCACTTTCCGAATCTTGTTTCTCATTTGATGACTTTCTTTCTTGTTCACTTTCATTGTCTTCGTCATTGTCGAGAATAATTCTTCCCGTTTCGCTTTCGAGGAAGTCTTCCACAACGCCGCCTCCATTCATCGGGAGCGATTCCTCTTCTTGCTTTCCGAGTATATTTTCGCGTTGTAGTAAATAGCCGATGTAGTCTTGTGCTGCATCAATGGGGTGAGTAACAGGTGCAGCGGGAAGTTGTGCTTCGAGGAAATCATCAATGAGACTTACAGTCCTTGAGTCTGTCGTTTCGATGTCTTCGTCATAACGTTTCCGCTCTTCTGCATGTGTGTAATGAGGCTCTTCGGTAAGACGAAAGACAGACTCCCTGTTAGGAACAAGTATTGCTGTGCGACGCAATGTGTCGTCATAATTTGGCGAATGTCTTTTGTAGAGAGCCTGCAGAAGCAGGATACGGGCAGTGTGAAAATATGGATGCTCTTGTGTAAGTGCTTGTAGTTGAACTATTGCGTCGTCGTCGATGGTATCGGGGCGTCTAATGTAATCTATGAGGTGTCGTTGCATAGTTTAGGTATAGAGAATGATGTAATTTACCAATTTGCTACTGTGGCATTGAAGATTTGGTCGGTAATGTCTTTTACCATCTGTGTAACAAGTTCTTCTTGAACAGCAGTGAGTTGTTGTGAAGCATCGTATTCAGAGGTTGCTGTAAATTGCCGTTCAAAGTCTTCAGAGTGTTTTTTATTGTTGACAAATCGCACATTGACAGTCATCTTGAGTTGTACCAAACTACTATAGCCATCACTTGAGATGCCTTTGTTGTATTGATCAAATGCAACGATTTCACCTGCCAGTTGTAGGTCGCCATTTTTTTTGACTTGACGTAGTTTCGTTTGATTGGCAAAAATATCGGTAAGCCTATTTTGGAAGATACTTTGCATTGGTCCCCAAACATAGGCACTTCGGATAGGAAAGTTGTCAATCTGAATTGTTTTTGTTGTCGTATAGTCAATGCTGGCACCATTAAAACGATAACTGATAGTGCAGGCCGATAAGAGCAGCATAGTGAGGATAATAAAGGCAAGTCGTATTCTATTCATCGATTCCATATGCTTTTATCTTGCGGTATAGTGTTCGTTCGCTAATGCCGAGTTCTTCTGCAGCAAGTTTACGTTTGTAGTGATTGCGTTGAAGGGCGAGTAAGATGTTCCGTTTTTCCATGTCGCCGATATTGAGTGTATCATCATCTACTATTTCCTCTGCTGTAGCGATATCCAAATTTGGTAGGGAATGGTATGTGTGATGTGTTGTTGCTGCACTTTTTTGTGAAGAAATAGGAACAGGCATAGTCGTGTTCGCAGAGTCTTTAGGCCAATTACTACTGTGTTGAAGTTTTTCTTTGAGTTCTTGAACCTCGGAACGTAGCTCGAAAACAGCATGGGCAAGTATCTTTATTTCTTGCTCGTAATCATGTTGAGTGGAAGAATTATTATTCCCGGCAATAGTTGCAATGCTTGTATCTGTGTCAGAATTAGGCGTGATGCCGAGTTTAGCAAGAACTTCGGGTGTAATGTTTCTGCTTTCGGAGAGAATGCTGAGTTGTTCCGTGACATTGCGTAATTGTCGAATATTTCCGGGCCATTTGTAAGAGTTGACGACTGTTTCTGCTTCAGGTGTTAGGCGTACAGGTTCCGGTATATTGTAACGGCCGGCTGTGTCTAGTGCAAACTTTTTAAAGAGTAACACTGCGTCACCTTGACGTTTGCGCAAAGGTGGAATGTTGATGTTAATGGTTGAAAGGCGGTAATATAGATCTTCTCGAAAGCGTCCGTGTTTAATTGCATTGGGTATGTCAACGTTTGTTGCTGCTACAATGCGGACATTTGTCTTGCGCGGAGTACTGCTGCCGACTCTCATGTATTCGCCTGTTTCCAAGACGCGCAATAATCTTGCTTGTGTGCTGAGTGGTAGTTCGCCTACTTCGTCAAGGAAAAGTGTTCCGCCATCAGCACTTCCGAAAAAACCTTCGTGCTCACTGATGGCACTGGTGAACGCTCCTTTTTCGTGACCGAATAGTTCGCTATCGATTGTGCCTTCTGGTATGGCTCCACAATTGATAGCAATATATGTCTTACTACGTCGTTTGCTGTGATCATGGATAATGCGTGGAATAACTTCCTTACCCACGCCACTTTCGCCTTGAATAAGTACGGAAAGGTCAGTGGGTGCGACA
The DNA here is from genome assembly GCA_017461345.1 of Bacteroidaceae bacterium. Taxonomy (GTDB): domain Bacteria; phylum Bacteroidota; class Bacteroidia; order Bacteroidales; family Bacteroidaceae; genus Physcousia. Next base: position 87,796 of record JAFTYP010000022.1, on the reverse strand, counting down.
AGAACAGCAGTGGCAAGGGCTTCGCGTAGGGCTTCGTTTCGTCCTACTATGCCATAGCGGTTCATCAGAGTCTGCATGTCTGAACTATTGCTCATGATGCTTTTTCTGGTTTTTCGGTGTTTGTGTTTTCTTGACTTGTGTCGTCCTTTTTACGGTCATCGCGTTTGTCGCGGAAGAGTTTCTGTAACGGATTGCGTCGAGCCTCATCGTAGAAAGCGCGGTTGCGGATTACATCAATGGCTGTATAGATAGGATGTGTCAGCCAGGAAACATCGTTTGTTTTCTCCTCGGCATCTATTTGCGTAAATTGGTATGCGGCTGTAACGATTGTTTTTTTGCTGGCAAAGTAACGAACAGGTACTTCTTGTGAAAGTTTCTCTGTTATGTGTTGTGCAGAGGTTGTATCTGTTGTGATGATGGCGTCAAAGTGCCAGGCAGTATCTTCAGCCATTATCTGTTCTATGGTATAAGGACCATAGGTGTTAATATTATGTTCGACTGTAACTTGATTGGCCAGTTCGGGATTTTGCATTGTGCTTTCCTGAACGATAGCAATGCGTAGCGAATGACGGTCGAGGTCACGTTCTATAATGTCGCGAATCTTGATGATGTCTTCGGCTATAGGTTCTTTAGAGAGTGAAACGATGTTCGTTTTTTCTGTAATGATAACTTCTGTGGCATCAGCAGGGCACTCTATTGCTTCGGATGATGGAATGACGACCAAAGCATCTACTTTATTTTCATTAAGTTTTTGGAGTGCATCCTTTTCCTCAAATACGATTGGATTGCAGAGTTCGAGTATGACAGGGTCTTTGAGTATGTCAAGGATTGCTTGGCGGCTTGTATCGTCGCAGTTGCCGAGAGTAATGGCTATTTTGAATTTTTCCATTTATTTGTGTTTGTCTTTAGTGGAGTCTGGAGTGTTTTCTTCCTCTAAACCAGTGTCGATATACGATTGTTGTTCTTCAGGTAATTGTAGGGTATATAGGGAGCCTTCGAGTCGGCGAATAAGTCCTCGTTTCATCTTTTCTGGAGCATAGACAAAGCCTTCAACTACGATAACACGATTTGTTTCTGTATCTACACGAGAATGACTTACAAAGGGGCCGCCCATACAATCGTTCTCCATATACCAAAGACCACGCATTTCCATGGCATAGCGATTATGTACCACTATGGGTTTTGTTATGGTACAAAGTGTGTCGGTCTTCATATACATTCCCGGTTTTTCGCCAGGTAGATTTAGTTTCATCACGGAATCGCGTTTTGCTGTCATGTATTCCTTGTTGAATGTTTCGGGGCCTTCATAGGGGTAACTGTACATGCAGATGTTTTCTAAGCCACTTGCGGTATTGTTGCTTGTCCAAAAGAATTGTGTGCCTTTTTTGTATGCTTTCAGTTCCTTCGGGGCATAAAAGCGGCAGGTGAATACTTGCCATGCGAGGTCGTAGGTTACCTTTGAGTATTTTGTTTCCAATTCTTTGATAAGGCGATTCATTTCAGTACGTGTCAAGAAGTCAAGAACTTCTTGTTTGTGCTTGATGCAGAACTGTTGAAAGTCGTCTTCGCTGGGGCTGTTGATAGTAAGTACAATTTGATCCATGGCATACTTGTTTCGTGAAAAGCGCATGCCAGTACGGGAGAATTGTGATTTGTCGATGTTGACTTGAATGATGTTGCGGAAGATGCTGAAATTTGCGCTTAAGTCTTTCGGCTCAATCTGTGTGATGTGGAACGACCGTTCGCTCTGCGGCAGGCAGGGGACATCGGTGTCGAGTATGTCGAAAAGCGCACGACCGGCTGGGGCTTCCCATGTTTTATTGTTGAGTACTACAAGCACTTCGTATGGACGTCCGCTGGCTTGCGGGAAGATTTGTTCTTTTGAGCAACTGGCCAGTAGAAGTAAGCAGCAGAGTGCTGTCAATGTGAATAAAGAGTGTTTCATATTGCGGTGTTTGTTTTTGCGTGCAATAGTCCGCAGGCTGCATAGATGTCTTGTCCTCGACTTGCACGAATGGTGGTTGTTACGCCGTGTTTTGTCAAATAGTCTCGCAGCCATACCATCTTTTCTTCCGTTGCTCCTTTATAGGGAGTGTCGGGTATTTGGTGGAAACGAATCAGGTTGACGCGGCATTCGATAGGGGCAAGTAAGCGAACCAATTCTTTTGCATGGCGTTCTGAATCATTGAGACCGCCGAAGACGATGTATTCAAAACTGAGTCTGCGTTGGTGACTCCAGTCTTGTCTTTTGAGCAATGTCATCAGTTCTTCTAATCCGTACGCCTTTTCGGCAGGCATCATTGCGAGTCGTTCCTCGGGGAAGGGATTGTGCAGGCTGACAGCAAGATGGCAATTACTCTCCAGAAGGAAACGTTCTACGCCTTTTCGGACGCCGACGGTTGATACCGTAATACGTTTCGGACTCCATGCCCAACCATCGGGATTTGTGAGTAATTCGGTGGCTTTCAGGACTGCGTCAAGGTTATCCATTGGCTCGCCTTGTCCCATGAAGACGATGTTTGTAAGTTGCTCGTTCCCGGGGACTGAATAGACTTGGTTCAGTATGTCTGCTGTGGAGAGGTTCCCGCCGAATCCTTGTCTGCCGGTCATGCAGAATCGGCAGCCCATGCGACAACCTGCTTGGCAACTGACACAAAGTGTTGCTCTGTCGCCATCAGGGATGAATACGCATTCAACTTGTTGCCCGTTCTCCGTGGGGAAAAGGTACTTTGCTGTTCCATCGATGCTTTGTTGTACGTCCGATGGAGGCACGCATCCGATGGTGTAATGCTCGGCAAGAATGGCACGACTTTTAAGGGAGAGGTTGGTCATCTCGTCGATGCTCCTCACTCGCTTGTTGTAGAGCCATTGCATGATTTGCTTTGCTGCGAAGGCTGGTAGCCCCACTTCGGTGGCGACCGCTTTCAAGTCGCAGAGTGTCATGCCAAGCAGTTTCTTTTTCTCCATTTTACACATTTATACTGCAAAGGTACATTATTATTATGTAAATCGAGGAATGTCGAGGGGAAAAGTTATGTATTTTAACTCCTTTTGTGTGAAAGGGACTGTAGTTTTATGAACTTTCACTATCTTTGTATAGCAAATACAGTAAAACGAATAAATATAATGAATCTCAAACATTTCTCATTTACACTCTTTGTGGCAATCTTTTTCGTCACTACATCTGTGGCGCAAAGCCTCAGTCCAAGCACGAGGACTCGTTGGGAAAAGGGGACTCTTGTCATTGACTCTCCAACTCGTCCGGCAGGTCAACAGCATGTGCTTGGTCTGTCTGTTCCCAAGATGGAGTGCGTTCGTGTGGGCTTTGTGGGTTTAGGCATGCGTGGACCTGGTGCCGTTGAGCGTTTTACTCATATTCCGGGCGTACAGATTGTGGCGCTTTGCGATTATGAAGCAGGTAGGGCAGAAGCCTGTCAGAGGTATCTTCGTAAGGCAGGGTTGCCGCCGGCAGACGTTTATAGCGGTGAGAAAGGTTATGAAGATCTTTGCAGTCGTTCGGATATCGATCTTGTCTATGTGGCTACTGATTGGCTTCATCACTTCCCTGTTGCAAAATGCGCTCTCCTGAATGGCAAGCATACTGCTGTTGAGGTTCCGAGTGTTATGAACCTTGAGCAATGCTGGGAACTCATCGAACTCAGTGAAAGGAAACGTCTTCATTGTATGATTCTTGAAAACTGTTGTTACGACTGGTATGAGTTGAATACGCTCAACATGGTTCAGAATGGAGTCTTCGGCGAAGTGCTTCGTGGCGAAGGGGCTTATATTCATAATCTGGACGCCTTTTGGGATTATTATTGGAAAAACCCTGATGGCAGTGATTCCGACAAACTTGGATGGCGCATGAAGTATAATATGGAGAATCGTGGCGATGTGTATGCTACACATGGGCTTGGCCCTGTGGCTCTTGCCATGGACATTCATCGTGGCGATCGCTTTACAACTCTTGTTGCAATGGACACAAAGAGTGTTCTTGGCAAGGAATATGTAGAGAGGAAGACTGGTAAGCCATGCAACAACTATCGTAACGGCGACCATACTACAACACTGATGCGTACTGCAAAAGGCAAGGTTGTGGAGATTCAGCACAATGTGATGACTCCGCAGCCCTACAATCGTCTGTACAAACTGACCGGCACTAAGGGATACGCCACAAAGTATCCGGAACAGCATTATGCTCTGGACAAGAGTCAACTTACTGCCAGTGGCATTGCTCCGAAGGTTGACAATCTCAGCAGTCATGGCTTTTTGCCTGCTGCGGAACAGGAGGCTCTTGTGGCGAGGTACACGCATCCCATCATCAAGAAATATGGTGAGTTGGCGCGGAAGGTGGGCGGACACGGAGGAATGGACTTCTTTATGGATGCTCGTCTTGTTTATTGTTTGCAGAACGGTTTGCCTCTCGATATGGACGTTTACGACCTTGCAGAGTGGTGCAGTCTTGCAGAACTTGGTGCGCTTTCGATGGACAATAATTGTTGTGCTGTTGCTTTTCCCGACTTTACTCGTGGCTATTGGGACGTCCAGAAAGGCTTCCGGTTTGCATGGGCAAGTCCGGAAGATGAGGCTGTAGCCGAGGCTGCGGCCGTTGTAAGCACAGAGGCCCAGAAAGAATATTGTGCGAAGAAGAAACTTTGGGAAAAGTATGACAAGGCTAAACAAAAAGCCGAAAAGAAAGCAAAAAAGTGACCAAACAGGAACTTAGGCAGTTTGTAAGGGCTCAAAAGAAACTACATTCTGCTGCCCAAATGGCTGCAATGTCGGAAGAGATATGCAATAGGGTGCTCGATTCTGATTGTTGGCAGAAATCGGAGACGTTGTTGCTTTATTATCCGCTTGCCGACGAAGTGGATGTCCGCCCGTTGATATTCAGGGCGGTGGAGGCTGACAAAAGAGTTTTGTTGCCAGTTTGTGTTGGCAACGAATTGGAGTTGTATCCTTACGAAGGCGATGCGTCTCTGGTGGTGGGCTCGTATGGAATTATGGAACCTGCAGGGACTAAGTTCCCGCTGGAAAGGTATTCGGAGATTGATGTGGCCATTGTTCCGGGAATGGCATACGACAGATCTGGGCACAGATTGGGTAGGGGAAAAGGTTATTACGACCGTCTTCTGCCCCGGCTCGACAGAGCACGACGGCAGGGTGTCTGCTTCCCGTTTCAGTTTTTTGCAGAAGTCCCGGCCGATGTCCACGATGTGTCTGTTCACGATGTGATAACTGCGGAATATGCCACAGAACAGCAATAATTCTGATGCCGCAAGCGAAGCCTGAAAACAAGGCACGCCAAGTTGACCAACAAGGCACGTTAAGTCGGCCAATTAGGTTAACCTATTTTGCAGACATCTACTGGCATGTTTGGCCGAAGGTTAGCGGTGTTTGTAAATCAGCACATTAGGCTCGCCTGCGATGCCTTGACGAGATGCTGAAACAACGAAATGGGGAAATGAAGGCGAGATACGGAAAGTGCCCACGATAGTAGTGGACTCTATTTTTAGTTCTTTATTTTGCTATCTCGATTTTTAGTTGTAAATTTGCATACAAATTTGAAATCATCAAACTGTTTTATGGCGCAGAAACCAAGTATTCCAAAGGGAACCCGCGACTTCGGACCACAGGAAATGTCGCGACGCAACTATATCTTCAACACGATTCGTGAAGTCTATTCACTCTATGGCTTTCAGCAGATAGAGACTCCTGCAATGGAGAATCTCTCGACTTTGATGGGCAAATATGGTGAGGAAGGCGACAAACTGCTCTTCAAAATCCTGAATAGTGGCGACTTCTTGCGTGGCATTTCGCCGGAAGACCTCGCAAATGGGGCAACGGGACACCTTGCAGCACAACTTTGCGAAAAGGGTTTGAGATATGACCTGACAGTTCCTTTTGCCCGTTATGTCGTTCAGCACAGAGAGGAACTGACTTTGCCGTTCCGCCGCTATCAGATACAACCGGTATGGCGTGCCGACCGACCGCAGAAGGGAAGGTATCGCGAGTTCTATCAGTGCGATGCCGATGTCGTGGGAAGCGACTCGCTGCTCTGCGAAGTGGAACTGATGCAAATCGTCGATACCGTATTCCAACGTTTCGGCATACGTGTCTGCATCAAGATAAACAACCGTAAGATTCTGTCCGGCATTGCCGAGATGATTGGCGAAGCCGACAAGATAGTAGATATTACAGTTGCCATCGACAAACTCGACAAGATAGGCCTCGATGCCGTAAACGACGAGTTACGCAGGGGCGGAATCAGTGAGGATGCCATCCGGAAACTGCAGCCAATCATCAATCTCAGCGGCACAAATGCAGAGAAGATCGCTACAATGCGACAGGTGTTGGCAGGAATAGAAGTGGGGCAGAAAGGTATCGACGAGGTAGAATACGTTGTTTCGAAACTCAATAACCTTAACTCTCAAATCGAACTCGACCTGACACTTGCCAGAGGTTTGAACTATTATACTGGCTGCATCTTCGAGGTTAAGGCACTCGACGTAGAGATAGGAAGCATCACAGGCGGTGGCCGTTACGACAACTTGACTGGTATCTTCGGCATGCCCGGATTGAGTGGCGTTGGAATTAGTTTTGGAGCCGACCGCATATACGATGTGTTGAATCAACTTGAACTCTATCCGGAAACGGTTACAACTGCAACGCAAGTACTCTTCATCAACTTCGGAGAAAAAGAGACAGACTATTCGCTGCCCATTGTCGCTCTGCTTCGTGGGCAAGGTATCCGTTGCGAAATCTATCCCGATTCTGCAAAGATGAAGAAACAAATGCAGTATGCCAACCAGAAGGCCGTCCCCTTTGTGGCAATGACAGGCGAGACAGAAATGGCAGAGGGCAAGGTGATGCTCAAGAACATGCAGACCGGCGAACAGAAACTCCTCTCGCCCGAAGAAATAGCAGACGCAATAAACTGATGGACGCAGCACTTTACCTCATTCCTGTTACACTTGGCGAGACTTCCGTCGAGCAAGTCTTGCCATCATATAACCATGAGGTAATCATGAATATACGCTACTTCATCGTGGAGAATATACGTTCTGCTCGTCGTTTCCTTCGGCAGACAGACAAAGCGTTTCCCATTGACGATTGCACATTTTTCGAGATGGGCAAGCATGCCGATGAAAAGCATTTCAGCCAATATCTACAACCACTACGAGACGGGAAACCAGTCGGGGTCATCAGCGAAGCAGGCTGTCCCGCTGTTGCCGACCCTGGGGCAGACATTGTTCGCATTGCTCAAAGAGAAAACCTAAGAGTTATTCCACTGGTAGGACCTAATAGTATGATTATGGCCGTAATGAGCAGTGGACTTGGCGGACAGAGTTTTGCATTCAATGGTTATTTGCCTGTTGATGCTCACGACCGTGCAAGGTGCATAAAAAACCTTGAGACAAGAGCCTGGACAGAAGGGCAGACACAACTCTTCATCGAGACACCTTATAGGAACGAAAAGATGTTTCAGGCTCTCCTTAATGCCCTTCGGCCGCAAACATACCTTTGCGTTGCGGCCGGCATTACAACGCCCAACGAATACATTCGCACACTTCGCGTGTCGGAATGGAAGAAATCTTCTTTGCCAGATCTAAGCAAGATTCCTGCAATCTTCCTTATTGGCAAATAACCACTGCCTTGTTAGCACGAAAATCATTCCACGTTAAGTTGCCCGACTTAACGTGTATACTCTGCCGACTTAACGTGTATACTTTGCCGACTATACACGTTGTCTTTTTCATCTTCTTTTTGTACGTAGAATCTAAATCCGTGTGTTGTCTGCCAATCTGTTAGATGCCGATGTGTCTTGAAGCAGTGTCTTTATAGTTTACATCTTGTTATTTGCATCCAATAATACGATGAAAAAAAGGATGGCTCCCTCGTTTTTCGAGAAAGCCATCCTTTTGGTATGTAATCAAATGAGGTTTAGTATCAATTTCTCTTTGTTGCAGAGTAGTTGATACGCAGTGCCCATGATTTACGCAACACTTCCTTAATGTCAGTAATATAACCCATCTGTGTGCCTTGGTCGGCCTTGATGCTGATAACCTGCTCTGCTTGGTTCATCATGCCTTGACGTTCTGCAGCCACGAAGTCAATGATTTCGCGTGTCTCTGCAAAGCGGTCGTTGAGTTGAATACGTGTACCGCTACCCATCTGCGCACGCAGATTGTCTGTTGGGGGGCCAACATAGATGAACGATACAACCGACTTCTTCTCCAACTTCTCAAGTTCTGTACCGGCAGGAGTTGTGAATTTAACCTTCAAGGTTACTTCACGCATCGTAGTTACCATCATGAAGAAGAACAGGATGGTGAAGATAAGGTCGGGCAGAGATGAGGTGTTCATCTCTGGAATTTCGCGACTTGCTTTTTTCTTAAATCCAGCCATTATTGTCCTCCTTGTTGATATTTTTTAGGTTCAGCCTCAGAGATGTTCTGGGGGTAGTATTTCTTTATTGCATCAAGTTCCTCTTGTTTGAGGTACTGGAGTTCACGACCGAACTTCTGCTTTGCCAATTCGTTACGTAACTCGTTGTAGGCAGCCACCAATTCGTTCTGCACTTGGAAGTATGCATCGTATGGTGTGGCTCGGTCTGTTTGAACACTGATTACGTGTTTGTCTGTAACGAAACACTGACCTAACAAATCGATATTCTTGACATGTTTCTCTGGCAATTTGCTCAAGTTCTGTTCGTTCTTGACGAACTCCTTAACGCGATTGCGCAGTTCTTTAAAGTCACTAAAGCCGCGGTTCATTTCATCCTCAATCCATAATTCACCAAGGTGGTTGAGGCGGACATAAAGGATGTTACGGCTTTTGATGTCCATTGTAGCATCTTCCTGATCTGGTTCTGGTGGTTTGGGCAGGCGACGTGCCAGACCCATATCTGTGTCCATTGAAGTTGTTACCAGGAAGAAGATGAGCAACATGAAGGAGATATCGGCTGTTGAAGTAGTGTTCAAGCTCGGCATCTTCTTTTTCTTCTTTGCCATATCTTTTCTCTTTTTAGATCAGTTTACTTACTTGCATTTTTAGTCATAATGCCAGTCATGCTGACAATAACAGCAATAGCAGCAGCCACGAACAAGATGCCAATGCTAACGCAGAATGCATCAACGATGGTTACCCATGCAGCAGTGGTGACGGTGCCGTCTGCTGCTACGAAATCTGTTTCGCCAAGACCGCTTATCCAACCTATAACAAAAGATGCTACGGTTATGCATACGGTGAACAATGTAATCTTAGCACCAGGAACGCCTGTGGTGGCTGCGGGATCGCTGCCTTTACTATTCTGAATGCCGCGAACCAGTGACCACACTGTGAGACCTGCTGTTGCAACAACAAGTGCATACATAAGCCACATGATAACATCGGTAAGCAGAGGTTGATTGTAGTCGCCAACGGGGTTGTCATAGCCGATAAGCAGGAATGCTGCAAAGCATACTACTATCAACGCTACGCAAGCCATCAGCACACGACTTGATATTTTTTCTATCTTCATAGTTCTCTACTTTATTATTAGGAATTAAGAATGGTTTAGAATTGTATGTCTATAACCATTAACTTATAATCTCTAATTATTTTTTGCACTTATCGCTCTTGACGCACATTACGAGCAACTCCTGAGCGGCTTCTTCCATGTTACTGGTTAATGTCTCAACCTTAGAAAGGATATAGTTGTAGAACAACTGAAGAATCAAGGCAACGATAATACCGAAAATAGTTGTGATAAGGGCAACCTTCATACCGCCTGCAACAACGGTTGGGCTGATGTCACCAGCGCGTTGGATGTCGTCGAATGCCATTACCATACCAATCACAGTTCCAAGGAAGCCGAGAGAAGGAGCCATTGCAATGAAGAGAGTGATCCAAGAGCAGTTCTCTTCGAGGTAAGAACCCTGAACTTCTGCTTCCATATTGATGGTGCGTTCGATAGTTGCAATGTCGTTACGGTCTGCGCTATCGAGGCATTCCATAGCCTTACGGCTTACCTGAGAAACAGGACCGCGAGTGCCTTTACACTTCTCGATTGCGTCTGCAACCTTGCCTGCAGCAACGAGGTCGGCAAGTTCCTTCATGAACTTACGTGTGTTGATTTGAGCAAGAGTCAGATAAACGACGCGCTCAATGCAGAATGCGAGACCAAGAACGAGCGCAATGGCAACGAGTGACATAAAGCCAGCGTCACCTTCGATGTACTTTGTCTTAAGTGTCTTGAAGATACCTTCGTTCTCTTCCTCTACGATGGCAGGAGTCTCTACGGTTTCCTCTGCGGCAACAGTGTCTGCAGCAACGCTGTCAACAGCAGCACTATCTACTTGCTCAGTGGCAACAGTGTCTTCCTGAGCCATTACAGATGTTGTTGCTCCAAATGAGCAAACAGCAACCATTGCAATAATTGCAAATAACTTTTTCATTGTGTTGTTTGTTTAGATGTTTATTATTTTTGTTTGTTTCTTTTTATGTTGCGGAGAGAGCGAGATTCGAACTCGCGAACCGCTTTTGACGGTCACACGCTTTCCAGGCGTGCCTCTTCAGCCACTCGAGCACCTCTCCAAAATGTTGAGCGTAGGAATATGACTCTTTTAACGCTTTTCGGTCACAAAGTTATCTAAATTTTCTTATTCTGCCATAAATTTTAATTAAAAAGTTTCATTTTATGTGTTTTTTGGCTGTTTTGCTTGTTTTATCGTTCTTCCATACGCCGGAAAATGCGTCTTGCGTTGTTGTTGGTGGTGATTTCGGCTTGTTCCTTGCTTATGTTGTATATGTCTGCGACCTTTTGCAATACTTCTGCAATGTATGCGCTTTCGTTTCTTTTGCCTCGATAGGGGACAGGAGACAGGTAGGGCGCATCGGTTTCCAGTACAATGCGTTCCAATGGGACTGTAGTAAGAACTTTTGAAAGATTGCTGTTTTTATATGTCAGGACACCTCCGATTCCAAGCATGAAACCTTGAAATCGGAGTAGTTCCGCTGCTTCTTCTTCTGTTCCGCCAAAACAGTGAAAGACGCCGTGTAGAGGCTTGTCGTGATATTCTGCCATGATGTCTACGATTCGACGATGTGCAGACCGTGCGTGTATAACAAGGGGCAAATGGTATTTGATAGCCCATTCTATTTGCTTGCGGAAGGCGTCTTCTTGTTCTATTTCGTTGCTTTTGTCCCAATAATAGTCTAAACCGACTTCACCAATGGCGATGAACGGGTGGTTAGGCGCTTCAAGCATTTCTTGCATATTTGCCAAAGTTTGCTGGTAGTTTGCTGGTTCTACATCGGTAGGGTGCAGTCCGAGCATGGGATAGCAGTAGCCGGGGTGTTGATGGCAAAGATTAAGCATGGGCACAATGCTTTCGGCATTGATGTTTGGTAGCAGGATTTGTTCGACGCCTGCTTCGCGGGCTCGGCGTATGACGTCTTCGCGATCGGTGTCGAATTCGGGTTCGTAGATATGGCTATGTGTATCTATCATTTTTTGCTTAATTTTGGCGGCCCATAAGTTTGTGCGCAATGTCTTGTAATATCTGTTTGCGTTCTTTTGGTAGATTGACTTTGTTGAGATATGTTTCGGCTTCGGCGGAGTATTCGTTTATGCGTTTCTGGGCTAATTTATCTACACCTATTTTGCTAAAGAGGGCAGTGACAGCCTGTATTTTCTCGTCGGGGTTGCAATCTTTGTTGTCTATCCATTTTTGTAATTCATCGTGTTCTTCTGTAGAAGCATGGCGCAGTGCATTGATGAGCATGAATGTCTTTTTGTTGCATAGGATGTCGCCGCCGATTCTTTTTCCAAAGACATCAGGATTGCCATAGACGTCGAGGTAGTCATCTTGTAACTGGAACGCAAGTCCGAGCCGTTCTCCAAAACGGTAGAGTGCTTGTGCGTCTTCTTCTGATGCGCCGCCCAATGTTGCTCCGATTTGTAAGGCGCAAGCCAGCAAAACTGATGTTTTGAGGCGTATCATTTCGATGTATTCTTCTTCGCTTACATCGTTTCTGCTTTCGAAATCGATATCGTATTGCTGTCCTTCGTTTATTTCAATGGTTGTTTTTGTGAAGGTGTGCATTATTTCTGCCATTTTTGTGCTGTCGCATTGCATCATATATTTGAAGGCAAGCACAAGCATGTTGTCTCCGCTGAGGATAGCGGTGTTGTCGTCCCACTTGAGGTGTACGCAGGTTTTACCGCGTCTTACTTCTGCACGATCCATAAGGTCGTCATGCAATAGGGTGAAGTTATGGTATATTTCCAATCCTATGGCGGGCATGACGCAGGGTGTAATGTCTTCGCGATAGAGGTTGTAGGCCATGAGCATGAGTGCGGGGCGGATTCGTTTTCCGCCAAGTGAGAGGACGTAGCGTATGGGTTCGTATAGTCCTTTTGGTTCACATTCGAGTGGCAGAGCCTTGATGGCGTCTTCTAATGTCTGAAGAAGTTCTTTGCTGCTATACATTATTTTATTATATATTCTTTAAAAAGAAGAAGCCCCTCTCTCGTCCTTCCTTTGTCGGCCGGATTGCGAGTGGGGCTATTTGTGGTTGTCCGTTTAGGAGATTAAAAAGAATTCTTAACTCAAACGGAACATAACGGGCAGGGTGAATCGTGAGCGAACGGTCTTGTTGCCTTGACGTGCGGGTTTCCATTTAGGCATCAGTTTTACAACACGTTCTGCTTCTTTGGTGAGGTTGGGGTCTGGAGAACGTACGGTCTTGACATCGACGATTGAACCGTCGCGATTGACAACGAAGTTCACGATTACGCGTCCCTGAACGCCTTGTTCTACACAGATGCTGGGGTATTTGATGTGTTCGCTCAGCCACTTGAAGCACTCTGCGTCGCCGCCGGGGAATTGTGCATTCTCTTCTACCATTTCGTAGATGCGGTCGTCGTCGTCGGCTTCTACTACCGGACCGACTGGACCTGTTACGACGGCTGCGGGGGCACCGGTGCCTACTACGGTTGTGATGGCTTGGTTCATCTCTTCTGACGTTTCGATTTCTTCTTCGGGAAGTTCGGTGTCGTCATCCACTTCGTTGATGAACTCCATTACGGTGGGGGCTGCTGCTGGAGGAGGTGCTACCACTACTTCTTGTTTTGTAATGGGGATCATGTCCTCTTCCATTCTGTAATCATAAATTTTTTCCTCCTCTACGACCTTCACTTCACGCTGGGTGTACTCGAAGGCAACGAACATTGCGGCAAGTGCCAGGACGTATCCAATCAGCATGTTGGTCGATTTCTGACTCCGCAGTTCCTCGTTTACTGTTTTTTTTGCTTCCATGTCTTATTTTGTTGTTATTATTGCCTAAAGTATTCAATAGTGGCACAAAGTTACATTATTTTTTTTATTCTTGTACGTATCTTCGGAAGTTTTTTTCTTTTTTGTGATTATTTTTCTTCTTCTACGCCGATAGTTTTCTGTTTCGTGAATTGAGAAGGATGGTCTACCAAAGTGTCAAAATGATAGTGTTTTGTCGGATATTCTGCCTTTTTGTTATTCTGAAAAATGGCTGATTTTTGAACAAAATACGCCATTTGTTATGACATGGAGTGGTATGTCTGGCAATTAGACGTAGGTTGTCTGCCGACAAGCAATGGCATATCCCGCAACAAGGCACGTTAAGTTTGGCGATTAGGTATGCCGGGTTTCACGATTTCTCCTGCGATAAAAGGCGAAAAGGTTAGGGGTTGCTTCTGTTTTGGTTAGCCATTTTTTGCGGAAATCTTTGCTCTGTTCTGTGTTGTGATGCGTAAATATCTCTGTTCCAGGCGGGACTTGTTTTAGCCTTATTTTTGCGAAAATGATGCCGGGCAATGGGGCGATGACATATAAACAATTCTGGCCGATTGGGAGAAATACAAAAAGAAAGTAAAACGTACGAAATGATGACATTATGTCAAATGCGGAAGATTGTTCGTCAGGGCATGGCTTTTTTCTTTAGAGTTTCGGCTGTTTGAGTAATCATTGGCACGAAAAAGATTTTTTAAATTTTAGAATTTTGATTTTTGGACGAAACATCGTATCTTTGCAACCGATATATGTACGTAATGACAAGGATGCATCGTTTCTCATTTCTGCTGGTAAGCCTCTTGCTTCCGCTCGTTGCTGTGGCGCAGGAGAGCGGCACAGTGTTCAATTTCCTGAATCTGCCGGTATCGTCCCATTCAGCAGCACTTGGCGGCAAGAATATCTCTCTAATGGAGGACGACATATCACTCTCCTTGCAGAACCCGGCATTGTTGTCTAACATTAGCGACAAGTCGGTGGGCTTCTCCTTTATGACCTATATGCAAGGCACCAATACAGGCGCAGCGGCATATTCGCAGCAGGTGGGAGCAAACGGCAGTTGGGGCGTGCATGCACAATTCGTAGGCTATGGTTCCACAAAGGAAACATTGGTGACAGGCGAAGTTGTAGGCGATTTCAGTCCACTGGATCTCTGTTTTGCCGGCCAGTACAGCCACATTCTCAGCAACCATTGGGTGGGTGGCGTAACAGCAAAATTTATCTATTCGCACTACGGCCCATATACATCATGCGCACTTGCCGCAGACTTGGGACTAAATTACTACAGCGAGAAATCAGACTTCTCGTTCTCTGTTGCTGCGCGTAATCTCGGAGGACAGATAAAAAGTTTCGGCAACGAGCGCGACCCGTTGCCCGTAGATCTTGAAATGGGCTTCACGAAATCGCTGGGCCATGCCCCTATTCGCATTTCGGTTACAATGGTCGACCTGACGCGATGGACTTCCGATGACTACTTCACTACCGGCAACAAGGTAAAGGCAGGAAGCATCTTTATAAATCACTTTGTTCTTGGAGCCGAATGGCTTATAACAAATAAGTTCTACGTCGGCCTGGGATACAACTTCCGCAGAGCCTACGAAATGAATGCAGCCGGTTCGTCGCATGCAGCCGGTCTTTCGTTCGGTGGCGGCGTTAATCTCAAGCGCCTGAAGTTCGGTGTGGCGTACGCCAAGTATCATGTCAGCGCACCTACACTGGCATTTACTTTAGCATATAACTTTCAAAAGGAAACCAAATAGCATTTCACCATAACTTTTAGACATCAATGAAAATAATTACCATAGCAATCGACGGCCACTCTTCTTGCGGAAAGAGTACAATGGCAAAGGACCTGGCAAAAGAGATTGGCTATATATATATAGACACAGGAGCAATGTATCGTGCCGTGACACTCTTCGCCATGCAGAACGGACTGATTACCGATGCCGGTATTGACGAGGATGCTCTGCACAACCGGATGGCCGATATATTGATAACCTTCCAGTTGAACGAAGAAACTGGACGCCCGGACACATATCTCAACGGAGTCTGCGTAGAGCGAGAGATACGTACAATGGAAGTTTCGAAGTACGTAAGCCCCATTGCCACACTTGGCTTTGTTCGCGAAGCAATGGTAGAATTGCAACGTTTGATGGGCGAAGCAAAAGGCGTAATAATGGATGGACGCGACATAGGGACAGTCGTTTTCCCCAATGCAGAACTGAAGATTTTCGTTACAGCAAGTGCTGATGTGCGTGCCAAGCGCCGCTTCGACGAATTGACAGCAAAAGGGGAAACGTGCAACTTCGACGAGATTCTGGCAAACGTCGTAGAACGCGACCGTATAGATTCCACTCGTGCTATTAGCCCTCTTCGTAAGGCCGACGATGCCATCGTACTGGACAATAGTAATATGACCATACCGGAACAGAAAGCCTGGCTGTTGGAACAGTATTACAGAGTAGCGAATGAAGATTGAAATAGATCAGGGTTCGGGCTTTTGCTTCGGCGTAACGAGAGCCATTGGCAAGGCAGAAGAGGAACTCGCAACGGAAGAAAAACTCTATTGCTTAGGTGACATTGTACACAATGGAAAGGAGTGCGATCGCCTACAACAGTTGGGACTCGTAACAATCAACCATCATCAGTTGCACGATATTCATGATGCGAAGGTCTTGCTGCGAGCACATGGTGAACCGCCTTCAACATATGCTTTAGCAAACGAACGTTCTATTAACCTGATTGATGCTACCTGTCCAGTTGTTTTGCATCTTCAAGAACGTATCAAGAAAGAATATGATGCCGATATAGAGCATCAAAAACAAATTGTCATCTTTGGTAAGAATGGTCATGCTGAGGTAATAGGTCTGGTAGGACAAACAGAAGAAACAGCCATTATCATCGAATCATCAACGGATGTTGAGAAGTTAGACTTCAGTCGTGACATATGTCTTTATTCCCAAACCACAATGCCGCTTGACGAGTTTCGGAAAATCGTAGAATACGTACAGCAGCACATTAGCCTGGAAGCAACCTTTACATACTACGATACCATTTGCAGACAAGTGGCAAACCGAATGCCCAATATTCGTAACTTTGCGCTTAAACACGACGTCGTTCTCTTTGTTTGCGGCAGGAAAAGCAGTAACGGGCGTGTACTTTTCAATGAATGTTGTAAAGCAAATCCTCGCTCCTATATGATAGATACAGCCAGCGAGATCGATGTCTGCTGGCTGCAAGGTTGTGAATCAATAGGAATCTGCGGTGCGACAAGCACACCGAAGTGGTTAATGGAGGAGTGCAAAGTAAGAGTCGAGCAGTTGCTTGGCAGCAACGAATGAAGTGCGTTCGCCTTGCAATACACCTCGTTCGGCAGCCTGTAACATGTCTGCGATGGTAGGATTGTGGTAGAAATTGCCCATCAGTTGCTCGTTAATGCTTTCGTACATCCAATACTTTGCTTGTTCAGCACGACGATAGTCGAAGTATCCACTTTCCTTGACAAAATCAAGATACTTGTAAATCATATCCCATACTTCCTTGATTCCGTAACCATAAAAACCACTATATGTAAGAACTTGTGGTGTCCAACCGCTTTCGGGGAGAGGGAAGAGGTGCAGTGCATTACGGAAGTGTGTTGCTGCAAGTTGGCATTTTTCGACATTGTTACCATCACATTTATTTATGACAATACCATCTGCCATTTCCATAATGCCTCGCTTGATGCCTTGAAGTTCGTCGCCTGTTCCTGCAAGTTGGATGAGTAAAAAGAAGTCAACCATTGAGTGACAAGCAGTTTCACTCTGCCCTACACCTACAGTCTCAACGAATATTTTATCAAATCCGGCAGCCTCACATAGGATGATAGTTTCTCGTGTTTTGCGTGCAACACCACCAAGACTGCCGGCTGAAGGGCTGGGACGAATGAACGAGTCTGGGTGTACACTTAATTTCTCCATACGCGTTTTGTCGCCGAGAATGCTTCCTTTGCTGCGTTCACTGCTTGGGTCGATTGCGAGAACGGCCAATCGTCCACCATATTCTTTTAATACATGGATGCCGAACTCATCAATGCTGGTACTTTTGCCTGCGCCAGGAACACCACTGATGCCGATGCGTACACTATTGCCAGAGTGCGGTAAACATTTTTCGATTACTTCTTGAGCAATGACTTGATGGTCGGGGTTCGTGCTTTCGACAAGTGTTACGGCTTGTCCTAAAATGGTTATATTTCCTTTTAGGATGCCTTCGACATAGTCTCCGACGGTCAATCGGTGGCGGACAAAACGTTGTCGATTTAGATGAGGATTGACGGATGTAACAGGGGCGACGCCGCTGTTTACGGTTAAGCCTGCATATTCGGGATTGTTCTCTGGATGTTCCATAAGACAAATAAGTGTTTAATTACTTTACATCAACATTGATGTACTGCTTGGCTTGCTGTGGTGCGTTAGTGATGAGCAAGACACGCATACGACCTTTGCTTTTGTGAAGGTATTTTGCGGTAACGTTTATCTTTAGTTTTGTGCTTTTGCCCGGGCGAATTGTGCGATTGGTTATTCTGACACTGAGTGCTTTGTTGAAGACTTGTACTTGTTGTATATGTAGGTCGCTTTTTCCCGTGTTTGTAAGAATTATGTTGCGACTGATGCTTTTCTTTCCGTTTGTTATGTCAACATCAATGGAGGATTCACTAACAGTCAGTTCGGGGGCATTTGCCATTGCTTCATTGCTCATGCTGGAAAACTTCGGCAATAGGATAGCGGATACAAGTATTTCATTTGTTTCGCTTATTTTGTCGCCAAGATAACGGGAGAGATAGATGCTAGTTTGGTTGAGTCCTAACTGGCCGAGTTTTTCGCTATTGAGTGTAAGGCGTATGATTCCTGTTTTGCCTGCGGGGATATCTTCCGGGATACTTTCGGCAGTAAGATAGGGGGGCAGGTGCATCAGTTCAGGGCGGAATGCTGTGCGGTCGGTGTTTAGGATGGACAATTCTATTGATGGATGGTCGCCAATGTTGACATCTTCGAATTCTACGGTATTGGTTTTCATGCGCACGTTGCCGAGGTCGATGGGAAATTCGTCGCTGTAATCGTGTACTTCTGTTACGACGGTTCCTTGAATTGCTATGTATGTTGGCGTATCCGAGGCATTGGTGTAAACTTCTATTTCTTTGTGAAATGTGCCTAACAGTTTGGCATCGAATGTAAGTGTTATTTCGCCTCTTGCACCTGCGGCTATGGATGTTTGGGGATATGTTACATTGAGGCAACCGCAGGATGCTTTGATGTTTTTGATGAGCAGTGGCTTATCTCCCTTATTTGTGAAGCCGATATTAAACAGGCGGGGCGTTTGGAATTGTACTTCGCCTGCTTTCTTTATTTCGGTGTCGGGAACGAAACGTGGCTGTGCCAACAGCGATGTTGACAGGTGTGGGCAAAGAGTTAGCAGTAGGGTGATGAGGGAGAGTTGTATGAGGTGTCTATTCATTTTGCGTTTTTCATTTTCCTGGCAAATTTACCTCTTTTATCCGACAAAAACAAAGCGGAAGGTAAAAACCTCTTTCCTTGTTATATTTTTTTAGTAAAGTGAAGGTGTTCTCGTTGTAATAGTATATCTTTGTGCATAAATATATATTGTTATGACTATGATGCAGAGAGTCTCTTTTGGCGAAAAGGTTTTATTGTTTTTCCTTGCCTTATTGTTGACGACGTTGTTCAGCACTTGTTCGTTCTTTTATCCTCTCAATCCGTGGGACGATGCAAATGTTTATATGACTATTGGCAACGCGATGCTTAGCGGCAAGGAACTCTATGTTGACATTTTCGACCATAAGGGTCCGGTTCTCTTTTTCTTGCATGAATGGGCGGCCATGCTTTCACGCAACAGTTTTGTGGGCATTTATTTGGTGGAGATTGTTTGCAGTTTGTTCTATTTGATTTATTCTTTGCGTACGCTGCGGCTGTTTTCTTCGTTGCCTGTCACTTTGCCTGTTGTCTGCCTTTTGGGTGTAATAACTTATACTTCGGACTTCTTTGGTTATGGAGACAGTGTGGAGGAATTGTCGTTGCCTTTCCTGGCTCAGAGTCTTTACTTTATGTTGCGGTTTGTCAAGGACCGCCATGCTCCGCATTGGTGGCAGTCGCTTATTATGGGTGTGGGCATCGGACTTATCTTCTGGATGAAGTATAATCTTTTGTTCTTCTATATAGGTGGTGTGTTGGCGTTGTGGTATATTGCGAAGAAGAACGGTCAGATGCAGGAACTTCTCCGTGCCATTGGTTGGATTTTTGTGGGATTTGCATTGGTGACGGCGTGGGTGTTGCTTTATTTCGGTCTGCATGGCACGTTGGATGCACTATGGGAGTCGTACTTTATGGTGAACATTTTCCATTATCACGGAACGGCTACCAATGGCGCACCCGACTATTGGTGGTTTCCATTGTTTAAACTCAGCATTTGGGCAATACTGATGTTGCCTGCGGTTTTCTTGCCTGTAGGCAAGGATGTGAAGTTGCTTCTTGTGGGGACATACGGTTTGCTGATGCTTTCTTTCGCTATGTTGACGGTTCAGTTCTACTATTTCCTGACCGTGTTCACCTTCTTCCCTCTGCTCATTTGCTATGCAAAGGATTATAAGCCGACATGGCGTACGTACTTGCTGTTTACTTTCGTGGCGGTATGGTCTGTTGCAACGAATTGGAATCTTGTGACGCGTCTGAATGGCACATTCCCTTATTGTGTTTTTGAGATGGCAGAGATTGTCAATGCCAACCAGAGTGATGACAGTGAGGTTCTTACTTTCAGTTCGTATGATTCCGGCATTTATCAGCACACAAATCATTTGCCTCCCAATCCTAATTTCTTCATCTCCAGTTATCTTAGCCCTGACATTAAGAAGGAACAGGCTGAGTGGGTGGCTTCAGGAAAGGTGAAGTACCTTGTTCGTGTGATAGGAGCAGTGAAGACTTGTCACGATTATTACGACGCTCCCATCCCGGAGAACTATCATCTTATCTACGACAAGGAGGAATTGTTCCGTTATCGTTTTTGTGTCACACCGCATAAATTCTTGTGGAATCTGACATGGCCCAGGCCTATATTGAAGTATGTAATGGACCCTGTCACCGTCAATCAGAAGATGCAGGTTTACGAACGCAGACCGTAAAGATATTTTACAGGCCTCGTTGAAAATCCGTTACATAAAAATTGCAACCGAATACCGTTTCGTCCAACGCCTTATGGGACGATGCCATACAAGCAAGACCTATTTGGTGATAATGGTGTATGATGTTTGCAATTTTCCCATGCCAAATTACCGGATTTCCTGCACCGAAATCGATGCATTTTTAGGCAATTTCTGCCGGAATGATGTTGCTTGTTGCGCCTAATGAAACAGTGTCTTTCTTAATGAAGTCCGCCAACTATCAGATTATCAGCAACAAATGGATTTTGGATTCTTTGCTGTGTTTAGGGTAGAGCAGTGCCAACAAAAGAAAAAATGGCAGTCAAAACACCTGCTTTGGAGAGAAAAATTTACAAGAGACTTACATTTTTTCTCTTTTTCTCTTCGAGTACCTCACGACAGCACGTACAACAAAATAGTTCGTGACGGCACTGATGGCAGCCATAGGCAAATAGGCAATGGAATCCTTCAAATCAAGTACTTCTACGAGGAACACCATAATTCCCATGCGTACGACGAACAGATTGAACAGATGCGCCCCCACAATGCCTACAAGATTGAGTATGGAAGAACGTGTCTGGAAAGTCCAATAAATAGTGAGAAGGTAGTTGACACACAGAGAAAGGATGTATCCGGAGATAAGCGCAACCAGATAAGGGGCAAAAAGCCGGACAACATAAAAGATAGTTGCGTCTATCAATGCACACGTCCCACCTACAATACAGAAGCGGATGAATTGTTGTATCTCTTTCTTCTTGAGGAGTTCTGCTATCTTTCCTTCAAACATTATTCTGAAATGAATGTGTTGGGATAAATAAAATGCCGGTTTAACTATTCCTCTTGAATTTAGTGAACCTCAAGCGCAGGACACCGAAAAGAGCCTCGCTGAAAATGCCTCCGGACATTTTGCTCGAACCCAATTCGCGGTTGACAAAGACTACAGGAACTTCCTTAATCTTAAAACCAAGTCTTAAGGCAGTATATTTCATTTCAATCTGGAAAGCGTAACCCTTAAAGCGGATGTTGTCGAGACAGATGGTTTCAAGAACTTTTCTCGACCAGCACACGAACCCCGCAGTCGTATCACGTAAGGAAATGCCGAGAACCGTGCGGACATAAGCCGAAGCATAATAGGACATGAGAACACGGCCGATAGGCCAGTTCACAACATTTACACCTGATACATATCTGCTGCCTACAGAGACATCGTAGCCTTCATCGTGGCACGCAGCATAAAGCCGCGGAAGGTCGTTGGGCGAATGGCTGAAGTCGGCATCCATTTCGATGACATAGTCATAACCATGCTCCATGGCCCACTTGAAACCACAAATGTAGGCTGTGCCAAGTCCCAACTTCCCAGAACGCTCTACAATGTGGACACGCTCGGAAAGTTCGTCTTCTTTCATCAAGCCTTTCACAATGTCTGCCGTTCCATCAGGACTTCCATCGTCAATGATAAGGATGTCGAAACGTTTCTCTAACGACGTAACGGCACGAATAATGGCCTCAATGTTCTCCTTCTCGTTATATGTCGGAATGATAACTAATGTGTCGCTTCTCATTGCTATGATTTATGCCTATTAGTTTGACCTCTTGTGCAAAGATAGAAATTTTTCTCTCCAAAAACAAAGATGTTCAGTTTTTTTTGTCGTTTACTCGTCTCTTTGTCTCTTTTCTAATCATCAGCGAGTCTCCAAAAGTTGAAGTGAAAAACTTGGTACCGTACCGGAATTATTCCAGGAACACCCTTTCTGCTTCAACTGCCGTGTCCATGAATATAGCCGCCTTCGCCTGAAATACATCTGCTTGCTCCGTAGTCAAGAAACGTATAGTCCCCTCACTCGTAATGTGTTTGGACATATCATCGTGGCGAGACAAGTACTCCTTCAGACTTTGCGCCACATAGTTGCCCTGCTCTATGACATGTATGTTATCCGGCATCCATTGTCGGATTTTATCTCTCAGCAACGGATAATGTGTACAACCAAGTATTACACTGTCTATTTGCGGGTCTTGTTGTAGCAGGCTGTCGATATTCTTTTTTACGAAATAGTCTGCCCCGGGAGTGTTGTATTCTTCATTCTCAACCAGCGGAACCCACATCGGGCATGCCTTGCTTGTAACTTTGAAGTCAGGAAAGAGTTTTGCGATTTCCAATTCGTAGGTTTTGCTTCGGACAGTTCCTGGTGTTGCCATTATGCCAACATGATGGGTCTTTGAGATATCGCCGATCACCTCAACCGTGGGGCGTATCACACCAAGAACACGTCGATTGGGAGCAAGTCGTGGAAGGTCATTCTGCTGAATGGTTCGCAGAGCCTTTGCCGATGCTGTGTTACATGCCAGAATCACCAAGTGGCATCCTTGTTTGAACAAATAACGGACGGCTTGGATTGTGAACTCATAGACGACGTCGAACGAACGTGTACCATAGGGCGTGCGTGCATTGTCACCAAGATACAGGTAATCATACTGCGGCATTATCTTACGAATCTCCTTCAGAATGGTCAACCCTCCGTATCCAGAGTCAAAGATTCCTATTGGTCCACGATCATTCTTCATCTATGAAATTGTAAATTCGGAGAATAAAACAGATTAATTTTATTCTTGCGGAACTACGACTTGTTCTTCCACAGGTGCAACAGGAACATTCTGCTGTGCTTCTGGCACAACAACTAATCCAAGTTTTTGTCGGACAAGTTCTGTCACATCAAAGCCAATCACAGGATTTATGTAAGGGCAGTTATTGTCGTCCGTATTTAGAATATAGCCATAACCATATTCTACACCGACTTCAAGCAATGCTCTGTTCAGACGTTTGTATGCTTCTTGCATTAAATCTTTTTCAGCCGAAGCAATCAGTTCCTGGGATTTCATGCGAAAGGCCACCCCATTATCCATTAGTGCTTGCAATTCTGCTTGACGTTTCTGCATGATGGCTTGTGGAAAGTCCTTTTGCCCTTGCAGGAAATCAACGAATTTGCGTTGGAACTCTTCTTCGCCCTTCTGCGCTTCTGCTTCATACTTGGCTTTAAGGACAGCCAGATCTTTTGTCGCTTGAGCGTACTCTGGCATCTCCTGAAGTATTTGCTTGTAGCTCATGTAGCCAAACTGAATCTGTGCAGAAACAGCAAGGCAAAACATTAGGAGGGGGAAAATGAATATCAAACGTTTCATGGGTTTACAGATAGGAAGGATTTACTGAATGCCTAACTCTTTCTTTAACTGGGCAGTAATGTCTGTGCTGAGTGTGGAATTAATGAATGGAATAACACCGGAACTCGTGTCAACAATATAGACATAACCACCAGCCTCGCCAACCTTCTTGACAACGGCCAGAACTTTCTCTGTGATAGCATTCATCTTTTCTGCTTGTGCCTTTTGCAGCGCTGCCTGGTTGTCTTGGTAAGATTGTTGCAAACGAGTATAGAGGTCGTTCAACTCTTGTTCACGACGCTGACGGACGTTGTCCAACAAGTTTGCTTGCTCCTTCTGGTACTCTTCGCTCTTTTTTTGCAGTTCGTCCTGCATGAGTTTCATGTCGTCTTCATACTGCTTCTGCATCGCTTGAACTTCTTCCATTGCAGTCGTGTATTCCTTCATGTTGGGAATGATGTCGGCAGTGTTGAAGTGAGCAAACTTTTGAGCGCAGAGGCTCATGGGAGCCATCATCAGGATGGCAATCAAAATTTTTTTCATAACGCTTGTTATTTTATTATTTGTTTTATTAGTTATATCCAAGTTTTGTTAGAACTTCGTTAGAAATGTCAATCTTAGGACTCGCAAAAATGATGCCGGCATCGCTTGCCCGATCAAGTATAAGAGCATAACCTTTTTGGTCGCTGATATCTTTAATGGCAGTGTAGATCTCTTCCTGAATAGGAGCCATGAGACTTTCGCGTTTCTTGTAAAGTTCTCCTTCCGGACCAAAGTATTTCTTTTTTAGTTCGGCTGCTTCTTTCTCTTTAGCAACAATACTTTCTTCACGCTTGGTCTTTTGCTCCTCGCTCAAAAAAACAGCCTCAGACTGATAGTTCTTGTATAATGTTTCTGCTTCGCTTGTTAGGGCTTCGACTTCAGCCTGCCATTTTTTGCTAACTTGGTTTAGTTGCTCATTGGCTCGTTCATAGGCAGGAATGTTTTTCAATATGTATTCTAAATCAACGAGAGCAAATTTCTGTGCCCAAACTTCTGAGCCGCCAAGCAGCATCAGCATTGCAATCAGAATCTTTTTCATAATGTAATACTTTTATTTATTAAATAATGTATATCTTTTTAGTATTTAGAATTCTTGTCCAAGTATGAAGTGGAAATGACTTCCAGAATATGCTCTACTACCATACACACTGTCAAAGCCATAAGCCCAGTCAATTCCGAGCAAGCCAACCATAGGCAAGTAAATGCGTACGCCGGCACCAAGAGAGCGTTTCATGTCAAGTGGATTGAAATCCTTGATATTACTCCATGCATTACCTGCTTCGGCAAAAACTAATCCGTAGATGTTAGTGCTAGGACTCAAGATGAAGGGGTAGCGCAATTCAACAGAGAATCGGTCGTAAGCGTAGCCGGCTTCACCTCTTGGAGTAAGCGACCCATTGTCGTAGCCTCGCATTCCAATTGTTTCAGTGGCATAAGAAGTGCTATAACCACTTGTACCGTCACCTCCTACATAGAACGTTTCGAATGGGGAACGCTTGTTCTTATTGTAATGGCCAAGAATACCAAACTCAACTCGTGTGGATAGGACAAAACACTTGTTGTGTCCACTCAGTGCGGTATAGGTACGACTCTTAAATTTCCATTTGTGATATTCTATCCAACGATATTTTTCTTGCATTTCCTTGTTATAGGTTGGACTATTAATGTTTGTGGCAAGGTTGGCATAATCTTTATCGTTGAAGAGACTATAGGGAGGTGTCAATGATATACTTAATAAGAAGTCTGAACCAGAACGTGGATAGATGGGATTGTCAGTACTGTTTCGACTAAGATTTAGGCCCAAATTGATATTGTTACAATTGCCATTTGACATAAGGAAGTACTGCCAGTTTTTGAGCATGTAGCGTGTGTAACTCAATTCTGCAGAGAGTGTAAATCTGTCGTCCGGCCAGCGTAAACGTTTACCCCAACCGAGAGACATACCGAAAAGCATTACATATTTGTTTGGGTCATAATAGTTTTCATAGTAATTATAACTATTAGTGCCCATACCATATAAATAACTGTTGAAATAATTGTTATAATACGCAGAATTATAATAATTGTCGCTTACATCTGTCTGTTTCGAGAAGAAAGCACTTAAACTGAAAGTGTTGGGACGCTTCCCACCAAACCAGGGGTTCATGTAACTAACACTATATGACTGGTAATATCGACCGTTTGTTTGTCCGCTGATGCTGAACGTCTCTCCATTGCCCATCGGCATTACTCCGCGTCGCAATCCTTTTTTACTAAAGAGGTTTGCCATGCAGAAGTTGCTAAACTTTAATCCAATACGGCCAATGACACCAGTCTGTCCATAACCGAGTGAGAATTCAATCTGGTCGTTGCTTTTACTGGTAAGTCCCCAATTGATGTCAACGGTGCCATTCACGCGATCTGGTTCAACTTTTGGTTCACTACTTTCGTCAAAGTGTCCAAGCGAGACAATTTCTCGGAATGAACGCATGAGTGCTTCCCTGGAGAATAAATCACCCGGTTTGTTGCGAAGTTCGCGACGAATAACATTTTCATATACGCGATCATTACCACTGATGCGAACATGACTAATGCGTGCCTGAGGTCCTTCGAAAATTCGCATCTCCAGGTCTATGGAATCGCCCACAATGTTTGTCTCAACAGGGTCTATTCGAGAGAATACGTATCCGTTGTTGTAATATAGATTGCCTACAGCATCTTCGTCAGTCATCAGTCGCTCATTCATAAGCGTCTGATTATAGACGTCGCCTTTTTTCATTTGAAGGAGTTTGTTAAGAACATCTGTTGGGTAGAGCGTGTTGCCGACCCATTCAATGTTTCGAATGTAGTATTTTTGGCCTTCTTCAATTGAAATATAGATATTTACATCTTGTTCATTATGTGGTACTACGCTGTCTGCTACAATGATAGCATCGCGGAAACCCAATTCGCCATACTTGGTAAGCAGGTTTTCTTTTGCTTCTTTGTACTTGGCTTCGACAAATTTTTTGCTTCTGAACCAACTTGCCATAGAGTGTTTTTCGTGTATTGTCTTCAAAACACCTGGCTTGATAATGTTTCCTTTTATTTTTTTTGTGCTTAAATGTTTATTGCCAATAATGTTGATACGGTTAATTTTTACTTTATCTTTTCTTTCAACATTAACATCAACAATGATTTTGTCGGGTGCACTTGCATCGTCTCTTTGCACAATGTTTATCTCTGCGTTTTTGTAACCTTTTTCCGAAAAGTATCTTTCTCCGAGAATCTTTGCTCGGTCAATCATATTGGGTGTTAATTGATTGTCCTTGACAAGCCCCAACTTTTCTTTCAGGTCGTCTCGTTCGTTCTTTTTTACGCCGTAAAAGTTGATTTGTGAGATGCGGGGGCGTTGTGTGAGTTGTATGTGCAGATAGGCCGAATCGCCTATTAGACTATCAACTCTTATAGCAACATTACTGAAAAGGCCGTTGCGCCAATAGCGTTTCACGGCATTTGTTATTTCTTCGCTGGGTATTTCTATTCTTTGTCCTTCTGCCAGACCGCTTAGTCCAATTAGAAGTCGTTCATCATAGTTTTTGACACCATCAACCGTAATGCGACCGATATAGTATTGTCTAGGAGTTCGGCTATAGTCAATTTCTGGAGCAATTTCGCGCTGTACTACTTGTGAGAGCAGTGTGGGAATCAGCCCGAATAGAGCAAATAGAATATGGAATGTTCTTTTCACGTTAATTTATCGTAGAGATTCTTGTGGGTGTGTTTAGCCTTTTGTTACTTGCTCGCCTGTTTTGCCAAAGCGTCGTTGTCTTTGCTGATATGCAGCGATAGCCTTGTGCAGGTCTTTTTCTTGGAAATCGGGCCAAAATGTGTCGCAAAAGTAAAATTCGCTATATGCGCACTGCCATAGCAAATAGTTACTAATGCGTAATTCTCCGCCTGTCCGTATGAGTAGGTCGGGGTCCGACATGAAATTTGTTTCCAAATGGTCAGTGATATATTGTTCGTTTATGTCATCTGGTGTAATATTTCCAATCAATGCGTCTCTAACAGCATCACGCATGGTTTTCGTTAATTCCCAACGACTACTGTAATTAAGAGCCGTAACGGCAGTCATGCGTTTGTTGTTTTTTGTATTTTCCATACATTCCAATACGCGTTGGCGTGCTGGCGCAGGAAGTCTTTCGATGTCACCGATATAGCGAAAGCGGACATCATTCTTCATGAATATTTCATCTTCGAGTTTATCCGCTACGAGTTGCATCAAGGCTCCAACTTCAGCCTCTGGGCGGCTCCAGTTTTCTGTAGAAAAGGTGTACATGGTGAGAAACTTGACGCCAAGTCGTGCACATTCCGATGTGATACGAGTCACGTTCTCCACTCCTTGTATATGACCACTCGATCGAGGGAGCCCCTTCTCTTGTGCCCATCGTCCGTTTCCGTCCATAATTATGGCAATAGATTCGGGGATATTGTTTTTGTCGAGTTGAATCCCGTCGAATGTTGCTTCGATGTTATCTTTCATGAGAATTGTATTTCAATCTGTTCTTTTCGCTTTTCTATTGCTATAGTTTTGTCAGTTATTACATTTTCGAAGTTTTGGGAACATTTCGTATGTAATGAAGAACATGGCAAAACTGTAATTATCTTTGTTTTTGAACATGGCACTTTCAACGCCATATGGGTCCTTTAATTGTGTCCCTTCCGGTGTGGCATCAAGTTTGTCGGTTGTACTAAAACGCATGGTCCATTCAAAGCCAAGATTGACACGAGGTTTAAGTTTGTACTTTACGCCTAATCCAATGGGAATATTCATGCCGCCACATACACCGGCATTACCTCCCATGCCAAGTGTGACACCTGCTCCTGCTAAGACGTATGGTGTGATTCGACTATTACCTTTGTAGCCGACGCCAGTTCCGAATCCCCAGAAGTTGAGTTCGAACTGAACCCCTAAATCCATTATATTGCGTGAGAATTTCACTTGGGTAGGGATGCCTCCTTCTGTCGTTCCGCTGTATGCATCCGTGGGAATGAAACCGTCAGTAGTGCCATGAATATGCCCAAAGGCGAGGTTTGCCTTGACTGCCATGCGCGCATTTAGAATTCGGCGTGCAGTGATGGCTCCCATGGCGCTAAGATTAGCAAAAGGAGCACTGTTGGCGTCGCCTATATAGAAACATCCGCCCAATCCTGCTCCAATGTCCATCTTGTATTCTAACTCTTCTTCTGCATTTGCAACGAAGCAGAAGAGCAGACAACAGAGGCTTATTGCTGTTCGAATCCAAGTCTGTTCAGTCTTCCTCGCCATACCTGTGCGTTAGTGATAACCCAAATAAAATTGTTTTTGTCTACAGCACTTGTAATGCATCCTTCTATGCCTTCGAGTTGAATAGGCAAATGCAGTTCTGTGCTGGGACGCCATGTTATGCCATAATCTTGACTGATGTAGAGTGCGTCGAGTGCTTTGCGAGAATTGTCGAAAGTGCTGCCGCCAAAGGCAATGCAATTGTGGTCATATTCAAGCAGATTGAAGTGCTGAAGACGCGGACAAGGGGTTGTGTTGTCTGGACTATTTGGGAAATATGTCCATTTAGTTGTTGTTTCGTTTTCGCTTTTGTTCCACATTTTGTTCCAAACAACGGCATCCTGTTCTCTTTGGCCAATCAAAACAACACGATTATTGCCATTGCTTTGTTTGACGGAGAGGGCTCTTATGCCGGTGGCAGGTAGGAACATGGGGTCTGAATCGAGTTGTTCTTCTTCCCATGTTTGAGCATCTGAAGAACGTAGTATTTTTCCTTCTGAAAGGGCGTAGAAATGATCTTTTGTCTTTTCAATGAGTGTCAAAGGGACAGATTTGCCGCCGCCTATTTTCTCCCATTTTTTAGCATCTGTAGAAGAGAGTATTTCTCCATCGCTTGTGCTGAGGTATAAGCAATCTTCTTGTTGTTGAAGAGTTTGAATGTCGGCAGTGTGAGGTAAATCCTCGGTGGGTACCACCTGCCATGTGCCTTGCATTTCAATGCCTGAACGCTCAGCGAGAACAATGCCCGTTGCATTCTTCCCAAGTATCATAAGTTTGTCATTTAGGATGAATGCTTTCATGTGCTCCATGTCGGCAAGTTGCGAAATTTCACTTTCGCACTGGCTCCAATAAAGAGAGTCGCCTTCTTGCTTATGGACGTTGATGTTGAGTGTATATGTACGACTGCTTTGCAGATCAACACTCGTAAGCAAAAGTTCGAGTGGTTTTGTTAGGTCAAGGCTATCAATAGAGTTGTAGGCTACCCATGTGTCTTCTGTGCCTTTTGTACGATATGCCAGCGTGGCACCTTCGAAGGTAATAGTTGCGATTACAGCCGAAAGTTGACTGCCATAAGGCAAGGAGTCTCGGTTTTCGATTGCACCAGTGCGTTGGTCTATGGTTATGGCAAATGTGTTACCAGAAAAAGGTGCATTGGTAGAACTGATGAAGTTGCCCATGCGGTCGTATTTCGTGATAACTCGCTTTACGGTTCCCAGTGTAACAGACTTAATATAGCAGTAGTCGTTGGACGTAACAGTGGTGGAGTCCTCGGAGCATGAAGTTGCCAGCATCGCTAAAACAATAAGCAATAGGGACCAGCAGGAACTCTTGTATTTCTTTTCGCGCATAGCGTGTGTGTATGATTTCTGAGGTGCAAAGATACGCAATTTATTTAGAAAAGCCACGCTTCAAGCACTTATTTTAAGTTAAATTAGTGTAAAAGGGCTTGAAAAGAATATATTTCTCAGGAAAGAATTACCACAATGCATTTAGGCAACCTCGTGATAGCACAAAAATATGGCTGTTAAATGCTTGGCAAAACAAAAGTATCAAGCATTTTGATGCCTATAGGTGCATATGCAATGTTTTCCCAAATACTGTCGGCTCTTCAGTTTTTCGTAGGAAAGTTTTGGGGCAACGGTTCCTTGCCCTATGCAGGCGGGACTTGTTTCGATGCGTGCTTCGTCCCAAAGGCCGGCATCAATGAAACTTTGTAGTAGGCATGTGCCGCCTTCGACAATAAGGCATTGTATGTTCCTGTTGTAAAGGTCGTTAAGTATTTCTTCGATACTTTCCTGTGTGTAAATAACAGTAGGCGTGCTTCCGTCTAAAAGGTGTAGATTTTCTGGAAGGCAACCTTTTCGGTCTATGGTTAAGCGAAGAGGATTGGCTCCTGTCCAATAGCGAGTTGTGAGGGTGGGGTTGTCTAATATCGCTGTTCGCGTGCCAACTAAAATGGCTCCGCTTTGTGCACGTAATCGGTGAACAAGAGTTTGGGTAAGAGCATTCGAGAATTGGATCCTGTTCATTGTGTCGCATGCTCCAATAAAACCATCTTTACTTTGTGCCCATTTTAGTATTATCCAAGGTCTGTGCTTTTGATGAAAAGTAAAGAACTTGTGGTTTAATTCCAGACATTCGCTCTCTAATACTCCAACTTTAACTTCGCATCCTGCGTCCTGCAGTTTTTTTATGCCCAGTCCGTTAACTTTAGCAAAGGGATCGGCACATCCTATAACGACACGTGGTATTTTGCTTTGGATGATAAGGTCAGCGCAGGGTGGCGTTTTTCCGTAATGGGCGCAAGGCTCTAAACTGACATATATGGTGCTTTGGCTTAAAAGCCGTTTATCTGTTACGCTGTTGATGGCGTTTACTTCAGCATGGGGACCACCGCAACGTCGATGGAAGCCTTCTCCAATGATGCGTCCGTTGCATACCACAACTGCTCCGACCATGGGGTTGGGAGGGGCTCCTGTCTCTCCGCATTTTGCCAGTTGTATGCAACGGTACATGTATTTTAGTTCGTGGTTCATGACCTGTAATTCGTATTTTCTTCGTATCTTTGTCCCTGTAAAAGAAGAACTGCGGATGGAAGGGCTACATAGATTGCGGCAGAAATATGGTTTAGGCGAGACTCGTGCACTATATGAATTAGTGATGCAGCAACGTTTCAATCTGTCGCGTAACGATATTCTGCTCGGCAAAGATACAACTTTATCAGCAAAGGACAAAGCAGAGTTGCAAATAATCCTTGATAGAATGGCTGACGGAGAGCCAGTACAGTATGTTTTGGGCTATGAAGAATTCTGTGGTCGTATGTATATGGTCAATTCCAATGTTCTTATACCAAGGCCCGAAACCCAACAGTTGGTTCGTCTGGTAGAGCAGAATGTTGCTGTAGGCGAGTCGGTGCTTGATATAGGGACCGGGAGCGGTTGTATTGCCATTACATTGTCTCTTTTAGGTTTTAAAACGACGGCTTTCGATGTGTCGAAAGAGGCTCTTGATGTTGCTAAACAAAATGCAAAACGGTTGGGGGCTGAGGTTTGTTTTGGGTGCGAAAATATTTTACAGCCTAAGTCATATTCAAAACACTGGAAGGCCATTGTGAGTAACCCACCGTACATATGTGTAAGCGAAGCGAACGAGATGGATGATAATGTCTTTTGTCATGAACCCCATCTTGCACTTTTTGTTCCTGATGATAATCCTTTGCTGTTTTATCGTGCTATAGCAGAATTTGGTTGTAAGTATATTGAGAACGATGGTTGGCTCTTTTTTGAGGTGAACAGAGCATATGCCCGGCAAGTTGAAGCGTTGCTATTGCAAAAGGGTTACAAAGAAACACAGATAGTGAAGGACCAGTACGACAACGACAGGTTTGTATGCGCAAGGAAAAAATAGGACAAATATCGAAGAGCGAGGCTCTCAGAAAAGCAGCATTTTTATGTAGCGCAAGTGAACATTGCACTACGCAAATTTATGAGAAGTTACAAGCGTGGGGTGTCTCGGGAGAAGATGCTAATGACATCCTCAATAGGCTTATGGAGGAGGGGTTTATAGACAATACTCGTTTCAGCCGAGCCTATTGTCACGACAAGTTCCTTTATAGTCGCTGGGGTAAGGTTAAGATAACGCAAATGCTTTGTCGTTTGCGCTTGAGTAATGAAGAAATAACGGAGGGTTTGTCGACAATTCCGGAAGAGGATTACTTAGCGGCATTGGATGACGCACTCCGCGCGAAGGACAGAACTCTAAAGGATACAAATATGTATCAACGCAAGGGAAAACTTGTTCGCCATCTTCTTTCTCGAGGCTTTGAGATGGGACTTGTCATTGATGCTGTTGACGATTATCTAAAATTGGATTAGCAAACAAAGAATCTCCTGCGACTCTTGTGAGTGCAGGAGATTCTTTTTATAAGGGGATTCCCGATTTATTTCTTGTTCAAATAGAGGTCAGCCTGTACTGCGCAAGCAACAGAGCAACCTACCATCGGGTTGTTACCGATGCCGAGGAAGCCCATCATCTCAACGTGAGCGGGCACAGAACTTGAACCTGCAAACTGAGCGTCAGAGTGCATACGGCCAAGTGTGTCGGTCATGCCGTAAGAAGCGGGACCTGCTGCCATGTTGTCGGGGTACAGTGTGCGACCTGTACCACCACCACTTGCTACGCTGAAGTAAGGCTTGCCAGCACGTGTACGTTCCTTCTTGTATGTGCCTGCTGTGGGGTGCTGGAAACGTGTGGGGTTGGTAGAGTTACCTGTGATAGAAACGTCTACATCTTCCTTCCACATGATTGCAACGCCTTCGCGAACATCGTCTGCACCGTAGCAGTTAACTGCAGCACGGGGGCCGTCAGAGTAGGGGATGCGCTTTACTTCTTTCAGTTCGCCTGTGAAGTAGTCGAACTGTGTCTGAACGTATGTGAAGCCATTGATGCGGCTGATAATCATAGCGGCGTCCTTGCCGAGGCCGTTGAGGATGCAACGGAGGGGCTTGTCGGCTGGTCTTGACTTGTTAGCCATCTGGGCAATCTTGATGGCGCCTTCAGCAGCAGCGAAACTCTCATGACCGGCGAGGAAAGCAAAGCACTTTGTCTCGGGGCTGAGCAGACGAGCAGCGAGTTCGCCGTGGCCGATGCCTACCTTGCGGTCGTCGGCAACAGAACCGGGGATGCAGAAACTCTGCAAACCTTCGCCGATGTAGTTGGCAGCCTCTACGGCGTCCTTAGCCTTCTCCTTCAGAGCGATTGCGGTGCCTACAACGTATGCCCACTTTGCGTTCTCGAAGCAGATCATCTGTGTTTCCTCACAAGTCTTGTAAGGATCGAGGCCGGCAGCCTCACAAATCTCGTTAGCCTCCTCGATAGAAGCAATACCATGTTTGTTCAAGCAAGCAAGAATCTGCTTGATGCGACGGTCTTGTGACTCGAATTTTACTTCTCTTATCATAATGTATTCCTCCTATTCTTTATTCCTTGCGGGGATCAATTGACTTCACTGCACCGTCTTCGGCCTTTGTGCGACCGTAAGTGCCTGTAACACTCTTCAGGGCTTCGTCGGCAGGAACGCCCTTCTTGATGGCATCCATGAACTTGCCCATGTGAACGAACTCGTAGCCACAAACCTGGTCGTCCTTGTCGAGGAACATCTTTGTGATGTAGCCTTCGGTGAGTTGCAGATAACGAGTGCCCTTAACCTTTGTGCCGTAGAGAGTACCGGTCTGAGAGATGAGGCCTTTGCCGAGGTCTTCGAGGCCAGCACCAATCATCAAGCCGCCTTCAGAGAAAGCGCTCTGTGTACGTCCATAGACAATCTGGAGGAAGAGTTCACGCATTACGGTGTTAATGGCGTCGCAAACGAGGTCGGTATTGAGTGCTTCGAGAATGGTCTTGCCGGGAAGAATCTCACTTGCCATTGCAGCAGAGTGTGTCATGCCGGAGCAACCGATTGTCTCTACGAGAGCCTCTTCGATAACGCCGTCTTTTACGTTGAGTGTCAACTTGCAGGCGCCCTGCTGAGGAGCGCACCAGCCGATACCATGCGTCAGACCGCTGATGTCCTTAATCTCTTTTGCCTGAACCCACTTGCCTTCTTCTGGAATGGGGGCAGGACCATGGTTGGGACCTTTGGCCACGCAACACATGTTCTGTACTTCGTGTGAATAAACCATAGTCATTTACAATTTAACAATTTACTATTTACAATTTATGTACTATTTGGTATTTTGGTTATTTACGGTGTGGTGGTGGAATTTTAATTCTCAACTTTTTTAGTATCCCAGTTCTCTAACTATCTGGCTTATCTTCTCCATCGTAGTGAGTCGGGTAGGGATGAGGGGCAGTCGTAGAACGTTCTGTATGAGTCCCATCTCGCTGAGCATGGCTTTTACGCCTGCAGGGTTGCCGTCCACAAAGAGCAGTTTGAAGAGTTCCGTGAACTTGTGGTGTATGCTCAACGATGTGTTGTATTCTCCTTTGAGTGCAAGGCGCACCATGCGGCTGAACTCTGCTGGAAGGGCGTTGCCTATGACGCTTATCACGCCTACAGCACCAAGAGTGATGAGGGGGAAGGTGATGCCGTCGTCGCCACTGATGACGTCGAAGTGTTTTGGCTTGTTCTTGATGATGTCGTCCATCTGCGTGATGTTTCCGCTTGCTTCTTTGATGGCAACGATGTTCTCAAACTCTCGAGCCAGTCGGAGTGTTGTTTCGGCTGTCATGTTGACGCCTGTTCTGCCCGGCACGTTGTAGAGCACAACGGGGACAGGGCTTGCCTTGGCAATGGCAGCAAAGTGCTGATAGAGTCCTTCTTGTGTGGGTTTGTTGTAGTACGGGCAGACACTCAGGATGCCATCGATGCCTTTCCAGTTTTCGGTTTGCAACTCTTCCAGGATGGCTGCGGTGTTGTTGCCGCCACATCCCATCAGCAGTGGTACGCGGCCTGCTACACGTTCTACAAAGTGTTCCTTTAACAATCTTTTTTCTTCGCGGCTCAGTGTGGGGGTCTCTGCTGTTGTGCCCATGATGCAAAGGAAATCGGCACCACCTTGAATCTGATATTCTATCAGTCGGTCGAGGGCGTCGAAGTCGATGCTGCCATCGGCCTGAAAAGGTGTGACAAGAGCGATTCCCAATCCGCGGAATTTATTTTGTGCCATAAATGGTCAAATGTGTCTTTGTTATCGTTTGCAAAGGTATACAATTTTGACGAGATAACAAAAAGAATGAGCAAAGAAGAGAAAAACTCGTTATTTTAGCTTTTGGGGAATCCCATTCCTGTTCTGCCAGTCTTTGATTCCGATTAATTATCAGTCTCGGAATATGTGGGATTAACTATTGTATCTCTTATTTCTGCTATTCTCATAGTTTATGATTCATTAGGCCCTTCGTAAGCGTAATGTATAAGCACTTGGCCTTTGTGTGGTCCTTTTTCTGCTATCTCTACTCCAGTATGCCTAAACCACTCTGGTGTATCAAGATATTCTCCGTTTACGAGATAGCGCCATTGGTAATTTACTAAAGTAAAGATGCGATACGTTCTCCATTGACGATTGTTCCAAGTTGGCAAATAACCAAACTCGCAAGTTCCATTGCCATCGAGGTCGGTCGCCTTTATTCACAAGTTTGGGAGGGGTGTTATAGATTCCAATATGGTTGAGTCGAGATATTCCCTTGTTGTTTGATTGTATATAAAAGCATCCATCTGCTTCTTCCTTAGTCGTGTCACAAACAACAATAAAGAATCTTGTCCATTTTCTGTGAAGTTACCGATAATAGTGTCCTGTTCGTTATGAGCATCTACGGTATTAATTCTCCGCCAAAATTCAGGAGAGCCTAAATCCTCCCAATAAGATGCATCCTTCACTTTGTTCCCGC
Source organism: Bacteroidaceae bacterium (assembly GCA_017461345.1). GTDB lineage: Bacteria > Bacteroidota > Bacteroidia > Bacteroidales > Bacteroidaceae > Physcousia. The sequence goes on along the minus strand of JAFTYP010000022.1, from coordinate 51,426 downwards.
ATCCATACAAAGCTATCACACACACTAAGCAGAGAGCCCAAACTTTGGCCCATAGTTTTATAGAATCATTTTTTATTCTTAGTTATTATTTTCTAGGAGCATCATAATAATCATAAGAAGGACTATGAGTATCAGTGCAACTTTTGCAAGCTCCAACGATATTCAATAATACCATGAACATCATCATCACTGCCAAAACTGTACATCCAATGCCTTGTTTTATGCTGTTAGAAGAATCTGTCCACTCCGAAGTTTTGAAAATTAAATAGAATATGAGGAAACAACCTGCAATAAATAATAAAAATTTCATACTATTAAAAATTGTGATAATACATTACAAAATTATGAAAAGTTGAAAGCATGACAAAATTAAATACTTCTTCTATCTTTTATTGAATAAAGCTTGTGTTTCTTAACCAATAATATTTAGTCCCTAAATATGTTAAACGGCCAATTTTCTCTTGAATGGTATCTACCAAAGATATCTTTTGATGATGTCTCGGGGAATCGCCAACTATTATAGTTATAATCATTATTTTTGTATTTCTTAATAGTCTCCAAACTTTCATTTAAAAGAATTTTTGTACGATGTAAATTCAAAATAAGTTCTTCGTATTCCATATTTGGTTGAAATTCGAGTTCTTGATAAACATATTCAATTTTGTTAAAAGCCTTAACTTCTTCTTCTCTATATTTACCGCCATGAATTAGATGCCCGTATGCCAATGATGACCTGAAGCAGTAATACGTATATAATTTTTCAGTATTTATCTTGCCGCTTTCATTATTTAAGTAATCAATATTTAATTGCCGGAACACTTCTTTATAATCTGTAGGTGAATAATTGTATGCTTTTTGGGCATTTATCTCATACACTTCAGCTATATTATATAGGGCTGTAAGTGTGACTAGTAACATCTGATATGAACATTTCATAGTTGTATCAAAACGTTTTGCAAGATCTTCTGCTAATTGTTTTTCGTTTTGATACTTATTAACTGACCACATTAAGAATAACACAAGTATAGGCAGTAAAATGATAAATAATACTCGAATTCGTTTATTCATTTTTTTATAATTATTTTTATCATATATGAAATTGACACATGGACATGGTTGTTTAATGCAGTCATATTCATATAATATTTATGTTTTATGCCCTTTCAACTGCAAATATGCACTTTTTCCTTCACATTACAACTATATCTCAAAGAAAAGTGCATCAAAAGAAATCAAAAACACTCGTCAGTTACCATATGTCCGGTATCGCATGAATCAAGGAGGACTCCCTTTGCATAAACTACCTATGCCTTCAACATACTTATTTTATGTTACTCAAAATTTCAAGCATGGCCTGCAGACGCTGCTCTAAGTATTCTGCGATGAGTGTCTGCATGGCCTGTGGCGAGCTGGTTCGGGCGTAACTGTCAAAGGCTTCATAGTAGCGGCGACGGTCAGCAAACTTTACGTTTATGGGCGGATAGCCGGCACGGATAAGCTGGAGGTTCATCAGCAGACGCCCAGTTCGCCCATTCCCGTCAATGAAGGGGTGAATGCTCTCGAAACGCAAATGGAATAGTGCCACTTTCTCAACGGGATGAAGCTGACGATAGAGTGATCCCATGTCTGCCAGCAAGGCTTCCATCATGGGCTCTATTTGATAGGGTTGTACGGGTTCTGTCAATGCACCAAGAATACGTACCGGCACACGGCGCCATTGGCCACGGCCTTCCTGACGGTCTGCAAGCACCAGTTGGTGAATGGAGCGTAGCTCGTAGGTTGTGATTTCGTGTTGCTCTTTAGCCAGTTGTTCCATGTATTCATAGGCTTCTTTGTGGCCAACGACTTCCAGATGGTCTTTCAGTGGCTTGCGGTCAATGGTGATGCCTTGAAGCACCAGTTGCGTTTCCTGGAGTGTGAGCGTATTGCCCTCGATGGCATTACTATTATAGGTATGCTCTACGATGAACTCTTGGCGCAAAACCTCAGTCTCAGCTGGTGTGAGGGGGCGAAACTGCGTGAGTTCAGATTTCAATTGGTCAATTTTCTTCAACAATGGACGCAACGATGACTCTGTGTGTGTTGTTCGTCCGTCTGCTGGTCGTAACGCATCGGAAGGTATCATGTAGAGATTGCCTTTCCTGATAACACCTCCTATGCGCCCCTCTGAACAGAGGATACGCACCCTACGGGCACTAAGTCCCCATTGGGCTGCTGCTTCGCTTACTTTGATGTACTCCATAATATGCCTATTTTATGTGGTAAGTGCAGATCTGGACCTTCTATTATTCCTACTTTTGTGGTTTTGGGAATAAAACACAGGTGCAAATATACAAAGTTTTCCTTTAGGTACAAAAGATATTGCCAACTTTTTTTTGAAAAGTCAGTAATCCATCGAAAACGCAAAGAAATCAAAAAATACTCTACGCCAACTCCTTGTAAGGGGCTAATATACAATCGTATATAGTGGTATATAGTGGGTAAAGAGTGGTGTAGAGTGAAGGGAATTTTGCAAATAATTTTAGAAATTTCATGTTTAGCCTACATGCCTACACAAAGAGATAAAAGATGAAAGTTAAGGGATAATAAATAATAGATGAGAGCTCAGGGCTCGGAATAAATCTTTACATCTGTCGGATGATTCGTGTTTGCCGGAAAAACTTCACGTGTGTAATCGCCAAAGTTAACGTGTTTAGTTGGTCAAATTAACGTGTATAAATGGCAAAGTTAACACGTTTAATTTGTCATTTTAACACGTGTAGTTTGGTGAGTTATTGAGGAGTATTGTAAGGTCTTGAAAGTCAATCTGTTTGCAAGGATGTGTTCTGTTGTGCCGGTTGGGCGGTGATTCGGCTGGACATTTGAATGTCCTTTTGAGTGTAACGCGGAAAAATCTTTATAAATTTGCATTTAATGCACGGATGCGTCTGCAAGATATTCTTTGTAAATCTTTTTGAGTTGTACGCTTTTTTTAGTAAATTTGCGCTGTAATTATAGGTTTCCGATGGACGAAAAAGCACGCATCATGCAACTCCGCGATGAGTTGCACCAGCATAACTACCGCTACTATGTGGAGAACAGCCCGGTTATTTCCGACCAGGAGTTCGATTTCCTGATGCACGAACTGCAGGACCTCGAGGCAAAACATCCTGAACTTTTCGATGCGAACAGCCCCACTCAAAGGGTGGGCAGCGACCTCAACAACGAGTTCGAAACGGTTGTGCATACCCGACCAATGCTTTCGTTGGGCAATACTTACAACCGACAGGAGGTGGCTGACTTCTGGAAAAGGGTGAGCGATGGTTTGATGGGCGCGCCGTTCCAGATCTGTTGCGAACTGAAGTTCGACGGTCTGAGCATCAGCCTTCACTATGAAGACGGATGCCTGACGCGGGCTGTGACACGAGGCGATGGCACTCAAGGCGACGACGTGACGGCTAATGTGCGTACCATTCGCAGCATTCCTCTGCAACTTCCCAAAGGTGGCGACTGGCCCGGTCAGTTTGAGATTCGTGGCGAGATACTGATGCCGTGGGCATCTTTCGAACGTCTCAATGCGGAAAGGGAGCAGGCAGGCGAACCGCTTTTTGCCAATCCTCGAAATGCGGCTTCGGGTACTCTCAAGAGCAAAAACAGCAGCACGGTGGCTCAGCGAGGTTTGGATGCCTATCTCTACTACCTCTTGGGCGATGGCATTCCCGGCGATGGGCACTATCAGAACCTTGAGGCAGCAGCAAGATGGGGATTTCAAGTCAGTAAAAGCATGACGTTGGCCGACACGCTCGACGATGTGTTTGCCTTCATCGACTATTGGGACAAGGAACGCCGCAACTTGCCCGTGGCTACCGATGGTGTCGTTTTGAAAGTCAATTCGCTGGCGCAACAGAAGAGCCTCGGCATGACAGCAAAGAGTCCACGATGGGCAATCGCTTATAAGTTTCAGGCCGAACAGGCCGAGACAACGCTCAGACAAGTGGTCTTTCAGGTGGGCAGAACAGGTGCCGTAACGCCTGTTGCGAACATGGACCCTGTTCAGTTGGCAGGCACGCAAGTGCGAAGGGCAACCCTCCACAATGCAGATGTGATGGCTTCTCTCGACCTCCACTACGGAGATCGTGTGCTTGTGGAGAAGGGTGGCGAAATTATTCCGAAGATAGTAGGGAAGGCAGAGGCTGACAATTCAAAATTAAAAAATCAAAATTCAAAAATAGAGTTTGTTGAACGCTGCCCAGTTTGTGGTTCAACACTTGTCCGTTACGAAGGCGAGGCCGCACATTATTGCCCGAACGAGACCGGCTGTCCGCCACTTATACTCGGCAGGATAGAGCATTTTATCAGTCGCAAGGCAATGAACATCAATTCGCTCGGTCCGGAAACGGTTGACGACTATTATCGCATGGGACTGATTAGCAATGCGGCTGACTTGTATGAGTTGAAAGCCTTGTCTAAATCTTCTTCCGCAGAAAATGACTTTAAGTCTTCCCCCTTAGGCGGAGGTCTGGCAGAGGCAAAAATACTTTCGAGCATAGAACAAAGCAAGCAGGTGCCTTTCGAACGTGTACTCTATGCAATAGGAATTAGGTTTGTGGGTGAGATTGCAGCCAAAACTTTGGCTCGCTATTACGGTAGTATGGAAAAGGTGGCAGAGGCATCCATGGAAAGTCTGATGCAGATAAACGGCATAGGCGAGGTTATTGCAAACAGTGTTGTTCAATACTTTGCCAATCCGGACAATCGTGCCTTTGTGGAACGCCTTCGTGGCTATGGCCTGCAAATGGAAATAGGCGAACAGCAAAAGCAGGCACAATCCGACAAACTCAATGGGCAATCCGTCGTCATCAGTGGTGTTTTCCAGCATCACAGTCGTGATGAATACAAAGCCCTTATAGAGCAGAATGGCGGAAAGAACGTGGGCAGCATCAGTAACAAGACATGTTTTATCCTTGCTGGCGACAATATGGGACCAGCAAAATTAGAGAAGGCCCAGAAACTTGGCATTCGCATCATGAGCGAAGACGAGTTCCTGAGCCTTATTCAAATGTAGATAAAAAGTCCTTTTCTTTTTAGGAGAGACAGTAGAAAGTCTTGAAGGCTTCGATGCAGTACAGATGGTCGGCAACGGATGCCGTCTCTCTGCAACTGTGCATTGCCAACATCGGGTTGCCCATATCGACACCCTTGAGGGGGAGCGAAGAGGCAAGAATGTTGCCCAGAGTGCTGCCGCCGGCCACATCGCTGTGGTTTACGAAACGTTGGCAAGGAACACCTGCTTTCTCGCAGATTCCTGCAAAGACAGCCGCCGAAACGGCATCGCTAGCATACTTCTGCGCTGCATTGAACTTGATGACTGGTCCGCCACCAAGAACCGGATGATTCGTGGGGTCGAACTTCTCGCTGTAATTGGGATGCCAGGCATGAGCATTGTCGGCAGAAACCATGAAGGCCTGTTCGATGCTTCTGTAGAAGTCCTCCGTTGTGCCTCCTTGCGCAGCCACAATGCGTTGCAGGATGCTGGCAAGGAAAGGACTGCCTGCGCCCTGTTTTGTCTGTGAGCCTGTCTCTTCGTTGTCGAAGATGGCAAGAACCTGTGTTGTCTTGGGTGTCTGTTCTCCGCTCAATAAGAGAGCCTTCAGGCCGGCATGCACCATGCTGAGGTCATCGAGTCGTCCGCTGGAGATGAATTCGTCGTGAATTCCGAAAGTGCAGGCAGGAGCAGTGTCGGCAAGGTAAAGGTCGAAGTCGAGAATGTCTTTTTGCTCAATGTTCAGTTCTTCGCAAATGAGATTGACGAGCAGGTTGCCTTTCTCGAGTTCGTTGTTTATTATGCCAAGAATAGGCAGGACGTCTTTCTGTTTGCTCAGTTTTACGCCGTCGTTCACCTGACGGTTGAAATGGATGGCAAGGTTGCTGATTTGAAGTAAAGGACGTCGAACATGCAATAGTTTTGTAACGGGGCACATCACATCTTCAGAGCGTACGATGACACGACCTGCAATGGTAAGTGGACGGTCGAACCATGTGCTCAGGATAGGCCCGCCATAGACCTCTGTGTTGAGGCGTACGATACCGCCTTCGCCAGTCATTTCGGCATTTGGCTTAATGCGGAAGGTTGGCGAGTCACAGTGTGCACATATCACATGAAAACCAGCTTCGCTAAGGGGCTCAGAGCCAATGCGGAAAGCATAAACAGACGAGTCGTTCTTCGTGAAGAAAAATTGTCTGCCGGGTTTTATGTTGTCGAGTTTCTCACAAGCATTCAGACGCTCAAAGCCTGCATCGACAAGTTGTTGGCATATGGTTTCTGTGGCCAGAAAGTTTACTGGTGAGTTGTCGAGAAATTGTAGGAGGTCTTTAATGTGGTCCATGTTTCTTATATACTTAATACTGCAAGGTTATCGATAAGTTCTTTCTTGACAGACTTGTCGCTCTTGATGGCATTGGTGAAGGGAACGTAAACGACCTCGTCATTCTTGATGCCGATCATTATGTTGCGTTGCCCTTCCAGGAATGCCTGAATGGCTCCGCAGCCCAGTCTGCTTGCCAAAATACGGTCGCCGGCACTTGGACTGCCGCCTCTCTGCAGATGTCCTAAGATGGAAACTCGAACATCGTATTCGGGATATTCTTTCCTGACACGCTCGGCATAATACATAGCACCGCATTTGGGGCTTTCGCTTACCAAAACGATACTTGAAGACTTACTCTTACGAATGCCTCGACCAATAAAATGTTCCAACTGGTCGGCACCGGTGTTGTCTTCCGGAATAATTGCGGCTTCGGCTCCTGCAGCAATCGCACTGTTCTGGGCAAGGAAACCTGCATCACGCCCCATTACTTCTACGAAGAAGATGCGTTCGTGGGATGTTGCAGTGTCGCGAATCTTGTCCACACACTCCATGATTGTGTTCAACGTTGTGTCGTAGCCAATGGTACTGTCGGTGCCGTTCAGGTCGTTGTCGATGGTGCCGGGCAGACCGATGCAGGGAACGTCGAATTCCTGAGCAAAGATGCGGGCACCTGTCAGTGAACCATTGCCACCGATAACGACCAATGCGTCGATGCCACGCTTCTGCATGTTCTCGTATGCCTTCTGGCGACCTTCCTGTGTTTCGAACTCGCGGCTACGAGCCGTCTTTAGGATAGTTCCACCTCTTTGAATGATATTGCTGACGTCTTCTGTGGTGAATTCTTTGATCTCGTCGTTTATGAGACCTTCATAACCGCGATAGACGGCCATGATGCGAAATCCGTTTGCGATGCCAGCACGTGTCACCGCACGAATAGCAGCGTTCATGCCTGGAGCATCTCCACCGCTGGTAAGTATGCCTATGGTACTTATCTTTCTCATAGTTTCTGTGTTTTTACTGCTTTTGATGTGCAAAAGTAAGAAAAAAACAGTAATAAATAAAGAGAAAATAAGTTTTTCTCTTGTTTCCCCTCTTTGTTTTATATACGGCATCAGGGTGTTTACCTGTATAAATGGACAGTTATTGTCGATTTGAAGTCTTCTTGCTTTTTGTGATATTTTAGAATTGAATGAAAAATACATCCCTTATATATTATATAATGTGTAGAGAAAAAATCACACAAAAAATAAAAAAAAACATCGGAAAGTTTTGGTGTTTAAAGAAAATGACGTACCTTTGCATCGCAATTCGGAAGTGAGACGCCAAGCGAGGCTCTTGAGAAAAACGAATTGGGCGCTTAGCTCAGCTGGTTCAGAGCATCTGCCTTACAAGCAGAGGGTCGGCGGTTCGAATCCGTCAGCGCCCACCCAAGGAACAGGGATGGCTCCTTAGCTCAACTGAATAGAGCATTTGACTACGGATCAAAAGGTTGCAGGTTTGAATCCTGCAGGAGTCACGCTTTCTGGCGAAAGTCAGTGGACTGGGTAGGTAGGTAAGTGGTTAAAACGGGCAGACTGTAAATCTGTTGCCTCACGGCTTCGGCAGTTCGAATCTGTCCCTGCCCACGATAATGCGGAAATAGCTCAGTTGGTAGAGCACAACCTTGCCAAGGTTGGGGTCGCGAGTTCGAGTCTCGTTTTCCGCTCGAAGAACATAAAACGCTAATACATCATCAACGAGTTGATGGAGATTGACTCGGAAGTATAAGCAAAAATATTTTGGTGCGGTAGTTCAGTTGGTTAGAATACTAGCCTGTCACGCTAGGGGTCGCGGGTTCGAGTCCCGTCCGCACCGCAAAAGCAAAAGTGTTTTTCATGGTATTAGATTTTTAAGGTTGAGATTTCAGGTCGTGAGATTTGGGATCTCTTTTTTGTTTTATAGCCATGCGAGTGCAGTGTCTTTTTCTTGTCCTCATGAGAGGTGCTGCCAAACTTCACACGTGAACATTAGTAAATGGACTGCAGGGGAAGAAATCTGCCACTTGTTGGGCTCCCAAACTACTCGTGAGTAATTGCCCAACTTCTGCAGAGAACTTTGTCAACTTCTCTGCAGAAGTCAACGAACTTCACACGTGAACTTTAGCGAGCAGACACGTTCATTTTGTCAAGTGGACTGCAGTGCCGTGTTTTCTTGATGTTTTGCATGTCACTTTTGAAACTTATTCCTATACTTGGTAGGCAGGTTAAATGCTTAATCCTGTAGTTGCTTTACGACCATAGCATACTTTTGCCAGTTTTTACGACATTAAAGAACTTGAATATGCTTATTTCGAAGGACTATCTGATGAATTCTTAACCCATCCAAATTTTTAATGTATACTAATGTTGTCAGTAATAAATTTTTGATTAATTTTGTTGTTGGTATATATGCGGTTGAAATTATACCCTTTCCGCCATCATACGGAAACCGACGTAAAATATACAGTAGTGCCGCCATCATACGGTCGTATAGAGTAGCAGAAGTAAAAACTTGCCCATTCCGATTGAGAATGGGCATTTATTTTTATTGGTGCCTGATAAACATGCACAGACTTTTTATTCTACATTGTGGTTGCAAAAAAGATCAATTCTGAAAATAATCCTTAATAAATTTCTACTATACCTAAATTTTATCTACTTTTGCATAGTCAATCGAATTTATTAACAAATTAATTTACATTTTGCCGATGGAACATAGCGTATAGTCAGTTTACGCACATTTAATAAAGATATATTGGAAAAGCGTTTTAGCTTTATTCTTCTGCTCAGAAAGTTTGGCGACTAAAAGACAGAAAGGAATAATAGTTGAAATGCTCACGTTTTATTGGCGTGGGCTTTTGGTTATATTCTTCTGTCGGGTTACGCCAAACACCTCTGAGCGGGAATAGACTTAAAAGTTCCGCGCTTTTTTTGTGCGTATTCCTTAAGTCATCAAAGGAACAACGGAGTAACTCGAAAAGCCGTTAAGTTGGTAGAGAATATTAACAAGTTAAAAAGAATTAATATGAAAAGAAAAATTGCATCAGTTTTTGGCGCGATAATAGTATCTTCGTTTTTTAATAATGTAAAAGCTCAGTACTATGACCCATATTTAGTGATGATGCATAATCAGTTTATGAATTATGCGCAACAAAACTGGCAGAATTATCAGAATCAAATGATCCAGAATAGTGCAGCAATGTGGCAGCAGCGACAGCAATTGCAACAGCAATTTGCAGAAGAAGCACGAAGACAAATGCAATATAATCAGGGAGTAAATTATAGCGATAATTCAAATACGAGCACATATAACAATAATAACTCAAATGGAGTGACAACTCAAAACAACACGGTAAATAGTCGTGCGAAAGAAAAAATACAAGAATTTAAGGATAGATATGGTTATAAGGATTGTCACATTTGCCGTGGAATGAAAAGTTGTCAAACATGTAATGGAAAAGGGTGGATTAGACATAGTTATACTAATACTACTGGAGATTGTCCTAATTGTAGTAATGGGAAATGCAGTACTTGTGGAGGTAGTGGACAAGTGTATGGCTTGAAATGATGAAAATTCTTAATGATAAACACAAATGGCAGGTTCTTTTTGAACCTGCCATTTGTGTTTGTATAGGTGAGGGAGTTCTCTCTTACTTTACGCGGCCAAGGTAACTGCCGTCGCGGCTGTCAACTTCTACCATTTCGCCTTCTTCGATGAAGAGGGGAACACGAATCTCTGCACCGGTCTCAACGCGTGCAGGCTTCAGTGTGTTGGTAGCGGTGTCGCCCTTCAAACCGGGCTCGGTCCATACAATCTGGAGATGTACCTTAACAGGAACGTCTGCGTAGAGAACTGTCTCTGTGCTTGCGTCAACAACAACTTCTACGTTCTCGCTTTCCTTCAAATACTTCACGCCGTTTACCTGGTCGGGAGAAATGGAAATCTGTTCGTAGGTTTCGTTGTTCATGAAAACGAGATCCTCTCCGTCCTTGTAAAGGTATTGGCAGGGACGACGTTCTACACGAACGTCTTCGAGGCGTTCGCCAATGTTAAAGCGCTTCTCGATTACACCACCGTTTACAACGTCCTTCAAGGTTACGTTCATAATGGTATTGCCCTTACCGGGTTTGCGGTGAAGGAAGTCGATGCAGAAATAGAGCTTGCCGTCCATACGGATGCAGGTGCCCTTCTTGATGTCCTGTGAATTGATCATAAAATAAGTTCTTTTGTTATACGTTGTTTTATTTTGTGGTGCAAAGGTAAGAAAATAATACAAAAGAGGAATAAATAAAGAAGAAAAAGTTGCGTAATACTTGTGTAAATGAAAAAATAAATGTAATTTTGCACCCCGAATCGTGATGTGAATATAACATTAAGCAAAAATAGATATGAAAAGAACATTTCAGCCCCACAACCGTCGCCGCAATAACAAGCACGGTTTCCGTCAAAGAATGAAAACTGCCAATGGCCGTCGTGTATTGGCATCTCGTCGTGCAAAAGGACGCAAGAAACTCACTGTTTCTGACGAAAGACACGGTAAGTAAACTTAAATTTACATTAAATAAGGAAAAGAAGTAAGGCGCGCCTTACTTCTTTTCCTTATTTATTACTATCTTTGTCGAAGAAAAAATTAAATAAAACTTTGAAATATGGCTTTTGGTAGTTTTCGCAAGAAACTTTTTGGGCCGGTCGTCTATTGGAATATTATAGCGATGTTGCTTGTTGGCATTGCGCTATTTATAGGTCTCAATGTTTGGATGACAAAATATACCATGCACGGGGAGAGTGTTGAGGTCCCTGATGTGAATGGCATGATGATGGGCGATGCCGAGTATGCTTTAGATAGATTACAACTTGTAGCCGTTGTGATTGATTCTACATATGTGCGTGAGCAACCTGCCGGCATCGTTTTAGAGCAGAAACCGTCTTCTGGCAGCCGCGTCAAGTCTGGGCGTGAAATATACCTTACAGTCAATCGAAAACAAAAACCAACAAACATCATTCCTGACATTGCGGGTAATTGTTCGCGACGTGAAGCAGAAGCCCGTTTACGTGCTCTCGGTTTCAAAATAGGGCCTATGAAATTCGTGCCAGGAGACCCTGATTGGGTAATTGCACTTAAGGTGAATGGTCGTGAGGTCTATACGGGAGAACGTGTGCCTTGTGATGTGCCGATTGTACTCGTTGTAGGCAATAGCACCCAAAGAAGCAGAGAAGATATTGGCGAAATAGGCGACTCGTCGGATTTTGAGTTTATAGATGGCGAGACAGATGGCTTAGAATACTACGAAGAGGAACTCTGAAGATGACGGAATTAGAAGACGACATACTTCTTCACTATGCTCAGGAGCAAGAGGATTTAGAAGATGATCTTTCGGAAGGTCTTCCTCAAGAACACGAGCATTGGCGCATTGAGGTCGATAAGGGGCAAACTCCCGTCCGTGTGGATAAGTTTCTGATGGACCACATGCCGGGAACCAGTCGTAATCGCATACAGAAAGCAGCCGAGGCAGGAAGCATAAGAGCAAACGACAAGCCTATCAAGAGCAATTACAAGGTTAAGGCAGGCGACATCATTACCCTTGTTCTCGACCATCCTAAGCGTGATTGGGAAATTATTCCGGAGGATTTGCCTCTTAATGTCGTTTACGAAGATGAGGCTTTGCTCGTCATTAACAAACCGGCAGGTCTTGTTGTGCATCCCGGTTGTGGTAACTATAGTGGGACACTTGTCAATGCTCTTGCATGGCATTTGCGTGATGACAAAGGTTTTGATCCTAACGACCCGACAGTCGGATTGGTTCATCGTATAGACAAGGATACCAGTGGTCTTTTGGTTATTGCTAAAACAGCGGATGCCAAGACAAGTCTTTGCAAGCAGTTCTTCTACCACACAACGAAGCGCGAGTATAATGCACTTGTGTGGGGACCTTTTGTCGATGACGAAGGCACCATTACGGGTAACATAGGCAGGCATGCAAAGGACCGTTTGCAGATGGATGTTTATCCCATGGATGGTGAGATAGGAAAGCCTGCTATCACGCATTATAAAGTGTTGGAACGTTTTGGACCGGTAACGCTTGTGGAGTGCCATCTCGAGACGGGAAGGACGCACCAGATAAGGGCACATATGCGACACATCGGTCATCCACTCTTTGCCGACGAGCGATATGGAGGGGATCAGATACTGCGAGGCGAGCAGACGGCTTCTTATAAGGCATACATTCATAACTGTATGGCCCTTTGTCCAAGACAAGCATTACATGCAAAGACTTTGGGTTTCATTCATCCGACAACGGGAGAGGAAATGTATTTCTCTTCTGAATTGCCAGAGGACATGACAGCACTGATTAACAAATGGAGGGCAAGAAGCCAAGTATTATAAGATTTTGAAGCATAAGATATAGGATATAATGAAAACAATTGCAATAGTCTGTGGAGGTGACAGTTCGGAACATGATGTGAGTATGCGTAGTGCAGAGGGCATAGCATCGTTTATTGACTCTGAACGTTACCTTATATATAAAGTAGAGATTTGTGCCGGCAAGTGGGAGGCAATGCTCCCCGATGGCAGTCGGGCAACGGTGAGTAAGGACGATTTCAGTTTCATGGTAGAAGGCGTGAGAATTCGTCCGGACATGTGTTATATTACCATTCACGGTGCTCCGGGAGAGAATGGCGAACTGCAAGGCTACTTCGATCTCATTGGTATGCCTTATTCAACTTGTGGCGTGCTTGTTGAGGCTCTTACTTACGACAAGTTTGTGCTGAACAATTACATGCGTGCTTTTGGCGTGTCGGTTGCAGACAGTTTGCTTGTGAAGATAGGCCATGACAAGGAGGTGAGCGACGAGGATATCGTGTCTCGTATTGGTCTGCCTTGTTTTGTAAAGCCTTCGCGAGGAGGTTCTTCTTTCGGCACGACGAAGGTTAAGACTGTCGAGGCTCTCCGTCCGGCAATTGCTCTTGCTTTGGAGGAGGGAGAGGATGTAATGGTGGAATCCTTCATGAGCGGTACGGAAATTACTTGCGGTTGCTATAAGACGAAGCAGAAGAGTGTTGTCTTTCCTATTACCGAGGTGGTCCCCCAGAATGAATTCTTTGACTATGATGCCAAGTATAACGGTCAGGTAAGTGAGATAACGCCTGCTCGCATCAGCGATAAACTTGCGGAGAGAGTCAGCAAACTGACTTCGATGATATACGATCTGCTGGGTTGTCATGGTATTATCCGCATTGACTACATCATCACAGCAGGCGACAAGATTAACTTGCTCGAGATAAACACCACGCCTGGAATGACTGCTACGAGTTTCATTCCTCAGCAGGTGAGGGCTGCAGGCTTGGATATTCGCGACGTTATGACTGATATCATAGAAGATACACTGGAAAATGCAAAACGAATTCGATGAGATCCGTCCCTATGGGGCAGGCGAAGTGAAGCAAGCCGTCGAGAGTCTTCTTGCCGACAGGCAGTTCTCGCGCTTGCTCAAGGGCTTTGTTCCTTGGTTGCCAAACTGGATGCGTAATGGACTGGTGCGTTTGGCATTCGTTGGCGTGAACACGCCTTTACAGTTTCAACTGCGGTTTATCAAACCAATTATACGCCGCCTTTTGCGCAAGTGCAGCAATGGTTATACTTTTGCATACAGTGGTATTGCCCCTGGTCCGGAGCGTTACACATTCATAAGCAACCATCGCGACATTGTGCTCGACAGTGCAATTCTCGATTTGATGTTGCACGAACATCACTTCCCTACGACTTGTGAGATTGCCATCGGCGACAATCTTCTCATCTATCCGTGGATTAAGACGCTTGTCAAACTCAATAAAGCCTTCACGGTTAAACGCGGGCTTAGCCCTCGGGAACTGCTCGAGAGCAGTCAGAGGATGAGTCGTTACATGCATTATGCCATTCAGGAGAAGCACGAAAACATCTGGATAGCGCAGCGCGAAGGCCGTGCAAAGGACAGCAGCGACCACACACAGGAGTCTCTCCTCAAGATGTTTGCAATGGCAGGCGAAGGCAGCGTCATCGACCGTCTCAAGGAACTTTGTCTCGTGCCGCTCAGTATCAGTTACGAGTACGACCCTTGCGATTACCTCAAAGCCCAGGAGTTCCAGCAGAAGAGGGACAATCCGTCGTTCAAGAAGAGCAAGCAGGACGACCTCGACAACATGAAAATCGGCATTTTCGGAAAGAAGGGACGCATCCACTACGAGGCTATGCCATGCATCAATACCTGGCTCGACGAACTCTCGGAACTGCCCAAGACAGAGATTTTTTCTGAGATTGCCCGACGCATCGACCAGCAGATTCATGCCGGATACAGTCTTTTTCCGGGCAATTATGTTGCCGCCGATATGCTGAACGGCACTTCCACATACGCCTGCCACTATACCGAAAAGGAACGCAAGGTCTTCGAAACCTATCTCCAGAGTCGTATCGACTTGGTTGAGATAGCAAACAAGGATGAGGAATTCCTGCGGGAACGTATCCTGACGATGTACGCTAATCCTGTTTTCAACAAACAAAATGCGCTGAGATGAAAAAGTGTGTGTTGCTCCTGTTGGTTGCCGCTCTTGCCTCATGCAACAATGGCGATGACGATGCGTCGGACTTCTACCCAAACATCCTAACGGAGTTTGCTATGATACGAACCGATGATGCGGGCACGATGATTGAACTGACGACCGACAACGAGCAGACTTATACCATCGCCAATCCGCAGGAAGGTTACGATAAGAATGCAAACTATCGTGCTGTATGCGGGTATGTTGCCGACGGACACAAGGCGACGCTCTACCATGCAACGGGTGCTTATATGCTTCGCGACTCTACGCAACTTGCCTACGATTCCGAGCCTATCAAGGTTACCAGCGTTTGGCAGTCAGGCCGATACATCAATCTGCATCTTTCCCCACTCACGCAAGGCGGTACACAATACTGGGGCTATCGCATAGACGAAACGAGTGGAAAAACCACACATATCAGCCTTCATCACAGACAAAATGGCGATCCGCTATCCTATACGGCGACCGTCTATGCCAGCATTTGCGTTGACGACTTAGAGTCGATACCGACCGGAAACCTCATTGCTCTGCACATAAAAACCTTCGACGGAGAGCAGGTTTGGACATTCAAAAAGCACTAATCACATCATTTTCTAAGTAGTTGACAATCAGATGGCTTGTATGGATGAAAAAGTTAACGTGTTAAATCGTCAAAGTTAACGTGTATAGTTTGCCATTTTAACGTGTATAGTTGGGCAACTTAACGTGTATAGTTTTAAGAGTCACTATGGATTACAAAAATATAAAGGGCAGTGTTGCCGTTCTCATCTCCGGCGGAGTGGACAGTGCTGTCGTGGTGCATCAACTTTGTGAGGCAGGATTGAAGCCCGACCTACATTACATAAAAATAGGCATGGACGGAGAAGACTCGTCGTGTGCGGCAGAAGAGGACATCGAACTCTCGCAGGCAACAGCCCGTAAGTATGGGTTGAAACTCGAGGTGACCGACCTTCAGAAAGAATACTGGGAACAGGTCGTGGGCTATGCTATAGAGCGAGTCAAGAGAGGTCTTACGCCCAATCCCGACGTGATGTGCAACCGTCTCATCAAATTCGGCGCATTCGAGCAGAGGGTAGGGCACAATTACGATTACATTGCAACGGGTCATTACGCCACAAACGTCGAGCGGAACGGTAAGATGTGGCTCGGAACAGCCAAAGACCCGGTCAAGGACCAGACCGATTTCCTTGCACAACTCAGTTACGAACAACTCCGACATACGATTTTCCCGATAGGTCATCTCATGAAAGAAGAGGTGCGCCAGATTGCACTCGATGCCAAACTGCCGAGTGCCAGACGCAAGGACAGCCAGGGCATCTGCTTCCTCGGAAAGATAAACTACAACGATTTCCTGCGTCGTTTTATGGGCGAACAGGAGGGGAAGATTATAGATATCGAAACGGGTAAGGTTGTCGGCAAGCACAAAGGCTTTTGGTTCCACACCATTGGTCAGAGGAAAGGCCTGGGCTTGAGTGGTGGCCCGTGGTTCGTGGTGAAAAAGAATGTCAAGAAGAACATCATTTTCGTAGCAAACGGTTGGGACACGCAGTTGCAGTACGGACACGACTTCCGTCTGGCAGACTTCCACTTCATCACAGAGCCTTTGCCCGTCATGAAGGGCGACGAACCCATGCCCATCCAGTTCAAGGTACGTCATGTGGACCACTTCATGCCGGGCTTCATCAGCCTCGACGATGAAGGTTATCACATCCATAGCGATGCCCCCATACAAGGCATTGCACCCGGTCAGTTCGGTTGTATCTACGATGCCGACGCAACCATCTGTTATGGAAGTGGCGAGATAGGGATATATAAGACCCCCTAACCCCCTTTAGGGGGAACATGTCCTCCTATGAGGGAAGCAATCGAGGAGAGATAATAAGATATGAAAAAGGGAAGGGATACATATAACCATTTTGCTTATCAGAATGCAGACCCTGCTTATTATGCTCAACTAAAGGAATGGGCAAAGGTTATGAGATCTAATCCTACTGAAGCAGAATCAATACTAAGGGATTATGTAAGAGCGAACAAGTTAGGACACAAGTTTTTGTTTCAATATATTATAGGACAGTTCATCGTTGATTTCTTATGCCCAGATTGCAAGTTAATAATTGAGGTGGATGGAGGTTATCATTCAAGACCGGAACAAGAATATGATGATGAACAGAGGACTCAGATACTTGAAGGATTAGGCTACCGAGTTATACGTTTCACAAATGACCAAGTCATATACGATATAGATAATGTAGTTAACGAGATAAGAAGTTATATGTAACAGATATGTCAGATACAAGCAATAAAAAGTTCCCCCTAAAGGGGGGTAGGGGGTCTGTAGATGTGTGGTCTTTCGACGAGATAGTTTCCCGTAAAGGAACAGATGCAATAAAGATAGACCGCGTGAAGAACGAGTGCGGAACCGACGACCTCATCCCGATGTGGGTGGCAGATATGGACTTCCGAACACCTCCTTTCGTGTTCGACGCCATACGCAAACGCATGGAGCAAGGCATTTTGGGCTACACATGCCAGAATCCTCCTTACTACGAAAGCGTCATCCGTTGGAACAAAGAACAGCATGGCGTGGATATTACACGCGAGATGATTGTATATGTACCTGGTGTTGTGAGCGGTATCTTCCTTGCCTTGCAAGCCTTCACAGAGAAGGGCGACCGCATCCTTATACAGGAACCCGTCTATCATCCATTCTGTTTTGTACCCGAGACCTGCAAGCGCGAGGTTGTGCAGTCTTCGCTGCGTCGTACGGAAACCTCATTTGCCATGGATTTCGATGCACTTCGTCGCGACATCAAGGGCTGCAAAATGATGATACTTTGCAACCCACACAATCCGGCAGGCATATGTTGGACGAAGGAAGATTTGCAGCAGGTCGCCCATATCTGCGCAGAAGAAGGTGTCGTCGTGATAAGCGACGAGATACATTGCGACATGCTCTTCAAGGGCAAAAAGCATATACCCTTTGCCAGCGTTAGCGAGGAAGCACGCCGCATCAGCGTCACTCTTCAGGCTCCAACAAAGACCTTCAACATGCCGGGCATCGTGGCAAGTCAGGCCATCGTTTACGACGAGAAACTTCGCGAGCAATACTTCAACTACATATGGGGCACGGATCAAGACCTCGGCAATGTCTTTGCTTGCGACTGCGTAATGGCTTGCTATAGCGACGAAGGCAGAGCGTGGAAGCAGCAGATGCTCGACTATGTGCAAGGCAACATCGACCTCGTTGCAGAACGCTTTGCAAAGGAATGTCCTCGCATTCGTCCTATCATACCCGAAGCAAGTTTCCTCGTATTCCTCGATTGCACAGGCTTAGGCTTCAAGACTCAAGAGGAACTCAACCATTTCTTTGCCTTCGATGCCAAGGTCGGCATGAATAGCGGAGCAATGTTCGGCAAAGGCGGTTTCGGCTTCATGCGTATGAATGTAGGTTGTCCTCGTTCTGTAGTCAACAAAGCCCTCGACAGAATAATCGATGCTTGTAGGTCAAAAGGCATATAATGTGAATATGTCCTCTGTTGAACACAAGTATTTAGATTTGTTTAAATCAATAATCGGGGATGTACCAACTGCTACATCCCCGATTGTTTTATTAGGTTTTATCTACTTACCATTCATTGTCCCAGATACTAAAGTTGTGATTTTCTTTAGCAGCAGGTTCCAAGTTCCCATTGGTGTCAACACCTCCATATTCGATACCATTATCGCCAGTGACACCACTAGAGGCAAGAAATTGGCAACATTCTGCTATTTCCTGCTTTATGCAGCAGGGTGTGATATATTCTTTTTTCATTTACCTATATGTTTTAGTTTTATTTTACGTATTTTCCCCCGCCTATAATTACGATGCCTTTGTAGTTTTTGCCTACACGTTGGCCAGCAATATTGTAGAAGTTATTGTCCAAAGGCTGTTTGTTATCTATCTCGTTAATAGCAGTTGCATCATCGGATTCAAACCTAAATTCAATCACATTGGCACCTTCTTCTACATTTGTCAGAATGTCCAGGAAGTAGAAATAGGCACGGAATGCTTTCATTTTGTTCTGTCCCATAGAGTACCAGAATTTGTTGCTGTTAAGGAAGAGTGAGTATTCCTCAAGAACAGTCTCTGCACGATAGGTACCATAGAAACCGCTGTATACAACTCGACGAGAACCTGTTTTCCCGTTATCATATTCAATGCAAGCATCTTCTTCGCTGGCAACAATATCAACATTGTCGAGAGTAAATCCAGTCATGGGTTGAGATACCTTGATAATATAGGGATGATTAGCTTCAATGGCATTTACGTTTGTAAATTTGGCGGTAATTGCCACGACATTGTCGTCAATGTCAAATTCAGGCTCTGTTCCCTCAAAATTTGCTATCTGAACATCGTTACCAAATGTTTCTTTTATCTGTGTGTTTGTCATCGCGAAAGGCAGACAGATTGTACTCCATTCGTTAGCATTGATGGTGCGTAGGACACGAATATTTACTCCGTTGGCAGATTCGGGAACGATAGTAGAATTTTCGTCGAGAACAGTGCGATTGTCTCCTTGCTCGTTTATGGTTACTATTGTTTCAACCAGATCCGTCTCATAGAATTTTGATATATCCGTCTCGTTGAGCAGCATTCCTTTCATAAGAATAGGATATTCTCCTTTTGCCATATCCGGACTGATGTTTACTGTGAGTTTTGCAATCTCCCCATCAGTACCTGTAAATGTTTCGTCATATAGCGAACTGCAAAGGAAACGTATTGCTCCAGTAGGTTGCTCACTGAATGTCAACTGATGCTCGTCTTCTTCTGGCAAACGTTCAGGATTGAGTTCTCCAAGGATTTTACCTTTACTGGATTTTACAACTGTGATGCCTTCTGGAAGAAACAAGTCAAACTGGAAGCCACGAATGTTTGCCGTATTTTTCATACTAATAGAAATGTCTGTCTGTGAACCAGCACTTGCTTCAAATGGTTTAATGTATATTACATTGGCAATCGTACTTACATCTGTTATACTGGCAAATGACAAGGTGCACTGCGCCAGTAGGAACAAGATAAGTGAATAAATGTTCTTTTTCATTTCTTATTATCATTATTGTGGTTCTACATTATTATATTCTTTCGCATTCAATGAAGTCCCCATGCTACCAGATACAAAACCCGTGTGGATGATGTTCGCTACACCGGTATAGTCTCTAACGTCTATGACACCGTTGCTGTCCACATCGCCTGCCTTCGTAATAAATCCCTCAGGAGTATTACCATGTATGTGGTTCGCTACACCGGTATAGTCCAATACATTAATTTCTCCGTCATCGTTGATGTCGCCAAGCATATATGAGGTTACAGTTATTTTCGACTGCAGGAATTCAGTTTGATAGAATTTTGAAATATCTGTTTCGTTCAGAATCATGTTTTTTAACTGAACCGGATATTCTCCGTCTTCCATATTCTCATCAATTTTAATCTGCAAGGTAAGAATCACACCGCTTGTACCTGTAAATGTTTCGTCGTATAGCGAACTGCAAAGGAAACGTATAGCCCCATTTGTCTGTTCACTGAATGTCAACTGATGCTCGTCCTCTTCGGGTAAACGTTCAGGATTGAGTTCTCCAAGGATTTTACCCTTGCTGGATTTTACAACCGTGATACCTTCTGGAAGAAACAGGTCAAACTGGAATCCACGTATGTTAGCCGTATTTTTCATCATAAATGACAATGTGGTTTCCGAGGCACTTTTTACTTCCGTAGGTTCGATATATATAACATTGTCCATCTGCGAGATGTCGGTGTCTTCGATAGAAGGTACTTCCTCTTTTTCATTGACTGTCAAACTGAATGTTTTTGTGAATGACTGATACTCGTCATTACCCTCTTGGGTGGCTGTAATGGAAGTAATGCCAGCTTTAAGGGGAGTTAGTTGATAGTCGCTAATGCGTGCAATCGTTTCGTCGGCAACCGTCCATGTCAGTGTAAGTCCTTGATCCGTTTGCTGAGGAAGTGCATAGGCAGCATCACCTTCGGTCATTTCAGGCAATGCACTTATTCCTATTGTTTGCTCCACCTTTGCTCCTTCAATTGCAACAATTGTCCCAAAATTACTCCATGGTTCAGTAGTGCGATATGCTTCTATTGAATTTGTTGGTACATGGAGTGTGACAGAGTTGAGTGGAGTCGCCGCAAAGGCATTACTATCTGTGTTTGGAACATTTTCTGCAAGACAATAAAAATCGGTAAGACGATGGCATGCGCAAAATGCAGTATTCTCGATGTTTGTTATGCTATTAGGAATAGTGATAGAAGTCATGTATGCCTGATCACTAAAAGCTCCGGTTCGAATGCAAGTTACAGTGTTTGGAATAATTGTATTTGTGCAGCCAGTGATCAATGCGTTTGTTTCCGTTTCAATGATTGCATTGGAGTTGTTACGAGAATCGTATATGACATTGTCTTCTTCAACCATAATAGACCTGAGGTCTATACAGCCTGCAAATGCCCATTTCTCAATTTTTGTAACACTGCTAGGTATGTTTATTGAACCGAGGCCATGACAATTGTGAAATGTACCATCTCCAATATATTCAACACTATCTCCCAGTTCGACAGATCTCAATCTGTAGCAATTACGGAAGGCTGCATCTCCAATGGTCCTAATACTATTTGATAGAGTAACCGAGGATAAGTAGTGACAATTTTCAAATGCACCGTAGCAGATACTCGTCACTCCGTTACCAAAGTTTATTGTTTGCAAATTATAGCAGCCTGCGAAAGCAGACTCGCTGATATTTGTTACACTATCTGGTATAGTTATAGATGTTATATTAGTACATGCGACGAAAGCACAAGTGCCGATGTGTGTGAGTCCTTCGGGGAAATTAATATTCTGTATTTGTTCCTTATAATCAGTCCAAGGATCAGTAAAAAAATCATAATCATACATATTGCCACTTCCAGAGATTGTTAGTGTCTGAGAATTATCGTCATATGACCAGAAAAGATTGTCGCCGCATTTATTGGTGATAATGTCAATCTCCTCTTTGTATTCCAGGCTGAATATGATATCGCTATGTTTATGTCCCTGAGAGTTGACATCGGTAAACTCAATGTTTTTGATACTTCCCTGTAATGATGTTGTTACAGTAGATGCAATGTCGATAGGTAGACGCATAAGCTCTCCGTTTGTGCCTGCAATTGCATCTTTTTCGGGGGCATAGACTGTGATGAGAATACTTCCGTCAGCAGCATTTTGAACTGTGACATTAAAGAAATCAGGATCGAGTCGCTCTGCATTGGATGTATATGCATACTTCCCGTTAGTTTTCTTCTGTACCGTTATGCCTTCTGGTAGATAGATTGACATCTGATAGGCGGTGAAACTCTCTGTGTTGGAAAGATTGATACAAAGGTTGGTACTCTCTCCTGCTTTGATTTCTATGGGACTAACTGTTATGTCGTATCCCATAACATGAGAGACAAACAGCAGTAGTCCACATGTTAGTAAATTTCGAAATTTATACATAATCTTTTATTTTATGATGGTTTTCTTGCCTTTTACTATATATATACCCTTTACAGGTGTTGTAATGCGACGTCCTTGCAGGTCGTAAATTATGTCTGTCTGCTGCGATACGATGGCCGAGATTCCAGTCGGTGTGCTGTTAATGTAAATATCTTTCAGTCGACATGTTTCGGCTTCTGTTGTTACAAATTCTACGTTGCTGATAATGATGTCACCGTTTGCCTGCCCGTTAGTGGTGACAGAGAACAGGTTGCCGCAATTGCCATTCAGTTCTTCGTTATACGCAGAGAAGCCGGTTATCAGATATTGCCCACGATTGAGGTTGCGTACTGCTATGTGATGGTCAGTCCCGCGTGTCTTATCCATAGAGATGCGTCCGAGGGTCATACCATCCGGCATGTTGACAATCATTTGGAAGGCCGTGTATTGCTTTTCGTTGTCAAGAGCAATGGTCATTAAGCCATCCTGCAAGAGGGCACTGATGCGATCTGTGTTAGAGGATGCGGCTCGTGCTTTAAGGATTGCATATTGGGGTGATGTAACTTGTGCTGCAATCAGGTCGATTGTTGCTACGCAGTCTGTAATGGTGATACTTCCGTCGTTATTTACATCTGCTACAGCCATCCGGCTTTCATCGGTAATGAAACCTGCAATAACATCGATAATCAGAACAACGTCGGTAATGCTGAATGTGCCGTCGCCATTCATGTCACCTTTAGTCACTTCTGGCTCTGGGGTTTCTGCCTGCCATTGCAGCACGGGATAGCCGCCGTTTGCTGGCATTGTCCATACTCCATCGAAATTCCATCCTAAGGCTTCATATGTGTCTTGTTGCTTCAATTCGGTTTCCGATTTGGCTGTGCCTTCCACCAAGTCGTCGTACTTCTTTACAGGCACATTGTTCAGAGATACTTGCATGGTTCCCAAAGCCAGATTGCTGCCATCGGGGTCGCCTGATGCTTCGTCATAACCGCCTATAACACGAGCCGCCCATGAAGATTCGTGGGTGAATGTGAGTTCGTTATTTAGAGCAACACAATTCATAACTTTTGCGCCAGTTCCTTTCAGTTGCGCGGCAATTCCAGCACCATAGTATTCTCCACGGGTATTACCGCAGGAATAACATTTATTGATGGTTGCAGTTGTTACATAACCTACAAGACCGCCAGAGTACTGAGAACCTTCTACCTCCGCAGAACTGTAGCAGTCTTGAATAGAAGTTCCGATAACGTCACCAACAAGTCCGCCACTTATGCTTTCTGTTCCTGTTGCGCTAATGTCGCCAAAGGAACTACACTGGGAAATGAGGCTCAAACTATTTGTGCCACTATATGTTGTTTGTCCGGCAATTCCACCAATCTTATTCCTTTCTCCCGTGCTAATGATGTTTACATCTGCTGTGCATTGTGTCAGCACATCAGATGTGCTTTGTTCGTTGAATACAATTTGTCCTGCCAAACCGCCAATTTGACTGTCTGCTCCGGAGGATGTGATGCTTCCTATTGCTGAACATGTATTCATACCTTTAAGTTCATCCAGATTTCCAAAAAGACAGCCGGCTGTGTTTACACTCTCCAAACTGATGTTGGCGTTGGCATATACATTATATATATTATAGAGTTTACATTTGCCTGCAATGCCGCCAACGCCTATTGCAGATGAAGAGGTGAGTATACCTTCGTATTTCAGATTGGAAAGGACGTTGGTTTCCTGATCTGTTTCTATATAACCAACGATGCCACCCAAGTAGTTTGTGCCTTCTGCATCGCCTTTGACAGAACAGTTTATGATGTCGATGTTATTTGCCCAACCAACCAAAATGCCCGTGTTGTTTCCTCCTTTTACTTTCTTTCCACTAGCAACTTCAACATTCAGGTTTTTTATGTAGCCACCAGAGAGTTTGTTGAACAAACCGATGTGCGATGTTGTAGTGTTTGTCCAAAGACCAGTTATCTTGTGGTTGTCGCCGTCGATGTAGATAAGAGTTGCATCGCTGCCGCATGGAGTCCATCCTTTCGATGGGCTGTTTTCCTGAATCCAGGCTGAGAGGTCAATGTCATTCATGAGTTTATAGTATCCACCATTGAAGACACCCTGTAGGTCGTAGGCACTATGAATCTGGTAGGGGTCTTCTTCTGTACCGCTTCCAAGGAATTTTGCGGTACTGGTTATAATGTACGATTTCTCCTTGTTGTTATTGCCTTTTGCATACAGCGTTATTGTTTCTCCAGCGTGAAGTGCAGGAACAGTCATGCTCCAGTCTCCACTTGCATTGGCAGTCGCGGTATATTGTTTCCCATCTCCGGTTGTGAGGTGAATGGTCCCACAGTCCGCGCTTTTGCCACTAATGGTTGTTGCGCCAGAGGTTAGTTTGTCGGAAAGAACAGGAGGGGCAGATTGCCAGTTTTTGTAGGGGAAACTTTCTGTTTCCAGAATTGTCCAATTGTTGTTGAAGTCCCAACCCCATGCTACATAGTTGGCTTTGTAGCGCAACTGGCTGACGCCAACTGCTGTGCCGTTTTGCAGATTGTCGCTAATTGTCTGTGTGCTTCCATTGATAATCACATGTGCAGATGCTATGCTGCGGTTTTCGTTTGTGGTTCCCAATTCGGCTATCGAGAAATTGCCGTCTGTTGCTCCATAGATTCTGCCTACATTTGTGTTGCCGGAAATTTTGGTGCATATTGCCACGTTGGCATTCAATGAGTTTTCATTGTTATCTATGTCTTTTTTTGTTAACGATCCGGCGATCCCGCCAAGAAATTGTTCGCCAGAGATGGAAGCAGAAGCATAACATTTGTTGATGCACCCCCCATCCTTGCTGCCTGCTATGCCACCAATATAACTTGTTCCTGCTATGTTGCCGGAAAAGTACGATTCGTTGATATTAGTTGTAGTATAGATGTACGAGTATCCTTTTAGAATTCTGTTAAATGAAGAAGTGGAAATTGGATAAATACCATTTCCTGGAACGTAAAAGACTCTCTCTTCCCTGTCTAAACTGTATATCTCACGGTTTTCTTCTATGTCTTGACCTATAATACCTCCAATGTGTGTACTTGTTCCATAGATGTTGCCTATTGCCGAACAATTTGTGATATTTACATTACATTCACTCGAACTTGTGCGAACATTGTTGTAGACAACACGAACGCCTGGGGTGGTTCCGTTGTTATAAACTGGAATATCATCATATTCTTTTGCCCATATTCCAATTTCATCATAAGAAATGAATTCTGCATATGAAGAATGGAGAGATTGGTACTCTATATCGCCAGATTTCTCAAAAGTGATGAAGTACCTTGTATCAGACATTAGTTGTTTAAAAAAACATGTGATGTAACTATAGTCCTCATTGTAATAAGATTTATCAGGTGCGGGATACCCCGCGGTTGTGGTAGAGGTGAAATCGATGGATGACGTGTAATTCGTTGTAAGATGTCCTATTATTCCACCCAGTTGGCTCGTGCCGGTGATGTCTCCCCAATAGTTGCATCCGCTGATGGTTGAGTTGGCAGGATTGAGAATCTGTCCGCATACGCCTCCAACGGAAGTTGTGCCTGTGACATTGCCATCGGCATAACACGATGTCAGAGTAACAGCACCGTCGCTTGTGGCACCAACGATGCCGCCTGTATATGTAGTGCCTGTGACATTGCCGTCGGCATGACACGATGTCAGAGTAACAGCACCGTCGCTTGTGGCACCAACGATGCCGCCCGTGTATGTAGTGCCTGTCACGTTGTTTTGATGCGTGCAGTTCTCGAGGGAAATACTTGCAGTAGCATATCCCACTAAACCGCCAGTATAGGAAGCCCCGTCTACGGGACCACTCATCATACAAGACGAGAACGTGCCGGAGCCTTGTCCAGCGAGACCACCGGTGTAGGATGTTCCGCTGACCTGACCGGTAAATGTGACAGAAGTCAATCCTACTCCCTGTCCGTAGATGCCACCAGTGTGTTGCGCACCTTTCACTGTTGCATTGACTGTGAGGTTGCTCGATGCTGTATTCTGCATGCCACCAACCCCACCAATGTAGTTTCCGGTGCCTGTCACTGTTCCGTCGAAGGAGTAGTTTGTTACCGTTGCCGACCCGCTGCCCATGAGCGAACCAACGTACGATTTGCCCTGGATGTCACCCTTTAAGGTAAGATCCTTGATGGTTGCTCCGTCCACTGCGGCAAACAGCCCGATATAGTCTGCGGATGTACGAGTGATGCTGAAACCAGAGATGGTCTTCCCGTTGCCGTCCAGTGTACCTTTGAATGGCTCACTGGTAGAGCCGACAGGCTGCCAGCCTTGAGTGGGGTAGTTGTCTGCCAACCAATCTGTGAGGTTAATGTCATTTTGCAGTTTGAAATAGACTCCCTCCTGATTGAGGAAGTTCCTCATTTGTGTTAGTTGGTCTGCATTGAAGATACGGTAGGGATCACTGCTTGTTCCTGTTCCGCTACCGGAAAATTGTGCAGACATTGTGAACACCGTGCATAGCATCAGTGTTAAGGTAATGATACGTTTCATTTTGTTTATTTTTTGGTAATTGTTTTGTTTTGATGAGTTCAAATGTTTTCCTGGTAGGCATATATATTCATTAAATTCGACACAAACTTACTATATTTATGAATAAATGTTATCGAAAATCTCATCCACTTCTGTCCGCTTTGGCTTAAAGATGTGGAAATGTTTGGCTGAGCGGGGATTTTATGTTAACTTTGTATCAAAATGTTTTCTTGGTATGAACGAGGAAGAGAAGGAACTGGAAAAGAGCGTGGCTCTGCGTCTCTCTATTGAACGAATGGTAGGGAAGAAGATTCGTTCGGCTCAGGACTTTGTTTGGCTGTCGGACGAGATTGAACGGAAGCAACGTCAAAGGGTAGGGGTTAATACGCTGAAACGTATGTGGGGCTATTACTCCGACGAACAGACGGCAACCCGAACAGGGACGCTCGACGTGTTGGCCAACTTTGTTGGTTTCAAGGACTGGCAGACTTTCTGCAAGCAGGATATGGGCGAGAACAGTAATTTTGTGGTAAGCCGACATCTTGAAACCAAAAGACTTAAAGAAGGTTTACATATCCACATCAGTTGGCAACCCGACAGAGATTGTACCGTCAGGCATTTAGGCGATTCGCAGTTCGTTATAGAAGAGATTGTGAACTCCAAACTGTCTGTGGGCGATACATTCGAGTGTGTATTGTTCATTGAGGGTGAGCCGCTTTATTTGAACAACCTTGTTCACGAAGGCAATCCGCCTATTGCCTATCAAATAGGCAGTAAGTCGGGTGTCCGTTTTGAGGTAATAGAAGACTGACCATGATTGGAGACTCGTCGAACAGTGGCATAATAGCCAAGGACTTTGAGAACAGGAGCCGTTGCTTTACAGATATTACGGAGGAATTTCGCACAACGCACAACGTTCTGCTTAAGGCAAAACGCAATGGGCACTGGTGGCTGCTGAAAGGTTTGATTCCGGAGGAGGCAGACCAGCCGGTCTATCAGGAGATGCTTCGCAAGGAGAGCGAGATGCTTATGCGTGTGCAGGTCCCCGGACATCCTTTGATTGTCAAGACCACCGGCCTGGAGTCTGTGCCCGGCTGGGATGGACTTTTCCTCGTGATGGAGTGGGTGGATGGAAGAACTTTGAAAGAGTTCCTGAAGAACAAGCCTGCGCAGACGATGAAAGAAAAGATAGCAAGGGAACTTATCGATGTAGTCTCCTATCTGCACAGCCTCGACATCGTGCATCGTGACCTGAAGCCTTCGAATGTTATGGTCACACGCAATGGCTGTAATGTCAGGCTTATTGATTTCGGCCTTGCTGACGCAGACTTCTCTGCTACCTTGAAGCAACCAGGCGGAACAGAAAACTATATGTCGCCGGAACAGCGTAAGGGGTCTTTGCCCGACATCCGAAACGACATTTATTCACTGGGCAGGATATTCGAGGACATGGGAATGGGAAAGGATTGGCATCCCATCGTGAAGCGTTGCCTGCAACCGATAGAGAATCGTTATCGTAACCTCGACGAACTGCAGGAAGACTTGCGCCGGATGGAGAGAAGGAAGTGGCGGAATGCCATCCTTGCTGTGGCGTTCGGTTGTATTCTCTTTGGTGTTGTGTGGTATTGGTATGCAAACAGGCCTCTTCCGCAGATATTCCACGATATGACTGCCTGGACTTATCGGGAGAAGCAGTGCTTCGAGGTGACGAACAGCGGCTCGGACAACACCATCCGTTTCTGTGGCATCGAAGGACACGAACCTATCTATTGCCCCATCAATGTGAGAAAGGGACGCCGTTATAAACTGACAACGGAATACAGCACGGGTGGTTATGAAAAGAACAGGATTGGCGATGGTGGGTTCCAGATTTACGTCAGGGAGGGAATCCCGCACCGTGTCAGGAACAACAGCGGTTTGTCGGCAACATGGGTGTTGCCTCCGGAACCTACAGAAGGGAAGGAAATATCGGTGTGGTTCACTGCTACGAGCGACCAACTGTACATTCGTATGCAGTTCGGACATATTCGCGATAGCGTTCCATGTTGGTTCCGTTTTGACAACTGGCGCCTCGAGGAGGTTGATGACATAGAGGGTGCCAAACTGGATCTCGATGCTTCCTTCTACTTGCAACATGTAGAGACGGGACTTCTCCTGAAGGGTGGAGGCCCATGGGAAACGATGGCTACTTTAGGGACTAAAGGTGTGTTGTTCGATGTCATCAGGTGTGGCGGTGGGTACATCATCGATTCACACGAATACGACCCCGGCGACGGCTTGGTGGAACGCTATTTCAACTTCAATTATTTCAAGGAAAACGAAGGTTATGTGTCTTGGATTGATGGGCATACACAGGTTTGGTATTTCATTCCACAGGAGGATGGCACATATAAACTGACGACAGACGGCGAACTATTCCTTACCTACGACACAGAAAGTCCATATCTGCAGATGCTGCCAGAAGGCAGTGGGCATAGCAATCGTTGGCGAATTATCAAACGTTCGAAACAGACAATCCCGACCACTCCTTCGCACTATTAGCAATACGCACATCAGTTCAGGGGTTTATCCTGAAGGCTTCAGGCGTCCTGCGACGTGCCAGATATTCGCAGATAACAAACCGCCAAACAACAGTCATCGTCAAGCCCCAAACATCCTCTCAAGAGAAGTTCACAAAGTATACACGTTAAGTCGGCCAACTATACACGTTAAGTCGGGCAACTTCTCTAGAGAACTTTTTCAAATGGATGCGTTGTGTTGGCAGACGCCTTTGTTTGCTACGTTCTGCGACGAGGCCTGGAGTCATCTTCTCCGATATATTTCTCTCCGCTCGAAACATTATAATACAAGAACAGCGACTGCCAAAAAAATGTTGACAGTCGCTGCTTTTCTTCGTGCTTCACATCCGTACGTGTCTTACAGATGGAGTCACTTACGTGCGAACCTTGTTTCATGACAAATGCATGAAACAAGGTGATGGCGTTTACTTCACGAGTATGCGTTTGACACTGGTAGTGCCGTCGGCATTCTTGGTACGGACGATGTTGATGCCACGTTGCGGACGAGAGATCTTCATACCGTCGAGTGTGAAGTATTCTGTACCTTCTGTGCCGTCGGCCATCATAGATGGCGTGGTGATGGCATCGAGGTAGTTCTGTTCGTCGAAGTTCTCGTCGAAGCCGTAGAGCCATTGGCTGTACGATGTAAGTGTGTTGGTGGCTTCGATGGTGGGACGTGTCATGCGGTATGTTCGCTTACCACCATCGGGGTAACGGCCTACACTTTCGTCGCCGGCCATCACAGAATAGGTGAGGCAGTTGCTCCAGGTCAGGTCCTTCGACGTGAGCGTTACGCTGTGCTCGCTTTGGTTGGCAAGTTTGAAGCCTGCATGCAGTTGGCAAATAGGATCGAGTTTGTCGGCCCAGACGATGTAGTAGCCGTGAGCCGGAATGACGGTGGAGACGCCCATTGTAGAACGCGTTATTTGATACTTCTCCGGCATTGTCGGGTCGTCGGTGAGGTACATGCCTTCGAGGTCGATGGGTTGGTCTGTTGTGTTGTAAAGTTCTATCCAGTCGTTTCGCTTGCCGTACTCGTTGGCAGCAACAGTGTTTCCGGCACTGACTTCGTTCACAACAACAGGTGTTGAGCCTGCTTCCCAAAGACAGTCGCGATGCAGAGGAGTGAAGACAGCCTGCAGTTCGGTGTTGGCGTCGCTGTCGAGTTGGAGTGTGCGTTCGCGGCTTACAATGGCTGTGCCGGAAGTGATGTTGTAACTTATTTCTGCATCCCAATAGATGTCCGACGAGACGGCCGAGTTGTTGTGAACTTCCACCGCAATGATGTTTTCGCCTTTACGGAAGAGATTGGCAGGAAGCGACATCGTCCCGGAGTCGGGGTTGTTGATGGAATGAGTGGTGGCGTATGTTTCGAAGGTTGGTTCACCATCGGGCATGAGGTAACGGCAGGCCTCGACTCCATTTACGTAAACCACAAAACCATCGTCGGCAGTGTAGTCGAGTGTCACAGATGCAATATCCGCAGGGTCGCTGTCGATTTGCAGGTTCTTGCGGAAGTAGTAAGTGGGATACTTCTGGTTGCTGTTGCCACCATAATTGATAATAGTTGCAATGGCATCTTTTCCGTATCCGAGTGGAGTGATGCCTTCTGCCCAGTTATCGACAGAGCCGGTCTTCCATTCTGTGCCATCCAGCGAACCTTGGTCCCAATACTTCCAACTGTCGCCTTTCTTGATGTCGGTTACAGTTGCATTTCCAATCTTGCTCCATCCCACAAAGTTGTAACCGGCAGGAGCCGAAACTTCAAGCGTGACAGGCGCAAAGAGTGTACCATTGAAAGCACCGCCCGGAACTGGGTGCCCATTGATAAGGAAGGCAGCATTAGGAGCGTTGGCACTGAACTTCACTTCCATTCCGCCGTCAAGGCCGTAGGCTGATTTCAAGGAATTTATGCGAACTGTTCGCGATGTTCTTCCGCCCATAGCCGCTTTCTGCTCGTTGTAGGAGGTCCAAGGCTCTTTTCCTTCCCAAGAAAGAGCAGGCTCGACGAGTCGGCAGATGCTGTCGCATATCCTGAGGCAACGTTCCTGCGTGAATACACTGCCTTGCAGTATGCAGTAGGCATCGATGAAGCGACGGCGGAAGTCTGCACTGTTTCGCTTCATGTTGTTATAGATGGCGAGGAGTTCGTTGCTGTAGTTGCCATCGAGGAGGGTAACACCGTTGCTGTTGCTCCAACCCCAGTCCTGGTCGTGAAGCGTCATGCGGAACTTTCCGTCGGGCAAAGCACGATAGCCTTTGACGTTGTTGCTATTGCAAATCCAGTCGCTGCAGCCAATGTAACTGATGGCAGCAAAGAAGTTAATTATCTCGTCGATGTCAATAAGTTGCTTCAACTCCTCGTAAGTTTCGGGCGATGAACATCCTTGTGCAAGTTGTCCCCATCGGTTGAAGGCATCTTTTGTGCCTGCCTTTTGGAAGTATCCGTTGGAGTACTCGAAGGCATCCATCATGTCATCGTCGTAGCCAAAGTTTGCATAACCATGGTAACGGTTGTTGGGCTCACGCAGGTTGAGTTGTGCGATATAGCGTCCATTGAAGAAGACATGAACGGGCTGATAGTCTTGACAATCGACATCGAATCCGCTCGACATAAGAACTTGCTGTGTAAGCACATCACGCACCCTGCCATGTTCTAACGAGTTGTTGTCGTTTCCGCCATTGCGTACCAAGATTTGGCGGTACTTGTTGTATGGCTTGTTCGAGAAGAAGGGATAGGGGTCGATGGTGTTTTTCCATTCATATCGATTCGTTGCCTTCAACTTGAACGAAGACGGTGCATAGTGACGACTCCAGCCTCCCGAGATGACGAATTCTGTTTCCTGATTGATGGCCATCTTGCCATCGGGAGTAATATATTCGAAATTGACAGGACGTTCCCAATCCATATTGATGTTGGAAGGGCCATGATTACGTCCGCTCACGCCATTGGCTCCGTCAATATAGACACCAATCATGCTGTCGTAGAGGTTGGCAGGTTGGGTTGTGATGGATATGACGGGGAGATAGTAGTCGTGGTCGCGATAGATATAACTGCGAGTGACGACCGGGCTTGGCAATAAATCGTCTTGAAGCAGTACGCAGCGAAGGACGGTGGTCTTGGTGATGTTGAAGATGCCATCGGTGCTTGTCGAACCGTTCGTGGCAGAGGGTGCAGAGCCATCGGTTGTGTATCGCAGAGTTGCTCCTGCAGGAATGTTCACCCGAACATCGAAGGGGTCGGTGAAGAGACGGGAGTCTGTGTCGAACTGTGGTGCTTCGAGGCGGAACTCGGCAAACTTGCTGTTGTTGTTCGATGCGGCAAGGCTTGGCTCTCCTGTCCACGACCATTCCTGTCCGCCATCTTGTGTGCGAGCCCACGAACAGCGTGTAATGCACTGGGGATAACTGGCGGAAGTAAGTTGATTGCCGTTGGCATCGTAAAGATAGATGTAGCCGCCGTTGTTCTCCAACTTGAAGCGGACCTGACGATAGGCTTTGTCACCAAATGTGCCATCGGCAGAGTTGTGGTCGAAATAGATAACCTTATAATCTCCGGCTTTTATAACACCTGTACCTGTAGGGAGTTCAAACTTCTTGGGCTCATCAGGATTGTCTGTGACGAAAAGCCCGTCCATTTGTATGTTTGAGGTGGTGGGATTATAGACCTCTATCCAGGCTCCATAGTTGTATGAGTAGTCAATATATTGGTCGATGTTGCCTACCTGTATCTCGTTGATAATTAGTTTTGATGGGTCTGCATCGATATCGTATTCCTCGTAGACGCCAAGTTCTTCTGTCAGTCCGCAGTCGTAGAGTTTCCCACCCCAGTTCTGCTGAACATATGCAGCAATAACATTCTGGCCTACGCGCAGTAAGGAGGCGGGTATCTCCACTTTAACCGCATCGGTGCCGCTTGTCCAATTGTCCGCTTGGTCAACTTGCTTGCCGTTGACATATAAGCGATAGTTGTCATCGTGGAGAACATTGACAATGTAACGTGAAGTCTTGTGTACCTCGTCGAGCGTAAAGGTGCGACGGAACCAGTGATTTGTATTGTCTCCGCCCGGCCAGATGGTCTGCACGAAACTGACATCTTGACTTCCGATGGGCATTGCTGCCTCTGTCCATTGCGAGTCGTCGAAGTCGGGAAGTGTCCAACTTAGTGTTTCGTTGCGACCTTCAATGGTCATGTCTGTAATGCGTTGCCCTGCCTGATTGGCATAGAAGCACCAGTTATAGAAAGACGTTCCTACCCAAAGTTCTTTCTTCTCTGTCTGGTCGTAGATGCTGATGGCAGACAAGGTAATGACAGCATCATCTTTTGTGGTGGGAAATTCCAAGGCAATCTTTGCATCTGCAATATCCATGCCGGTGCCATTACGTGATATGGCAACTTTCTTGTTTGCAGTGAGATTGACTGTAGAGGAAATTATGCAGTTATTGTCGTCTTCATTCTCACAAAGAGAGAGTGCCACATTCTCAATGTCTTGATTGGACTGGAAAGTTATGGCAATGCGGTATGAGTGGTCGGCCTGCAGAGTAATGGGTGTCTTGAATTGAACCCGTCCGTATGCAGGATCCAGTGTAGCAGTAGGCATCGTGATGGTATATACATCATCTCCTCCTGCTTCGTATAGTTGTTCCCATGCGTGAATAGGGCTGTTGCTGGGAGTCGCATTGTCATAATTATATCCACCCTCGCTATTGAAAAGAAGTTTGCCTGTCCATGGTTCTTGATGGCCCATGGGCAGAATGAAGTCCTGTGCGGATGTTGTAAACGAACAGGAAAGAAGAATTATGCCTTGAAGTATCTTTTTCATGTTATTATTTAACCATTATTTTCTTACCATTCACGATATTTATGCCTTTGTGAATCTGATTAAGACGTTGACCATTCAGGTTATATATGGCTTCGTGGTTCTTATTCTTTGGTGTGTCGCTGTTTATTTCCTTAATAGCAGTCGGATTGGGCTCGACAACTATGGAGCAAACCTTATCCGTGTATGCCGTGCTCAGCAACTTTACAGAGCTTCTGCGTAGTATGTTTGAACCGGTGCAGTTCGTGCTTGTGTAGAGACGTACTTGACATGTATTGTCAACAAGTTCAAGCGATGCAAGGTCCTTAGCCTTCAGCCCATAAACTGCCAAATCTGCTTGTGTGAATTTACCTATGGGCAATGCTACACAATAACCACCAAAGTTTTTATCACTATAGCAGCGCACTGCAACTTGATCTTCGGGAATGGTAATGGCCCCGAAAATACGATTCATTCCTGATGCCCATGCATTGAGGTCCCATGTCTCGTCGTTATAAACCCAAACGAAACCACCCGTAGCCACACCATCGTCTTTCCATTTTTGGAATTGTGCCATATTCTTGTCTACACTCCAGTCGTTGGAGTAATACATAAGGCCGGCATGACGTTCACGTACTCCGGTAAAGTTCCATGAACCCACACTGTTTACATTGCCTGCGCCACCGTCATAGCATTGTATCATGGTACGATCGACAGCCAATGGACGCGAGGAACGAATCTGTGAACAAAGTGATGTCCAAAAGGTTTTGTTGGTATATGGTGCAAGGGTTGTCTTGTAACCGAGGTCGTACATCATAATGTGGAACTTTGCGGCAGATGCGACATCGTAGCAATGTTCGTCGTCGTTGTTGACACCGTCAATTTCGGGAACGGCCTCTATTAGTGCTTTGAAGTTCTTATAGAGAATAGATGTTCTACCTGTACCCTGTTGGGCAATAAGGTTCTTAATATTGTCGTATGAATCATTGCCCCAACCACCGATGCAAATGTCTATTCTGGAAATGCTGGTGGGTGCTGTCTTCAGGTTCTTGACGTCTTGTTGGTAATAGGGTTGTGTTTTCTGAAAGACATATTGTCCGTCCTTGCAAATGGTTTCGCCATCGGTCATCAAGGTGCCGTCTTTGTCAACATGAACATTGAAAAGAATGACATAGGTAAAACCGGAGTTGCGAAGTTTTGTGATAGTTCCTGGGCGTTCGCGACGGATGTGGCCGCCTACATAGACGCCAGATACTTCCTTCTGCGCAAAAAGGTCTGTGAAAACAAGAAAAAGAGAAAGAATGAATAGGGTGACTTTGCTCATATTATTTATGATATGATATGTTTATGTGTATATAATTCACGCAAATATACTGCTAATTTCGTGTTCACGCAAACAATAGATGAAAAAATATGTTTATGTGGAATGGAATTGCAAAAAGAACACAAAAAAACTCCCTCAATAGTATTAAGGGAGTCGAAGAAACAACGAATTACGAGGAATGTTGTTGTTTGGCAAATGTTTTCGTGCAGAACTGTTTTAGGAAACGTGCCTCATAAGGATGTCTGGAGTGGTACGCTTCCTTTTCTCAAATTAGATTAGGGATAGGTTGGTACCTCTTAGCAGATCTGCAATGGGCATACGTTTTTTGCCTGAAAGTTGCACTTCCTCCAAGGATAGGTAACCACCAGGGAGTGAGATGCGCAGGTAGGTTTTACCATCGCTCAGAAGTTCGTATTTTCCTTCTGAAGACTCGTCAGGAAGCATTGAAGTACGATAGATTTTCATCTCGGTTTCTTTCCCATTGGCAAGGATTGGTGTCCATGCTGCAGGGTAGGGACTGAGACCGCGAATGAAGTCGTAGGCACTTTTGAGTGAATGTTCTTGCCAATGGATGCGACAAGTGTCTTTGAATATCTTTGGGGCGGGACGAAGTGGCTCGTCGGTTATGAATAGACTTTGGTCGGTGGCTTCGGCCTTTCCGCTTTCTATGAGCCGGACTGTCTTGACGACCAGTTCGGCACCTTTCATCATGAGTTTGTCGTGAATTGTTTCTGCGCAGTCCTCTATTGCGATAGGGGTATGTTCCTGCAGTATGATACGCCCGGTGTCGATTTGTTCGTCGAGGAAGAATGTGGTGATTCCTGTCTCTGTGTCACCATTGATGATGGCCCAGTTGATGGGGGCTGCACCACGATATTGTGGCAGAAGGGCTGCGTGCAGATTGAAGGTGCCAAGTGGGGGAAGAGCCCATACGACTTGTGGCAGCATGCGGAAGGCAACGACGATTTGCAGGTCGGGCTTTAGTGCTTTCAGTTCTGCAAGAAAGGTCTCGTCGCGAAGTTTCTCGGGTTGTAGTACGGGAATGCCTTTTTCTTGGGCAAATTTCTTGACCGGGCTTGATTGTAGAACATCGTGGTGACGGCCGATGGCTTTGTCGGGCATTGTTACGACGCCGACGACGTTGAAGCCTTCTTCTACTAATCTGCTGAGGCTTTGTACGGCGAAGTCGGGTGTGCCCATGAAGACAATGCGTGGATTCATAGCAGGAATTATGTGTTGTATAGAGTTAGGGAAGCCTCTTTGTGGTGGGGAGGGCTTTTACAGTTCCTTTACGTAGATATTACGGAAGTAGCAGCGGCAGCCATGTGCCTGCATTTCTATCTGGTCGCATGCTGGTACAGGCAGTTTGCGATCCCAGTAGTTTTCGAGGACGATGTTGTCGACGACTTTGACTCCATTGAGCCAAACGGTTACTTTTTCGCCTTTCATGATGATGCGGAAAGTGTTCCATTCGCCCAATTTGTTGTCTTCTACGCTTGTGGGTTTCGAGGGGTTTTTCTGATTGTTGTACAGGCCGCCGGAGCCTACTTCTGCTCCAACGTCGGTACGGCGTATGTCCCATATCTGCACTTGTGGTGTGCCACGCAGATAGACGCCTGCGTCCGGCTCTTTGCCATTAGGGTCGAGGCGCCAGTCGACGAGGAGTTCGAAGTCGGCATATTGCTTTGCTGTGCAGATGTTGTCCCATCCGTTTCCGATGTAGACGAGTTCGCCGTTTTCTACAATCCAGTCTTTGCGCATTACTTCGTCTGCTTTCTTTTGTGCTTCGGACAGTTCTTTTGCGCTCATTTTGGAGCGGGCTATGGGGTTTTCTACCAGGCCTTTCCAGCCGTCAAGGTCTTTGCCGTTGAAGAGGCATACGAAGCCTTCTTCGTTTTTGTCGGCTTTCTCGAGCCATGCTATGGCTTGTTTTTTCTGTTTTTTGTCGAGGAGTGGTATGGCTTGATAGAGTGCATTGCGTGATTCTATGCCGTTATAGTCCGGATGTGTGGAGAGGATTGCCCATACGGTTTGTGCTGCGGCTTTTGCCGTTGACTGCTGTTCGCTGTTCAGGAGGGTTGAGGCGTAGGTGAGTGCCTGATAGGTTCCTGCGTTTGCCATCAACTTGAGTGCTGCTTCTCGTTGGGTGTTGTCGTTTGTCTGTTCGATGATATGGCGCAGGCTGATGACTTGGTTTTCGGGTGTGAGTGTTTGTGCAGAAAGTATTGCAGGGAAGCAGAGGATGGCTGCAAGGATGAGTCTTGGTGTCATGGCTTTAGGGTTGGGATTTAAAAATCCCCTCTCCGTTGGGAGAGGGGTGGTTTTATTCTTCGCAAAGTTCGGTCAGGATTCCGCATGTGCTCTTCGGGTGAAGGAATGCGATGTGCAGGCCGTCGGCACCGTTTCGGGGAGCCTTGTCGATGAGGCGAATGCCTTTGCTGTCGCACATTGCCAGTGCTTCGCTCACTCCGTCTTCTACCTTGAAGGCTACATGGTGAATGCCCTTGCCGCCGTTGTCGAGGTATTTCTGTACGGTGCTTTCGGGGCAGGTGGGTTCCAGAAGTTCAAGTTTTACTTCGCCAACTTGCAGGAAGGCTGTCTTTACTTTCTGGTCTTCTACAACTTCTGTCTTGTAAACCTCCAGTCCGAGCACGTCCTGGAAGAAGGGCAGCACTTCGTCGATGCTTTGAACGGCGATGCCTAAGTGTTCAATGCGTGAAATTTTCATAATGTGATATATTTTAATTAGGTTAGTTGTTAAATACGATGCAAAGATAGGCAAAAAATGCTAAAGGCAAAAGCGATTGCCTGAAAATTTATCTTTCTTTGATTGTGTCATGTTGCCAAAACAGCCAATCGAATCAGTATGGTTGTGCCCAACTCCGGAAATGCTGTTGCTTGTCGAAAATAATGGTTAACCTTTCGGTCGGTAATGCTTAACCTTTCTGCCAATAATGGTTAACCATTTACGGAGGGCTTCTACAACTCTACCAGGATACGGGCATTTATCATGCGGTCGGTCAGGTAGTTAGGTACGGCATACTGGTGATTGGATATGTCGGTTATCCAATAGTAACTGCTTACGTTGTTGAGGCCGAAGATGTTGAAACAGTCGAGCCCAAGCCAGATGTTACGCAAGAATTTGGCACGGCGCAGATGATGGTCTTCGTTGTTGATGAGGCGGTAGTTCATGCCGATATCAAAGCGACGATAGGCCGGCGCACGGAAACTATTACGCTCCAAGCCCGTGTGTGGCGGACCAAAAGGAAGACCGTCGGCGAAGGTGGCCTTGAGGTTCATCTTCCATCGTGTAGTGCCCGGGAAGTAGTCGGAGAAGAAGATGTTCACGTTGTAGCGTTGGTCGGTAGGCTGGGGGATGTTCTGCCCGTTCAGTTTCATGCTGGCTTTCATAAGGCCAAAACTAACCCAGGAGTCGGTGCCGGGCACGAATTCGCCATAGACTTTAAAGTCTGCTCCCACAATATAACCCGTTGCAAGGTTGTTG
Organism: Bacteroidaceae bacterium; assembly: GCA_017461345.1. Taxonomy (GTDB): domain Bacteria; phylum Bacteroidota; class Bacteroidia; order Bacteroidales; family Bacteroidaceae; genus Physcousia. Next base: position 12,278 of record JAFTYP010000022.1, on the reverse strand, counting down.
CCGTAGTAGACAATCTTCAGGTTGTCGACGTTGTAAGGATTGAGTTTCCACTGCGCCTTATAATATGCCTCAGTGGTAAACTTGAAAGGACGTCCGCCAATCTTGAACCGATACTCCATGCCTGTTACCACTTGGAAACTGCGCTGCGACTTGATGTTCTTGTTGAGTTGTACGGTAGTGTTGCCGTCGATGGTGACAGTGTCTCGCAGTTCCTTGTAGAACGGACGCTGATTGTACAACCCCGCCGCAAGGCGGAATGTAAAGTTCTCGTTGGACGAAGGTACGAAACCCAAACTTGCTCTGGGGCTTACGAGCCACTCTTTGTTCCATCCCCAGTAACTGAGTCGCATACCATAATTGAGGCTTAGAATGCCAATGTTGCTCTCTTTGCGCCAAGTGTCCTGGGCAAAAAGTTCAAAATGGCTTGCGTTGATGGCGTTCGTGGCACGCATGTTATAGATGAGTTGCAGGTCGTTTCCAGTATGAGGAACACTATATCCGCTGCTGTCGCGATACTCCCATTCGTTCGAGTTCTCTCGTACCTTCTCATGCTTCCAGCCGATGCCGGTCTGCATGGTGTGGTTGCCCTTCTTCAAATCATAAGTAAGTTTGAGCGTCTGCACAGAACTGTATAGGAAGTTGCGTGCGTGTTCCATGTACGAACCAACACCCAATTGCTCGTCGCCGTTCGTCTCGTTGAGCCAATACTGCCCCTGAATGTCGTAGGTTTCCTTTTCTCGGTTGTTGAAAGCCGATGCAGTAAGTGTCAGCGAACCGGCATCGCCAAAGTGGCGTGCAGCACGAATGGTGCCGAAGAGTGTTTGAAACTGATCTTCCTCCTTGCCGTCGAAATAGACTTTGAAACTCTTGACGTCCTCCATCGTGCCAAACTTCGTCTCGCGGTCCGTAGGCTTAAAATTGTAGTTGTTGCGGTTAATATAGGCAATGGCATCGAATGTCCATGCCTTGGATGGCGCCCAGCGCAGGTAAGCCTGATAGTCGAGGAAGTTAGGCTTGTATTCTCCCTTCGTTTCCAGACTGCCAAGCATATACTGATTGGTCTTATATCGAAGTCCGTTGCTTATGGAGAATTTCTTTTTCCCATAGCCAACATAAACATTTGCCCCGAGCAAACTGGCCGAAACGGTCGATTCGAGTCGCTGTGGATGTGCATAGGTAATGTCGAGCACACTCGACATACGGTCGCCATATTTCGCTTCGAAACCGCCGGCCGAGAAACTGATCTTTTCCACCATGTCGCTGTTAATGACAGAAAGTCCCTCCTGCTGACCGCTGCTGATGAGCATAGGCCGATAAACTTCCACACCATTTATGTAAACACAGTTCTCGTCGAACGAACCGCCTCGCACGTTGTATTGGCTGCTCAACTCGTTGTGTGTGCTCACGCCGGCTTGCGTTGCCACAAGTTCCTCCACGGCGTTGCCGCTGGTACTTGGCATTCGTTTAAGGTCTTTTTTGTTGAGTTCCTGCATTGATCCCATCTGCCTCCGTGCTTCGGCAACAGTGACTTCCGCCATCTCTTTGCCACTTTCCTTCATGACGATATTGAGCGTCAGGTTACCTTGTGGCTTCTTGAGGACACGTTTCCGTGTCTCGTATCCTATCATACTATAGATGACCACAACACTGTCGGCAGTATGGAAGGTGAAATTATACTTGCCGTCAATCGAAGCCGTAGTGCCAAAAGGCTGCCCTTCGATGCGGACTTGACACAATGAGATAGGGTCTTGGCTTTCGTCCACGACCCTTCCTTTCAGGTGAACCTTAGTCGTGTCGACTTGTTGCTCATCCTGCGCAGATATGTTCATCGTGCCCCACAGCAGAGGCAAAATGAAAAAAAGGAAACGTTTCATCTTCTATAATAACGAGAAATGTGTCGTTTTTTGTATATAAATCCATAACTTTTTTGTATTTTTGCATCGCAAAGACATAAATGTGTCTGATATTCGACAAAAACGAACACGATATGAAAGACTTCAGCGAATTAATAAAAACAAGGCGAAGCATACGTCAGTTTACCGAAGAACTTTTGGATGGCGACGCAGTGAAACTTTTACTGCGTGCAGGACTGATGGCACCGAGCAGCAAAGGACTTCACAGTTATGAGTTTATAGTTGTAGAAGACAAACAGATGCTTGCTGCCTTGAGCCAATGCAAATCAGTCGGTTCGGATTTTCTTGCAGGGGCTCCTTTGGCGATTGCAGTACTTGCCGATCCCGCAGTAAGCGATGTGTGGGTGGAAGATGCTTCTGTGGCAGCAATGAACATCCTGCTTCAGGCCGAAGACCTCGGGCTGGGTGCATGTTGGATTCAGGTTCGAAACAGATACACAACCGACGAACAACCCACAGAACAAGTGGTTAAGTCCCTGCTGTCGATACCCGATGAACAGCGAGTGGTATGCATCATCGCTGTAGGACATAAAGGCATGGAACGCAAGCCACAGAACGAAGATCGTCTGAAATGGGAACGCGTACATATCGGACAGTACTGATAGGGGCAGGGAATGTTGCCTCCTTCTTTAAGGAGAATGTCAACAGTCCCTTCGAAGTCCTTGCGGTGGGTGGCAGAAACAGAAACTGTCCAATTCCGAAGGATGCAGATATCTACATCATTTCGGTGAGTGACAAAGCAATATCTGCTGTGGCAGAAGAACTGAAGGACGTAAACGGACTTGTGGTTCATACAGCGGGTAGTGTGCCGATGGATGTCCTGCCTCAAACACGAAGGGGTGTTCTTTATCCCCTTCAAACCATCACAAAAGGACGAAAACTAACACCGCTTCGTGTCCCATTCTATATTGAAGCGAACCAAGAGCCAGACCTCGATTTGCTCCGCTCTCTTGCAGAAGCCATGGGCAGTACTGCAATGCGAATGGACAGCAACCGTCGCCGTTATCTGCATTTGGCTGCAGTCTTCTGCTGCAATTTCGTCAATCGCCTCTATGGCATTACGGCAGAACTTCTTGCAGAGCAAGATATACCTTTTAATGTAATGTTGCCTCTCATTCATGAAACGGCGGATAAAATGGACGAACTGATGCCGAGAGATGCACAGACAGGTCCTGCAGTGCGATGGGACGAAGAAGTAATGTCGCAACAGATGTCGCTTCTCGATGACGAACGAAGGCAAATCTATCAACTTTTAAGCAAAAGCATACGTGATGATAAATTACGACTTGAGAAAGATTAAAGCACTGGTCTTCGATGTTGACGGTGTGTTGAGCAAGGGAATGGTTCGTGTAGATGCGGGAGGGAACTTGGTTCGCACGACTCATACAAAGGACGCTTATGCCCTGCGCCTTGCTTCTATGTCGGGACTTCGTGTTGCTATCATAACCGGTGCCTACGAGGAGAGAATCCGACAGCGTTATGAGGCATTAGGTGTCGGTGATGTCTTTTTGAGCAGTTCTGTGAAGACGGAGTGTATGCAGACACTGCTTGATAAGTATGGGCTAAAGCCTGACGAGGTTCTTTATATGGGTGATGATATTCCCGACTACAGAGTGATGCAACAAATCGGCTTGCCTTGCTGTCCGCGTGACGCTGCTCCAGAGATACGTGATATCAGCCTTTACATCAGCCATCTTGATGGTGGACAGGGCTGCGTGCGTGATGTTACTGAGCAAGTGCTGAAGGCTCAAGGGAAATGGATGGCCGATGAAAAAGCGTTCAGTTGGTAAAAGAATATAAAAGGTAAAAAGGAACGATGAAGATAATTCTTGCAAGCAACTCGCCCCGTCGTCGCGAACTTTTGTCCGGATTGGGGATTGAATATGAGGTCCGTACAATTTCCGGATTAGATGAATCATATCCTGCCGGACTCTCGATGGAAGAGATTCCGCAGCACATCAGCCGAAAGAAGGCCGCAGCCTATACTCTTAAGGAGGATGAGTTGCTCATTACTGCTGACACTATTGTGTATCTCGATGGCGAAGTGTTAGGCAAACCACGAGACGAGGAAGATGCAAAACAAATGCTCCGCAAACTTTCTGGAAAGACGCATCAAGTCGTAACCGGTGTTGTTCTTACAACATTGGCTATGCAGCATGCTTTTGCATCTGTCAGCCAAGTCACCTTTACTCAACTCACGGAAAAAGAGATCGATTACTATGTGACACAATATCGTCCGATGGACAAGGCGGGTTCTTATGGCATTCAAGAGTGGATAGGCTACATCGGTGTTACTTCTATCGAAGGCTCATACTTCAATGTAATGGGATTGCCAGTACAAAGACTTTATTCTGAAATGAAAAAACTTAATCTTATATGAAGAACTTCAAACATATCTTTTTTTGCTTCTTGACAGCATTCCTCTTCTCATGTTCGGAGAATGATTATAGTTCTTATTGCCCGACCTGGAAGGGTTTTACTTATAAGACTGGCAATTATCCTGATTACGAGCCGGGTAATCCTCGAAACATTCTTCTGCATCCGGGCGACTCTATTCACATAACTGCTCATCAGAAAGAACGTGGACATCTTATAAATGCGACTTCTTACACATGGACGATTGGTTACGATACTATCGATGTTAAATCTGGCGAACGGGTTCATGCTACCAAATCATATACCCAACGCACCAACTACGATGGCTACGATGATGGCGCAGACGATCCGGTCTGCCATATGCTTTTGCCAGCGAATGCATTGCCTACAGAATATGGAAAGCCTTACTCTGTGAGTTTTCTTGCAAAATATACTTATAGCGGTCAAGGTGTAACAATCGAGACAGGAAACATTGTGGATAATAGTGCTTACAGCGGAACAATTACACCACAGAGTGGTCCCACAGCAGGTGGAGCATCAGGCACTCTTAAGTTCTCTGTGGAGGAGAAATAAAACAAACGTGTTAAGTCGGCAAACTAAACGTGTTAAGTTGGGAAAGTTAACGTGTATAGTTTGCAGGTTATGCATGCTTCGTTAACACGCCACGTTTGTAAGGTTCGAAGTTTTTATTTAAGCACAACGCGATCACCGCATTGTTTGGCGAGTTCTGTGCAGAGTTTCTTCTTTTGCGTGAACTCCAGTAAAAGTTGGCGATACTTGTCTTTATCTTCTTTCGCCTCAGTCCGCTTCATCTGCTCTATGATGGTTTGCAGTTCTTGTTGAATAATGCTTAACTTATAACTTGCGATGAGGCTTGGCACAATTTCGTCGAGGTGTAGGTCTGTTTCGTTGCTTTTCTCAGCCTCTTTGCCGGTGGGCGTAGAAAAAGTGGGAATATCATATAACTTGCTCAACTCAACCGCGTCGGTGCCAAGTTTGAATGCAAGTTCCCGAATTTGTTCGTTGGGATGATTGTTGAAGTATTGCTCTGCGCGGAAGTTAGGCGTATGGGCATTTTCGATAGTTTCTTCAAGTATAGTCTTGCATACTGGTGTCTGCAGTTGTATTGCATCGTCCTTCAGGCTCAAAGAAATATATTCTGCAACGCTTAAGGGCACATCTTGTCCGTCTTCGTCCTCAATAGTACACATAATCCTTTCGCCGTAACGGATTATCATTTGAGCGACAGACATCTCAAGTCCCGCTTTCTCGATATTGTCTTGAGATATTGTCGGGCTACTCGGGCTAATGATGGTTTTCTCTTCTTCGGCGGAGTAAGTAGAATTTTGTGTTTGTCTCTGCTCACGCTCCAGTTCCTTCTGCTTCTCTGCGTTTAGTTTGTTTCTTTGTGCATTGACGGCTCTCTCGATGAGGCGCTCTGGCATCTTCAACTGTTGCGATGCGTGTTGGATGTATACGGTACGTTTTATTTCGTCGGGGATAGCGGCAATACTTTCAGTAACGTTGTGTATGAGACGTTCCTCTGCATCAGGCTCGCCCCTCTTTGCTCCTATTGCATGAGTGGCTTTATATGTGATGAAATCGACCTGATTGTCTTGTAGGTATTGCTGATACTCTGTGGCAGAATGCTTTTGGGCAAAACTGTCGGGGTCTTCGCCGTCAGGTAAGAGAAGTAGTTTGACGTTCATTCCTTCAGCCAGCAACATATCGATGCCGCGTTCGCTTGCGTGAATACCAGCATCGTCACCATCGAAGATGACTGTAATGTTGTTTGTGATGCGATGAATGAGACGGATTTGGTCTGTTGTGAGAGCCGTGCCGGAGGACGCAACAACGTTCTCTATACCTTGTTGGTGCATCGCCATCACGTCGGTATAGCCTTCAACGAGGTAGCAGAGGTCTGCTTTACGAATGGCTTGTCGTGCCTGAAAAAGACCGAAAAGTTCTTTGCGTTTACTGTAAATGATGCTTTCGGGGGAGTTCAGATACTTTACTGCAACACCTTTTGTGGCAGCGTCGAGTACTCTGCCGCCAAAGCCGGCTACTCTGCCACCAAAGGTATATATGGGCCAGATGACGCGCCCATAGAAGCGGTCGCGCAGACTGCCGTTGTCGCGCTTCAGACTTAGTCCGGTTCCGATACTCAAACGTGGCTCCATCTCGTTCTGGTTGTTTACGAGATAGCGTTCTTTATAGCCATTCTTTAATGCTTCTGCTGAAAGGGACTGCTCTTTATTGTTAGGGCAGAAACCTATTTGGAACTTCTCCAGTATGTCGTCCCGGAAACCACGATTGCGAAAGTATGCAAGTCCGATTGCTTTGCCGTCGGGCGTCTCCCAAAGTTGATTCTTAAACCAGTCACGTGCCCATTCGTTGAGGATGAACATACTCTCTCGGTCGCCTTGCGACTGGATCTCTTCCGGACTCAGTTCTTTTTCTTCTATCTTGATGCCGTATTTTTTTGCCAAATAGCGTAGTGCATCGGGGTAGGAGAGTTGTTCGTGTTTCATGATAAACCCGACGGGACTGCCACCTTCTCCGCAAGAGAAACACTTGCAAGTGTTACGGGCTGGCGATACTACGAACGAGGGCGTATGGTCGTCATGGAAGGGGCATAGCCCTTTTAAATTGGCTCCGGCACGCTTCAGCGTAACGAAGTCGGAGACGACGTCCACGATGTTCGCAGCGTCCAGAATCTTGTCAACGGTTATACGGTCTATCATGAAGATATATTTTTTGCAATTTACGATTTATAAGTCATCCTCACTGTCATCAAGATCAAACTCAAAATCTCCGAAGAACTCGGGTACATCTTCTCGGAAGTCATCGAGGCTGCGACGTTCTTTCTTCGTTGGACGCCCGGTTCCTTTTGCCCTACCGACGAAGCCACTAATTTTGCTCATTTCGAGAAGTTCATATTGGTCGGGCGTCGTAACGTCGACGAGCACTTCCGGAATGAGTTTGGCGCCGACTCTTCTCTCTATGGGTTGGAGAACTCGGAAACTGTATGTGATAGGCGACTTGCGGACACTCACAACATCGCCAGCCTTGATTGTGCGGCTGGCCTTTATTTGTGCGCCGTTCATGCTTACTTGTCCTTTCTTGCAAGCAGCAGCAGCGATGGAGCGCGTCTTGAAGATGCGTGCAGCCCATAGCCATTTGTCTATCCGTGCTTCCGTGTTTGCCATCGTTTATTGTTCTGCTGTAATGCGACAGATGTTTACGACGGTCATCATGGCTTTCTCCATACTTTGTATTGGCACGAACTCATGACGTCCGTGGAAGTTGAGGCCTCCTGCGAAGATGTTGGGGCAGGGGAGTCCTTTGAAACTGAGTTGTGCACCGTCCGTGCCTCCGCGAATAGGGACAACATTGCAGAATCCGCATGCTTCCGTGATAGCCTTCTTTGCGATGTCAGTCACCTGAGGCTTATCCTGCAGTTGACTCAACATATTAAAGTATTGGTCTTTTATTTCTGTCGTTACGGTGTCTTGTCCATATTTGGCGTTCAGTTTCTCTGCGATGTCGAGTACAACCTGTTTGCGGAGTTGGAAGATGCCGCTATTGTGGTCACGGATGATGTATGACAGTTGTGCCTCCTCTACGGTGCCACTCATGTTTGTCAGATGGAAGAAGCCCATATAGCCTTCTGTCGTTTCGGGCCTTTCGTTTTCTGGCATCATAGCCGCAAACTCGTTAGCGATGATGCAGGCATTTTTCATTTTGCCTTTGGCATAACCGGGGTGTACGTTGCAGCCTTTGATGTGTATCTTTGCAGCAGCAGCGTTGAAGTTCTCATATTCCAATTCACCCACTTCGCTGCCGTCCATTGTGTAAGCCCATTCGCAGCCGAACTTCTCAACGTCGAAGAGGTGTGCTCCGGCACCAATCTCCTCGTCAGGATTGAAGGCGACACGAATCTTGCCGTGCTTAATTTCGGGATGTGCCATCAGGTATGTCATCGCAGTCACTATCTCGGCAATGCCGGCTTTGTCGTCTGCGCCAAGGAGTGTGTGACCATCGGTGACGATAAGGTCTTCGCCGATGTGTTCCTTGAGTTCAGGAAACTGACTGACTGTCGTTACGATGTTCTCTTCCTTGCAGAGCACGATGTCCTGTCCGTCGTAGTTTTCTATGATGCGTGGCTTGATGTTCGCACCGCTGCAGTCGGGGCTTGTATCCATGTGGGCAATGAAGCCGATTGTGGGCACTTGCTTGTCAGTGTTTGCAGGCAGTGTGGCATAGACGTAGCCGTTCTTGTCCATTTCGACTTCTGTGAGGCCGAGTGCTTGGAGTTCATCGCGCAGATGTTTTGCCAGAGCCAGTTGCTTTTCTGTACTGGGGCATTGCGCTTCGTTTTCTTCGCTGCTTTGTGTGTCGAAACTGACGTATCGGAGAAATCTTTCTACTAATTCCATAACTCCTATTTATTATTATAGTTGCACATTGCGAATTGTATGCCACTTAAGGCAAAGGCTTTGATGGCATCACAGGCCACAAGAGCCTTCTCGTTGACGGTTTGTTCGTCTTCGGCATTGAAACGGCTCAATACGAAATCAACTTGAGCACCACGTGGGAAGTCATTACCGATGCCGAAGCGTAGTCTGTTGTATCCTTGCCCGCCCAGCATCTGTGCGATGTGCTTCAGCCCGTTGTGCCCACCGTCGCTGCCTCCTTTCCTGATGCGTATTGCACCCACGGGCAGGCTAAGGTCGTCCACAACGACCAGCATATTCTCTACAGGAATCTTCTCCTGCAAAAGCCAGTATCGGACAGCATTGCCGGAGAGGTTCATATAAGTGGATGGCTTAAGCAGGACCAATTCTGCGTTCTTTACACGCATATGGGCCACGAAGCCGTATCGGCGGTCTTCAAAAGCAGTATTGGACGCCTTAGCGAGGGCGTCCAATACTCTGAATCCGATATTGTGGCGGGTGCCATCGTACTCAGAGCCGATGTTACCCAATCCTACAATGAGGTATTTCATTCTATGTCTTTTCTTGCGGCAGATTATTCGCTCTTAGAAGCGGCACTTCTTGCGCTTCTGGTCATCTTAACCTGGCAAACAACAACGCTGGGACTGGTAACCATTTCGAGGCCCTCGAAGCTGAGTTCAGCAACCTTGATGGTCTTACCCAAGCCGAGGTTGGTAACGTCGATGTTGAGGTGCTCGGGAATTGCTGTATAGGGAGCGCGAACCTTAAGTTTGCGTACGCTTGCAGCGAGCTTACCACCAGCCTTCACACCTTCAGCCAAACCGTTCAACTTGATGGGAACTTCCATTACGATGGGCTTAGTCTCGGTGATTTCATAGAAGTCAACGTGGAGCAGGCGGTCAGTTACGGGGTGGAACTGGAGCTCCTTCATGATAGCCTTGCACTCTTTGCCGTCGATGTTGAGGTTTACGCTGTAGATGTCGGGAGAGTAAACGAGCTTGCGGAGTTCTTCCTGAGTAGCAGTGAAGCTCAGAGCAGCGGGCTTACCGTTTTCCATGGCTTCGCCATAGAGGTTGCAGGGAACTGCGCCAGCCTTGCGGATGTCGCGACAAGCCTTCTTGCCGGTAGCGGTGCGGGCTGTACCTTTTACGTCAATACTTTTCATTGTGTTTAAATGTTTTTGTGTTACTATAAATTAAGTTTTCTGTGCTTAATTCGCCATCACACGGCTAAAAAGCGCGGCAAAGTTACGACATTTTCCCGAAATAGCAAAATGTTTAGTGAGAATTTAGGATTATTCCTTCTTATCTTATATCTATCATGTTGTGGTGTGAATTGTCTTTATATCTCCAGGAATCCCATTAGGAAGGCATCGGGGAAGATAAATTTCTTTTCGCCAAGAGTAAATTTTATGTGGATAAACTTTTCGTTCTTGTTGAATTTTACAACCGTTCCTTCCCCGAATTTCTTGTGAACAACAGTACTGTCAATGCCTATTGATTCCAATTTGCTTTCGAGGTCTTTCTCTGTTTGTTTCTCTTGTGAAACGCTTTCGGTGGCAGTTGTTTTTGTCGGTTGTGGTTGAATAATGGGCGCGGGTTGAGTCTGTTCTACCTTTACTGTTATTCTTGGCTGCTCTGTTCGTTTGTCCTCGTCGGGTTCGTTACTTCTGGAATACGCACTATAATCTATAGCGGTCATTGATGATTGCTGATTGTAGAACAATTTTTCATACTGTGTTCTGCGTATGGTTGTGTCCCAACCGCCGACCTCGTCGTTGGAATGTTTGTTAATACCTGTATAGGTGAGGCTTGCATCCTCGTAACGTTTGAACTTGAAGATAGCATCGTTCATCAATGGTGCATTGAATACGCCAAGTGAACAAAGCATATTGAAATCCTCTACACTCAAGCCTGTTACCTTTTTGAACAAGCCGGGCTCTAACTGCGTAATGACATCTTTAAGACAACGTTCACGATAGTCGGTCAAGTACATAAATACAGGTATTCGAGTGGCAAACTTTTTCAGTTTCTCTTGAATCTGTTTGCGTTTGCTCTTCATTTCCTTTTCTTCGGCAGAAAGTTCTTTCTTCTCCTTTGGTGTCGGGTCGGGATTTTCTTTTTTCGCTTTCTTTACAGCCTCCGATTTGTTTATAATAGTAGTGAGGTCATTATTAAGGTTTCGGAAGCCTTCTATATTCATCAAGGCTTTCATTGCTTCGGGGCTTGCAAGCAGGCGTTTAAGAGTGTCGTTGTCTACATTGACAAGCAGAGCCGACTCCCAACGTTTTGCGAGTAGTGTTGCCGATGTGCCTGCCAAAGCAATATCAAGAATGTCTTGTGCATCGACTTCTTTCATGCTACTGCCGTCGTAAGCCAATACGGGCAGGAACTTTATGAACTCGCCTACCTTTGCTTCTGGGTTGCTTTCGTTTATATCCAAGCGGCAACTGTAGTCGGAAATTTGTCGTAAGGCTCTGTCAAGGGCAAAATCGAATACATAGCACTCATTCTTCATTATGGTCTTGCTACCTTCTTCGTTCTTTACCTCCCAAGGGCTTTGCACACGGAATGCTGCTTGGAAGTAGGTTTCAGGGCTTTTCAGATTGCGGAGCATGAAGATTCCTGTCCAGGGTTTTACGGTTACACCCGTTGTCAGTTTACCGCAAGTGAGCGTAATGGTCTTTGTCTCCAATGGGTCGCCCATGTTGGCTTGAACAGGGTGCAACGCATCAAGACCTATGCCTGCTGCTGTTCCTGCACATACTATCACTTTATAGTCGTGGTAGAATTTGTTCTGCTTCTGTGCCAACAGGTTTGCCATAGCAAAGCATGATGCCACATTGGGCAGGAACCACACTGTATGCGAAAGCACATTGAGCAAACGTGTGTCGCTGAACGGCATTGGAGGTCGCTTGTCCTGTCCGAGTTTAAGGTCATCAACGCTTGCAGGCAAGTAACCGCCACGAATAAGGTCTAACCACTTTTGCACCTCATTCTCATACTTGAAGCGAGCCTGTTCTCCTTTGCCCTCTGCTGCAAAGAATAGATTGAGGTCGAACTCATCAAATTCTCCTTGCTTTGCTACCTCTTGTATCTCATCGGGCATACGATAGGTAAGCATTACCATTCGTGGCAAGGCGAGATACGGATTACCGCTCCCTTTCCACTCTGCTTTGGCTCGTTGCTCATCGCTGTAAGTCCAGTTGAAAATCTGCTCCTCTATAAACTCACCATTGTTTATGGCTCTGAACGGAGTTCCCGACAAGAAGAGATAATATCGTGTAGAGATGGGCAACCACGATTCGTTTATGGCATTGTTTGCTTCTTCCTTTTGATATTTCTCTGCATCAAAGTCTACGGCATCTTCTTCGTCTTCTTTTTGGAACAATTCTTTTGCCCTTTCCCTCCAAGCACCGAAATGGTATTCGTCGAATATCACCAAGTCCCAGTTGGTGGAGTGTATGAACTCGTTCTTCGTCTTTATGCCGCCGCTCTCGTTCGTGCCCAGCAGGTCTTGGAACGAACCGAAT
>JAFTYP010000021.1 GCA_017461345.1 Bacteroidaceae bacterium | reverse complement strand
TTCATCAATATTGTCAGGAGGTCATTCGCTTTATGGATGATAATAAGATGAACGACAGCAGATATAGTCAGTCTTTCATAGACTGTAATGTATTCTTCGAACAAGTTATTTTTGCTGTTCTATCTGATTTCCATAAAAGGGGAGTTGCTAGTATTATGGGGCGTGCAATATGTGATGAAGGTTATACCAAACAGGAGTTTTGTAATTTCAGTAACTTTGGTAACGATAAACTGTTGCATTTGTTAGGGGGGCATAAAAGGAATCCGCAAATTATTAACTCCTTTGAAAGATTTATGCTAACACATTATCCCAATCATGTAAAGCGTATATTCGAATCGATTAACCCCAAGAACAAATTCAATAGTCTTGCATGTGGTTCAGTACCAATAAATAATATAATTTATAATATTCTCCCTGGTTTTGAAAGATTTATTGTCAAAAAAATGTCGTCAGCAGCAACGGTGAACGTTGATGTTATGTTACAGGAGGGGATACAAAAAGTCCTAACATCTCCTTTAACTGATGAAATGGAAGAATGTGATTTTTATGTTAAATGCGCAACAGGTCTGTCAGTGTTTGAAGTACCTATGAATATCTCAGAAAACCATAAAGATGCATTAAGAAAAGAGTTAAGATGCGAATGTAATTTCCCTCTCAGCCATATAGCGATATATCCCTCCTTGCGACAAGATAGACTGGATGTGGTACCACTGGAGTCAACAAGTTTTAGGACTTTGTCATATGTGAGAAACACTATAATACGAGTGAGCGAACTTAAAAAATGGATAATAATGGAGATATGTCATCACTCCAGAAATGTTCCAGAACCATTTCGGAGATTTGCATATCAAAACATAAAGTATCTAATAAACAGCGGGCTTTTATTGATAAACAAGTAATTTAATTATTAACAATTTAAAATTTATTATTATGGCTAACGAAAAAGGAACTTTCTCAAACCCCTACACCTACGAAGAGTATCAGAATATACACACGATGGGGAAATGGCACGGCGGTCATGTTTTGTATAATGGGAAAATCTATTATTATAATAGCAATGGGATCTTGAGTAGTGATGACTGTGACGGCTGCGGTAGCGGTTCTAGTTCAGGCTGCGGCTGCGGTTCTGGTTCTGGTTCTGGTTGTGGCTGTGGAAACGGATATTTAAGAGAAGGACAAGTGACTTATCGACCGGTGGGCTGGGGAGTGGGATTAGAACTCGTAGTTGCATGGGGTGCGGGATATTTCTCAGCTTTAAATAAGCCAAGTGTAAGTGCAGCATTATATGTAGCAACCAATAATGTGGGATTACCTCTAAATGCATCATGGGAAGGAAATTATAGGGTTAGAATTTCAGGAACAGTAAACCTTGTTGATGGAAGTGGTAATGTTATTGATACATTCAATGTGTCTGAATATTTTAATATCCCAGGTTCATTTTATAACTGATATTATATAAGTTGCCTTATAAATAACAAGTTGATAGATGATTTTTCAAGAATCTTCTTGAACTAATCAAAAAAAATGTATCTTTGTACACAATAATCCTTATCAAATGCGTCAAGTTCTGTCTCTCATTCTGCTTTTGTTTGTTTACTCGCCTCTGATTGTGGCACAGAACTTGACGCTTCAAGGTCAGATCAAGGATGCAGAGACAGGAGAACCATTACCTTATGCCAGTATTCACCTAACTACTGCTAGCGGAACTCTGAGCAATACAGAAGGCAATTTCAGCCTTTCAGCGGCATATGAAGATACCTTGATTTTCAGTTATGTGGGTTATGAGAGACAGATTCTGAGGGCTGTCGATGTGCCTCGAGTTGTTAAACTGAAACCATATACGCGAAACTTGAAGGAAGTCGTGGTAGTACCGATAGACGAATGGGCTATCGTGAAACATGTAATAAATAATCTAAAGCATGATTTTTCGAAGCATAAGACCGAGAGACAGGGCTATTTCATGCGTACGTGGATGAAAGATAAGTGGGATAGTAACTTGATAGAGTGTTTCATGGCTGCACTCTCTGCCTCAAATCTTCGTGAAATGGAAACATTCGGTGGCATATATGGTAAGAATTCAGAGGGTAATTCAAGCAGAATGGGTCTTTATTTTACCAATATACAGAAAATGGCTGAAATAGGCCCAGGTGGTTTTATGAGTGACTATTGGGAGGCAGCAATCAAGCCACTTTACAGCCTTTCTATGGCCAAAAAGTACTATGATATTAATATAGAAACACTATTCGGCAATGACAACGAAAAACTATACCGCATAGACTTTAAATGGAAGGATATAGACCGTGCAGAATGGCATACAAGATATTTGGAAGAAAGGCGTAATATCACAGGAGTTGCATACTGTGATGCAAAGACGTTTCGCTTGTTACGTTTCGAGGGGAATGTGAACAATGCCTATATGATTTATAATTTCCAGCGCAATCCTAATGCAATCAAATTTCACGTGTGCTACAACTATACTAACGGATATCCGGCGGTTAACAACCTTGCCATTGAGGGAGGGAACGACTTACTGCAATATAGACTCCTAATGTTTAATGTCCAAGATGACAATCTACTAGCCGAATCTTCAGGTTGTGTGGGAGATAACATTATTGATGTAATAGAAGATGCCGGCTACGACTCCACAATGTGGGCTCAATACGATATCGTTAAACGAACCGCAGAAGAAGAGCGTGTTGCTTTTGGAGAGCCAATAGACGGAAACTTGTCAAGCAAAAGTCTGCCAGAAGTTTACGATATCTTTGAGAAATCCGAAACTGCAAATCCTCAGGCGGAGCATTCTATGCCTTCCGATAAGACTATCCCACAGGAAATGGTGTTCGTCCATATGGACAATACTTGCTACTTTTTGGGCGACACCATTTTCTACAAGGCTTATGTCCAGCGAAGTGATACGGGGAAACCGACTGATCTCAGCGAAGTGCTTTATGTTGAGTTACTCAACCAAGACGGTTATCTTGTGGAAAGGCAAGTACTTCGTTTGAAGGATGGTCAAGCGAACAGTAGTTTTTGCCTTGAAGATACGCTCTATGCTGGTTTCTTTGAACTAAGGGCCTATACACGTTGGCAACTCAACTTCGGCAGGAAAGAGCATCCACACGACAAGTATATGCACCGGTGGTTCTTGAAGAAAAAATATGCCGAGGAGTACTTCGTGGATTATGACAAATTATATAGCCGTGTGTTTCCTGTTTATGATAAACCCGTAGAGCCTGGCGAGTACTATCGGGACATGACGGTTCGCCCTCTTCGCAGAGACTATGCTCCAGAGAAGATTTCAAAGAAACCTATCGTTTCCTTGTTCCCAGAGGGCGGTAACTTGATAGGCGGAAGCCGTCAGAGAGTAGCGTTCGAAGCAAAGGACGGCGAAGGCAAGTATGTTGAAGGCAAACTCTTTGTGCTGGACGAGATGGGCGATACCATATCTTCTGCCACCACCGAGAACAGAGGAAGAGGGTGCTTGGAACTTTGCCTGCAAAAGGATAGCAAATACAAAGCAATCTTTGAAGAGGAGGCGGGGGAAGCGACAAGGGTTTCTCTTCCCGACATTCTCCCATCAGGAGTTGCCATGAAGGTTCAGCAGGACGACTCTTCCGTCAAGGCAGATATTGACATAAAAGGTACTGAAGGAGACTCCATCCTGCTTTTGGTCACTACTTGTGGCAGACCACGAATGCAGGTTCCTCTCGAAGGTAATGCCATTACAGTAAGCAAGGACTCCCTGCCTGCCGGTGTTGCCCAACTTACGTTAACGAGAAAGGGACACATTCTGTCAGACAGACTTGTCTTTGTCCATAAACAAATGGATGCTCCTCTGCAGATATTTGGAATGAAAGAAAGTTATGAGCCTCTTGAACGAGTATCTCTGAAAGTGCGAGGACAGGCGAACACTCCTCTCTCCGTTTCTGTAAGGGATAATGTCTCGAGCGACCTCATCTACGACAATGGCAACATCATGACTGAGATGCTCTTGTCCAGTCACATCAAGGGCTTCGTAGAGAATCCTGGTTACTATTTCGAGAAGGACGATGCAGAACACCGACATCACCTCGACCTCTTGCTTATGGTGCAAGGATGGCGACGCTTCGGCATCAGTGGGCCAAAGATTGTAGAGCCTTACGAGAAGTCGCAGATAATCACTGGCGAGGTCAATAGATATACTTCGCTCGACCAAGAGGATGGCTTCTATTTTGAAGTGGATGGTAGCATGAAAGCGACTTTTGAATGTCCCATACCGCTTTGGTTGCAAACAGATACGTACGTAGAGAAAACTGCTGACGGTAAAGATCGCACCAAAGTGAGCCGTAGGGGCGAAACATATGATGTGGAATATCTTAACGAGCCCGGCAAGAAGACACATCTTCACGCAGAGTTTGTTCAGCCAGGTTCTCCGCCTGTCTATGGAGACATAACGGTGGGGGAAGACGGTAAGTTCAGCATTCAGGCTCCGCACTTCGGAGGGTATTGTTTCATGCACTTGGCTGCGTCAAGCCTCGAAAACCTCGCTAAAGCAACTGAGAAAGACGAGAAGAAAAAAGAGAAGCAGCGTAGGAAAGGCAATGAGCATGGATGGAAAACGTCTCACCAATGGCTACTGCCAGATGCCAATGAATGGGCCGACTACAGCATAAGGGTACACAGATGCTATCCGCGTTTTGTCAAACCATTCGAATACTACCAGCAGACGTTTATGTCGAAGGACGACAATGTACGCTCTGATGGAACAAGAGTTGATGATGTGACCAGTCTTCGTGAAATTCAGGTAAAGGCAAGACGAAGGATTCTTCGGAAGGTTGACCTGACGAAACCCGCTGTCGTGATGGATGTCTACGATGCATACAATCAGTTGGTGGATGCAGGATTTACTTCCGCCTTCTTTGCCGGTTCCTGGTCGTTCAGCGACATCCTCTGCCGACTGCTTGTTGGCGACATGGGACAGGAAAAAGGCAATATCAGCGCAAGCAGGAGATGGGACGGCAGGACCATTTACGTGAACAGTATTCAGGTAAAAGAAGAACAACTCAAGTACAACCATTTGGAAAATCTCGACAAGGTGTATGTCTATACCGACTACTCACCACGAAAGGAGGGGAGCAACCTATTCTATGGAGCAGACCAGCCCGAAGTGGTTGTTGATCTGCATCGCTTCCTCGACGACACAAGGCGTGTTACTTACAGAGACCGTTATATACTAATGGACGGTTATAGCACATCTGCCGAGTTCTATCATCCCGACTATAGCCAGCACAAGTTGCCGGAGGGACAGAAGGACTATCGCAGGACTTTGTATTGGAATCCCAATCTTCAACTGGACGAGAACGGAGAAGCCAACATCACGTTCTATAACAACTCGCGTCAGACAAGTTTGAGCATCGATGCAGAGGGACAGTCAGCCGATGGCACACTGCTTTGGGGAGTGTGGTAAACTAACCGATGAAATCGCTGTATCTCCGCCCGAAAAAAGTTTGGCGGCAATGGTTCGAGCCGTTCTCTTTTTGAGGTTTTGTTGCAGGCGGATGATCACCCTGCAGTCCTTCCGGCAAAGTTCACGTGTGTAATTGCCCAACTTCTGCAGAGAAGTCGGGCAACTTCTCTGCAGAAGTTGGCGAAGTTCTCTAGAGAGTTTTCAAAACTTCTTTTGAGAGGTTATTTTTTGCCTTGTGTCTTATCCCTGAGGATGAAAAGAATGATTTCTTTTTCAATGGATTAAAAAATAATTCTTTGAAGTCTGGTGTGTAAAAAAAAAAAAAGCATTACATTTGGGCGGACTTTTGTATAACCTAAAAATATATAACCATTAAAAACTTATTGTATGAAATCAACTTTGCTGATATTCCTACTGCTTTTCTTATGTAACGCTATTGGCATTGCAAAAGAGGACTCGAACGTTGCTGCAAACTTTCAGGGAACCTATTTCGTGGTTACACCAGAAGGGCTATATGAGACACTATACATTGAACCGCATCAGGATGTTATGTTGGGCGAACAAAGGTATTGGCGGTATTCGGCTTATTTCGAAGGAAACAAATATGAGGAGTCCTTTCTCCTGCTCCGACAAGACGGAACAAAATTCTTTTGTTATGACACCAGGACCAATTCGGAACATCTGTTATTCGATTTTGGTTTGGAACAGGGTGACACCTTTGCCGACACCTACAATGGAGAGGAATACCGAGTGACCGATGTACGCGACACTTTGGCGAACAACAGAATTCTGCGCCTGATAGAACTCCGGAACGAGGAGGGGAAACGCGATGTTTGGATGGAGGGGGTTGGCTCTGTCTATACAGGCATTATGCGTGCAAACGATTGTTACAAACAAATATATCTGTTGACGAGTCCTCGATACGATACAGATGAAGACACAGATGGTTCGGACTTCTTCTGCTATTGTTTCTATCCCAACAATCAGTATGTCAAGACTGCAGACATGGACTTTTCGGAAGCAAAATGGGAAGGCGGTGAAATTGAGACAGACGAGGAGTGGGAGGCATATCAAGCGTGGAGTACCGCCCCAACCAACTTGAACGCAGAGTTTTTGGGCGATACGCTTCGAGTGTGGGGTTGGCTTCGCACGTCCTGCGCATTGCAGCCCTATGCTGCTTGTGTGCTGGAGGGAGACAATATTTCTTTCAAGACCTACTCTTTAGCTGATGTGGATTGCTTCAGCAACTACAACATAGAAGCGCGCATATCAAATTTCAAGAAAGGAACGTATCAGGTTCAACTTTACAATAAGACGGTGGAACTGGAATGTATGGCTGGTAATCCGACGTCTTTACGTAACCAACAAATTCTTTCTTCGCCAGCGGGACTCTACGACTTGCAAGGCAGACAACTCTTCGATAAACCAGCGCGAGGCATCTATATCGAGGGTGGGGAAAAGAAACTCGTAGAAAGACGATAAAACAAACCTGTTAATATACATACAAAGAAGCCTCTCCCCAAGCAGAAAGGGAGAGGCTTTTGTATGGAATGGGATGTTCTTCGTTTAGTTCTCGTTTGCTGCTTCCCAGCCCAATGCACTTGCACCCAGAACGGCTGCGTTGGCATTCATCAAGCCGGAAACAAGGAACTTGGCTTTGCCCTTGAAGATTTTCAGAACGGCATTGTCGTAGGCTTCCTTGATGGGGTTCATGATGAGGTCGCCTGCCTTGCAAAGACCACCGAAGAAGATGAAGGCTTCGGGGCTGCTGAAGGCTGCGAAGTCGGCACAAGCCTCACCCAGCATCTTGCCTGTGAACTGGAAGATTTCGTTAGCCACTTCGTCACCCTTGCTTGCTGCAATGCTTACGTCGAGCGACTCGATTTCTTCGGCAGGCTTGTCGCGAAGCAAAGAAGGACGGTCGGTGGTGGCAAGTATCTCGCGAGCAGTACGCGCTACACCAGTGGCAGAGCAGTATGCCTCGAGGCAACCTGTGCGGCCGCAACCGCAACTGCGACCCTTCTCTGTGCGGTCCATTACAACGTGACCGAGTTCGCCGGCAAAGCCGTCGCTGCCATATACCAACTGGCCGTTGATGACGATACCACTGCCAACGCCTGTGCCGAGAGTGATGACGATGAAGTTCTTCATGCCACGTGCAGCACCGTATGCCATTTCGCCCATTGCGGCAGCATTGGCGTCGTTGGTGAGTTTAACGGGAATGCCTGTGGCTTCGTTGAACATCTTAGCCAAAGGAATGATGCCGTCGTGTGCCCAGGGAAGGTTGGGAGCGAACTCGATGGTGCCATTGTAGTAGTTGCCGTTAGGAGCACCGATGCCCATGCCCTGAACCTGGTCGGCACCGCCAATCTGCTCCAACAGAGGCCTCATGCAAGCCACGCCTGCCTCGACGAACTCTTCAGCCGTCTTGTACTGCTGCGTCTTGATGCTGTTCTCTGCTACAACTTCGCCACGAGCGTTTACTACTCCGAACACGGTGTTGGTACCACCAAGGTCCACACCAATTACATAGGGTTTCAATTTGTCCATTGTTTTAGTTTATGAATTTATGAGTTAATGGTTAGCGTAATTTGTTAACGTCGTTGTCTGACGTTTTTCTGCACAAATATATAAAAAAATGAAGAGTAAAGTATCAAGCAGAGGGAATTATTATGACTTATGAACTTTTTTTCGTACTTTTGCGCCCGAAATGATGTGGATTGAATCTGTCAACGCCATAGACCTTGCGGTGCGAGGTATGGTGGTGGGAATAGTGGCAAGCGCACCTATGGGACCTGTAGGGGTGCTGACTGTTCAACGAACCTTCAACAAAGGGCGTTGGTATGGCTTTGCTACAGGATTGGGCGCTGCACTGAGCGACCTTATCTATGCCATGCTGACGGGCTTGGGCATGAGTTTCGTGATGGACTTCATAGAACGTCCCACAACTGTTCTGTGCCTTAAGATACTGGGCAGCATCATGCTCTTCTTCTTTGGCGCATACACCTATTTCGTGAAACCTACAAAACCCCACAAGTCGAGCGGGAAGGTGGGCAGTTTCTGGCACAATATGTTCACAGGTTTGGCCATAACGGCAAGCAATCCGCTCATCGTCTTCCTCTTTCTTGCTCTCTTTGCCCGTTGCGGTTTCGTCGTGCCCGACCATCCGGCAGAACAGACAATAGGCTATGCAGGAGTCTTCGTGGGTGCAATAGTTTGGTGGCTCTGCTTGACAACCGCCCTCAATAAACTTGGTTCCCGATTCGACATGAACACCATCAGTCTGCTCAACCGCCTGCTTGGCCTTTTGGTAATGGTGGCGTCATCGGTGGGATTGATTTATACGCTATTCAGATAGAGAAATATGTTCATAGCACAGAAACTCAGAAGTCAAAGTGTCAGCGCTTACCTAATATACATGTATCAGACAGAAGATTTGGTGCGTGCTTACGGGCTTGATGCCGAACGCATCGCCGCAGAATATCTGCCTCGATTCGGTTATGACGACACACAGTTGCAGCAAGCAAAGGAATGGTATGAGTCTCTTGCACGAATGATGCGCGAGGAAGGAAAGGAACAGACCGGACATATTCGTGTAGTGCAGAACACCATCGACCTCATGGAAGACCATCATCGCGAACTTCTTGAGGACGGCGAGGAGCAGGCATACAAGACGGCTTACTATAAAGCACTGCCACACATTGTGACTCTCCGTTCGCAAGGCAACAATAAGGAAAAGCACGAGATGGAGAACTGCATAGATGCCCTCTATGGAGCCACATTGCTCCGCATGCAGGGTAAGGACCTTTCGGCAGGAACACAAGCAGCCCTCCAACCTATCAGCGAGCTGCTCCGTCTCGGAGAAGAAAAGACGAAGCAATTTTGATATTTGAATTTATATATTTTGAATAATAATCAATGGTAAGTGAAATAGAACGCAGACGCACCTTCGCCATTATCTCGCATCCCGATGCCGGTAAGACAACCCTCACCGAGAAATTGTTGCTTTTCGGTGGCCAGATACAGGTGGCAGGTGCTGTCAAAAGTAACAAGATACGCAAGAGTGCCACGAGCGACTGGATGGAAATCGAGAAGCAGCGTGGCATTAGTGTGACAACCTCCGTGATGGAGTTTGACTATGAAGGTTATAAAGTCAACATTCTCGACACACCCGGTCACCAGGACTTTGCCGAAGACACCTTCCGCACTCTGACTGCTGTCGATAGTGCAATCATCGTTGTTGACAGCGCAAAAGGCGTGGAGACACAGACAAGAAAACTGATGGAAGTCTGCCGTATGCGCAAAACTCCCGTTATCATCTTCATCACCAAGATGGACCGTGAAGGTAGAGATCCTTTCGACCTTCTCGACGAGTTGGAAGAAGAATTGCAAATCAGTGTGCGTCCTCTCTCTTGGCCTATCAACCAGGGTGCGAGATTCAAAGGTGTCTATAATATCTACGAACAGAACCTCAACCTTTTCACCCCCGACAAACAGAAGGTGACAGAAAAAGTGGAGGTTGACATCAATAGCCAGGAACTGAACGACCGAGTAGGGGAACAAGATGCTGAAAAACTCCGTGAGGACCTCGAACTCGTGGATGGTGTTTATCCAGAATTCAACGTGCAAAGTTATCTTGATGCTGATGTTGCTCCCGTTTTCTTCGGTTCTGCTCTCAATAACTTTGGCGTCCAGGAACTACTCGATTGCTTTGTCCAGATTGCTCCTTATCCTCGCCCGACAAAGGCAGAAGAGAGAACTGTTACCCCCGACGAACCTAAATTTACGGGTTTCATCTTCAAGATAACGGCAAACATTGACCCGAATCATCGTTCTTGTATCGCTTTCTGTAAGGTTTGTTCAGGCAAGTTCGTTCGAAATGCACCTTATCTGCATGTCCGCCAAGGCAAGACGCTCCGATTCTCCAGCCCTACGCAATTCATGGCACAACGCAAGGAGACCATCGATGAGGCATGGCCAGGTGATATTGTAGGTTTGCCCGATAATGGCATCTTCAAGATAGGCGACACACTTACCGAAGGCGAGAAACTGCACTATCGTGGCCTTCCCTCCTTCTCTCCCGAGATGTTTAAGTACATCGAGAATGCCGACCCGATGAAAACCAAACAACTGGAGAAAGGCATCAACCAACTTATGGACGAAGGTGTAGCACAACTTTTCATCAATCAGTTCAATAATCGTAAGGTCATAGGCACCGTCGGCCAATTGCAGTTTGAGGTTATTCAGTATCGCCTCGAGAACGAATATGGTGCAAAGTGTCGCTGGGAACCAATAAGCCTGTATAAGGCATGTTGGGTGGAAGCAATGCCCGGTTATGAAAGTGAACTCGAGGCATTCAAGAAGCGTAAGCATCAGTATATGGCCCGCGACAGAGAAGGTAGAGATGTTTTCCTTGCCGATTCGGGTTATGTCCTGCAAATGGCTCAACAAGATTTTGAACATATAAGATTCCACTTTACAAGCGAATTCTGATAAGATGACTCAAAAACAAATAGCAGAGGACATTAAGACTGCCGTACAGACTTTGCGTAAAGGTGGTCTTATCCTATATCCGACTGATACGATTTGGGGTATTGGCTGCGATGCTTCCAATGAGGAAGCAGTTCGCCGCATATTCCAACTCAAACAGCGCGAGGACAGCAAGGCAATGATATGTCTTGTGGACAGTGCCAACCGTATGCAACGGTATTTGCGACAAGTTCCAGATGTTGCTTGGGATTTAGTGGAGTTTGCGGAAAAGCCACTTACTCTCATTCTCGACGGAGCAGTCAATCTTGCACCAAGTCTCATTGCTGAAGATGGCAGCGTAGGGATTCGAGTGACAAGGGAGAACATCAGTCACGAACTTTGCTATCGCTACGAGCGTGCCATCGTCAGCACAAGTGCGAACATCAGCGGAGCCCCCTCTCCGTCTTGCTTTGCCGAAATATCCGAAGAGATAAAAAAAGGTGTGGATTATATTATGTTGTCTCGTCAGAATGACCTCAGCAAGAGCAAACCCAGTCAAATCATCAAGTTGGGACTCGACGGACAAATTCAAATAATCAGGAAGTAAACGTGAATCACAGGAAACTCATAGCATTCCTTCTTCGTTGGCGTCGCAGGCATCTCAGCGACAGGAACTTTGTTCTGTTCATAAGTTTGCTCGTAGGTATCTTTACTGCTCTTGCGGGTTTGCTCTTGAAATGGCTTATTGAGCAAATAGAAGTTCTACTGACGCACGAGTTTGCCGCAACGAGTTCCAACTGGCTTTACTTGGTTTATCCTGTTGTCGGTGTCTGGCTGACAATGCTGTTTATCCGTTATATTGTGAGGGATGATATAGGTCATGGTGTAACTAAGATTCTATTTGCCATAGCCCGCAAACAAAGTCGCATCAAGCCCCATAATACATGGACCTCTATTGTCGCTTCTGCCATTACCATCGGCTTTGGTGGAAGTGTGGGAGCAGAGGCGCCTATTGTTCTCACTGGCAGTGCAATTGGTAGCAACCTTGGAAAACTCTGTCGCCTGAGCAATAAATACATGATGCTTCTTGTCGGTTGTGGCGCAGCCGGGGCTGTGGCAGGCATCTTCAAGGCTCCGATAGCAGGCCTCGTCTTTGTCCTTGAGGTCCTGATGATAGATTTGACAATGACAAGTTTGCTGCCATTGCTCGTAACGAGTGTTACAGCAGCAGGACTTACCTTTGCAGTATCTGGCACAAATCCCATCTTCGAGTTTCACCTTCAAGATGCTTTTACAGTAGACCGTATTCCCGCTTACATCGCGTTGGGTATTGTATGTGGATTAGTGGCTCTATATTTTACCCGGACCATGAGTTTTCTTGAGAACGTTTTCCGCAAGTTGCAAGGACGTTACAGAAGATTTCTTTTTGGGGCGGTTATGCTGAGTTTGCTGATATATCTGTTCCCGTCACTTTATGGTGAAGGTTATGACCTCATTACGCTTCTGCTTAACGGAAATGGGCAGGCAGATTGGGATACGGCAATGGACCGTTCTCTATTCTATGGCAGTAATTATCTGCTTGTTTATCTGTTTTTGATAGTAATATTCAAGGTTTTTGCTTCTACTGCAACCAATGGCGGTGGCGGTTGTGGTGGAATATTTGCACCCAGTCTGTTCCTGGGATGTGTCTGCGGTTTTATCTTCTGTCGTCTTTGGAACACGTACGACGTGTTAGGTTTCGATATCCCAGAGCGTAACTTTGCTATGTTGGGTATGTGTGGACTTATGAGCGGTGTGATGCATGCTCCTCTGACAGGTATCTTTCTTATTGCAGAACTTACAGGCGGCTATGCCCTCTTTATGCCGCTTATGATAGTATCCGTAGGCTCATACCTTACGATAAAGTGTTTTGAGCCTCATAGCATTTACGCTATCCGATTGGCTCAACGTGGAGAACTTCTCACTCATCATACCGATCGTTCAGTTCTTACTTTGATGAGCATGGATAGCGTGATACAGCATTATGACAAGGTTCTTTACTCTGACATGAACTTGGGTGATGTCGCTACTCAAGTTTCAAACAGCAAGAACCATGTTTTCCCTGTCGTGAATAAGCAGATGCAGTTTGTTGGCGCTGTTTATTTAGACGATATCCGTCATCTTATTTTCCGTACAGAATTGCACAGGAATTTCACGGTGTCGCAACTTATGACGCAGCCGAAAGCCCTGCTTTCTGTGAACGATTCGATGGATGTTGTGGTCAGTGTATTTGACAAGACTGGCGCATGGACACTGCCTGTTGTTGACGAAGAAGGTATTTTTGTAGGATTTATCCGTAAAAGTTCAGTGCTGACAGTCTATCGTCAGGTCCTTGCTGACTTCTCGAATGACTAATAAAACCTTTTTGACGAAAAGCAAAGAAGCGCTCCAAGAGCGCTTCTGATTTATGTTTTAGTTTTTCCTTACAGGATCGCACGTAAGGTCGATACCCAACTTTTTGAATATCTTTCTATCCACTTCGCCAAGCATAATAGTGGAGTGTGCTTGCAAGCCAGCCAAACTTGGTAGTTGGGCAAGTGCTCTGCGGCAGTTCTCGTCTTGTCGGCTCAGTACGCTGAGGGTTACAAGAACTTCGTCTGTATGCAAACGTGGGTTACGTCCGCCAAGATATTCAATTTTGGTATGTTGGATAGGCTCTATGAAATCTTGTGAAATAAGTTTCAACTCGTGGTCAATGCCGGCTAAATGTTTCATTGCGTTGAGCAGGAGCGATGCTGCTGTACCGAGCAATGGCGATGATGCTGCTGTAATGATTGTTCCGTCTTCGAGTTCGATTGCCGATGATGGAACTCCCGACTCTTCCTTCCTAAGACGTGCT
Source organism: Bacteroidaceae bacterium (assembly GCA_017461345.1). Lineage (GTDB taxonomy): Bacteria > Bacteroidota > Bacteroidia > Bacteroidales > Bacteroidaceae > Physcousia. Next base: position 156,361 of record JAFTYP010000021.1, on the reverse strand, counting down.
TCTACTGTCACTCGACGGTTGTCGGTGCTGATTTTGGCTTGTTTAAGGAGCAAATCAATCTTATTTACTTCGGCTTCATTACATGCGCCTTCAGCCATTCTATTCAGGGCCGTATAGTAGCGACGAATGATTTCGTTATTGCCTGCTTGCCGACATATTTCGTCATCGCAAATACAGAATCCCACCATGTTGACTCCCATATCTGTAGGAGACTTGTAGGGACATTCACCGTAGATACCTTCGAAGAGAGCATTAAGCACAGGGAAGATTTCTACATCGCGGTTGTAATTAATGGCAACCTTGTTGTAGGCATCCATGTGGAATGGGTCTATCATATTCACATCACCTAAATCTGCTGTGGCTGATTCGTAGGCAATGTTAATAGGGTGCTTCAGGGGTAGGTTCCAGACGGGGAAGGTTTCGAATTTTGCATATCCGGCTTCTACACCTCGTTTGCGTTCTTGGTATAGTTGACTCAAACAAACTGCCATCTTTCCACAGCCGGGACCCGGGGCAGTGACGATGACGAGAGGACGTGTCGTTTCGACATAATCGTTTCGACCGAAACCTTCGTCGGAATTTATGAATTGCACATTGTTGGGGTAGCCTTCAATGTTGTAATGATAATATGTACGGATGCCGAGATTTTCCAAACGTTTGCGGTAAATGGTGGCACTGCCTTGTCCGTTATAGTGAGTGATGACAACTCCATTTACCAGGAATCCACGATTTTGAAACTCGGAACGCAGACGCAAAACATCTTCATCGTAGGTGATGCCCAAATCTTGGCGTACCTTATTCTTTTCGATGTCGAGAGCACTGATGACAATGACAATCTCCGTTGATGAACTCAGTCGCTGCAACATGCGCAGTTTGCTGTCGGGCTGAAAGCCGGGCAATACTCGGCTGGCATGATAATCATCGAAAAGTTTGCCGCCAAGTTCCAGATAAAGTTTGCCGGAGAACTGTGCGATGCGCTCCTGAATATGCTGTGACTGAATGGATATATACTTGTCGTTATCGAATCCGTACTTCATCTTATAACAGTTATTTTACAATTCAATGTGCAAATGTACGAAAAAACTCTGAACTCCTGACAACGTATTGCCAATTATTTAGTAATTTTGCCCCAAATAAGATTCGGAATGGTTGAAGAAATAATACTGAAGTATTGTCAAGGTAACGCACAGTTGGAGGAGGTCTTGTGTCGCCACAGTCGTGATGTGGCAAATCGGGCTTTGCGTGTAGCGAAAGAACATCCGGAACTGAAGGCGGACGAGAAACTGATATGGGAAGGTGCGATGCTTCACGATATAGGTGTGGTAAGGGTTGATGCTCCCTCTATATTTTGTTATGGCACGGAGCCTTATATTCGCCATGGCGTTCTCGGAGCAGAGATTTTACGCAGCGAGGGGCTTTATATGCATGCACGCATTGCGGAACGTCATACAGGAACCGGACTGACGGCAATCGAAATAGAAAGACAGAATCTTCCTTTGCCTCATCAGGATTTCACACCGCAGAGCATTGAAGAACAAATTATATGCTATGCCGACAAATTCTTTTCCAAGACACGTCCGGGCGTAGAGAAAACTCCGGAGCAGGCAATCCGAAGTCTTGAGAAATTTGGAGGTGAAGGAATTGAAGTATTCAAGGCCTGGATGGCACGTTTTGGGTAGAAAAGTATTAAAAAAGGCCGCTTTATAGGAAGTTAATCCAAATTCTTAATTCTTAATTCTTAAATTCTTTGTATCTTTGCAACTTGGAACTATTAGGCACTGGTTTGAAGGCAAGGATAGTATTGATATTGACAGCGTGTTACTTTTGGGCATCGCTGATGGCTCGTCCTGTGGGAGGAAATGTCTTTCTGTTGGATGTTAGTGACTCGCTTCGTACTGACAGCGTGTCGCTTTCTGCTCATGCTATTCAGCCTGATACTACAATGCAGGATACGCTTTCCGCAGATACAGCATCGCGCAGCAAGAGTTCTCTTGATATGCCTGTGAGTTATTCTGCAGAGGACTCAATCACCTTTGACTATGCCCGTTCTCGTGCCAATCTTTATGGTGCCAGCAAGGTTAATTATCAGAATCTGGAATTAGAGGCGGACATTATCAGGATTTCTATTGATAGCAGTTTGGTGCATGCCACAGGTCGTACCGACTCAGTAGGAAACGTTACGGGGAAACCGCTTTTCCGGCAGGGACAGGATGAGTATGAACCCGACAGCATGAGTTATAACTTCAAGACGCGCAAGGCTTTCATCTCGAATGTCTATACTCAGCAGGGCGAAGGCTTCATGAAGAGTATGGATGGCAAACGTGACAGCAGCGGCACGATGTATGTAAAGAAGGCTTTTTACTCTACGTGTGATGCCGAGCATCCTCACTTCTATCTCAACATGACGAGGGCCAAGATGCGCCCTGGCAAGGATATTGTTTTCGGTCCGACTTATCTTGTTGTGGAGGATATCCCGTTGCCGTTGGCTATTCCTTATGGCTTTTTCCCTTTCAAGAGCAAATATAGCAGTGGTTTTATCATGCCTTCTTATGGCGACGAAACATCGCGAGGTTTCTATTTGCGCGATGGTGGTTATTACTTTGCTTTCAATGACTACGTTGACGCCAAGGTGTTGGGCGAGATATATACGAAGGGTTCGTGGGCACTTTCTCTGCAATCCAATTACAGAAAGCGTTATCGTTTCAACGGTAACCTCTTTTTGAGTTATCAGTACACGCAGACGGGCGAGAAGAATATGCCTGACTTCGCAATATCAAAGAGTTTTAAGGTTGTGTGGAGTCACAGGCAAGACCCGAAGGCAAATCCTACGCAGTCTTTCTCTGCCAGCGTGAACTTTGCCACCAGCAGTTACGAGCGTAATAATCTGGTCAGCATGTATAATCCGGAAAGTTACACGCAGAGTACGCGCACGAGCAGTATTTCTTACAGCAAATCATTCCCTGATATCGGTTTGACATTAAGCAGTACTTTCAACCTTTCCCAGAACATGCGCGACAGCAGTCTGTCTGTTACATTGCCTAACCTCAATATCCAACTCAACCGATTCTATCCTTTCAAGCGAAAGAAGACTGCTGGTAAGGAACGTTGGTACGAGAAGATTGGCATGAGTTACTCCGGTTCGCTCACAAATAGCATCAACACAAAGGAAAATCTTCTCTTTAAGAGTAGTTTGGTGAAGGATTGGCGTAACGGTATGCGCCACCAGATACCCATCAATGCCAGTTTCCCTATATTCAAGTATATCAATGTTACTCCCGGCTTTACATTTGTGGACCGTATGTACACCACCAAGGTCATGCAGTCGTGGGATGAGGAGAATCGCAGGGTGAAGCGCGATACATTGCAGGGTTTCTACAACGTCTATAACTTCAGTATGTCGTTGAGTGCCAATACGAAACTTTATGGTTTCTATACGCCTGCGCCTTGGTTTGGCGGCAAGAAGATACAGACAATTCGTCACATGATGACGCCTGCTGTTACGTTCAGTTATGCTCCGGACTTCAGTACTCCGAGGTGGGGTTTCTATGATACTTATGTCCGGACGGATGCCAACGGACAGGTTTCCACTGTCACTTATTCTCCGTTCAGTGGCGGAACCTATGGCACGGCGCCCAGTGCAATGACGGGTAGTGTGCAGTTCGACCTTTCGAACAACCTGGAAATGAAGGTTAGGTCGGACAAGGATACGACGGGAATGAAGAAAATAAGCCTTATTGATGAGTTCGGTCTTTCTATGAGTTACAACATGGCAGCCAAGCGAAAGCCGTGGAGTGACCTTAATATGCGCCTCCGTCTCAAACTTACCAAGAGTTATACCTTCTCCATGAATGCCGTGTTTGCTACTTATGCTTACGAGTTCGACAAGAACGGCAACGTCATTGTAGGCGACCATACGGAGTGGGGAAGAGGACGTTTTGGACGTTTTCAGGGTATGAGTCAGAACATTTCGTACACCTTCAACAATCAGACTCTGAAGAAATGGCTTGGCTTTAGGGATAAGGTTTCGAGTCGGTTGAGCAGTAGCAGCAGTTCGGACGACGAGGATATGGACGACGATGAAACGGATCCTACGATGCAGAATCTCGACCCCGAGCGCAAGAAGAGCATGAAGGGTGCCGAGGAAAGTTCTTCTGCCGAGGTGGATGCCGACGGCTATCTCAAGTTCCAGATGCCTTGGAGTCTTTCTGTGAGTTATGGTATTTCGATGCGTGAGGACACAAGCGCAGAGATCAATCCCAAACGAATGCGTTATCCTTACCGTTTCACTCAGACGCTCAACTTCTCCGGAAATGTCCGTATATCCGAGGGCTGGAACATTAACTTCTCGTCGGGTTATGACTTCAACTATAAGAAACTCAGCATGACAACCGTGTCGTTGGCTCGCGACCTCCATTGTTTCTCCATGTCGTGCAGTATGGTTATTTCGCCTTACACAAGTTTCAACTTCGTATTTGCCGCGAAGGCCGGTACGCTTGCCGATGCTCTCCGTTGGAAGAAGCAGAGTTCTTATGGCACTAATGTGGAGTGGTATTAAGGCATTTTCTGTCTGACAAAATGTAAGCCACAAGGTCGGTTTTGCTTACTTTCTGCTTTGTTGTGGAACGGGGAGAATGCCTTTGGATTTCATGTCCTGTACGGGGGTACGGATTTTCGCAAGGAAATGTTAATTTGTTAGTCCGCTGAGGCTGTGGGAGTTATACTTTGGCCGATATGTCGACGATAGGGGAAAAGCCCGATTTCGAGTGGAAAGTCGGGTTATTTTGCGCTTTTTGTGGGGTAATCAGTTGAGGAATTTTGCCAAACTACACACGTGAAGTTGTCAAATTACACACGTGAAGTTGTCAAACTATACACGTTAAGTCGGCAGACTTCTCTTGTGAAGCCTGTTTCTTTCCTGTTTTCCGTTCTATTTTGTGCCGTATGGCGTCGGGAATCGAAGTGACAAAAAGAAAGTAAAAGGGTGTTTTTCGTGACAATGCTAACCTCGCATGATTGCCTCGATGCAGTCAAGAACTTCCTCTCTGCCTTGCCTTGTTTCGCTGCTTGTCACGAAGTATGGCGGCAGTTCTTCCCATTGCCTGGAAAGCGTATTGAGGTAGAGTCTGATGTTTGCGGCGAGTTTGCCTCGCGACATTTTGTCGGCTTTCGTGAAAACGATGCTAAACGGGATGCTGTTCTCTCCCAGCCACTCGATGAACTCCAAATCGATGCGTTGTGGCTCGTGTCGTGAATCGATGAGCAGAAAGAGGTTCATCATTTGTGGCCGCTGCAGGATATAGCCGCTTATCATCTGCTGAAACTGTTCCCGTTGCCCCATGCCTCTGCGTGCATAACCATAGCCGGGAAGGTCCACCAGATACCAGTTCCCATTGATAAGGAAATGGTTGATGAGGACCGTCTTGCCAGGTGTGGCGGAGGTTTTGGCCAAATGAGTTTTGCCCGTCAGCATATTGATGAGGCTCGATTTGCCAACGTTGCTTCGACCGATGAAAGCAAATTCGGGCAGTTCTCCCTGCGGACATTGGTCCACGCGGGCACTGCTAATGGTATATTCGGCAGATTTGATAATCATGAGACTCCTTTTCAACTCGCTCCTGTCCTCCGTGAAGCAGTGTTTTTGGTTTAAGAGTTAGAAGTTATATTTCAAGCCAAGGCTGAGGAATTCCCTGAACATGAAGTATGTGTCGAAGCGACTTTTTTTGCGATAGCCTTCGTTGCTGTTGTCGAAACGCGGATAGAGATACAGCTGAGTGTTGATGAGTTTTGTAACGGAAAAGTCGATGGTGTTCTCCCATTCCAGAATGTTATACTCGAAGTTGCTCATCCAATATATGCGGCTCGACCATGAAATCTGCTTGCATATCTGCCATCGTGTGTTCAGTGTGACGTTAGGACCGAAAGTGAACTTGCTGTGTGTGTCTTCCTCAAGGCCATAATTCTTTACGATGTCGTCGTCGTGGACATAGAGAACCTTCATGGCAAGAGGAGCCACGTTGAGTTGGCCTGTGAACTGTTTCTTCTTGCCGGCAGCAAAATTCCACTTCATACCCGGGGCAACGGTTACTTCAAGGGGGGAAAGAATCTTGGAGTTGACCTTGTCGCTATTCCTTTGAACATTGGGAGCAATCTGAGTCTGCATGATGACCTGCAAAGAGTAGGAAAGAGTCTTCCATGCTTTATAGCCGGCATTGGTGGTGTAGCGCAGCAGGTTTTGCGAAGGGTGGAAGGAACGTTTTTCGTCGTTTTTCGTCGTTTGGAAACCCAACTGAATATTCACTTCATTGTCCCAACTTATCTTGCGCTGGTCGTTGTAGTTCGCCCTCAATGTCATGTTAAGGTTGCCGGTGACGTTCGTCTCGCCACCTCTGTACCAGTTGTCGGAGAAGAAGTTCTGAACGAATTGTAACGAAACATCACCCGAGAATTTCCAGAAGTTTGGTCTGCGTGTAATGACTTCCACCGGTTCGTTTATTTCAGGCGTCAGTTTGGAATCGACCACCTTGTCGGCCAGTTTGTCGGAACTTTGCAGAATCTCGTTCACGTCGTCTCGGATGCTCGCCTGCCCCATGATGTCGCTTTCTGTCTGTGTAACCAGCCAAGGAGCATCGGTATAAAGAGAGGACAAGGCTCTTCGCGAGGCATAGAGCCGCTGAAGTTGAGGGTCGGGACAAGAAGTGTCCGTCTCGCTCATCATTTGCTGAAGCGATGATTGATAAAGAGCAGGAGGAGAAAGAAGTTGATAGTAATAGGCATTGGGTGTGGACGGCGTTGTCGTAGCGTTAAGTACATCGCGTTCTTTTGCCAACGTATCAATAATGGCAAGATACTTGTCGACTAAAGAAATTGAGTCGGTAACCGCATTGGTCACCGAGTCGCTTCTTTCTGTTATTATTTCTTCGTTTTCTGTTTGTGATGCACAATAAGCATCCAAAGCCATCGTGCAGATACAGAAAAGTATTATTAAACGCTTCATTTCTCCCAATTTTGTGCAAAAGTACAAAATAAATGCGAACTAAGACCATGAACTATGAACTTTTTTATAACTTTGCTCGCCCGTAATATACAAAAGGCACGTTTGTTGCCGTTTAGGTTGAAACAAATCAGCAGAAAACACATAAAACATCATGGATAAGAATACAATTACAGGATTTATTCTCATTGCACTCGTTGTCATCGGTTTCAGTTGGTACAGCCAGCCCAGTTCCGAAGAACTGAAGGCAATGGCACAAAGAGACAGCATCGCTGCCGTAGAACAGCAAAAGCAGGCAGAAGCAGAGCAGGCAAACAGCCAAGTGCTTACCACAACTTCAGTTACTCCCGATAGCAGTACTCTTTTCTTCTCACAATTTGCAGGCGAAGGACAGCGCGTACTCCTTCAGAACGAAAAGGTAAAGGTCGGCATCAATAGCAAGGGTGCCGTCGTAGAAGATGCCGAGATTATTGGTTATAAGAGCCGTCGCAGAGAAGGCGATGTTGTTATTCTTGGCAAGGAAGACGCTTCGATGCGACTGACATTGCCCCTCAAACAGCAGAATCTCTGTCTTGCCGACCTCTGTTTCAATGTTGCAGAACAGACAGATTCTTCCGTTATGTTTGTTGCAGAGCAAGGAGGAAAGCAATTACAGGTTCGTTATACGCTCCGTCCTGAATCTTATATGCTCGACATGGAAATCGTTAGCGAAGGAATGGAAGGAATGGCAATGCCTGGAGCAAGCAATCTTCTTGTTGAATGGGTTGCACGTATTCCTCAACAGGAGAAGGGTGCAGACTTCGAGAACCGTTACAGTTCGCTTACATATAAACGTCAGGAAAAAAGTGTCAAGCAACTCAGTGAGACGAGCGACGAGAGTAAGAAACCAGAAGAAGCATTGGAATGGATCGCTTTCAAGAACCAGTTCTTCAGTGCAGTCCTCATAGGTTCTCAGCCAATGACACAGGCATCGCTCTCAACAACACAACTTCCCGACGAGAAGGATTATTTAAAACGATACGAGGCTTCTTTCCAGGTTCCGTTTGATGCGACAGGAAAGGATGCCACTCATTTGCAGATGTATCTTGGCCCGAATGACTTCCATGTCCTTCAGTCACACAGCAAGATGACGGCCTATGGCTCGGATGCAGATCTTGACGAACTTGTTTATCTGGGCTGGTCTTTCTTCCGTTTCATCAACCGTTGGTCAATCCTTTATATCTTCGACTGGCTCAAGGCAATGGGATTGCCTATGGGTATCGTGCTGTTGCTCTTGACAGTGATTGTTAAAATCATAGTCTGGCCAACACAGAAGAAGAGTTACATGAGCAGCGCAAAGATGCGTGTCCTTAAACCGAAACTCGACGAAATAACAAAACAATATCCTAATCCCGACCAAGCAATGCAGAAGCAGCAGGCAATGATGCAGGTTTATAGCCAGTATGGCGTTAGCCCAATGGGTGGTTGTCTGCCAATGCTCATACAGATGCCAATCTGGTTGGCTTTGTTCAACTTCATTCCAAATGCCATCGACCTTCGTGGTGAGAGTTTCCTTTGGGCAGACGACTTGAGCGCTTACGACGACCTTATCCGTTGGGATGCAGACCTTTGGCTGATAGGAAATCACCTCAGCATCTTCTGTCTCCTCTTTAGTGCAACGAACCTCATCAATACATGGATATCAATGCGCCAACAGCAGAACCAGTTCACTGGCGAGCAAGCACAACAGATGAAGATGATGCAGTGGATGATGTATCTCATGCCTTTGATGTTCTTCTTCATGTTCAATAACTACAGTAGCGGTTTGAGTTACTATTATTTCGTTTCAGGTTTGCTCAGTATCATTACTATGTGGTACTTGCGTTGGTCAACAGACGACGCAAAACTTTTGGCAAGTCTTGAGGCTTATCGTGAGCAACATAAGAACGATCCGAAGAAAATGTCTGGTCTTCAGGCACGACTCGAGGCATTGCAGAAGATGCAGCAGGAACAGCAAGCCCGTGGTCGCAAATAAAACATGTTTAGAGTCAATATGAAGTTAAAAGCAATCTTTGGCGCAGCGGTCTTGTTATGTACCGCTTGTGGTGTACAGAAAGAGAATAACGAGGTGAACATAGAGAGGCAAACCATACAACTCGAAAGTGATGTGATGACACCCGAAGCACTTTGGGCAATGAGCCGTATAGGCGCATATCAGCCTTCGCCTGATGGTAAGCACATTGTTTTCCAGATGGGCTATTACAGTGTTAAGGACAACAAGAGTCATCAGGTTCTTTGGATGATGAATGCCGACGGAACCGAACAGCGTCAACTGACGACGGACGCAGACAATGAGACCGATGCTCAATGGATGAACAACGAAACCATTGCTTTCCTTAAAGGAGGCGAGGTGTGGATGATGTCTGTAAATGGCGACAAACGTAAGCAGATGTCTCAGACCGATGGCAAGGTGGAAGGTTTTATGTTCTCTCCGGATTGCAAGAAAGTTATTCTTTTGAAGAGCATCGACTTCAATGAGATTATTCAAGAGAACCCAGAAGATTTACCCTATGCGACCGGTCGTGTGGTGAACGATTTGATGTACCGCCATTGGGACCATTATGTAGAGAGCATTCAACATCCTTTTGTGGCTGTTGTAGATGGTGATAAGATTGCCTCAGACATGCAGGATATACTTGAGGGAGAGCCTTATGAGTGTCCAATGGAACCATTTGGAGGTATGGAACAATTAGCATGGAGCATTGACTCCAAACAGATTGCTTATACTTGTCGCAAGAAGACCGGACTTGCTTACAGCATCTCTACCGACTCCGATATTTTCCTTTATGATATTGAAACTAAGGAAACAAGAAATCTCTGTAAGCCTGCCAACTATCAGGCTCCAGCCGTCGAGCCAACAAAATCGTTCAGTACTCAGGGTGTTAACCAACAAGCAGCGGACTATAACGTCGGCTACGATACCAACCCGAAGTTCTCTCCCGACGGACGCTATTTGGCATGGTTGTCAATGGAGAGAGATGGCTATGAAAGCGATCGCAACCGTCTTTGTATTTATGATTTGAAGGAGGGAACGAAGTCCTACGTTACCGAGTCATTCGATTCCAGTGTTGACGATTATGGTTGGGCACCGGACTCTTATACATTATATTTCATAGGTGTTTGGCATGGTACCGAGAATCTGTACAAGACCGATTTGAAGGGTGAGGTTAAACAACTTACCAGGGATATGGCAGACTTTGGTTCCTTGCAGGTGATTAGCAACACTTTGCTTTTGGCTGAACGCCATAGTTTTATAGAACCTTCCGACCTTTATCTGGTGACTCCTGGCGACAGCATTGCCGAGACAAAGGTTGTGCAGATTACGGAAGTCAATAAGGACATCCTCGACCAAATGGCGAAGCCTACTGTAGAACAACGTTGGGTGAAAACAACCGACGGAAAGGAGATGCTCACGTGGGTTGTCTTGCCTCCTCATTTCGATGCTTCAAAGAAGTATCCAACGTTGCTTTTCTGTGAAGGCGGACCGCAAAGTGCCGTGTCACAGTTCTGGAGTTATCGTTGGAACTTTATGATTATGGCATCGCAGGGTTATGTGGTGATTGCTCCTAATCGCAGAGGCGTGCCCGGATTCGGCCAGGAATGGTTGGAAGAGATAAGTGGTGACTGGACCGGACAGTGCATGAAGGACTACATGTCTGCCATTGACGATGCTGTCGAAAACCTTCCGTATGTGGATAAGGACCGTTTGGCTGCCGTTGGTGCTTCGTTTGGAGGCTTCTCTGTTTATTACCTTGCTGGTCATCACGAAGGTCGTTTCAAATGCTTTATTGCTCACGATGGTGCCTTCAATCTTGAGGCGATGTACACCGAGACAGAGGAGAACTGGTTCTCTAACTGGGAGTATGATGATGCCTATTGGAATAAGGGCCAAACAGAAAGGGCACGTCGCACCTATGAGAACAGCCCACATCGTTTTGTTGACAAGTGGGATACACCCATTCTTTGCATACATGGCGAAAAGGATTATCGCATCAATGCAACGCAGGGTATGAGTGCTTTCAATGCGGCTCGTATGAGAGGCATAGAGGCTCAGTTGCTCATCTTCCCCGACGAGAATCACTGGGTGCTCAAACCACAGAATGGTATTCTCTGGCAGAGGACTTATTTTGCATGGCTCGACAAGTGGCTGAATACTGCCTCTGACTCTTCTTTGGGAGCAGAGAACCGAGAATGAAATAGCAAATAAAGTAGTAAATAATAAATCGTTAAATTGTAAATGGAAAAGACTCTTCGCGACAGTGCCGGCATGCGCTGGACTGCTTTGCTGCTTTTGGCACTTGCCATGTTCTGCAGTTACATCTTTATGGACATTCTTTCTCCCATCAAGGATTTGATGCAGGAGACACGTGGTTGGGACTCTACTGCCTTTGGCACGATGCAGGGTTCTGAGGTGTTCCTCAACGTTTTTGCTTTCTTCCTTATCTTTGCCGGCATTATCCTCGACAAGATGGGTGTTCGTTTTACGATGCTTCTCTCTACAGCGCTTATGCTTTTTGGTGCTTGCATCAAGTGGTATGCTGTGAGCGATGGCTTCGTTGGCAGTGGTTTGGAGGCATGGTTTACAAACAATTTGAACTACATACCTTTGTTTGAGGAGTTGGGTGTATCGCCGTTTTATGAGGGGATGCCTGCTTCTGCAAAGTTTGCTACCACGGGTTTCATGATTTTCGGTTGTGGCTGTGAGATGGCAGGTATTACTGTCTCTCGCGGAATCGTCAAGTGGTTCAAGGGCCGTGAAATGGCTTTGGCAATGGGTTCGGAGATGGCTTTGGCACGTCTTGGTGTGGCAACGTGTATGATTTTCTCGCCTTTCTTTGCTCGTTTGGGTGGTCAGGTCAGTGTGTCTCGCTCGGTAGCCTTTGGCGTTGTCTTGATGTGTATTGCCCTTATCATGATGGTTGTTTATTTCTTTATGGACAGAAAACTCGATGCACAGACGGGTGAGGCGGAAGAGAAGGACGACCCATTCAAGATTAGTGACCTCGGACAGATTCTTGCTTCCAGCGGTTTCTGGCTTGTGGCATTGCTTTGTGTTCTCTACTACAGTGCAATCTTCCCCTTCCAGAAATATGCTGTGAACATGCTTCAGTGCAATCTTACTCTGGTGGCTCCCGATGCAGATTCGTTCTGGGCAAAGCCTGATGTCACCATTGTTCAGTATGTCATCATGCTCGTTGTTGCGGCTGCAGGGTTTGCCAGCAACTTCCAGAAGAAGTCCAACATGAAGTATGGATTGCTTGGCATCAGCATCCTGTCACTTGTTGCCTACTGCTATATGGGTTACATGCGACAGTCTGCTGAGAGTATTTTTGCTGTTTTCCCACTGTTGGCTGTGCTGATTACCCCGATTCTCGGTTCTTATGTCGACCATAAGGGCAAGGCGGCTTCGATGCTTATTTTAGGCTCGTTGTTACTCATCTTCTGCCACTTGACCTTTGCTTTCGTGTTGCCATTGTTCAGAGATTCTGCAGTAGGTGGTGCAGTTATTGCCTATGTTACCATTCTTGTGCTTGGCTCCAGTTTCTCGCTTGTGCCTGCATCATTGTGGCCTTCAGTGCCAAAACTGGTTGATGCCAAGGTGATAGGCTCGGCTTATGCGCTTATCTTCTGGATTCAGAACATTGGTCTGTGGCTTTTCCCGATGCTTATTGGCAAGGTGCTCGATGCTACAAATCCCGGTGTTACCGACCCCACGAAGTTCGACTATACTGCACCGCTTGTAATGTTGGCCTTGTTGGGAGTCGCTGCCCTGTTGCTCGGCTTTGTGCTGAAGGTTGTCGACAGGAAGAAGGGTCTTGGTCTTGAGGAGCCGAATATCAAGTAAAATACTCCATACTATATGTCGCTGATAATCAGGCGACGTATTATGCATAAAAAGTTCACACGTTAAAATGCCAAACTTAACGTGTGAACTTTGCCATTTTAACGTGTATAGTTTGGCAACTTCACCGTAGTAATTAAATAACGAACTTATGGGCAGCCGATATTTTTCTTTTTTCTTTGTTCTCTTGTCGAGTTTATTGTTCGTTGAGGCAGCCAGCCAATCGGATTTAGTTCAGTATGTAAATACTCTGCAAGGCACTCATTCGAACTTCGGTCTTTCACACGGCAACACCTTCCCTGCAACGGCTATGCCGTATGGTCAGCACATGTGGACGCCTCAGACGGGACCCAACGGCGAGGGATTTAAGTATCTTTATGAGTCCGACAAAATCAGAGGATTCGGTCAGAGCCACCAGCCTTCGCCCTGGGTTAGCGACTATGCTGTCTATACTTTCTTTCCAGAAACGGGCACGCTGGAAGTTGATCCCGATAAGCGAGGCGCAAGCTTCTGCCATTGTAACGAAGTCGGGCAGCCCCATTACTATAGTGTAACCTTCGATAACGGCATTCAGACAGAGATGGCGCCTACAGAGAGAGGTGTTCACTTGCGTTTCTCTTATCCCAAGAAGGACGATGCCTATTTGGTTATTGACGGCTATACAGATCAGTCAGAAATCCATGTAAATCCTGAGAAGAGGCAGGTTACGGGATGGGTTAACAATCATCGTTTCGTCAATCACAGCGAGAACTTCCGCTGCTATTTCGTCGTTCAGTTCGACCAGCCAATACTCGATTATGGCATTTGGGAAGGGGAGCAGAAGCAAACGTTTCCGCAAGAGAAGGACGGCAAGGGCAAGCGTTATGGCTGTTACCTCAAGTTCCGTCCGGGCAGTAAGGTGCAGGCGAGAGCTGCAAGTAGCTATATTTCCGAAGAACAGGCCTGGCAGAACTGGCAATCGGAACTTGGCGCGGACCGAAAGTTGGAACAGACAAAGGCACGTGGCTTCAAGACGTGGAATGCTCTGCTCAACCGTATAAAGGTCGAAGGGGGCACTGAAGAACAGATGCGAACCTTTTACAGTTGCCTCTTTCGCGCGAACCTTTTCTCCCGCAAGTTCTATGAAATCAGGTCGGACGGCACGCCTTATTACTATAGTCCTTACGACGGAAAGATTTACGACGGCTATATGCTGACTGACAACGGCTTTTGGGATACCTTCCGAAGTCAGTTCCCTTTGACCAACATTCTGCACCCTACGCAGCAAGGTCATTACATGCAAGCCCTTCTCGATGCGCAAAAGCAGTTCGGATGGTTGCCTGCATGGTCTTGCCCAGGCGAGACCGGAGGCATGTGTGGCAACCATAGTATCTCGCTTTTAGCTGATGCTTGGGCAAAAGGCATACATTCTTTCGACCCAGATTCTGCATTGGCTGCATATGCTCACGAGGCTATGAACAAAGGCCCATTAGGTGGTGCGAACGGAAGAGCAGGTTGGAAAGAGTACTGGCAACTGGGTTATGTCACCTTCCCTGAGTCGCATGGAAGTGTTACTCAAACACTCGAATATGCCTACGACGACTGGTGCGCTTGGAAACTTGCCCGCTCGTGTGGCAATACATTTTACGAGAAGATATTCGAAAGAGTGCTTCGCAACTACCTGAACCTTTGGGACCCTGAGACGAAATTCTTCAGAGGAAGAGGTAAGGACGGCAGGTGGAGCATGGAGCCTTTCGACCCTCTTGTGTGGGGCGGACCGTACACCGAAGGCAATGCATGGCATTATATATGGAGCGTTTTCCACGATGTTCAGGGTCTTATCGACCTCTTTGGCAGTGACGAAGCCTTTGTGGAGAAGATGGACAGCGTCTTTTCGCAACCCAGCACAATTAAGCCCGGATGGTATGGCGGCAAGATTCACGAGATGACGGAGATGGAGATCGCGGGTATGGGACAGTATGCTCACGGCAATCAACCCATTCAACATATGCCATATCTCTACAGTTATGCGGGTCAGCCATGGAAGACGCAGTACTGGGTTCGCCAGATAATGGAGCGGCTCTATAACAGTACGCCCGATGGTTTCCCTGGTGATGAGGACCAAGGTGGCATGTCGTCGTGGTATGTTCTCTCTGCGTTAGGCCTTTATGCAGTTACGCCTGGAACAGACCAATATGTGCTCGGAAGTCCCATCTTCCGTAAGGCAACCATCACAATGGAAGACGGAAAGCAGTTCGTTATTGAGGCAAAGGACAATTCGAAACAGAATGTCTATGTCGCCGAACGCAGCCTGAACGGTCAGTCTATTACACGCAACTATATCACCTACAAGGAACTGGTTTCTGGTGGAACACTCTCTTTACAGATGTCTGACAAGCCGAACAAGCAATTGGGAATAGCCAAGAAGGATGCTCCGTACAGTTTGACTTCCGATGGTTACTAAAGTAGTCTGCAAACTTCTCCTGTGAAGTTCGTCAACTTCTGCAGTGAAGTTTGCCAACATCACTGCAGAAATTCGTCAACATCACTGCAGGGTATTTTAATCAAATCTTTTTGAGCCGTAAACCAAGGCAAGTATTTCTTCAGCGGACGGCAGCAGAGAATAGAAATGCCGACGGTGATAGCAAAGAAGATGAGGCTTTCTGTCAAGCCGGTTTGCCGGTACATCTCCGGCAGGAAATGCTTTGCCGCAACGAGGAGGGTTATGATGACCTGATGCGTGCAAAGTATGATAATCGAGTAGCGACCCACATACGAGACAATGGGCAACCGGCGGATAACGCTGCTTATGAGCAGGATGGCGATTGAACCTGCCAAGCCGGAGACGTAGAGAAGCGGCAGAGGACTGCTGTAGGTGTTGCTGTAAAAGTAATTGTCGCCCATGTATAGGAAATGTATCGTTACAAACAGAAGCACAGATATACTCAGAGCCCAGCCCCGCTTGATGTTCATTTCCAGCAGATGCAACTTTTTGTTCAGGAAATAACCCGACCAAAAGAGTGGCATACAAGTCAATGCCGTCCCGAAGTTCAAATGCCAGTTCCCCACATGATAGCCGGCAACACCAACGCCGAACATGCAGATAGCCATAAGAATTTCCCCGACGATAGGCGTGCCTGCAAGTCGGTGGATTGCATAGTGTGCCAAGGCAAAGATGACATTCATAAAGAAAAGGCAGCGCAGGAACCACAAAGGTCCCCATATTCCGGCGATGTTTGTCCCCGTCGATGCAAAGTCGGTATAGTTCTGAACCAACCAGGTTATCGCTCGGTATAAGAGGATAAAGAAAAGATAGGGAACGAGAATCTTGTTTGTCTTTCGAGTGATAAACTCCCGGAGGCCACCGCTATACTCTTTGAAGAAAAGTCCGGAAAGGATGAAGTAGAGCGGCATGCGCATCTGGTCGAAGACTTCATTCAGCGGATAGTTGCCACTCCAGAAGTAACCTTCGTTGGCAACATGGTCCAAGACAACAAGTAGGATGCAGAAACCCTTAGCAAGGTCAATATACCCGATGCGTTCCTTCATGAATAGGACTGCTTACGCATGACGTTCGATGAGCACTGTGGCATAAGCCGAAATGCCTTCTTCGCGGCCGGTAAAGCCAAGTTTCTCGGTGGTTGTAGCCTTAATGGAAATGTCGTCGATGTCAATGCCCATCACTTCTGCCAAACATGCTTGCATCTCGGGAATATGTGCTTTCAACTTCGGACGTTCGGCACAAATGGTGGCATCGATGTTGCCTACCGTATAGCCTTTGGTTGCAATCAGTTCGATTGTCTTGCCGAGTAGAATCTTACTGTCTATGTTGTGGAAGTCGTTACTGTTGTCGGGGAAGTGGTAACCAATGTCGCGCATATTGGCTGCACCCAGCAAGGCATCGCAGATGGCATGAATGAGAACATCGGCATCGCTGTGTCCGAGTAAGCCCAGCGAGTGCTCTAGGCGAATGCCACCCAACCACAATTCACGTCCTTCGACTAACTGATGGACATCAAAACCAAAGCCAACCCGTATCATTTTATTTACAATTTTATGATTAACGATTTACTATTTATTGCTTTTGCAGATTTCGTCATTACTTCCTGTAAATAACTCAAAAGTAAATAGTAAATGGCTAAATGGTAAATGTATTTTATCTTCTTCTCATCTTACCGAAGAGGTCGCGCATGCCGTCCAGGTCGAAACCGAGTGAGAAACGCATGGTTTGGTCCAGAGGATTGGTTTGTGCTGTAGAGAATACATAGGCAGCATCGACCGAGAAAACACTCATGTGGAAGCCTGCACCGACAGTGAAGTACTTGTGGTTACCCTTGTTTTCTGCTTCGTGGTGATAACCGGCACGTAGCATAAAACGGTCGTTGTAGGTATATTCGCAACCAAGACTCCATTGAATCTCCTGCATCTCTTCCTTGAAGCCACCGGGAGCATCGCCGAAACTCTTGAAGATACCTGCAATGGAAGAAACATCGTAATAATCCTTTTGCACTCTATCTTCATAGTCGTTGTCTGCTTCGCCCTCATCTTGTTTTGGGTAGGTAGGCACGAGAAGTTTGTTTATATCTCCGGCAATGCTGAATTTGTTGTATTCGTTGAAGGGGATTGTCAGGTTCATACCGAGACGAAGGTTTGTCGGGATGAATTCGGAGTTATCACTACCACCATATGAAATCTTCGAACCGATGTTGCTAAGATTGATACCCCATCCAAAACTGCACTCACGGTTGCCAGCCATAAAGTAGCCCAAACGGTAGAGGGCAATGTCGGCAGAAAAAGCCTTGCCGGCACTGCTTTCGGCAGTGTAGTCGTACTTGATGTCGGAGAGTATGAAGCGCAAGTTGACGGCCATTGAGAAATTCTCACTCAACATACGGCTATAACCGGCATCGATCGCCATCTCGTATGGCTTGATAGTCATATCTTCCATGTCTGAAAGATAAACTTCACCAAGGCTGAAGTAACGCAAGGAAGCGTGTACGGCACTGTAGTCGCCAATGCGATAGAAGCCAGTCAGGTTTGCCAGATTGATGTCGCTTACCAGTTTGCGCAGCCATGGTGTATAACTGATACCAACACCTGCACGGGCAATGTTGAAGGGATATTTTGCAGGGTTCCAATACTGTGAATAGATGTCGGCTTCTGTTGCTGCACCAATATCGCCCATGGAGCCGCCTCTTGCATCAGGTGCAATGGCTAATGAGGTGACACTTGTGTTCACCGGGTTGAACATATTTTGCTTGTCTTGTGCCAAGACTGTTCCTGCGCTACATACAACAAGTAGCAGGATAAGAATGATTCTGTGTGCTTTCATAACTCTATTATAACTACGCAAGAGCCTTATTTATTGTTCAATACCACAATTTTTTGTGCCTTTGTGGTCCATTTGCTATCTCCACACCTTACACTGCAGCGGTAAAGGTAGATTCCTGAACCAACCTTTGAGCCGGCTCCGTTTGTTAAATTCCATGCAACGCTGTAAACACCGTTTGGCTCGCTTGCATTTTCTTCGTGCATCCATATGCGACGGCCGGAGAAATCGAAGACCTCTACGATGAAGTCGCATTCACTGCCGGGAAGGTCGTAACTTATCATGAAGTTCGTACCCGTGGTTGCTGGGTTTTGGCTTGCCACCATGTGCAGGATGTCTGTTGCCATGGTGTTGTCAACAACGAAGTCAAGTTGTATCTGACTGGTGTTGTTCAGTACGTCCCATGCACGGAATGTAAGACTGTGTGCTCCATTCGTGAGTGTGGGAATGTTATAGGCAACAGTTCCTTTTGTGAAGTCGCCAAACTCGTTTGAGTAGTATTCGTTGATGTTATATGTGAGGTCGCTTCTGCCATCGATGCAAAGTGAGAGGTCGTGGCCAATGCCGTTGCCGCTGGAACTGATGCCACTTGCATCTGAAAGTTGTGCCACGAAGAGTGGTGTGGCATTCACTGTGCCACCATTCTGGAACTCCTCGTTGTTGAGGTAAGCATAGATTTGAGGACCGTCTTTGTCGAAGTCTGTATTGTCCACAATGCCACCCAGGGGGATGTCTTCGTTATGTCCGTTTGCTTCGATGTTTCCTGCATCGTTGATGGCATAGAAGACAAATCGTCCTTCTTGATTGCTGAAGTTAATGTCGATGGGGATGATAAATTCTTTGCTGAACAAACCGGCTCGAACACTGTCTTGCGATTCGTGTAACAGAATGTTCTGCTCTGTAAAGACAAATGGCTCGGTGTCTTCTCCTGCGTTGTTGAGGCAGACGATGGTCTCCTTACTGTCAAACATACGTGTATGGATTATGCCATTGAAGTCTGTCATTGTCGTGCCGTCTTCTCGCTCAATATGTCCGGACAACCTTACATGTTCGCCTGCTTTGAGGGGGATGGAATTGCCATTCACGTCGTGGTCGTTTATTTTGTCCACAACAATCTTTTGTGTGGGATTGCCTATGGTGAGAGCCGGGTCGCCAAGCAGAGCGTATTGTAACTTGTTCTCTGTGTATCCGGATTCTTTATTATCGCTGATGATGCTGTTCTTTGCCAATCGTATTGCATCGCCTATGCGGTTGCGTTCGTTGCTTTTGCCTGTTCTGCGCGAGAAGAGGTATTGCATGAAGTATCGATTCATGTGATAGTTCTGGCTTGCAAAGACCGTACGTGCAGTACCATAGAATGCCAGAGCACCGCCATTGGGATTGAGGACTGCGCTCTCGCCGATGTTCTCAGTATTCGAGTCGAAAGGCATTACATCGCAAGCACATGTTACCCACAGAGGTAACTGTGTGCATTTATTTGTTTCAAAGTCTTCTCGCAGCAATACGTTCTCGTGGCTGAAAGCGTGTGTGCCGGCATGTCCGGTATAGTTCATGACGAGTGCACCTTCGTTCATTTGCTTCTTTATCTGTTTTGTGGCTTCGGGGAAGGTGTTGCTGTTTGGTGAACTAACGCGGGTGTATGCATCCCACATGATTTTATGGACTTCGATGTCCGGATAAAGTGAGATGGTATTCTCTGCGACATTGTTGGCATACCTCATGTGGCTGTTTTTATCTCCGTCGTCGCCGAGGAAGTAAACAAGGTTTTTCCATGAGCCAGCATTTCTGTTGCTCATATATGTGATGGTCTTGTCCACCATGATTTTGGCTTCAGCAGGGCGTGTGACGGGGAATCGGCCGATGCCTATGTCGCTTTTCTCACGTATGATTTCAAAACCTTCGTTGTCATCAAGCAGACCAAAGTAGTCTTCCATAACATAACTCTTGGTATCGCTGAAACTGTTTTCGCTTTCGTAGCAAAGGAGATAGTCGTCGGGACTTTTGTTTATCCATGCACCAGAAAGCATTCGGTTGTCCCAGGCGCAGTCGCCCATGAGCAGAAGATAGCGTGGAGCAACGTCAGGGTTCTTGGCCTTGTCGTAAAGCATCTTCATGAAGAGGCGGTAGGCAGTGGGGTCTGGTGTGCCACTGGAGAACTCGTTGTATATTTGGTCTGCACGAACGATGCCCACTCTTAAACCGTCGTATTGCAAATGTGCGTCTGCCAGACGTTGTGCTTCGGAGAGCAATTTGCCGCTGGTGGGGATGATGATAACCATGTCGAGGCTATCGAGGGCATGCAGGTTTTGGTTCTCGACGTTACCAACGATGGTTGGTTCCGGGAACGTGGCTGCAGGATTGAATGCTACAAAGTGCTGTCTGCCATCGTCAACGCAGATGCGGTAATTGTTCCCATTCTGTATCCCTTCGATGAGGGCATCTTTTTGGCCGACTTTTCCTGTGCGGATTACCTTTACGTTTGAACCTTCGATATTGAAAGCGGTGACAGCGTTTTCGGTAGAACGAAATTCAATGTAGTTGGTTGTCGTTACACTGAGTTTGCGGTCGTAACTGTATGAAAGATAGTCTAATCGTGCTCTTTTGCCCGCCTCGGAGCGGATGTGTACGTTGATGTTAGCAGGTGTTCCTCCTTCAAACAGAGTATCAAGTTCATAGGTTCGTTTTGCTTCGGTGGCTTTAATATATTCGTCGCTGTTTCCTGCAACGACAAAGGAAAAAGGAACAGTGTCGTTAAAATTGATGTTAACTCTGTTTGATGTAGGGCCGGAGGCTGTGAAGACCACAGTTAGATTTCCGTTCTCAACGGGGTCGATGGCAGAGAGTGTATATCTGTGTGAGTTGTTTTTTGCATAGTCTTCTTTGTCGAAAAGATGACGTCCGACAGAGAACCATGCCTCTTCGTCTTTTTCGTAAA
This sequence comes from Bacteroidaceae bacterium, assembly GCA_017461345.1. GTDB lineage: Bacteria > Bacteroidota > Bacteroidia > Bacteroidales > Bacteroidaceae > Physcousia. Next base: position 135,246 of record JAFTYP010000021.1, on the reverse strand, counting down.
GAGTATGTGCCCTCGTGGTATAGACATTATGCTTCGGTTCATATCTGGATGAAGCGATGGTCTCTAATTGCGAAGGCTTGTCTTCCTGCGTAAGGAAGTAGCAGGCTTGTCTGGCATAGGTGTTGCTGATACGTGTGTCTTCTTGCCAATAGATGAGGCCATTGCCCCAGAAAAGCCAGCTGTCTGTCTGTGCATTATAATAGAGTGGCACTTCTACAAGGTCGTCGTGGTGTGTGCCAGAGAACACATGCTCGGACAGCAGATGGCCACCATATCCGTATAGGTGAACATTGTCCGGATTAGTGAAACCCATCTTTTTGAGTGTGGCACGCGAGAATTGATAGAGTCCATCTTCTGTTATGCTTACCTTTACCCACATGCCGGTTGCCAGTTTGGAGTTTGCAGCATAGCGGTCTTTCTCGGCAATTTTCGTAATGGGAGCATTCTGCTTGCCGTTCCGGTTGGCATTGATGACTATTTGTGCGCTGATGAGTTTCTCGTATTTGCCTGCATTTTTTCGTATGGGTATGAAGGAAATGTCAAGCAACCCTTTCCTTCGTTCCACACCAACAAAGGTCTCTACATCAATGGTTTCACTCAGAAGGCTGTCGAAACGTTCGGCCACTTGTGCTTCTTTACTGCTGAGTGCTGCATATTCGGGGTAGAGGAGCGAAACAGTGTAGGAGTGAAGACGATAATCGGTGTTCAACGGTACTACTTCCGTATAGACGGGCAGTACGGAGTCTATCTTCATCTCCTCCCAGTCGAGGCTGGTAAAACTAAGTCCCTTTTCCTGCTGGGCATTGATGTATTGCATCAGCACCATCAGCATCAGGCATATTGTGAAAAGTCGTTTCATGTACTGTGTGACTGTTTGCGTTTTTATTATTTCTCCTAAGTTGAGGAACGAATTGTTGGAGACATTATTTTACGTTGAACTCCAGAACTTTTTCTCCTTCCAAGTATCCCTCCAAGTGGTCTTCAATGTTGACAGGACCTACGCCTGCCGGAGTTCCTGTGAAGATGATATCGCCCGTTTTGAGTGTGAAGAACTGGCTGATGAAACTCACCAACTTGTTGACTCCGAACAACATGTCTGCCGTACATCCCGTCTGCACTTGTTCTCCGTTTCGGAGCAGATGGAAATGTAAATTCTGAACATCTTTGCCGAAATGCTTCAGAGGCATCCATCTCCCTACAGCAGCACTGCCATCGAAACCTTTGCAGAGGTCCCAGGGAAGACCTTCCTGTCGAAATCTCTCCTGCAGGTCGCGAGCAGTGAAATCGATTCCAACGGTTACTTCGTCGTAGTAGCGATACGCAAAACGTTCGGGAATGCTTCGCCCGAGATGGTTGATGCGTACGCAAAGTTCTGTCTCATATTCACATTGTTTTGTATAAGACGGAATAAAGAATGGCCGGCCATCTGTCAGTAGGGCAGAGTCTGCTTTCGTGAAGACAACAGGCTGCTTTCGCTGTGCAGAAACATCCTCTATATTTAATAACGAATTTTGCAGTTCTTTATTGTGTGCTGCATAATTCATTCCTATACCAAATATCTTCATACTGGGCGTAAAGATACGAAGAATAGTTTAGAATTAGGGGTTTAATGCAAACAAAAATACTCTCACATGATGTTTTCGTACAGGACGTGTTCGTTTGCCCAACTATACACGTTAAGTTCGCCAACTTCTCTGGAGTAAATTGCTAACTTCTCTGGAGTAAATTGCAAAGTTCTCTGCAGAAGTTTTATACCGCATTTTTCAAGAATGACAGTAATCTTAAGTAATACGCCTTGTCGGCGGTCTTTTCTGTGGACTAAAATAGTCTTATATATAGTTGGAGAAATAAAAAAAGAGAGGGCAATACTTATCCGTATGACCCTCTCTCATTATTTGGTGTTTTGCTAATGTGCTTATTCAGCGCGCAGAGTGAAACGCTTGAAGTCGGTTACAGTGAGTTCCTTGTCGATGCTCTTGAGGTAAGAATCTACAGTGAGATTCTTGTCCCAAATGTACTCCTGACTCATCAAGCAGTTCTCCTTGAGGAACTTGTTCAAACGACCCTTAGCGATGTTCTGAATCATAGCCTCGTTGAGGTTAGCAGCCTTCTCTGCAGAAACTGTTGCGATGATTTCCTTCACCTTAACAACATCTTCAGCGGTGATCCAACCCTTTGTCTGGTTGCTCTCCATGTGTTCCTCGCTGTCGAAGTGAGCGGGGTTGAAACCAGCCTTCTTGATGGCAGCCTCAACAGCCTTCTGCACTTGCTCTGCTTTAGACTTCTCGATGGCAACAGCATACTCGTTATCCTTTACGCTCTGAGGTACGCCATTCTCGTCGATAGCAACGGGAGCAGCACTTGCAATCTGCATGGCAATGTTCTTGCCGATTGATTCGTCCTCGACAGCCTTGTTCAAAGCAAGAATAGCGCAAAGACCATTGCGGTTCATATGGTTGTAGGTGGCAATGTATTCGCCTTCGATGGTGCAGTATCCGTCGAGTTCCATCTTTTCGCCGGTAATACCGCTGCGAGCAGTAACTGCTTCAGCAACAGTGCTGTCACCCATAGGCAATGCCAATACCTCTTCCAAAGTTTTGCATTTGGCTGCAACTGCGGCATTCAGGATATCCTGAGTCAAGGCAACGAAGTCTGCGTTGTTGGCAACGAAGTCTGTCTCACACTTCAAGGCGATGATAGCACCGAAGCCATTCTCTGCCTTAACAAGTACGCAACCTTCAGCAGCTTCACGGTCACTGCGCTTTGCAGCAACAGCCTGACCCTTCTTGCGCAGGTATGCAATAGCACCGTCCATATCGTCGCTTTCTGCCAGAGCCTTTTTGCAGTCTGCCAGACCAGCACCCGTTACTTCGCGGAGCTTTTTGATGTCATTCATTGTAAATTCCATAGTATGAATGTCTTTTTAGTGTGTTAATGATGTTTATGCAAGGATTACTCAGCAACTTCAGTTGCTTCTTCCTCACGTGCCTTGCCGTTACGACGACCTCTCTTTACGGGCTGGTCTTCCTGCTCAGCAGCAGCCTCGCTGTCTGCCTTCTCAACCTTACGCTCTTCAAGACCTTCGTTGATGGCAGCGCAGCAAGCCTGAAGAATTACCTCGATGCTCTTGCTTGCGTCGTCGTTTGCGGGAATAACGAAGTCAATGTTGTCGGGATTGCTGTTTGTGTCAACGATACCGAAAACGGGAATACCCAAACGATTTGCCTCACGTACTGCAATGTGTTCCTTCATTACGTCGATAACGAAGAGAGCAGAGGGCAGACGATTAAGGTCGGCAATAGAACCAAGGTTCTTTTCAAGTTTTGCGCGCTGACGGCTTACCTGCAGAACCTCACGCTTGGAAAGGTTGTTGAATGTGCCGTCTGCGAACAACTTGTCGATATTTGTCATCTTCTTCACAGCCTTGCGGATTGTGGGGAAGTTGGTGAGCATACCGCCGGGCCAACGCTCAATAACGTAGGGCATGCCTACAGAGGTGGCGAGGTCGGCAACGCATTGCTTGGCCTGCTTCTTGGTAGCAACAAAGAGAACCTTCTTGCCGCTCTTGGCAATCTGCTTCAGGGCTTCAGCAGCCACGTCAACCTTAGCAACAGTCTTGTGAAGGTCGATGATGTGAATGCCGTTGCGCTCCATGAAGATGTAAGGAGCCATAGCGGGGTTCCACTTTCTCTTGAGGTGGCCGAAGTGACATCCGGCCTCCAATAGTGTATCAAAATTTGTTCTTGACATTGTTTTTGTGTTTGTTTGTGTTGTTTACTTTCTTTGTTAATTCTTTTGTGTTAGAATCAATCTGCAAGTAGTCCTCTGCATATATATAATATATAATGTATATAGGGAGTCATGCAGATTTAGATGCTAAACAGTCTTGTGCAATCCAGTCTGTTATGCAGCAATTAGCGCTTGCTGAACTGGAAGCGACGACGAGCCTTTGGACGTCCGGGCTTCTTTCTTTCGACCTCGCGGCTGTCGCGTGTCATGAAGCCTTCTGCACGAAGTGCCTTCTTGTCCTCTGCGTTAATCTTTACAAGAGCGCGGGCAATAGCCAGACGCAAAGCCTGTGATTGGCCGGTGTAACCGCCACCATAGAGGTTAACATTGATGTCGTACTTCTCGGCAACATCAAGCAGAGTCAAAGGCTGTTTTACCACGAACTGCAGGATGGTGCTGGGGAAATACTCGGTAAGGTCGCGCTTGTTGATAGTAATCTTGCCAGAACCTTCGCTGACATAGACGCGGGCTACGGCGCACTTACGACGGCCCAGCGCATTAGCTATGTATTTCGTATCCATGTTTGCTGATTATTTATACTGGTTAATGTCAATAGCCTTGGGGCTCTGTGCCTGCTGCTGATGCTCTGCACCACCATAGATGTAGAGATTGCCGAGCAGTTGATCTGCAAGTTTGTTCTTAGGCAACATGCCTTTAACTACACGACGAAGCAACTTGTCTGCACCATTGGGCTTAGCCAAAATTGTGGCGGGATTTGTTGCACGCTGTCCGCCGGGATAACCTGTGTATGACAGGTATGTGCGGTCAGTCATCTTCTTACCAGTGATGATAATCTTGTCAGCGTTTACGATGATGACATTGTCACCACAATCTACATGAGGAGTAAACTCTGCCTTGTACTTGCCTCTCAGCAATTTTGCCACCTTTGTGCAGAGACGACCGAGAACCTGGTCAGTAGCGTCAACTACGACCCATTCTTTCTTTACGGTAGCCTTGTTCATCGAGATGGTCTTGTAGCTCAAAGTATCCATTCTTTGTTTTACTTTTGTTTTTGTTTCTACCTAGTTTATTTCTCTTTTTTATGGGCGATTCACGAACCGTTCGTTCAGGCCAAAGAGACGAACTATTCACACGCTCCATAAGGGTTTTAGGAAACCCCTTGATAATAATCGGCTCGCAAAGGTACAACTTTTTCCCTATTCTGCAAGCATACGAAGGAGTTTTTTCTTCCTAAAAGTTCAATTTTGTGTTTTTGTGGATTTAATGATGCTTCTGAAGGAACGCATCACCTGCCAAATGCCAGGGAATAGGAGAATTTTGCTGAAACGTATTTGGCGATTGTTGTCAATCTTCATTTCCTGTTGCATCTTTATGGCCTTTGTTCGCAATGAAGGTTTTCCGCTGCGGAAGGCGTGCATCAGGAGTTTGTGAATACGTGCTTGGAAGAAGATGTCAAGTTGCGTGTCTTTCAGGTTGAATGACTGCGCCAGGTCGTAGGAAAGTTTAGTGGCATTTGCCCAAAAAAGGAATTGTTTTTCTTCGCTGTCGGGGTTGGAAATGGTGTGTTTGCCACAGGAGTAGGCGAGGGTAGGCTTGTTTATCCAGGCAACATTGCCCATGTGAGCGAGGAAGAAGGCTATTTGGACATCTTCGCATTGGTATGCTTGTGGGTCAAAGAACTGCGGGTATTGTTGCATGGCTTTTTGTATCCATTTGTTGCGAAAGAGAGATGTGCAGAGGTGAATGGCAGGTCGGGAGTCTGGCGTGAGAATGGCTGTCAGCAGACTTCTCCCATCGACTTTGGTCTGGGTGTTTTGGGCTTTCCCGGGGAAGGACAGTTTTTTGGTGTCTTCGTTATAGCGGAGCCAATCGGTATGGACTATGCCGATGTTTGGGTCTTTCTCGAGTATAATTGATTCGTCCTCAAGTTTTCTGTTGTCTATCCAGAAGTCATCGCCGGCACAGTCGGCAATGTATTTGCCTTTGCATGCGCGAAGGCAGTCGAAGTAGTTCCGGACGAAGCCTTTGTTTGAAGGGTTTGCGATGACACGAATGACGTTGGGATGTTTCTGTTCGTATTGTTTGCAGATGGCGAGTGTGTTGTCTGTTGAACAATCTTCGCCGATGATAATTTCAAAAGGCAAATGGCATTCTTGTGACAGGATGCTGTCGAGTGTCCGTCCGATGGTGTTTTGTTGGTTGTAGGTGCACACGATGACGGAGATGAGTTCTTGGAGATTTGTCATTTACGATTTGCCTTTTGTCAATTCTAACGCAAAAGTATAAAATAAATATGAATTGCGTGGTATGTAAATTGATTTTATTTGTATCTTTGCAACCCTAATGTATTTCTTTGATGAGCAAACTTAAGAATCTTCATAGTGCAGAAGCGAACGATACTTCTTACGATCATGTTTTGAAGTACACGGGTGTCTTTGGCGGCGTGCAGGGATTGAAGATGCTTGTGGGTATTGTGCGAAGGAAACTTACGGCTGCCATTATCGGTGCATGGGGGGTAGGTCTTTTGTCTGCTTATACCTCTGTTTCCGAGTTCTTGAGCAATGCCAGTAATATGGGAATTCCGTTGAATGCGACGCGCAGAACCAGTGAATTGTTCGAGAATGGCACGGCGGAGGAGATTGAGCATCAGGTGATGGTCATCCGCACTTGGGTGTTGTGGTCGGCTTTTTTGTCGGTGCTTATCTGTTTGTTTTTTTCGCCTGTCATCAGTTATTTCTTTTTCGAACATGATTGGACGCGCTGGCCTGTGGTGATGCTTGCTTCGCTTGTGGCTTTGAGTCACATTGTTGCGGAGGGAGAATGTGCCATCCTGAAGGGCTTGCGTCAAGTGCGTAAGGTGGCTCTGATAGAGACGGTTATTGCTTTGGGGACGTTGTTCTGCACCATTCCTGTTTACTTGTTGTTCGGTGTTCGGGGTGTTATTTTGGGATTGATTGCCTGTGGCTTCTTGTCGGCTGCTGTTCATTTCTTTTTCTCGCTTCGTTTGGTGCCGTATAAGGTGCGTCCGTTTTCGGGTCGGATTTTCAGGGAGGGGCTGCCGCTTATAAAGATAGGTATTCCGTATGTGCTTGCCAATCTTTCCAATGCCGGTTTGCAGATGTTTATCCCGGTCATCATCCTTGCTTCCCATTCGATGCAGGAGTTGGGGTATTACAATGCGGCTTGGGCATTGATGATTGGTTATTCGGGGCTTGTCTTCCTGGCGTTAGAGTCTGATTATTTCCCAAGATTGTCGGCTGTCAATAGCGACAGATTGCGTATGAACGACACCATCAATCAGCAGATAGATGTCTGTACGCTCATCATTACGCCTTTCCTTGTGTTGCTTGTCATGTTCATGCCAATGGTTTTGCAACTGCTTTATGTGGAGGAATTCCTGGTTGTTACGGGTATGGCCACGCTTTCCGTCTTTTATGTTTTCCTGCGTTGTGTGTCGTTGCCTATGGCATATAGCATTTTGGCGAAGGGGCACAGCATTGCATATTTGCTGCTGGAGGTTTGCTATGTGTTGCTGTTCAGTCTGCTTTTCTGGGCGTGTTACAGTGCTTTCGGACTTATAGGTGCAGGCATTGCGTTCTCGATAGGTGCTTTGTACGATGTGGTAATTTATTACCTTTATTGCCATTTCCGTTATGGTTTCAGGCTTCGTCGCAGCACAGCACTTTTTTGCCTTGGCCAATTTGTTTGTCTGCTGACGGCTGTGGAGTATTGCTATGTGGTATCTCCGTCGGCAGTAGAGAAGTACACGATAGGTGGTATTGCCTTTGTAGCATCGGCCTCGTTGAGCATCAGCCGTCTTGCTCGTCGCTCGTCGCTCGTAAGGAGTCTGTTCGACAGGTTCAGGCGTTGATTTAAAAAGGTTAACCATTATTTCCGAAAAGGTTAACCATTATCGGCAGAATCCTTAACCATTATCTGTAGATAGGTTAACCATTATTTTTGTATATGCCTGTGGCATCTGGTTTCCCACCTTTTTGCAATTAGTTGGTCTGCGAGGGTGGTTTTTCTCGGAAAAAGTACTATCTTTGCACCAAGACATACACATTATTTATATAATATTCTATGAAAAAAGGATTTCTTTCACTCGTGCTTCTCGCTTCTTGTGCTTTTTTGCGAGCGGAAGCACAGACTTTTCAGTCATTGGTTCAGTACGTTGAACCTCGTATTGGTACGGCTCACTGCCGTTCTTTCCACTTTGCACCGGGTTCCATGCCTTTCGGTATGGCCAAGCCAGGCCCTTCTACCAATGGCTCTTTGGGCAACGCCGATGGCTGGCAGGCTACGGGTTATGACTATCGCGACACCAGCATCGAAGGCTTTGTCTGCACCCATGAGTTCCAGGTAGGCGGCATCACCGTAGCCCCTTCTACAGGCCAGTTGCGCACCCTCCCCGGCAATCCCGACGGAACAGGCCCTAAGGGTTACCGTTCAGCCTACACCCACGACCAGGAGTATGCAACGGCAGGCTACTATCAGGTTATGCTGCAGGACTACAACATCAATGCCGAAGTCACTGCCACCGACCGTGTTGCCTATCTGCGATTCACGTTCCCCGAATCAAAATCTTCGCACCTCATCTTCGACATCGGTCATCAGCAAGGCGAGAGTGGCAAGGTAAAAGACTCTGAAGTATGGATTAACGAAGACGGAAGCGTCGAGGGTTGGGTTGTTACACTGCCCGAATACATCAAGAAATACCAGCCAGGTGCCGATCAGCGCATCTACTTCTCTGCCATCGTCGACAAGAAACCCACCAAGGGCGGTGTGTTCAATGGCGACAAAGTGAGTGAGGGTCAAACCTACGCACACGGCATAGGTGCAGGAGCATATCTTGATTTCAACACAAGAAAGGATGAGCAGATTACCGTGAAGGTAGGTATCTCTTATACCTCCGTACAGAATGCTCGCATCAACCTCAAGGCCGAAGCAACCGGTGTGAGTTTCGACGACGCCAAAGCAGCATCGCAGAAGGCTTGGGAAAAGGCTTTGGGCAGAATCGTTGTGGAAGGCAATAATCAGGACGATCTCAAGAAGTTCTACTCCGGTCTTTACCATGCTCTGCTCGGCAGAGGCGTAATGAGTGATGTGAATGGTGCATATCCCAAGCATAACGGAACCATCGGCCAGGTGCCAATGGAAGGTGGCAAGCCTAAATATCGCATGTTCAACACCGACGCAATGTGGGGCGGACAGTGGAATCTGACGCAACTTTGGGCTTTGGCTTACCCGGAACATCTCTCGGAATTCGTCTCTTCCACACTCCAGCAATACAAGGATTGCGGCTGGCTTGCCGATGGTCTTGCCAACTCGAAATTCGTTTCGGGTGTTGGCACCAATCAGTTGCCTCTCATGATAGATGCTGCCTACCAGTGCGGCATCCGCGACTTCGACCTCGACCTTGCTTACGAAGCCTGCCTCAAGAATGAAATGGATGGTAAGAACAGACCGTTGGGAGCAGGCAAGGACGACACTGCTGACTTCGTGGAACTTGGCTATGCTCCGCACAAAGAACTCGGCGAACGTGGCGAGGACTTCTACTTCTCTGGCTCTCACACCCTGGAATATGCTTTCTCTGCCTATGCCACAGCCATGCTCGGAAAGAGTCTCGGCAAGACACAGGACTACGATAAACTGATGTGGATGGCTCGTGGTTGGGAGCGCATCTTCGATGAAAAGACCGGTTATATGCACCCACGTCTGCGCAACGGTGAGTTCATTGCAAACTTCGACCCCATGCAAGTTTGGCGTGGATTCCAGGAAGGCAATGCCGTTCAGTACACCTTCTATGTCCCCCATATGCCCGAAGAACTCATCAAGAAAGTTGGTGAGGACGAATTCAACAAGCGTTTGAACGACATCTTCACTGCCTCACAGCCCCAAATCTTCTCGGGCGGTAAGGAGATTGATGCCTTTGCAGGACTTCGTACTTACTACAATCAGGGCAATCAGCCTTGTCTGCACATCTCTTGGCTCTTCAATCATAGCGGCCGCCCCGACCTCTCACAGAAGTGGGTACGTGCTATCTGCGACGAGTTCTATGGCACCGATGGCATCCATGGCTACGGCTATGGTCAGGACGAAGACCAGGGACAACTTGGCTCTTGGTATGTGTTGGCAAGCATCGGACTCTTTGCTGTGGACGGACTTACCTCTCCGGAACCGAAATTTTCTATCGGCAGTCCCATTTTCGACAAGGTGACCATCAAACTCAATCCCGACTATTTCAAAGGCGAGGAGTTTGTTATCACAGCCAAGAACAACAGCAAAAAGAACATCTACGTAAAGCCTTCTAAACTTATCAATGGCAAGAAGAGCAAGGCCGGAAGCATCAAATTCTCCGATGTTACCAATGGTGGTACACTGAATCTGACAATGTCGAAGAAACCATAACCGTTTCGTCGGACAGAACAAAAATAGTCCATATAGTAGAGGCTGCCTGTAGTTGAACGATACAAGCAGCCTCGCTTTTTTGTTTCAACCGCATTTTGGAGATGCTCGTTTCTGCCGACAATAGTTCCTTTTCAGAGATGTCCGCGTTGTTGGATGGTGTGTATTTGTCAACATCTTTCCGAGTACCTCGGGGATGTCCTTCTCTATTTCCAGACAATGAATGTTTTACGGCAGGCCTTCATCTGCGAGGATTGAGTAATCTTGAAAGGAGGGAGCAACGCAATGGTAATCAGTGGTTTGTGTTTTGTGCCTGATTTGCGTTCAAAATACTCACGTGAAGTCGGCAAAGTAAACGTGTTTAGTTGGTCGTTTTAACGTGTTAAGTTGGCTGACTTAACGTGTATGGTTTGGCGATTTAACGTGTATAGTTTTGAGAGAAAACTTTTACCGTCGGCAAGTTGTAAGGTTTTTTCCGATTCGTTTCGGGCAGATGGATGGCCCTTGTGAGATTTTAAGGTACTGGCGCAGATTGTTGACGTACAAAAACAAGAAACCCTTCCCAATGCCGGAGCATACGGGGAAGGGTTTCTTTCTATTGGGTGTGTGTTTGCTTTTCAGTAGTTGGTGTGTTGCATGCTATTATTCTGCACCGCCGCCAAGAGCCTGATAGAGGTTGATTGTTGCATTGATAGCGTCCATGCGATTGCCGATCTGGCTCATCTGGGCACTGAGCAACGAGTTCTGGGCAGTGATGACATTCAGGTAGTTTGTACCGGTGTTCTGGTAGAGTTGTTGTGTGGCATCGAGTGCACGATTCAGTGCTTCTACCTGTTTGTCAATCAAAACCTGCATGTCGTTTGCCACGTGGATGTCGTCCATGGCTTTCTGTACTTCGTTGCCTGCAGCAAGAATTGCTTGCTTGAAGTCGTTGGTGGCAATCTCCAATTCGGCTTTCGAAATCTTGTACTGCGCACGGATTTGGCCATTCTGGAAAAGAGGCTGTGCCAGGTTGGCAAGGGCATTCCCTATCATAACACCGGGGTTGATGACCGAACCTGCAGAATTTGTGTACTGTCCGGTAGCAGAAATGCTAATCTGTGGAAAGAAATTGCTGCGGGCGATGTTCTTGTCGTAGAATGCAGAAGCCAGTATGAGTTCGGCATTGCGCACGTCGGGGCGTCTGTCCAGAATGCTGATGGGCAAGCCTGTTCCGATAACACCCGGTGTCTTGAACGATGCCAGCGAACTGCGTTGTACGTGACTGAATGTCTCGCCGATGAGTGTGCTAAGCGCAATTTCAAGACTGTGGATGTTGTCTTCAAGTGATACGATAGAGGTTGAGATGCTGTAATATGTTGCCTCAATGCTTGCAACGGCAGCGGTGTTGGACTGACCGGCATCCATGAGTTGCTTTTGCATCTGCAAGTATTTGCCCCAGTTCTGTTCTGTCTGGCGAGTCAGAGCCAGTTGTTCGTCGAACATGCAGAGGTTGTAATATATGGCAGCAATGTTGGCAACGAGTTGTGCCTGGATGGCCTGCTTTGCATTACGAAGTTGTTCGCGAGACACTTCGGCCTTCTTCTTCGTGTTGCGCAACGAGCCGATGCTGCCTATCTGCCAACTCATGGTAACAGGCAAAGCGTAGGACTTGCTTGCCGTGAAACTGGATCTGTCGTATGGATCCCAAGGACGGCTAATAGAACCGCTGGGATTGAAGTAGAAGCTGGGAATGTAGGCAAGCTTGGCACATTGCAGTGCATAGTCAGCCTCCTTGATGCGAAGTTCGGCATTCTTCATGTCGGAGTTTTGCTTCAAACCTCGTTCAATAAGTGCCTGCAGATTGGCATCTGTGAAGATGTCGCGCCATCCAAGGTCGCCAAGACTGTTGTCGCCGGCGGTCTGCATTTCGCCGTATATGCCATCTGTAATGATGTCGGACGGACGCTCATAGTTTTTGTATAGTCCACAGGAGCCAAGAAGCATACCTGCAATGACGATGGAAAATATCTTTTTCATAATATAATACTTATTGTTATTATGCTTCTTGCGCCTCCTGCTTTTCTTTCTTCGAACGTTCAAGTTCCTTGAGGAATTGTTGGTCAACCTCCTCGTGCATTACAGGACGGATACGTTCCTGTAGCCACTCGAAGATGATGAAGAAGAGAGGCACTGTGATGAGGATGGCAATTGTGCCAACTGTCATGCCACCGATGACACCTAAACCAATGGTGCGGTTACCATTGGCACCTGCACCCGTTGCAAGTACAAGAGGAATCATACCGAAGATCATGGTTAATACCGTCATCAGGATTGGACGCAAACGTGCTTCGGCAGCAGCAAAGGCCGCTTCTACAATGCCCATACCTTTTCTGCGGCGCTCCAGAGCAAACTCCGTAATAAGAATTGCTGTTTTTGCAAGCAGACCAATCAACATGATAACACCTGTCTGCAGATAGATGTTGTTTTCTATCTGACCAAGGAATATGATTGGTAATGCGGCATAACCTTGGTTCCATAGCCATGCGAAGCCAAAACTACCCATAAGGCCTGCAGGAACACTGAAGATAACAGAGAACGGAATGAGGAAACTCTCATAAAGACATGCAAGAATGAGGAAGATAAGCAATACGCAGACAGCATATATAAGATATGTATCAATGCTGCCGATGGTTTGTGCTTCTTCTCGTGACATGCCACCAAATTCATAGTCGTAGCCAATGGGGAACACTTCCTCTTTAACTTCACGAATCGCCTCCATGACTTGCGTATTACTATAGCCTGTTGCTGCAGAAACATTCACAGAGATAGAACTGAAGAGATTAAAGCGAGTGTCGATTTCAGGACCTACAACCTGTTCCAACTTAATGAACTGACTGAGGGGAGCCATTTCGGAACCATTACGTACAAACATGTTAGCAAGGTCTGCTTCTGTCATACGATATTCTGGAGCAGATTGCAACATGACGCGGTAAACCTTTGAGAATTGGTTCATGTTGCTGACATATGCACCACCACAATAACTTCCCAATGCGCTGAGTACAGCAGCAGGGCTGAGGCCTGCACGTTTACATTGTGCTGCATCGACCGTAACACGATACTGTGGGAAATTACGGGCATAGGTGCTCACAGCACGACCTACTTCAGGACGTTGGCCGAGTTTTGCCAGGAATTCCTGAGTGTAGTTGTAGAAGATTTCCTTATCTGCTGCAACCGTCTTATCTTGCAACTGGAGTTCGATGCCGCCCATTCCGTATCCGGGAATCATGCCTGGTTCAAAGACGAAGCATTGCGCATCGGGAATTTCAGACAAAAGACGTGCGTTGAGTTTCGCATTGGCAACCATTGATGAAGTTGACATGAAATTGTCAATGGGATGCCAGAATCCATAACGACGTTCGTTCCATGGCTTGAGTTTTAGAATCATCATGCCATAACTTGAACCTTGTCCGGACATAAATCCATAGCCAGCCACTTTACTCCGCTGTGCAACTTCAGGTATTTCCTTAACGATTTCTTCTGCACGATTTAAGATGTCGTATGTAGAAGCAACATTATTACCGGGTACACCACTTACGTTCATCATGCAAACACCTTGGTCTTCTTGTGGAACAAGACCTTGTGGGAGGTTTTTGGTGAAGAAGAGTACAGCAATGATGGCAATGGCAAGCGCGCCGAAACTAACCACGTAGCGGGCACGACGGCCTACGAGACGGCGCAACAGATGGCAATACTTGTTGAGCAGAGCGTTGTATGTAGCCTCGTATGCCAAGCGTGTGCGATAGTTGATTGTGCCAAAGAAACCTTTACGACGTTCTTCGTTGGCGGGTTTCATCATCATTGCACAAAGGGCAGGGCAAAGCACGAGGGCACAAATGCAAGATATGCCGACGGATGTTGCCAAGGTGACACCAAATTGCGTATAGAAGATACCACTGGTTCCAGGCATGAAACTTACAGGGATGAACACGGCCATGAAGACAAGTGTACAAGAAATAACGGCCATTGTTACATCATTCATTGCATCTTTTGTGGCTTCGTAGGGGCTTGTGTATCCTGCATCGAACTTGGCTTGTACGGCTTCTACTACAACGATAGCATCATCCACAACCGTACCGATGGCAAGTACCAGGGCAAAGAGCGTAAGCAGGTTGAGTGTAAAACCGGCGAGTGCCATGCATGCAAAGGTGCCGACGAGCGAAACAATAATAGCAATAGAGGGAATGATGGTTGCTCGGAAGTCTTGGAGGAAGAAATATACAACGAGAACAACCAGGAAGATTGCCACGATGAGTGTTTCTTCTACGTTTGCTATAGAAGCAAGCAGGAAGTCGTTGCTCGACATCATGCTGACGAATTCGAGTCCTTCAGGAAGTTCTTCGGAAATTTCATCAAGCAGAGCCGTTATGCGGTCGTTGGTTTCTTTTGCATTAGCACCGGCAAGTTGGAAGCAAAGGAATTGCACACCTTCTCGGCCATTAGTTTCACCATGGAAGGCATAACTGGCAGCGCCAAGTTCAACGGACGCAATATCTTTCAAGCGGAGAACGCTGCCATCTTCGTTAGCACGAATGACGATGTCTTCAAATTCTGTAACTTCTTTCAGACGTCCTTTATATTTCAGTGTGTATTGGAAGACGTTTTGTACGGCTAATCCGTGGTTGCCGTTAATGGGCTTTTCGCCTAATTGTCCGGCAGGGGCTTCCAGGTTCTGTTCTGCCAATGCGGCTGTAATGTCGTCGGGCATTACTTTGTATTGTGCCATTACGTCCGGCTTCATCCAGATGCGCAACGAATATGTTCCGCCCAACAGCGTGACATCGCCTACGCCTTCGAGTCGTTTGATTCGTGGAATGACGTTGATGTCAAGGTAATTGGCGAGAAATGTTTCGTCGTACTGTCCGTTTGTACAAGTGAGGGCGTCAATTTGCAGGAAGGATGTTTGACGTTTCTGCGTTTGCACACCGATTCGTGTTACTTCGGAGGGCAGCAGGCCTTGTGCTTTTGATACGCGGTTCTGTACGTTGACGGCTGCCATGTCGGGATCTGTGCCTTGCTTGAAGAAGATATTGATGGTGGCAGAGCCGGCATTGGTTGCAGTAGAAGTCATGTAGAGCATGTTTTCTACGCCATTGATGCTTTCTTCGAGTGGTTGAATAACGGCATTCATTACGGCGTCGGCACTTGCTCCGACGTAGGTGGTGTAGACGCTGACCGTTGGAGGTGCGATGTCGGGGTACGATTCCATCGGCAGTGAGAAGTAACTGATGGCTCCGACAAAGACTATCATGATGGCTATGGATATGGCCATCACGGGGCGCTTTATGAAGATATTACCTTTCATTAGAATTCAAAATTTAGAAATTCAAAATTCAAAATTTCTTTCGCTTCTTGTGTTTTTAATTTATATAATATTCTATATTTTTTACTTTCTGGCCTTCTTTGACCATGCCGGCGCCTTCGCTGACGATTTCTTCGCCGCCGTTGAGGCCGCTTGTTACAATGTATTGCTTGCCGTTTGTCTGGGGCATGATGCTTATGATTTGGCTATGTGCAATGCCGTCTTTGTCTACGACGAACACTTTGTACTTGTCTTGCAACTGTACGGTGGCAGTGGTGGGAACGACGATTACGTTTTTGTATTCGGCGGGAAGGATTACATTGCCGGTAGAACCGGAATGAAGGATGTGGTTGGGGTTGGTGAATGCGGCACGCAGTTGTACTGAACCGGTGTTGCGGTCCACTACGCCACTGGCTGATTCTACTTTGCCTTTGTGTTCGTATTCGCTGCCGTCCACGAGTTGCAGTGTCAGTTCGGGTATGGATGCGATGGTTTCTTCTATATTGTTGTTGCTACGAACCATTTGCAGGAACTGTGCTTCGGAAACTGAGAAGTATACGTACATCTCGTTGTTGTCGGAGACGGTGGTGAGGGGTTGTGGCATTGCACTGCTTACGAGTGCTCCTTGGCGATAGGGGAGGGTGCCTACGACGCCATTGGCGGGGCTCTTCACTACGGTGTAACTGAGGCTGTTGCGTGCGTTGACAACTTGTGCTTCGGCTTGTGCCACTTGTGCTTTGGCGGTGAGCAGGTTGTTGTTTGCTGTTTGCAGTTCGACGTCGCTGATGATTTGTTGGTCGAAGAGTCTCTTCTTGCTGTCGTAGGTCAGTTGTGCAGTAGCGAGGGCGGCATTGGCGGCTTTTTGTGCTGCCTCTGCGGTGTTCAGTGCTGCTTGATAGGGAACTTGGTCGATGATGAAGAGGGTTTGACCTTTTGTTACCTTCTGTCCTTCTGTAACGCAGAGTTTTTGCAGGGTGCCTGCTACTTGTGGGTAGACGTCGATGTCCTGGCGTCCGCGGATTGTCGCTGAATACTTTTGTGTGAGTGTGATGTTTTGTCTTTCTACCTTGCCGGTTTTGAAGGTGGGTGTGGGCATGGCGCCTTGCTGCTTCTTACCGCTGCAGGAACTCAGTAATGCCATTGCTGTCAATGACATAATCGTTAAGAGAGTTGATAGAGTTTTCATACAGTTATATAAATTGTTTGGTTATTTGCTTTTTGTTGTTGTCAGAAATTTGGGAAACTGTCGGGTGGGGATATTGTTTTCCTTTTTGCTTGAAAATCGGCTGCAAAGGTACGAAAAAATATCGAAACGACGAGAGCCCCCATAGTCAAAAAGGCATTTTGATTTGTTCATTTTTCCTTTTGGGTTCCGTTTTTAAGAATTTTTAAGTGCGCGATTGTGCAAATGTGTTTCGTATGCAGAGGCTGTCGGGCAATTCTTGTGGTGAGGTCGTGGAAAATGGTTAACCTTTATTGCCGGAATGGTTAAGCATTATGATTGGAAAGGTTAACCATTATTACTGAAATGGTTAACCTATTTTTCGGACTGTCTATTGGCTATGATTGTGCTTGCTGTGTTGAGTTGTCGGAATCGGCTATTATGATGTCGCGAATGAGCAGGAGGTCCGACTCTTTTATGCCTTTCCCTATGAGCATGTCGCGGTCTTTGTTCCACTGTGAAAGAGCGGAACTGATGTCTCCGTTGTGCTGCTTGCAATAGAGGTTCACAAACTGTTCGTAGTTGTCCAGACAGCCTTTCCAGTCTCCTTGTAGGAGTTTGATGTGCCCAGTGCGGAGCAGTGCATCGGCATCTTTGCCGTCGAGCCTTTCCAATACCTTCTCTGTATATCGCTCTGCGATGTCCAGTTTGCCGAGAGAAAGTGCAATGTCTGCTATGTGAGAAAGTATCTCGTCGTAGTCCTCGTCGTTTTCCGTGGATTCGTAGTCCAGTTTGAAGAGGAGTTTCAGGGCTTCTTCTTTCCTGCCCACCTTGTTCATCGTCAGCGGGATGAGTTTACGTACTCTCTTGTCTTCGGGCATGAGTTCGGCAAGTTTCTGCAGGTATTCGAGCACTTCTTCGTGGCGGCCCTGCAATCCGTAGCATTGGGCGAGGAACCCAAGAATGTCGGTGTTTTCCGGCTCAAGAAGTTCGGCACTGCGTGCACAACTGATGGCATCTGCTAATTGCTTTGTATTACTCAACGCCTGGCCCTTCATGAGTAGAATGGAAGCAGAGGCTCCTTCGCGTTCGATGACACCGTTTAGTGCTGCAATGGCTTGTCTGGGATGCCCTAATTCTATCAGCAGTTCGCAGCATGCAACGCTTTCGTTGGCAGAAATAAGATTGGCAAGGTCGGGGAAATCGAACAGCGTCAGTTTCTCTCGGAAAGGATTGATGAGTTGTGAACTCAAGGGCGAGTGTACAAAAAAGCGGAAGAGGTCTTGCATGACAAAACGCAGAGAATACTCCGGAATAGTGGCATTCTCCAAATCGGGAAACTCCTGGTTGTCTAATTGCAAAGCCGCTTTCGAGAAATCTTTGTCGTTTGAAACGAGGTAGAGCATGGCCAACTTGTCGACATCGCAATCTAAAATAAAGTCAACAAGAGTGGAAAGTTTCTGCTTTTCGTTGCCCTTCTCGTCAATCATGACCGACTGGAAGAGCGGATGATTCTTGTCGAAAGGCAAGAACCAGTGGGCTATACGGCGCAGATACTCGCAACTATGTAGCAAAGGTGCTTTTGCCAAATTGGGATCGAGCCCTCGTTGGAGCCGGTTTCGCATGTAGCGTGCCTTCAGCGTCACAATAGCCTTGATGTTGGATGCATTGAGCGAGTCTTTGGAAGAAAGGATTTCTTGTGAGAGCCTCTCTGCTTCTTCCAACTCCTGTTTCATGTCCTTCTCGGAGAGAAGCATAAGCAGCATCTCGTAACAAGTGTCAGCAACAAGCCGTTTCTTCCTCGACAGACAACATTCTGGGAGTGGCGGCATCTGCGATATTACCTCTTTATGCCTTAACCGGAGCAATAGCAGATAGGCAACAGCCGTAATGTGAGTTCGGCGGCATTCACTTTCTGCCAAAAGGTAAAGAAGTTGCATCTTCTCCCCATCATAGTGCTCCCACAAGGAAAGAAAAAGCGCTCCGGTCAAATGCTGTTGCACCATGTCGTGCTGTTCCGTTATGAAGTCATACCAGGAAGCCAAATCCTGTGGCGTCCAAAACCCCGATGTCCAAAGCAAATCAAAGAGGTCGTCTTGAATATCGCTTCTCTCTTCTGGCGTAAGCAGACTGTCCCATTTCTCAAAGAGAACAGACATAGGCTCGCCGTATGCACTCTGCAACCGATGGAAGGCTTCGGAATATCGGTCGTCATTCAGGTGCAGACGAATCTTTCTGCCTGTTTGTTCTATAAGATGAATGCCGTTTCGCTGAATTTTTGTCTGTACCTCACTCCGCTTTCCATCATCCCCACCGCCACGCAGAAAAGAAAGCATATAGTGATAATTCTTTTCCAAACTCTCGGCGTCAGCACAGATCACAGTCTCGTTAGTACAATAGGGCAGAAGCGATTTCAGTGCGGCGATGCCGTCCAAAATACGCCCTTGCGAAAAGGCTTGCAATCCGTTTTGAATAATAAGACGAAGAGTTTTGGCGTCAATCATATACAGTTTTCAGTAGAATGAAGAATCAAGAGAATGAAGGAACTATTCCCTTATGCCGAAATGACTTATTTCTTGGTCTGCCTTTTCTTAAGCCAATTTTCGGCTTCCGTTATGTCGTCAGGGTGAATGGAAGAAGGAATTTTGATGGGCAGGAGTTCAAGAGTATCGGCATATGTAGGCGGAAGTTGATAATCTTGCTTCAGAATGTTGCGTACGAAAACGTCCTGTCCGTCTTGCCCCATGTAGATTAAAGCCGAATCCAGCAGATTGAGGAAGGCTTCTTGCTGTGCCTGTGTGGCAGAGACATTTGCCCATGCATAGAGCCAAGGCCGTTTGCCATCCGACAGAAAGAGGCGTTTGTGTCCTAATTTCGTCATCCAAGTTGCAAAGGGTTCACTCATCATTGCTGCATCGACAAGGCCCTGTCTAAGCATCTCGGCACGCAGACGGACATCGTTGATTTGTGGACGATAGATGTCATCATGGTTCGTTTTGGCAATATCAAGCAGGCGGTCGCACCAATAGTCTGTTGCTGAAAGGCGACTTAAAGCAATCATTTGTTGCTTCATCTGGTTGATTTTCTTTACGCGTTTAGTTTTGAGTGAGATGAGTGATAAAGGTTCGTCGCAAGAAACGATCGGTTTAATCGGTGTTTTTGCTTGTGCTAATCTGGTACAGCGGATAAGGTCGGTGAAAGCAATGTCTGTGTGTCCGCGTTGGATGGCTGTATCAATATCCATTTGGGCCTGATAGCGAAGCAACTGTATCTTCATGCCAAGTTTGTTTGCAAGCCCGCTTTGTTCGGCATAATATACAGGCAAGCAACTCATGGTGGGCATGACAGCGATGCGCAATGCAGTAGTATCAATGCTTAAACTGTCAGCCTTAAATTGCATGGCCTCCTGTCGCTCGGAGCAGGAGGCCAGCATGATGGTGGCTATAATTGCCAGTAGTGTTTGTTTCAATGTTCAAAGAAAGTGGCCGATGGTTTAACCTTTAATGGCTGCAACACCGGGAAGTACTTTGCCTTCGATAGCCTCAAGCAGTGCACCACCGCCTGTGCTGATGTAACTAACCTTGTCGGTCAAACCGAATTTGGTGCAGCATGCTACGCTGTCGCCACCGCCGATGAGGGAGAATGCGCCTTCTGCTGTTGCTTCTGCAATGGCTTCGCCTACGGCTTTGCTGCCTGCTGTGAATTCGTCACACTCGAAGCATCCGGCAGGACCATTCCAGAGGATTGTCTTTGCGCCCTTGATGGCGTTGGCAAACTTCACACGGCTTTCTGGACCGGCATCCAATCCGTCCCAGCCTTCTTCGATGGCATTTGAGGGGAACACCTTCACTTGTGCGCCGGGTTTTACGCAGAAGTTGCCGAAATCGTAGCCGGTGCAGCAAACGCTGTCTACGCCCAAAACGAGTTCTACGCCGTTTTCTTTTGCCTTCTTTTCTACTTCGAGAGCGACGTCGAGTTTGTCGAGTTCAACGATTGAGGCACCGATTTCGCCACCGTGAGCCTTGGAGAATGTGTATGTCATGCCACCGCAAAGGATGAGTTTGTCTACCTTGCTCAGCAGGTTTTCGATGATGCCTATCTTGGTGCTCACTTTGGAGCCGCCCATGATTGCTACGAAGGGGCGTTTGATGTTAGAGAGTACGTTGTCGACAGCAGTTACTTCTTTTTCCATGAGCAGGCCGAGCATCTTGTTGTCGGCGTCGAAGTAGTCTGCGATGACTGCTGTGGAGGCGTGCTTGCGGTGTGCTGTGCCGAAGGCATCCATTACGTAGCAGTCGGCATAGGCTGCCAGTGTTTTTGCGAATTCTTTTTGACTTTCCTTCATTGCCTTCTTGGCTTCATCGTAGGCGGGATCTTCTTTGTCGATGCCTACGGGTTTGCCTTCCTCTTCGGGATAGTAGCGGAGGTTCTCGAGCAGGAGTGCTTCGCCCATCTTCAGGGCTTTGGCTGCGTCTTGTGCTTTAGCGCAGTCGGGGGCAAAGGCTACGGGGCAGCCGAGTGCTTCTTCTACGGCAGCGCGAATTTGGCCGAGTGAGAATTTGGGGTTTACCTTGCCTTTGGGTTTGCCCATGTGGCTCATGATGATTGCTGCGCCACCGTCGGCGATAATCTTCTTCAGTGTGGGAAGTGCGCCACGGATGCGTGTGTCGTCGGTAATTTCACCATTCTCGTTCAGGGGTACGTTGAAGTCAACGCGCACGATTGCCTTTTTGCCGGCAAAGTTATACTCATTGAAAGTCATAATGTAATGTGTTATATTGTTGTTTATTGTTTTGTAATCTTCTTAATGTTATTCCGCCACAAAGGTACGACATTTCTATGAAATGTGCAAGTTTTATTGGTTTACTTTTTTGCTTCGCTTGTGTGTGGTATGGCAGTTTGTTTGTGCAGTGGTGTTTTATGGGCTTTGCAGAGGTGGCGGAGTCCGCATTTGTCGCACTTGGGCCGAAGGGCGGTGCAGGTGTATCGGCCGTGGAGGATGAGCCAGTGGTGTGCGTCGGGGATTTCTTCTTTGCTGAAATGTTTGGTGAGTGTTTGTTCTACGGAGTATGGTGTGGTGCAGGTTTTTGGTACGAGTCCCAGTCTGTGGCTTACGCGAAAGACGTGGGTGTCGACTGCCATCCTTGCTTCGCCCCAGACGACGCTCAGTATAACGTTGGCTGTTTTGCGTCCGACGCCGGGCAGTGCGGTCAGTTGCTTCGGGTCTTGCGGTACTTCTCCGCCGTGTTTCTCCCACAGCATTCGTGCCATTTCGACGAGGTGTTTGGCTTTGTTGTTGGGGTAGGAGACGGTACGGATGTATTCGTAGATGACTTCCGGTGTGGCCAAAGCCATTGCTTCGGCATTGGGATAGTCTTCGAAGAGTTTTGGGGTGACGAGGTTGATGCGCTTGTCGGTGCATTGTGCGCTGAGGATGACGGCTACGAGCAGTTGGAATGGATTGCCGTAGTGCAGTTCTGTTTTTGCATCCGGCATTGCCTGGCGGAAGTATGTTGCTACTTCGCGATATAACTGTTTGCGAGTCATTGTTTTGGGAGGGGAGTGTGTTGCTTCAAAAAATGGTTAACCTTTCTGTTGAATTAGGTTAACCATTCTTGCTATAAGGGTTAACCTATTTGCCCAATTAGGTTAACCTTTTCGGGCAAATAGGTATGCTGATGTTTTGGAGTTGTTATTTCTTGATTTTGCTTTTGCCGACGCCTTCGAAGGTCATCTTCACGGGAGCGATGGTTCCGTCTTCGTTGAAGATGAGTTTGTCGATGCAGGTAACACGGTGGTTTCCGTCGGTTTCGTTGAGGGGACGACGGTGGTAAACGATGTAGTACTCGTCCTTGCCTGGCACTTGGATAACGCTGTGGTGGCCGGCTCCGCGAGCGATGCTTTCGTCTCTCTGCAGGATTTTGCCCTTGAGTTCGAAGGGGCCCAGAGGAGAATCGCTGATGCCGTATGCCACACAGTAGTCGGGACCGGTCCAGCCTCCCTGGCTCCACATGAAGTAGTACTTGCCGTTTCTCTTCAGCATGAAGGGACCTTCCACGTATTCTTTGCAAGGTGTTATCTCGTGGAACTTCTGGCCGTCTTCCCAGGGGACGATGGAAAGGAGGTCGGGACTCAGTTTGCAGACGTTGCAATGCCTCCATCCACCGTAGAACATATAGTGCTGGCCGTCATCGTCACGGAAGACAAATTGGTCTATTGGCTGTGCTCCGTTTACGATTTCATTGATGAGTGGCTTGCCAAGAGCATCTTTGTAGGGGCCTTCGGGCTTGTCGCTTACAGCAACACCGATGCCGCCAATTTCGCCTTCGTGCACATCGTTGCCGCCAAAGAAAAGGTAGAACTTGTTGTTAGCCTCGATAATGGAAGGAGCCCAAAGAGCACGTTTCAGCCAAGGAATGTCTGCCTTGGTGATGACATTCTCGTGCTTCGTCCAGTTCACAAGGTCTTTGCTGGAGAAGGCGTCGAAGTGAAGTTGCTGGTCGTAAGGCGCACTGTAAGTGGGGAAAATCCAATACTTACCGTCGAGAACCGCACCCTCGGGGTCGGCATACCAACCGGTGAAAATAGGATTGCCACTGGTTTTCTTCTTCTTCGCATCAGCCGTGCCGGCAATACAGCCTAAAGCAAGGACAAGGAGAAACAGTTTTGTTTTCATAGTTTACAGTTTATAATTTATAGTTTATTGTTCATATTTATTAAGGACACGAAGGCCTGTTATTCTTCTGCCATGATGATGCCTGCTTTTTCGAGGATGGGGATGACGCGGCTGGCTTGCATACGTTTGTCCTTGTCCTTCTCTGCGTAGTATTTTTCGTGCAGTTTCGTGAGGTTACGGCTCAAGAGGAACTTATCCATAAGTTTGTCGTCGATAGGCACTATGGCGGTCTGCTTCTCGTCGTCGGCAGAAGGGGCAATGATGTGACATACAGGGTTCTTCAGAGAAGTGACTGCTTGCATACCTCCCATCGTGCCACCGATTATGCCTCCAGCTAAGCCTGCTACAGCTCCGCCTATTGCTCCTCCTTGCCCTGCCATCATTCCAAATGTAGCCGCCATACCTCCCGCCAACTGCGAGGAGTTGATGTCGGCTGGCACGATATTGCTTGTGAAGATGATGTTGTAACGGTTGATGCGGGCGGCCTTGCAGAAGCCTTTACCCATACTCTGCTTGCCGCACTTCAGCCTATGACCATTTACGAAGAGATTGTTTCCTTGCATCACAGCAAAAGATTTCTTCACCGTCGCGTCGGTAGCCTTGTCTCCCGTGGTCAGTTTATAGCCGCCTACTCCCCACAGAAACACATAGCCTTTCCCATGCTTTTTGCTGTAGAGGGTATCCAACGGCTGCCACTTGTCATTGACGAAGTCCTCGTATGAGTTGCAGTATTTGCACTGGCTTAGGGCATCAATAGCCGTAAGCATGAGCATGCATAGCAATAAGAGTCGGGCATTCATGGCTGTTTATTCCTCTACAATTCCTTTTCTCTTCTTCGTGATGACCTGTTCCTCAACCTCCATTGTGGAGAGGGCATCCATGAAGCCTTCGAAGATATTCTGTACGCGGTCCACAGTTAAACGACGGAACTTTCCGCTACGCGGATAAAGTTTTGTGCCTTTCTTGTTGACGGCTGCTTTGTCCGTAATCCACTCTTCGGCTCTGTAGTGTACGCCATTCTTGCCGTCCATGTCTTCGTTATAATAATATGAAATCTGCGTGATGATGAGACTTACCTTCTGTCCCTTTACGCTGGCCGACAGCATATAACGGAAGCGAGTGCGGTCCAGGCTGAGGAACATCTTGTGGAAGGTCATGTACTCGTCAACGCGAGCCACGATGGTGCCGTTCTCCTTTTCCTCGGAAGTGATGCGAGTGTACTCGGACTTCGGGAACTGGATGGCGTTGCCGATAAGGGAGTTCTTGATGTAGGCGAGCATGACATCATAAATCTGTTGCTCGTTCTTATCCGTAACACTGAAGTTCTTTTGGAAGGTTACGACACCGTCCACCTCAGGCACTGCTCCAAGCAGATACTTGGGATTCTTGTCGTCCTTGTGTGCCATTAGGAGAAGTGGCAAACAAAGAAGTGCTGCAAATAGAATGTTCTTTTTCATAATTATATAGTTTTATTCGTATCTTATTGCTTCGATGGGGTCCATGAGAGCAGCCTTTCGTGCAGGAACATATCCGAAAAATATTCCGATAAAAGCACAGATGCAGAAACTCAAGCCCACACTCCAGAATGGCACACTGCTTGGCAACATGAAAAGATTGCTTGCCAGCCAACTGCCACCATAACCGAGTGCTACGCCAAGTAAGGCTCCCGTTAGCGATATCATTATGCTTTCAATAAGAAATTGGCTCATGATGTCTATGCCTCTTGCACCAACACTCATGCGCAAGCCAATCTCTTTGGTTCGTTCCGTAACACTTACCAGCATGATATTCATGATGCCGATGCCTGCCACAAGCAATGAAAATGCTGCTGCAACAACAAGAATAATGGTAATCGTATCCATCGTGGATGACATGGTCTCCATCCATTCCGCTTGCGAACGAATAGTGAAATCATTCTCCACATCTTCCTTCAATTTGTGATTGCGTCGCAGTATTTGTGTCACTTCTTCAATGGCTTCGTCACTCAATTCTTCAGCCAGGGCGCTGACAACAATACTGCTGAAGTAGGTTTGTGCAGCAATACGCTTCATTACGGTAGTATATGGAGCAATCATCACATTGTCTTGGTCCATACCCCAGTTATTGTAACCTTTTGATTTGAGGACGCCTACAATACGAAAGGGAATACTCTTGAAGCGAATGATTTTGCCGATACAATCGGCATCTTCACTGCCAAAGAGTTCCTTGACAATCGTAGTGCCGACAATGCAGACCTTCGCACTCTTTATGACATCTTCTTCTGTAAAACAATCTCCGCTCTTGATGTCCCAGAGTTTGATAGTCATGTAGTCTGGACTTTCACCGTACATTGTGCTGTTGGTGTTCTTTGCTCCATAGATGACTTGCCCACTGCTTGTTACTTCGGGGCTGACATGTGTAATGAGTTTGGCATCGCTGAGAATGCTTTCGTAGTCCTCAATTTTGAGAGTCTGCATTGCCGAAGGATCCAAACGTACACCTCCTCGCATTTCGCCTCCAGGTCGTATAGTAAGCAGATTCGTGCCCATTTTGCTTAGGTCGGCTCGTATGCTTTGTTTAGAACCTTGTCCTATGGCCATCATGATGATAACGGCAGCAACACCGATGATAATGCCAAGCATACTCAGGAAAGAGCGGAACTTGTTACTCAATATCGCCGTTATTGCAACTTTAAGTAGATTAGTGATGCTCATAATTAATCGTCGTTTGTCTTGGGCAATGCAGCCAATGCCTCTGCTGCAGAAAGGATATTATTGTTTATTGCATCCTCGCGTATCTTTCCGTCGCGCAACATGATGTTCCGGCTACTATATTGTGCTATTTCCGGGTTGTGGGTGACGAAGATGATAGTACGGCCTTGACGGTGCAATTCCTGGAAAAGACATAATATCTCAAATGAGGTACGTGTATCAAGGTTTCCCGTCGCTTCGTCGGCAAGAATGACAGCAGGATTGTTTACTAATGCTCTTGCGATGGCCACACGTTGCATCTGCCCACCAGACATCTGATTGCTTTTATGTTCAAGGCGGTCTCCGAGTCCTACAGCCTGTAATGCTTTGATGGCGGCTTCTCTTCGCTGATGGGCGTTGTATGTTTTATTGTACATGAGAGGCAATTCGACGTTCTCTACTGCGGTTGTTTTAGCAAGCAGGTTGTAATTTTGGAAAATAAAACCTATTTTCCGATTCCGAAGAATTGCTCTTTCGCTGCGACGCATTTTGCGAACAGGCACACCATCCAAAATATACTCGCCACTGGTAGGTGTGTCAAGACAGCCCAGTTGATTTAGCAGTGTACTTTTGCCGGAACCAGACGTACCCATGATGGTGACGAACTCGCCTTCGTGTATCTTAAAACTAACACCTCGAAGTGCCTTCACCACTTCACTGCCGACATGGAATTCTCGACGAACGTCCTGCAGTTCGATGACTACCTTTCTGTCCTTCTTTTCCATTACTTCTTTTTGTCTTTGTTTTGGTTCCTATTCCGAGGTCTGGGCATGAAGGGGTTGCTGTTTTGCTGTTGACTGTCCATCATTTCGCCGATATTGCTTTGTACATCTGTGATGATTTTGGCTCCGGCTTGTAGTCCATTTGTAACTTGTGTCAACGTCCCATTTGTGACACCAGTTTGTATTGCTATGGCTTTAAGATTTGTGCCTTCTTTTGTCCATACTTTCACAGGATTATCGGTATCGATGATTGTTTCTCCTTTATTGAGCATCGCTTCGCTTGGTTTGAAACGAAGGGCTTTACTCGGGATGGCAAGGACGTTGGGAACTTCAAGAGTATAGATTACGACATTGGCTGTAAGACCAGGCTTTAACTTAAGGTCTTGATTTGGTGCACTGATTACGACCTCATAGGTTACGACATTGCTCTCTGTCGTTGCTTGCTGGCGAACTTGTGTGACGGTTCCATGGAATGTGTCGTTGGGAAATGCGTCAACAGTGAATTTGACACGTTGCCCTTCCTTAACTTCGCCTATGTCTGCTTCGTCAACATCGGCAATTACTCGCATATCAGTTAAATCACGTGCAATTGTAAAAAGAGTAGGTGTGTTGAAACTTGATGCAACCGTTTGGCCTTCCTCTACCTCTTTCTTCAGAACAACTCCATCTATAGGACTTGTAATCGTGGCATATCCAAGATTGGTTTGCGCTTTTTTGACGCTTTCTTTATGATGTGTTACCGTCTGTTGTGCTTTAATGTATGAGAGGCGCGCTTGTTCGTAGTCATTTGCGGAAATCAATCCCTTGTCATACAGTATTTGATATCGTTCATAATTGGTTTTTTGGTAGTTAAGGTCGCTTTGCGCACTCTTTAGATTTGCCTGTGCGCTACTCAATTCACTTATGAGATTGGTGCGATCTAATTCGGCAATAACGTCTCCTGCTTTAACGACACTATTATAGTCAACATAAAGTTTACTAACGATGCCACTAACCTGTGTGCCGACATCCACGCTTGTAACGGGTTCGATCGTGCCCGTTGCTGTTACGCTTGTAGTAACGTCTTGTACTGCTGCCTCCTCTTCAATATAGGTAAATTCTAGTCCTTTCTCGCAGCTGCTAGCAATGGCTAGTACTACTGTCAGCATGGTAGCTTTGATGATTGTTTGGTGTTTCATCTTATATGTTATGAAATGTATGGTATGTTCGAAGATTTACAATTCTAATTTTTCGCCAGTATAGAATTTAAGTAGTTGTATATATAGTAATGCCATGTACTTGCTCTGTAGCATGTCTTGTTCTGCACTGATGACGTTGTCACGTCCTTGCAATACATCGACGGTGTTTTTCAATCCGTTTTGGAACTGCTCGTTTAATAACTCATAACTTGCTTTTTGGCTTTTCGCACGACTTTTTGCAGCAATGTAGTTTTGCTGTCCATTGTTTGCGTTGAGCCAATACTGTTCAATAGTGTTGGATAGTGTGTTTTTTTTATCTTGTAAATCAAGTTTTGAAGTAACTTGTTGCAATTTTGCATTTTTGACATTTGTCATGTTGCGTCGGTTGTCAAAGATAGGTACGCTAAAGTTTATGCCGGCACTCATGTTTAGGTTGGTCTTCATTTGTTCTCCCCATCCATTCTTACTGCCTGTAGAGTGGTTGCTTCCGAGACTTGCGCTGGCGCCAATGGTAGGAAGGAATCCACGTTTCGCAATATCAAGCTGCATATTGGCCGCTTCAATACTTAGTTCGGCGCTCTTAATTTCTGGCCGCATCTCAAGTGCTTTAGAATAGGCTTCTTGTGCACTTGGCACGAGTGATAAAACTTGTTCGTCTGTGGGAATGTTACCCGTTATATCAAAAGGAGTGTTGAGGTCAAGTTCAAGTAGGGCTTTGAGTTGACGCTTGTAATTGGCAAGTTGTGTTTTGCTATTTATGACAGAATACTTAGCACTATTCAGTTGTGCTTCAAGTTGTATGACATCTGCTTTTGCCATTTGCCCTTGTGCCATCATTTCTACACCTCGGTTGTATTGGCTTTGCGCGGTAGCAAGTAGTTGTTCATTAACCTTCTCGGCCTCCCTCGTGTACATAATCTGTACATATAACTGGGCGATTTGTTCTTGGATGGTAAGTTCACTTTGTTCTGTAGCAAGGGCCGTAATTTGGTTTTGCAGTTCTTGCGCTTTGATGTTTATATGATTAATGCCACCATTCCAAAGCGTGACATTAGCATTTAAACCATAAGTACCTTGGTATGTAACATTGCTGCGTGTACTGGTTACTTGGTCGCCTTGAACAATGCTGATAACTTCTGTAAACGGGCGATATCCAACGCCTTGGTTCGTGTTGAAACTAAGACTGGGAAGAAGTGTACCTTTGTCTTGCCATAGGCTGACTTTGCCACGTTCTTCATTTATGCGATTCTTTTGTACTTGTATGTTGTGCTTCAGTGCATAGTCAATGCAATCTTGCAGTGTCCATGCTTGTTGGGCTAGCGCTGTGCTTGCACAAAGCAGGAAAAAGAGAAGAAAACTTTTTTTCATCTGTTAGTTTTGACCTGTGTGGGTGTTATTTTCTTTGAGTGGTAGTTGGTTGAAGGTGTGACGACACTTTGCATAATACTGCCATAGTAGGTTTATTGGGCTAAGTATTTGTTCAGGTGGAACGATTGTTGCTGCTAAATTGGTGTCTCGGTCTGTTTGGAAATCTTTGTGAATACGTCTAAAATCAATATGCGCTTGAATAACAGCACGACAAGCAGCCCAATGCCCGCCAGCCAAGAAATGAAGTGCTGCGGCCATATCCAGTAACCGACGCCAAAACATAACTGTTCGGAACTGTTTTTCAGGCAAATTTTTGTATAGTAGAAGAAGGTTGTTTCGAAAGTTGAGGTAAGCTTTGCGCGGACTTTCTTTCGGTAGTGTGCCGCCACCGACATGATAGACTACACTCTCGGGAATGCATACGATGTCATATCCACGGCTCCTGAGACGCCAACATAGGTCAATCTCTTCTTGGTGCGCAAAGAAACGAGCATCCAATCCACCAACATTCAAATAAATATCACGGCGGATGAGTAGGGATGCACCTGTGGCCCATGCTATAGTGGTAATATTGTCGTACTGCCCATTGTCGTGTTCAACTGTTCCTAAGATGCGTCCTCGACAAAAAGGGAATCCAAGCCGACCAATATAACCACCACATGCTCCGGCATATTCTAACATGTCTGGCGACCATTCGCTTCGTATTTTGGGTTGACATGCTGCTGTTGTGGGGTGGCTGTTCATGTAGTCAAGCATTGGCTTTAGCCATCCCTTTTCTACGCGGACATCGCTATTGAGAAGCAAACAATAATCGCATTCGATTTGAGTTATGGCCTTATTGTATCCCTCTGCAAATCCATAGTTGCGATCAAGGGCAAGAATACGGATGTCGGGAAACTTTTCTGCAAGAAGTTGAAGCGATTCGTCGGTGCTGCCATTGTCTGCAACAATAATTTCTGCTTCGGGCGAGTGCTCGATAACAGAAGGCAAGAAACGACGTAACATGTCGGCTCCATTCCAATTGAGTATGATAATGCTCAATTTCACAGTTTTGCAATTTAACTAATTTATTATTTCCCCAATTAGGGCATCTTTACTCTCGTTCCAATCTCCTAAACGTACTTGGACAATATTGTTGGCCTTCACTTGCTCGCTCCCTGTGGGAAGTAAAACGTCAACTCGTATATAGTTATCTGTGAAGCCGCTCATTAATCTCTGATTGTGAGAGGACGTAGAGTTTTTTTCAAGGAGTACAGGGCGTGTTTGTCCTATATATATATTATAATGTGTATGTAATTTGTTGTTGCTGAGATTTAGAATTTGTTGCGTGCGTTGGTGTTTCTTTTCGGGCGTGACAGCATTAGGGATATTAAGTGCTTTTGTTCCGGGGCGTTCACTGTAACTGAAAACATGGTATTGGCTGACAGGCAGTGAATCCATGAAATTTAAAGCATCAGCAAACAATTCGTCGGTTTCCCCACGCATTCCAGCAATGACGTCTACGCCAATAAATGCATCGGGAATGTAGTGGCGTACTTCTGCTATTTTTTCTGAGAAGAAAGTTGTGTCATAGCGCCGGTGCATGAGGCGTAGGACCTCATCGCTTCCGCTTTGAAGTGGAATGTGAAAGTGGGGCATAAAAGCACGGCTCTGACTACAAAAACGTATAATTTCTTCGGTAAGCAGATTCGGTTCTATGCTGCTAATCCGGTATCTTTGGATTCCTTCTATTTCGTCGAGTGCGCGAATGAGGTCAATGAACTTCTCTCCTGTGGTCTTGCCAAAGTCGCCAATGTTGACGCCCGTTAATACAATCTCTTTGCCTCCTTGTCGTGCTACATTTTCTGCTTGCTTGACAAGCGACGCAATACTTCCGTTTCTACTTCTTCCTCGAGCAAAAGGGATGGTGCAATAAGTACAGAAATAGTCGCAACCATCTTGTACTTTCAAGAAGAATCGTGTGCGTTCGCCACATGCACATGCGGGGAAGAAAGGTTCGGTTATTTGTTGCTCAGTTTTGTTTACTTCGTTATTGGAGAAGTTCATGATAAGATTGATGATTTCTCCTTTTTGTTTTGTGCCAACAACTAAATCAACGCCTTCAAGTGCGGCAATTCGTTCTGGGCGAAGTTGGGCATAACATCCTGTAACGATAATCATCGCTCCAGGATTTTTGCGCCGTAGTTTGCTTATGGCTTGTCGACATTTGCTCTCTGCAACTTCTGTGACACTACATGTGTTTACGATGCAAATGTCTGCGCAATCTCCCTTGTGAGCAATTATCGCACCAGCAGCCTCCATCTGTTGCTGAATAGCACTGGTTTCTGCAAAGTTCAATTTGCAGCCCAGCGTACAGAATACCGCCTTTTTCCCTTTTAGTGTATTCATGTCGCAAAGATAAGAAAAAAAGTTTAAATTATAAAATCATTAATAAAAAGTTTATCTTTTATTAAGAATGATAATAAAATACTGCATCTGATTATCAGTTCTTTATGAAATAAATACTAAAAATAGTTGAAAAAAATCTGTTATAATTATTGTTAATTCAGAAAATCGTCGTACCTTTGCAGCGTTTTAATAAACAATTGATTGTTTTACAAGTTTTAAAAAGCAAAAAAATGAAGAAATTAGCATTTTTGTTCGCAGCTGTTGTTGCTGTATCTTTCGCTTCTTGCGGTCAGAAGACAGAACAGGGTTCTTGCTGCGATAGCGACAGCGTATGTGTAGAAGAGGTTGCTTGCGCTGACAGCTGCTGCGCTGACTCTTGCGCTGCTGACTCTTGCTGCGCTGACTCTTGCTGCGCTGAGGCTCCCGCTGCTGAATAAGCAATAGTTGAGCAAAAAAGTATTAGAGGGCTACACCAATTGGCGTGGCCCTCTCTTTGTATTGTATTTATTAAACTTGATTTTGTGGTTCTCCACACACGAAGGCTCTGACATTTGATATTGCAATGTCGATGAGGCGACGTCGGGCGGCTTTGCTGGCCCATGCGATGTGTGGTGTTATGTAGCATCGGGGTGCCGAGATAAGGGGACTCCCTTGTGTTGGTGGCTCTTCGGATAGGACATCTATGCCAACAGCATAGATTTTTTTTGTTGAAAGTGCTTCTGCAACTGCCACTTCATCGAGCAGAGGACCGCGACCCGTGTTGATGAGTATGGCCGTGGATTTCATTAAGGATAAACGTTCTTGATTGACAAGGTGGTGTGTGTCGCAGGTCAGCGGACAATGCAGACTTATGACATCTGCCTCGCAGAAAAGTTGTTCATAGTTTTCGGCTTTTTGAACGCCTATTTGCAGGAGTGCTTCTTTCGTTTTGCTACTGATGGCTATTACTTTCATGCCCATTGATTGCGCCATACGTGCTGTAGCAGAACCTATATTGCCAAGACCGATGATTCCCATCGTTAGCCCGTCAAGTTCAATGATGGGTGATTTGGAGAACGAGAAGTCGGGACTCTGTTCCCATTCGCCTTGTTTTACAGCATTGGAATGGAGTGCCACTTGGTTTGTTATATTTAGAAGATGTGCCATAACCATTTGGGCTACCGACATTGTGCTGTATGCTGGTATGTTTGTTACGACAATGTTACGTCGGTGTGCTTCTGCTATGTCAACTACATTGTAACCTGTTGCGGTGACTCCGATGTAACGCAGGCAGGGTAAGGCACTCATTGCTTCCGCATCGATAATAACCTTGTTAGTTAATAATACTTCGGCCCCTTCTGCGCGAGTCAATAATTCTTCCGGAGCAGTACGATCGTAAACTTCGAGTTTGCCAAA
This sequence comes from Bacteroidaceae bacterium, assembly GCA_017461345.1. Lineage (GTDB taxonomy): Bacteria > Bacteroidota > Bacteroidia > Bacteroidales > Bacteroidaceae > Physcousia. Next base: position 102,129 of record JAFTYP010000021.1, on the reverse strand, counting down.
TTTTCGAAGTTCGTCCCACGAAAGATCGCCGGGGTTCGCAGTAAGGCCATCTAATATGACTATCTTCATTTTTCTTCGTTATCTGCGGATGGTTAATGGAATGGCTTCTGTTACTGATTGACAGAAGATGTTGGCGTTTTCAATGACAAGTGCTAGATAACCTCCCCCTCCGGCTCCCGGCATTTTCCAGGCCAGGACGCCGTCCATTGCAGAATAGTGGTTAATATAGTCCTGGACGCCAGGTTGTATCATTGCGGGAAACATAGAAATTTGAGCTTCGAATGAAGCACGATATGCAGCAACAAAGGCTTTAAGGTCGGTTCTCATGATGGCCTCCCAGCAATCGTCTGCTGCTTTGGCCAATGCTTTAACCTTTGTCTCTGTAATGTCTTTGTTTTCGACTACGGAGCAACCGTTTTTTCGAGGGAACATGGGCACTAAGCATAGATGGCTCTCAAGCCAGCAAAGTATCTTTTCGTCTTTACATTGTTCAATTTTGTCGGGCCAAAAGCGTGCGTCGTAATGATGTCGGCAAAGTCCAGGTATGCAAATGCCGATAGCGTCTTGTGCTCCGGAGATGATTCCGTCGCTTCGCTCGGGGTCATTTTCGAAGCAAAAGACAAGTTTAGCCAACATTTCTACATCCATATCCGGCAATTTTATAGGCCAGATCTTCTGTATCTGTTTGCGTGTTGATGTGGAGAGGCCACAGCGTTCTCTTATCTCGAAATTCGGTAAGAGTGATATGGTAAGTGCCCATCCGGGAGCATAACAACTGACGTACGGCTGGTCTATCCAGGTTCCTGCAAGGTCGAGCCGTGTAGGTATCTCGCACATCTCGGCTTTTATGTTTGTGCTTGAGCGAGCATTAAGTCCTTTTGCCGGTGTTCTTTCAAGTACGATGTATTCGATGTTACGTTCTTCGCAGAAACGACGTTTTTCTTCGCTCGAACCATCTGTATTTACCACGAAGCGGTCTGGCTTGAGCATTTCGACCGTGGGTACAAAATCCATCACACCACTACCTTTGTTAATGTAGGCTTCTTTGACATATTTGATGCTTTGCACCATGAAGAGCCGTTCTTGCTCGGGATAAAGTGTTTTACGGTTTTTGTACTGCAATATTGTGGCGTCCGACCCGATGCCGACATACAGGTCACCGTATTGGGCCGCCTGCCGGAAGAATTCTATGTGTCCGCTATGAAGCAAATCATAGCAACCGCTGACAAAGACCTTTTTCATTTAACATTTAACATTTAACATTTGTCGTTTACAATTTGTTTGCAGTTCGCCATGCTATACCACAGTACAACAACGAAGCAGACGAGTGGTACGGTATATGATGCTGAAACACCAAATACGTCGCTTATATATCCCTGAAGTGGTGTAAGAAGTGCTCCGCCGAGGATTGCCATAATGAGTCCCGAGGCGCCAATCTTCGCATCGTCGTTCATGCCTTCGAGGGCAATGCCGTAGATGGTGGGAAACTGGAGTGACATAAAGAAACTTATGAGCACGAGTGCTATTACGGCAATCATGCCACTTCCGTTCATGAGGATTACGATTAGGCAGAGTGCGATGTCTGCTGCGGAGGCCCATGCCATGAGTTTTGCCGGATGGTAGAACTTCATTAGCCAGGTGAAGAGGAAACGTGCCATGCAGAAACAGATGATGCTTGCCAGATAGTATGTTGCGGCACTGGCTTCCTCGATGTTGAGTTCCTGCATCGTCAATCTGATGGTAAAGGACCACACGCCAATCTGTGCCCCAACGTAGAAGAATTGTGCCACGACGCCCCAGACATAGCGTTTGTTTTTGAGTAACTGCTTAAAGGATGCGCGGACATTGTGTTGTTCTTCGTCTTTCCCCTCTGGCATTCTTGACATCAGCATCACTGCCATGATTGCTAACAGCACAACCCCCAGTCCCATGTAGGTCTCGGATATGCTATTGAGCGAGATGTCTCGGAGAATGAATTGCTTGCTGAGCATAATGCCCATGATGCTGCCAATCGGGTTGAGCGACTGGGCGATGTTCAGCCTTCTGGTTGCTGTTTCGGGCGAACCCATTGAGAGGATGTAGGGATTGGCTGTTGTTTCGAGTACGGAGCAGCCGCCGGCAAGGATGTAGATGGCTACGAGGTAGAACAGATAACTTTCGGCTTTTGCAGCGGGAAGGAACAGTATGGCACCTCCGGCATAGAGTGTCAGGCCCAGAATGATGCCGGCTTTGTAGGAGACTTTTCTGATGAAAAGTGCTGCCGGCAAAGCGAAGCAGAAGTAAGAACCATAGAAAGCAAACTGTATGAGGGACGTCTGTGAGTCGCTCATCTGCATTACTTTCTTGAAGGCTGCAAGCAAGGTGTCAGTCATGTTGTTTGCCAAGCCCCAAAGAAGAAATAGCATTGAGACGAGGGCGAACGGTAGGATGTGTTTATTTTCGATGACCTTCATTGACTTTGTTTTATTCTTGGGTTCTTATGTTTTCTGGTTGTTTCTAATCGTAGAGATAGAATATCCGTTGCATCATTTGCCATTTTTCGTCGCTTGTGGCGTTGGCATTGCAGCCTTGAAACTGGCTGACGAAGGCTTCCCATTCGGCTTGGCGTGGAAGCGTGGCGAGTCGGGCCATTGCCTTTCCCCAGTCAAAGTCTTCGGGAGCATCTACTATCATGACCAACGTGTTGCCCAAGATGTAGATTTCCATTTCGATGATGCCGACCTCTCGAATGCCGTTGCGGATTTCTTTCCAGTTGTGTTCCGGCGAGTGCCATTTGATGTATTCGCGCCTGGCCTCTTCGTTGGAGTTGAGTGTCAGTGTCTGTACGAATCGTTTTATGCTGCCGGTGTGCTGCTTTTGTTTGTATCCGCTCATGAATCGCTCTGTTCGTAATACAGTAATAGTAGGTTATTGATGAATCTGTATTTGTGGGAATGGGAATCCGATGCCTTGCTTGTTGAATTCGTTGTAGATGCGTTCGTTTGTGTCGAAGAACACGTCCCAATAGTCGCTGCCATTTACCCAGACGCGGATTGAAAAGAATACTCCGTTGTCTCCCAGTTCGTTGACGGCAACGAAAGGTGCGGGTTCTTTGAGGATTCGGCTGTCGCTACGCAGGAGTTCCTGTGTTACTTGTTTCACCTTTTCTGTGTCTGTTCCGTATTCTACGCTGACAACCATATCCACGCGTCGCAGGTCGTTTTTGCTGTAGTTGGTGATGTTGCCGCTTGAGAGTGCGCCATTGGGGATAAACAGTTCTTTGTTGTCCGGTGTTGTCAGTACGGTGTGGAATATTTGTATGGCTTTTACGGTGCCGCTTACGCCTTGTGCTTCTATATAGTCGCCCACTTTGTAGGGTTTGAAGAGCAACAGGATGATGCCACCTGCCAGGTTTTGCAGGTTGCCGCTCAGTGCCATGCCTACGGCCAGACCTGCAGATGCGAGCAGTGCTGCAAGGCTCGTGGTGTTTACGCCCAGTGTGCTTACTACGGTCAGGATGAGCAGTATGAGTAGTGTTATGTTGACAAAACTTTTCAGGAACGATTGTACGGTGGGCTCTACGTTCCTGCGTTCCAGTATTCGTGCGACCATGTTGTTGATGAATCGAACGATGTAATATCCTATGACGGCAACGACGGCTGCAAACAGGATGCTTTTTCCGGCTTCTGTTCCCATTCGGATGATTTGGTCGACGAACTCGTCCATTTTCCCGTTTTTAACGGCTTCGATAACTTCTTTTCCGCTTTCTGCGGGGGCGGCTTGTAGTAGAGATAAGTGTATCATATTGATGTTAATTTATTTATTTGTGCAAAGATAGTGAAAAATTAGTGAACAGGAGTTGTATTGGCAGTTTTTTTCTTGTAGAAACGCACGTAGTCGATTTGATATCGGTAGGGAAGTTCGTCTGGATTGACTTTGCCCACCCAATGGCCTCCCAGTTGCATGTCGAGCAGCAGGTACATCGGGCGGTCGTATGGGAACTGGGCGGCTCCCAACTCCGGTTCGCGCCGATAGGTGAAGGTCAGTTTGTCGTTGATGAAGAAACTCACGCTGTCTTCGTAGAGTTCCACACTATAGACGTTCCATTTCCCGTTTCTGATGGGCGCAGTGTAGTGCCAGTTTTGGCTTTTCCGCGCTTCGGTGTCATACTCGGTGATGGCGGAGTGAATTGTTTGGTGCGCAAAGTCATCATAGTTCAGCCTTTCCATGATGTCTATTTCGCCGTCGTGAGGCCATCGGCCCTCTGGCAGCAGCCATGCGGCAGGCCAGGCTCCCGATGCGTCGTCCATGCGCAGACGGATGTCAATCCTGCCTCTTTGGAAGAGCATCTTGCCGCGTGTGTATACGCCTCCCGTCAGGAAGTGCGCAGTGTCTTCGGGCAGAAAGTCGTTCACACGCCCATAGAGAGTGAGTTTGCCGCCTTTGACTTTGTAGAGGCAATCGGCGGAACTCATGTATTTGTTCCATTCGGAAGGGTTCTTGAAGCGTGGTATGCGTGTCCACTCATCGGAGAGTTCTCGTCCGCGGAATTCGTCGCTCCACACCAACTCCCAGCCTTCGCGTTCTCTCGCTGCATGCTTTCTGCCTTTGGCCTGCACGTCGCAAACGCATAGGCAAAGTGCAAACAGTGCCCATGTCAGATGCCTTTCGTAGCGTAATCCTTTCTTTTTCATGGCACAAAGATACAAAGAAAAGTTCGGACAGCCAAATTTTCAGCACTCCCGTTTCAAGCGTGTTTGCAGGAATGCGTCGGCAGTCCCTTCAGGAATGGTTAAGCATTCCGGCGATAATGGTTAACCTTTCCTGTGATAATGCTTAACCATTCTGCCCGAAAAGGTTAACCTGTTTTCATGAAACCTCCTTTATTCTTGTCCGGAATGTGCATAACGGTGCCATCGCATGTCTGCGACTATATATTATTATAATGTGTAAATGCAACGGACAGGCAAAATAATTAAGCAAATGTTTGGCTATTCCATAAAAAAGACGTACCTTTGCCCCGCTTTTAAGCAACAAATTTATTAATTAATTCATTTAACGTATTATGAACCAATACGAAACCGTTTTCATTTTGACTCCCGTTTTGTCTGATGAACAGATGAAGGAAGCGGTAGAGAAGTTCAAAGGCGTTCTCACAAAAGCTGGTGCTGAAATCATCAACGAAGAGAACTGGGGCCTGAAGAAACTTGCCTATCCCATCGACAAGAAGACAACAGGATTCTACGAGCTCATTGAGTTCAATGCAGCTCCCGAGACTATCAAAACTCTCGAAATTGCTTATCGTCGCGACGAGAAAGTTCTTCGCTATCTCACCATTAAGATGGAGAAGTACGCCGCTGAATACGCAGCCAAGAGAAGAAGTAACAAACAAAACAAGCAGGAGGCATAAACATGGCACAGCAATCAGAAATCCGCTACTTGACCGCTCCCGCTATCGACGTCGAGAAGAAGAAGTATTGCCGTTTCAAGAAGAGCGGCATCAAGTATATTGACTACAAGGACCCCGAATTCTTGAAGAAGTTCCTCAACGAGCAGGGTAAGATTTTGCCCCGCCGCATCACTGGCACTTCTCTCAAGTATCAGCGTCGTGTCGCTCAGGCAGTAAAGCGTGCGCGTCACCTCGCCCTGCTGCCCTTCGTAACCGATTTGATGAAGTAAAGTAAGGAGGAAGATTATGGAAATTATACTGAAAGAAGACGTAATCGGACTCGGTTACAAGAATGACATCGTGAACGTAAAGGCTGGTTATGGCCGTAACTACCTGATTCCTCAGGGCAAGGGCGTAATTGCAAGCGCAAGCGCAAAGAAGGTACTCGCCGAGGAACTCAAGCAGAAGGCTGTTAAGCTCGCTAAGATTAAGGCTGACGCCGAAGCACTCGCAGAGAAACTGAACGCAGTAAACCTCACTTTCACTGCAAAGGCAACTGTAACTGGTGTTATCTACGGTAGCATCAACAGCATGCACATCGCAGAGGAACTCCAGAAGCTTGGCTTCGACATCGACCGCAAGATCATCGTCGTTAAGGACGCAAAGACTGCAGGCGATTATGTAGCAACCGTTAAGCTTCACAAGGAAGTTTCTGCACAGGTGGCTTTCACCGTTGTTGCAGAGTCAAACAACGAAAGCGTAGCTGCTCAGAAAGAAGCAACTGTAACCGAGGAGGCTCCTGCCGCTGAGGAAACACAGGAAGCAACAGAAGAGTAATTTGGCTATCACACCAATAAACCCAAAGGGGCACAGCCGTAAAGTCTGTGCCCCTTTGCACCTTATATATAATTATACTAATGAGCATCATCAAATGTCCTGAATGTAAAGGACGTGTTTCAACAATGGCTGGCACATGTCCCCATTGTGGTATTCACATCTCCGGACAATTACGTCACTGCCCTCACTGCAACGAGTATTGTCTCCAGACACAAGACACCTGCCCGGAATGCGGAGAGAAACTGGAACCACTCCCACTTGCAGATTCTGCCGAAAAGGAAGAAGTAGTCATCGAAAACACTTTGCCCAAAGAATCACAGAAGAAGAAATCCCATAAGTCGATTGGCTTGGCTGTGTTTTTCGTTCTTATTCTAATCCTTTGTGTCTGCGCTGGCTACTATTATTATACCACAGAGCAGATGAGACAAAAAGAGCAATCCGATTACGAACGGCTTGCCAATATGACAGATCCCAAAACCTTCCGGCAATTTCTCGACGATTATCCCAAGAGTCAGCACTTTGATGAAGTAAACGAACGTATGCTTGCTTTGCAGGCAGAGGCAGAAGAGTGGCAACGTTTGTTGCAGAACGTCAATCGTGCAGCGTTAGCACGGTTTGTGCAAAAATATCCGACCACGCTCCGCAAAAGGGCATGTGAGGATATGCTCGACTCTATTGATTGGCAAGAGGCTGTTGCTGTTGGTAATGAAAACGCCATTACCGATTATTTGGCAAGACATCCCTTTGGCCGATATACAAGCGAAGCCGCAGAAATAAAGAATGCCCTGCTGCTTTCGAAGGTAACGGTTGCAGAGCGAACCATGATACGTGGTACACTCGAGTCGTTCTTTGCGAAAGTCATTGCCAACCAAGATATTGAAGCTGCTCGGGCTGCTATCCCGGATTCAATGATTAACTTCTGCGGCAAAGACAATGCCGATGCAGAAGCAATTATCCAATATGCTAACGAGAAGAAGGAGAAGGATGTCATCGGACTTCATTATGTTATTGCGCAACAAATGAGCGTTCGTAAGGAGACACTTCATGATGGCAGTATAGGTTATTCTGCAGAATTCAATTTGCAGGAAACAATCAGCCGAAGCGATACGAAACAACCGATGTCCAATATTTATCGTGTTAGTGCACTTGTCAATCAAGAACAGAAGATTGTACGAATGTCCATTTCCAAATAAAACTTCTTGCATATTTCGTAAAGAAGCATTATCTTTGCAAGCAAAACATTATAGACAAAAAGCAATATGACACAGAAAGAACTGCAGCTCAAGTATGGCTGCAACCCCAATCAGAAGCCTTCACGCATCTATATGGAAGAGGGCGAGTTGCCTATCGAGGTACTTGGCGGACGCCCTGGGTATATTAATTTCCTCGATGCCTTGAACAGCTGGCAATTAGTTAAGGAGCTTAAAGCAGCTACAGGCTTGCCTGCTGCAGCGAGTTTTAAGCACGTGTCTCCGGCTGGAGCTGCTGTTGGTCTTCCTCTGAGCGACACTTTGGCAAAGGTGTATTTTGTTGATGACATTAAGGTTCCCCTTAGTCCCATTGCATGTGCGTATGCTCGTGCCAGAGGTGCCGACCGTATGAGCAGCTATGGCGACTTTATTGCTTTGAGTGATACTTGCGATGAGGCAACGGCTCTTATTATCAAGCGCGAGGTGAGTGATGGTGTGATTGCTCCCGATTATACTGAAGAAGCATTGCAGATTCTGCGCGATAAGCGTAAGGGTACATACAACATCATAAAAATAGATCCCAATTATGTTCCTGCTCCCATCGAGCGCAAGCAGGTGTTTGGCGTAACCTTTGAGCAAGGCCGTAATGAGGTGAAGCTTGACGATCCTGCTCTCTTTGAGAATATCCCTACCGTCAATAAGGACTTCTCCGAGGAAGCTCGTCGCGATCTTATCATTGCTCTTATTACGCTTAAATATACTCAGAGCAACAGCGTATGCTATGTTAAGGATGGTCAGGCTATTGGTATTGGTGCCGGCCAGCAGAGCCGCATCCACTGCACTCGACTTGCTGGCAGTAAGGCAGACATTTGGTGGCTGCGTCAGAACCCGAAGGTGATGGCTCTTCCTTTCATTCCTGGTATTCGTCGTGCGGATCGAGACAATACTATCGATGTGTATATCAGCGAGGACTATATGGATGTTCTTGCCGAGGGCGAATGGCAGAAGTTCTTTACAGAGAAGCCGGAACCTCTCAGCCGTGAGGAGAAGCAGGAGTGGATTGCGAAGAATACGAAGGTTAGCCTCGGAAGCGATGCCTTCTTCCCATTCGGCGACAATGTAGAGCGTGCTCATAAGAGTGGCGTGGAGTATATTGCCCAAGCAGGTGGCAGTGTGCGTGATGACCATGTTATCATGACATGCGACAAGTATGGCATTGCAATGGCATTCACCGGCGTTAGATTGTTCCATCATTAATAAAAAGCTTTATGGCTAAGTTCGGAGGAGATGACATCGATGCCGTTATCTTAGACGGCATTACTTTCCGAGGCAGCTCTAAAAGTGCACCGAAACAGGAAGAGTCTAAGGTCAAGACCAAGGCTAAGAAGAAGCAATACATTACGGGTGCGCATGGGAGTGGTGCTGCCAAGAAGAAAGCAGACATACGTCGTCAGCGTGCCAATAGACACAAATGAGTTTAGAATTAAGAGTTAAGAAACAAGAATGAAAACAAATCTCTTTTCCCTTATCCCTGTTCTCTGTTTTGCGTTGTCCCTGACATCTACTGCTCAGACGCAGGTTGATGCTTTCGTTCCCGGCAGTACGCTCGAGGGTGTTTGCTACTACTTGCCTCGCACCGCCTTTCGGGTCACTGTTATAGCCGAAAGGACAACTGTCCGCCCCGGCGACTTCTATATGTATGCCGACCGCTTCTTGCGGTTGCAGAATGTGCCGACCGAGGAGAGTGTTCAGTGGAGTTTGAAGAGCATTACGCTTGAACCATTCGGAAAACCCGACAGGGACAAAGCCTATAGCATCAAGCTGAAAAGCAAGACAGTGGCGCCGCTGGTAGGTCTTAGCCGCGATGGCATTTTGTTGAGTATCAATACCGATGCAGACGAATCTTTCCTGCCAGAGCTGCCTAAACCGCAACAAGGTAAGAGGCCGGAGAATCCTCGTTCGTACATGACGCAAGAGATACTTGCAGCCGGCAGTAAGGCCAAGATGGCAGAACTCTGTGCCCAAGAGATTTACGACATACGCGAAAGTAAGAATGCACTTGTCCGCGGAGAAGCAGACAATACGCCGAAGGACGGAGCACAGCTTAAACTTATGCTCGATCAGCTTGACCATCAGGCAGCAGTCCTCGAGTCTCTTTTCTGTGGCACAACGCAGACCGATACGGAGGTCTTTTCGTTCTTTTACGATCCCGTTCAGGAGACAGAACGTGATGTCCTTTTCCGTTTCTCGCAGAAGCTTGGCGTGTTGGATGCCGACAACCTTGCGGGTGAGCCGGTAGCCGTTTCTGTGAAAGTGCAGGAAACCATTCCTACAGCCGTTCCTTCGGAAGAAGTGGCCAAGAAACGTGCGAAGATGGAGCGTGGTGTGTACTATAATGTTCCTGCCAGGACAAGCATAAGCATCAACTATAAAGGCAAGGAATATGTCAGCATGGAGACGCCGATGGGGCAGTTCGGCATCGTCGAAATGCTCTCCAATACACTTTTCGACAAGAAGACCACCACTCAAGTGACATTCTTCCAAACCACTGGCGGTACGAAGGATGTAATGGAGTAAACAAGACATAATGCGCCGTTTTTGCACACAATAAACGGCAACAATCAATAAGGCACACCTTCCCCGCGAGAAAGGTGTGCCTTTCTCCGTATAATGCTTAACCATTATGCCCGGAAAGGTTAACCATTTCCCAAAGAATGCTTAACCATTATTTTCAGAGAGATTAACGTGTTGTAAATCGGCAAAATGTCATCTTATTCCCGGAACTGCGTCATGAAATTTGCGAATATAGGCTAAGAAGACTCGAAAACTCATACAAATTTTACATTCGCAAATGTTTTTCTGTTCATTTTTCTCAATTAAATAAAAAAATCTGTATCTTTGTTCCGAATTATTGGGTATATAATAAATCCAAATATATTACAAACCATTTAATTAAACTGCAATGAAAAAGTTATTTACTTTTCTGTTTGCGCTTGCATCCAGTTTCAGTATGTATGCAGACCAGTATTATCTGGTAGGTGGTGCTACCGATAGCGGTTGGAGTAAGGGAGAGTGGGAGAGAAGTGCAGTACGTGCTTACTCTGCAGACGGAACAACTTGGGTGGCAGCTGTCAAGTTGACAGTTGGCGAGGGCGACAATGGCCGTTTTAAGATTCCAAACTCATCTGGAGACTGGGATGGTCTTTGGGCTACTTCTCAGGGAACAGTGTTGACCTCTGAATGGTCAGACCTCTCCACAACAAATGTTAATAACGTAGACTACAAGTTCTGCGTTGCAGAAGAAGGTCTGTATCTTGTGAGTTTCAATACGAGCACATTGAAAATCAAGGCAGAGAAACTGACCGAGCCTTCAAAAGACGGCGATTACTATCTTATCTCATCCGTAAACGACTATTACTGGTTTGCTGCATATATAGCCACAGATGCAACAAATGCATCAAAGGCTCGCCTAACTGCAAACCTCAGTTTCGAGGGTAAAACATTTACCCCCATGGCTTCAGACAAGCACAAGTTCAAGGGAGAATTTGATGGCAACGGACATACCATTGACTATGCTATTGTAAACAGTGACTATAGCAATATCGGACTTTTCTGCTATGCTGATGTAGCATATATTCATGATTTGGTAATTGGCGCCAACAGCTCCTTCAAGGGAGTAGCTAAGGTTGGTGGCATTATCGGATTTGCACGTGATAGAAGTGGAGATGTCACATTCAAAAATGTCATCAATGAAGCACGTGTAGAAGCAACAGGTTCTACCGATGCTAATGCAGCAGGTCTGGTAGGCTGTGCAACCGATGGTACTAAAATCTTTGCGACAAACTGTGCCAATACAGGAGAAGTACGTGGTCAGGATGGACAATGTGCTGCATTTACAGGTTGGGCGCAGTCTGGCACAACCTTCACCAACTGCTGGAATATTGGTGATATCTACAATATGCAAGATAACAACAGTCTTTATCGTGGTGACGGTGTTTCTGTTTCGAACTGCTATGATGCTAATGGCAACGAATCTTATAGACAAGGAACAAAGATAGCCAGGTCTACGGTTGCAAGTGGCGAATTATGCTTCAAGCTGAATGGAGACCAGTCCTCTATCGTTTGGTATCAAACCTTGGGAACAGACGCAGACGTACATCCTGTTCCCTTCTCTACAGGCGGTCATAGCCAAGTTTATGCTACTGGTGATGTAAAGTGCGATGGAACTCTACTCGGTAACAATACCTTTACTAATGACGCCTCTGAATCCGCAACTCTTTCCCATTCAAATGCTAATGGTTGGTGTACCGTCTGCGAAAAACTTGACGCAAACTACCTCATAGCCGATGGCGAAGGCTTCTATAGTATTGACACAGCGGACAAGTTACATTGGTTTGCAGAACTCGTAAATACCGTCAATCAGTCTGCCAAAGCAAAGCTGACAGCTGACATTGACTACACAAATTACAAGCAGGGTTTCATCGGTACAAGCCAGGGAACTCCCTTCCGTGGTGTATTTGATGGTCAAGAACATACCATTAAGGTTGATATCGTAAACGCAGGCTCAACCCGTACAGGCCTCTTCGCCTACATTAACGCTGCTACCATCAGAAATCTTGTAGTTGAAGGCAGCGCAACTTCTGCCGGCAACAATTGCGTAGGCGGCCTTGGCGGACGTTCAGACGGTGACGGTACACTTATCGAAAATGTCATCGTTAAAACAGCTGTAAGCTACACCGGTTCTAATCCTAATAATGATGCAACTTGTGGCGGTTTTTTTGCTAACATGGAAGGTCAAGTAACCCTCAAGAACTGCGCATTCCTCGGCTCTATAGAAACTGGCACAGCCGAAGGAAACGGCGGCCTCGTAGGTTGGGCTGGCGGCGGCGGCAACAACCAGTACATCAACTGTCTCGTTGCTCCTACCCAATATACTAAGAATGGAAATAGTGCAGACTTCGCACGTAATAATCCCCAAACAGTCAACTGCTATAAGGTCGGACAGGACGATGCAAGATTAGCAACAGGTGAGTTCTGCTGCATGTTGAATGGCGAAGGCGACAACTGGTTCCAGAATCTTAATGAAGATGCAATGCCCGTGCCCTTCTCTTCTCACAGCAAAGTTTACGCAAATGCATCATACACTTGCGACGGTACTCCCAAAGGAGCAGTCGTTTATTCAAATGTTGACGAAGTAAGCCGCGATGAACACACTGTGGATAATGGATTCTGCACAACATGTAATTCAATGACCTCTTATGTTGCAGACTACATGACACCTGCAGAAGACGGCTATTACGAAATCTCCGACAACAAGCAGATGCGTTGGTTCGCAGCAATGATTAAGGATTATCGTAACGTACATAATCTTACTGCAAATGAAGACTGCAATGCTCCTGTTAATGCTCGTTTGATGAACGATATTGACTTTACTGGTGTAAAGGACTTCGCACCCATTGGGGGCCTTTGGGGACAAGGCAATACACGTTATAACGGTACATTTGATGGTCAAGGTTACAAGATTACAAACCTCAATATCAATCTCGAACAAAATGAGGTAGGTATCTTTGGCGTTATTGCAGAAGGTGCAGTCATTAAGAACTTCACTCTTTCAAGTTCATGCTCTATTAAGGGCAATGGCGCTGTTGGTATTGTCGGCAAGGCCTGGAGAGCTCATGACGGCGAGGTTCGTTTAGAAAGCCTTGGTAATGAGGCTGACATAACAGGAGCAGGCAATAATGTAGGTGGTATTCTTGGTGTTAACATGAGAAATGGTGGTTATGTTAAACTTTATATGACCAATTGTTACTCTACAGGTGCTATTAAAGGAAATGACGAAAACGGCCAGTTGACTGGTTGGTCTGGTGATGATGCTGTATTGGAGAACTGCTATGCTATCGGTGACATGACAAGTTGTGATGGCTTTGCTCGTCTTGGCCTAGGTTCAACAGTGAAGAATTGTTTCTGTGACAAAAATCTTACATGGAATAATCATCCCACTTATGTTACTGTTGAACAGCTTGCATCTGGTGAAGTTGCTTATAAGTTGGGCAAGGCCTTTGGCCAGACCATTGGCACAGACGGCCATCCCGTATTCAATGCTCCTGCTGTTCTTTATGTTGGCGATGCAGGTTATGCAACAATGTATGATACAACATCTGGTTACGAATTGAATGGTGATGCTAAGGCTTATGTTGCGACACTCAACGATACATGGCTCGACCTCACAGAGGTAGAGGGTGTTCCTGTTGCAACTCCTGTTGTGTTGAAGGGTACATACTATAATAAGGTGGCAGCGAACCTTCCTGCTATTAGTGTTTCCAATGACCTTAAGGGCACTGATACGGACATTGAAGCAGACGGTACAATGTATGTCCTTGCTAAGCTTGATGGTAAGGCCGGATTCTACAAAGCTGAGGGCACCATTGCTGCAGGCAAGGCTTACTACCAGAGTACAAGCGGTGTGAAGGCATTCTACTTCGAAGGCGGTGATGCAACAGGCATCAGTGATGTAAATGTTAACCTTAACGAAGACAATGCTATTTACAACATTGCAGGCCAGCGTCTCCAGAAGATGCAGAAGGGTATCAACATTGTGAACGGTAAGAAGGTTCTCTTCTAAATGAACAACTCTCCTCCCGCAATGTCGGGAGGAGAAAGTAATTAGAAAACATATAAAAACAAAAAGTATATTCTACTATGAAAAAGGTTTATTTAACTCCTGCCCTTGCTATTAGCGAGGCACAGGCTGCTCAGATGCTCGCCGAGAGTTTGATTATTAGCGACAAAACGGTTGACGGCAGCCAGGCTCTCACAAAGGAAGACAATTCCTGGGATATCTGGAGCGAAGAGTAGGTCTCGATTAAGAAGACAGTAATAGTAAAATCCTCTGGCCTATTCTGGGTCAGGGGATTTTGTGTGCTTATAATACAAAGCCACAATGTAGGGGAATAAATAGGGTTAAATGTTTGCACTTTTCGTTTATAGTAATTAACTTTGCATAGACATTAAACCGATACAAGAAGACAAGATATGGCAGGGACATCAGGAAGGAAACGTTCCGGGGCAATGAAGATAGTGGAAGTGCCTCAGGTTGACCAATATGGACACAAGCAGCCGCAGAGCCTCGACATGGAGGTGGCTGTGCTGGGTGCTCTTATGGTAGAACAGGATTCATATGGGCAGGTGGCAGAGTTGCTTAAACCGGAGAGTTTCTACGACCATCGCCATCAGTTGATTTATCAGGCCATCCAGACGCTTAATGCCGAGCAGAAGCCTGTTGACATAATGACTGTCATTGAGCAGTTGGAGCGAACGGATAATCTGGAGGCTTCCGGCGGTGAGGTCTATCTGATGCAAATCAATGCTAAGGTTGCCAGTTCTGCGCATATCGAGTATCACGCAAAGATTATTGCACAGAAGTCGTTGCAACGTCAACTCATTACCTTTGCCAGTATGATTCAGACGAAGGCCTTTGATGCTACAGTCGATGTGGCAGACCTTATGCAGGAAGCGGAGAGCATGCTTTACTCCATCTCGCAGAAGAACATGAAGAAGGACTTCACGCAGATTGACCCTGTTATCAGTCAGGTATATGAACTCATACAGAAGGCGCAGTCAAGGGAGGGTGGTCTCAGTGGTCTGCCGACAGGTTTCCATGAACTCGACAAGATTACGAACGGTTGGCAGAACAGCGACCTGGTAGTTATTGCTGCCCGTCCGGCAATGGGTAAGACTGCTTTTGTACTTTCCATGATAAAGCGTATGGCTGTCGACCATGGAATTCCTTGTGCCATGTTCAGTCTTGAGATGAGTAACCAGCAACTCGTGCAGCGACTTATGGTCAATGTCAGTGAGTTAAGTGGTGAGAAGTTGCGCAGCGGACAACTTGCGCCATACGAATGGGGACAACTTGACAAACGCGTCAGGCAGTTGTATAATGCACCTATCTACATCGACGATACGCCCTCTCTAAGTGTGTTCGAGTTGCAGACCAAGGCGCGACGTCTGGTTCGTGAGTTTGCTGTCAAGGTTATTATGATTGACTATTTGCAGTTGATGAAGGCCAGTGGCCTTAATATCAATAGCCGACAAGAGGAGGTTAGTGCAGTAAGCCGTGCCTTGAAGGCTCTAGCCAAGGAGTTAAACATTCCGGTTATTGCATTGAGTCAGTTGAATCGCGGCGTGGAAAGCCGTGAGGGTATTGTTGGTAAGCGTCCGCAGTTGAGCGATTTGCGTGAGTCGGGTGCCATAGAACAGGACGCCGATATTGTATGTTTCATCCATCGTCCGGAGTATTACAACTTGAATGAAGGCGAAAATGGCTACGACTGGCGTGGCAAGGCGATGTTCATCGTAGCCAAGCATCGTAATGGTTCTGTGGGAGATATCAAGTTGGCATTCCGTAGTGAGTTTGCCCGGTTCTCCGACCTCGAAACGTCGATTCCTTTACCAAACTCGCAGGAAAGCGACATGGGCGGACGTTTTGTGTCGCCGAAGATGACGGCAGAGGAGATGGCAGAGACAGAAAGACTTGCCCAAGCCATTGGTGCCGATGACTCCTTCGACGGGCTTCAGCAGGCACAGATGGGCGACGAGTTTTAAGCACCTCTCAACATAACATGTGAACTAGGTTAACCATTATTGCCGAAAAGGTTAACCATTCTGCCCATAATGCTTAACCATTATTACAAACAAGGCCTGCCTTTCTTTCGGAAAGGCAGGCCTTTATTTTTAATGTAACCTGTTTGTTTGTAAATCAGGAACTTGTGAGTGCCGGCGAAGGCTTACGATTCCTGTAACTGCTCGAGTGCCCGGCAAAGTTGGTCGGGACAGGATGTGCATTTCGTGCCACAACGGATTCCGTCGAGTCGCTTGATGACTTCCTTCGTGTCCATTCCCGTTACAAGTTTTGCAACACCTTGAGTGTTACCATTGCAACCGCCATAGAAGCAACATTTTGTGAGTTTGTTGTCTTTTACGGCAACCTCAATATACTGGCAACATGTTCCTGTTGTTTTGTACAGCAACTGCTTCTCGCCGTCGTTCACCTGCACTTGTCCTGCTCGTAGTTCCATGTTCGGTTTATTCTTCCGGCTTCATGTTTGTATAGACGGTCTGCACGTCGTCGAAGTCCTCAAGCTTTTCCACCATCTTGTTGATGGTTTCACGCTGATCGGGCGTCACGTCTTTCACGTCGTTGGGGATGTATGTGAATTCACCACCAACTTCTTCGAAACCATCGGCTTCAAGCTTTTTCTGAATAACGTTGAAGCTTGTGGGCTCGCCATAAATGGTGATGGTTGTAACATCCTTTTCCTCGTCGTACTCCTCGTCGTACTCTTCTTCCACGCCGCAGTCAATCATTTCCAGGATGAAGTCGTCCATGTCCATGTCAGCCTTCTTCTTGAAGGTGAAGACGCACTTGTGGTCGAAAAGGAATGACAATGAACCGGTCGTGCCCATGTTGCCGCCGAATTTGTTGAAAATGCTTCGTACATCGGCCACAGTGCGGGTAGTGTTGTCTGTCAAGGTGTCAACGAAGACAGCGATGCCGTGAGGGCCGTATCCTTCATAAGTAACACTCTTGTATTCGCTCTGGTCTTTGCCCATTGCATTCTTGATGGCACGCTCGATATTGTCTTTCGGCATATTCTCGCGTTTGCAGACTGCAATGACACTACGCAGTGCGGGATTGTTCTCAGGCTCCGGACCTCCTGCCTTAACGGCAATGGCAATCTGCTTGCCCAGGCGGGTGAATGTCTTCGCCATGTGCCCCCATCTCTTCATCTTGGCGGCTTTGCGGTATTCAAATGCTCTTCCCATAATGTGTTTTTTTCAGTATGAAATTATCTTTCGGTTGTATTATTGTCTCGTTTAAATGTTGTGTC
Organism: Bacteroidaceae bacterium; assembly: GCA_017461345.1. Classification (GTDB taxonomy): domain Bacteria; phylum Bacteroidota; class Bacteroidia; order Bacteroidales; family Bacteroidaceae; genus Physcousia. The sequence continues at coordinate 84,844 of JAFTYP010000021.1, read as the reverse complement.
GTAAACTTATCGCAACTCGGCTCCAAGCTGTTCGGTGAGGCTCTTAATGAGGCGTTGCATAACAGCATCGATGGCCTTGTCGTTCAATGTCTTTGTCTCGTCCTGAAGGATGAAGTTCACAGCATAAGACTTCTTGCCGGCTGGCAAGTTCTTGCCTTCGTAAACATCGAAGAGTTTCACCGCTTTCAGCAGTTTCTTCTCAGCCTGATAGGCAATGCGTTCCACTTCAGCGAAAGGTACATTTGCATCGAGCAAAAGGGCAAGGTCACGACTAACGGCAGGGAACTTACTTATCTCCGTGTACGTAACATTCTGACCCTTTATGGCACGAAGCACCTGGTTCCAGCGGATGTCGGCAAAATAGACAGGTGCATCGATGTTGAATGCCTTAGTCAGTTTGCCGGAAACGATGCCCATCTCTGCCAGAATCTTGCCACCTCTGTTCTGTACGCAAAGGCTTGCACTGTAGATGTCGTTCTTGCCTTCGCTGAAAACAAGTGTGCCAAAGGGAACGCCCAGGCGGGCGAAGATGTTCATTACGTATGCCTTGAGTTGTGCAAACGAACTGTCTTCGTCGGGGTGAGCCCAACTGCCTCTGACACTTTTACCCGTAAGCCAGAGTCCAAGATGGTAGTCCTCGCTGTATGCATCGAGTACGTGTTTGATGACTTCCGGGTCGCGGCTGCTGCTTACACCCTGCACGATGTCGGGGCAACGGCGTTCCTTTTGGAAGCGATAGCAATTGCCAAACTCGAAGAAACGGAGGTCGGTATTGCGGTAGCTGACGTTGCGTGCAATGCTTTCCAGACCACCGAAAAGCAGTGTCTGGCGCAGTACGTTAAGGTCTTGGCTGAGTGGATTGATGAGGCGAACCAGTTCTTCGCTCTTGTAGGACTCAAGCCCATCGTAGTATGCACCACGCTGAAGACTGTTGTTAAGTATTTCGTTGAAGCCACCACCCACAAGCTGTTCGCCAATGATATTCTGCTGTTTGTGGCTGAAATCGTGAACAGTCTTGACTGTAAGGCTGCTCTTAAGTGTGGTGGGTATCTCTATGTTATTGTATCCATAGATGCGCAGGATGTCTTCTACAACATCGCAGGGGCGTTGCACATCTACTCTGTATGCGGGCACGGTAAGCTCCAAACCTTCTTCGTTTTCGCTGTCGATGGTCATTTCGAGGCTGGTGACAATGCTCTTGATGGTCTCTGCGGGGAGGTGCTTGCCAATGAGGTTGTCCACATAATCATATTTGAGTGACACTTTGAAGTCGGGCATTGGCTTGGCCTGCACATCTACAATTTGCATGCTTACTTTGGCTCCTGCCAGTTCTCGGGCGAGGATGGCGGCCTGTTTCAGGGCATAGATTTGTCCGTGGGGGTCGATGCCTCGTTCGAAGCGGAAGCTGGCATCGGTGTTCAAACCGTGGCGACGTGCGCTTTTGCGGATGCAGGTGGGGTTGAAGTAGGCACTTTCGAGGAGGACATTTACTGTGGTGTCGTATGTGCCGCTGCCTTTGCCTCCGAATACACCGGCGATGCACATGGGTTCTTTTGCATTGCAGATGGCGAGGTCTTGGTTGGAGAGTTTATGTTCTACGCCATCGAGTGTGACAAAGGATGTTCCTTCGGGCAGTGTCTTTACGATGACTTGTTTGCCTTCTATCATGTCGGCATCGAAGCAATGCAAAGGTTGGCCATAGGCCATCATGATGTAGTTGGTGATGTCGACGATGTTGTTGATGGGGCGGAGTCCGATGGTGCGCAGTTTGTTTTGCAACCATTCCGGGCTTTCTTTGACTTGGCAGCCGGTCAGTGTGACAGCGGCATAGCGCGGACAAAGGTTGGCGTCGTCGATGGTGACGCTGATGGGAAGTGTTTCGTTGTCTATGCTGAAGTTGTCGCAGTTGGGACGTTGGAGGCTTGTTTTATAGCCGTTTTGAACGAGCCATGCATAGAGGTCGCGGGCTACGCCATAATGGCTGCAGGCATCGGCACGGTTGGGTGTGATGTCGACTTCGATGAGGTAGTCGCTTTCTATGTGGTAGTATTCTGCTGCCGGTGTGCCTACTACGGCATCTTCCGGCAGTACGATGATGCCGTTATGGTCTGTGCCGATGCCGATTTCGTCTTCGGCGCAGAGCATGCCGAAGCTTTCCACTCCACGCAATTTGCTGCGTTTGATGGTGAAGACTTCATCGCCATCATAGAGTTTTGTGCCTACAACGGCGGCAATTACTTTCTGTCCGGCTGCTACGTTGGGTGCACCGCAGACAATCTGCAGGGGTTCTTCCTGGCCGACATTGACAGTGCATACGTGCATGTGGTCGCTGTTGGGGTGTGCTTCGCAGGTCAGCACTTCTGCTACCCACAAGCCTTCCAGGCCGCCTTTGATTGTTTGTACTTCTTCTACGCTGCCAACTTCGAGGCCGACACTGGTCAATGCTTCTGCAATCTCTTGGGCGCTGAGCGTCGTTTCGACGTATTCTTTAAGCCATTTATATGATATATTCATTGCTTTATATCTTTACGCTATGTTTTGATTTAAATTGCGTGCAAAGGTACGAAAAATTATCCACAAATCACAATTCTTTGTGCCGTTTTTCGAAATTATTAGTGCAAGATGGGGCTTTTGTGCAGGCGAAAACGTACCTTTGTGCCTGTTGTGAAACGAAAAAAATCTTTACAATATTTTAGAGACTCCAGTGCTTAGTTTCTCGATTAAGCCTGAGACGATTGTCAATGCTCCACGTTATGTTGCCCGACTTAACACGTTAAGTTGGCAGGAAACCTTAGCTAAAATGTCCGAAGAGGCGTGGTAAATTTATGCCAAAAGCCTGCGTCATATTGCAAATAGCCATAGGTATTCCGTCCTCTTTTGATGTCTCGATTTGGAGCGTAGAAGCACAACTCGCTGGGCATCAGCAAGGAAGAAAATTTGCGAAAAATAGGGTAGCGGAAGCCTTCTTGTGGCTTTCGCGCAAAAATACGCTTTGAATAGCCTTGTTTTAAGGAAAAAACTTTACAGCGTCAGTGCTGGTTCATCGGACAATGAACCAGGGGTTATGCAGGTCCGGCTTGTTGTAAGTCAGTGGTTCCCCAGTCTCGGCATTCACCATCTTACGCCCTGCAGCTCTTGCTATGGCGTCGCCTGCGGCGGTGTCCCATTCCATCGTTGGGGCAAAACGCGGATAAACATCGGCACTTCCTTCGGCAACAAGGCAGATTTTCAGGCTGCTGCCACTGCTCACGAGCCTGATGTCTTCGTGTTCTTGGCGCATCTCCTCAATGAATGTCTCTGTCTCTGGGCTGAGGTGCGAACGGCTTGCCACAATGCAGAAAGTGCTGTCCTGTCTTCCGCCTAATGGGAGGGACTGAATATCTCCGGACTCCATCTTGCATGCTTCCCCTTTAGCAGAGGTCTGTGGGGCAGTTTGCCCGTCGACGATGCCGGTATAAAGCACGCCATTTGCCGGTACGTAAATGACGCCGAGGATGGGGTTTCCGTCTTCCACAAGAGCAATGTTGACGGTAAACTCGCCGTTCTTCTTGATGAACTCCTTGGTGCCGTCCAGCGGATCGACAATCCAAAGTCTGTGCCATGACTGTCGCTCTTCGTAGGGAAGATGAGCGCCTTCTTCGCTAAGGATGGGGATTTCAGTCTGTTGCAGATGTCGTACAATACAATTGTGCGCTGCCTTGTCGGCAAGTGTCAGCGGACTGTTGTCGGCTTTTCGCTCAATGCCGAAGTCTTGATTGGGGTCGTTGTAGATGCGCATGATAGCCTTTCCGGCATCAAGAGCAGCATCGATTGCAATCTGGAGGAACTGTTTCATACTGCTAAAGCATCTTTAATGCCAATTTTATAACGCGTTCAACCGGCGCTTCAGGCTCGTCGGAAAGTATCTTCTGCACTGCCTTGTGGGCTGGGGCAGGACTGAAACCGAGCATCGTGAGCGCAGCAACTGCCTCGTCCATAACCTCTTTGTTGACAGCAGGAGACGCCGGTGCCATTGGCGATGCCGCTTCAATTCCAAGCGAACCAATCTTGTCGCGAAGATCCACAATGATGCGTTGTGCTGCTTTCGGACCGATGCCTTTCACCGTTTTGAGCATTTTGTCGTTTCCTTCGCTGATGACAGCGGCCAATTCAGGTACGGTCATGGATGAGAGTATGACACGGCTTGTGCCTGCACCAATGCCGCTGACACTGGTCAGCAAAAGAAACAGTTCGCGCTCCGTCCTTGTGCTGAACCCCCACAACTGGTAGGCATCTTCGCGAATTGATTCGGTTATCCACAGTTTAACCTCTTGCTTGCCTTGAATGGCAGAGAAAGTATTAAGAGAGATATTTACGCCATATCCCACTCCGTGGCATTCAATAACTGCAAGTGCAGGAGTAAGGTCGGCAAGAGTTCCTTTCAGGTATTCAATCATATCAAATAGACAACTTGATGACTTTGTGAAGCAAAAATACAAAGATTTTACGAATAATGATGCGAAAACAAGAAAAAAGCAGAGAAAAACACATCAATGTATAATAAAAAGACACGCGCATACGTTAATAATAAGACATGAGCGTGCGAAAAATCATATTAGCCCTAACAATACTTTTGGGCATCATCATAGCCCCGGCTCCGCTTCCGATTTTGGGAAGTGTTCTCAGGGAAGGAGCCTATGTCGCAGATACTGTACCCGAAGGCAAGCCACGCTTTACTGTTCGCAAGACCGGAACGGAGAATACAAAGTCCTTGCGTAAGAAAAGTGCAGACCTGCGAGATCCGGACAACTTGAAGACCGAAGTTATCTACGACGAAAAGGATGACACCTATACCATCGGCACATCTCTGGTCGGTTCGGAAGAGTCTGGAAGCGGCAGAGGCGGCAGTTCCAGCAGAAATACAAGTACTCGTAACTCAAGTACGACATCAACGCAGGCATCATCAACAGGTGCAGCCGGAGCCTCTTCGGGCAGTATCCTACCCGGCAGATCTGGCTTCACACTCGGCACGGCAACAAGTTTCCTCAATGCTCCATTGTTAATGACGCCGGAGGAATACCAGCATTGGTCGCTGCAAAACAGTTTGCAACAATACTGGCGCCAAAAGAACGAAGAAGCCTTCGAGGCAGAAGGCAAGAAGAAATTCGACTTTACAGACATGCACTTTGACCTCGGACCAGCCGAGAAAATCTTCGGTCCCGGCGGTGTGCAGATTAAGACTCAAGGTAGTGCTGAACTTAAGGTAGGCGTCAACTCAAAGAAGGTGAAGAATCCTGCACTTGCTGCTTCGCGTCGTAAGACCGTCGGTTTTGATTTCGAGGAGAAAATCAATCTTAGCCTAAATGGTAAAGTGGGTGATAAAATCAACCTGAACCTAAATTACAACACACAAGCCACTTTTGACTACGATGCTCAAAACCTTAAACTCAAATACGACGGAAAGGAAGACGAAATAGTTAAGCTTATAGAAGCAGGTAACGTCTCTTTCCCCAGCAATATCAGTCTTGTTCCCGGTGTCAGCAGCCTTTTTGGCCTTCGAACAGATGTGCAATTTGGAAAACTTAAGATACAATCGGTTGTAAGCCAAAAGAAGAGTGCAACAAACAGCGTCGATAGTAAAGGCGGTTCACAAACAACGAATTTCGAGTTCAGCGCCACAAACTACGAAGAGAATCGTCACTTCTTCCTCTCTCATTTCTTCCGCGAAAGGTTCGACAAAAGCATGGAGTCGTTACCCACAATCTCCAGTGGTGTCAACATCAAACGCGTAGAGATATGGGTAACAAACAAAAGTGGAAAAAGCGAGAACAACCGAAATATCATCGCCCTGGCAGACCTTGGTGAACCAACATATATCTACAACAGCCTGTGGACGCCTACAGGAGCCAATGTTCCGAGCAACCGTTCGAACAGCGAATATGATATTCTTGTTAATAACTACACCGATGCACGCGACATTTCTCAAGCAACGACTATTTTAGATGGTATAGGCGATTTTCAGGGAAGCGTTGACTACGAGAAGTTACAGGCTGCACGAAAACTGTCCAGCAGCGAGTATACGGTCAATAATGCTTTAGGCTACGTCAGTCTTTCCAGTACGTTGCAGGTAGATGACGTCCTTGCTGTTGCCTATGAGTACACATATATGGGTACGACCTATCAGGTTGGTGAGTTCGCAAGCGATATTACAGACAATTCAAAAGCACTTTTCGTCAAACTTCTGAAAGGCACAACGGGCAGCCCAACCCTCCCCACATGGCGTCTGATGATGAAGAACGTCTATTATCTCGGCACGCAAAAGGTTCAGAGCGACAAGTTCCGTCTTGATATAAAATACCAAAGCGATTCGACAGGTGTTTACCTAAGTTATTTGCCAGAAGAGAAGTTCAAGAACACGATTCTTCTTAGGGCTCTTAATCTTGACCGATTGGATGCGAAGAATAATCCGCACCCTAACGGACAATTTGACTTTGTGGAAGGATATACTGTCAACAAGGGTCGAATCATCTTCCCCGTAGCAGAGCCTTTTGGCGAACATCTTGCAAAATGGATTGGCGACCCGGTTTTGGCAGAAAAGTATTGTTTTCCGGAACTTTATGACAGCACGAAGACAGTTGCCAAGCAGATAACCGAACACGACAAGTTCATTTTGACAGGTCGCTTCAAAGGTAATAATGCAGGTGAAATAGACCTTGGCGTGACCAATGTTGCCCGAGGTTCGGTTGTCGTCACAGCAGGCGGAACAACACTTACAGAGAATGTTGACTACACGGTCGACTACAATATGGGTCGTGTGACCATCATCAATCAAAGTCTCATTGATGCCGGAACCAACATAAGTGCTTCTGTAGAAAGTAACGATACCTACGGAATGCAACGTAAGACAATGCTTGGTTTGAACCTGGATTACGAAATCAATAAGAACTTCACGATAGGTGGTACCTTGATGTATCTTAGTGAACAGCCGCTCACAACAAAGGTAAGTATGGGTAACGAGCCTTTGAAAAATACTTTATGGGGCTTCCATGTCAGTTGGAAAAAGGAAAGCCAATGGCTAACCAACATCATCGACAAATTGCCACTCATACAGTGTACACAACCCAGTTTTATTGCTTTCAATGGCGAGTTCGCTCAATTAATAGCAGGACAAAATCATAGTGTACAGGGAGATGCTTCATATTTGGACGATTTCGAAAGCAGTAGCATTAAGAGTAGTCTGACGCAACCAACTTATTGGAGTATGGCCAGCACACCGAGCATGTTTGCAGAAAGCAAATTGTCTGGCGATGCTGCATATGGTTACAAACGTTCGCTTTTGGCATGGTATTATGTTGACCCCATCTTTACCCGTCGAAGCAGCACTCTTACTCCCGGTCATATTAAGAGCGACCTTGACCAACTATCCAGTCATTATGTCCGCGAAGTTTATGAACGTGAGTTGTATCCGCAAAAATCTCAAAACAATTATAGCACAGCCACTGGGCTCAGTGTTCTGAACCTTGCATTCTATCCCAAGGAAAGAGGTGCATACAATCTTTCTACAGATGTCGACCAAAATGGTCATCTCAATCGACCGCGAGAAACTTGGGGTGGCATGATGCGCAAACTTGACAATACGGACTTTGAGGCACAGAACATCGAGTACATCGAATTCTGGATGATGGATCCATTCATCTATAAGCGCGATTTGCCAGGTAATCATGGCGGTGACCTCTATTTCAACCTTGGCGAGGTGTCGGAAGATATTCTTAAAGATGGTAAGAAGTATTTCGAAAGCGGAATGCCTGTCGATGGTAATCCACAATATTATATAGAAGGATATTGGGGTCGTATTCCTAACAGTAGCAGTGTGACCTATGCATTTAATAATGAAGCAGGCGCACGTGCTCGTCAGGATGTCGGCATCAATGGTCTCAATGACGAAGAGGAACGCGAGTTCAGCCTTTATGCAAATTACTTGCAGCAGATGCAGGGCAAGGTTTCTCAGGCTGTTTATGATAGTATTTTGGCAGACCCGGCCAATGACAACTATCATTATTACCGTGGTACAGACTACGATAATTTGAAAATGTCTATTCTTGATCGTTACAAGCGTATCAATATGCCTCAAGGCAATAGCGCCGATTCCGACACGAGCCCGGAGAGTTATGAAACAGCATGGAAGTCAACTCCTGATGTAGAAGATATCAACCAGGACTATACTCTTAACGAATACGAGAAGTATTACCAATACAGAGTAAGTATCCGTCCGGAAGATATGGTTGTTGGTCGTAACCATATTGCCGACAAGCGTGTGGCAAGCGTGAAATTGCGAAATGGCAATACCGAAGAATGTACATGGTATCTTTTCCGCATACCTTTGCGTGGATACGAAAGCAAGGAAGGTAACATCCGTGACTTTACGAGCATTCGTTTCATGCGTATTTTTATGACCGGTTTCGAGGAAGAAACTATCTTGCGTCTTGCTACGCTTGATCTTGTTCAGGGTGATTGGCGTACATATCAGCAGCCTCTTTACACTGGCAATACCGTTTCCAGCGGTGGCGGCGTTCTCGAGGTAAGTACGGTCAGCATTGAAGAAAACAATGACAAGCAACCGGTCAACTATGTGCTTCCTCCAGGCATTACACGTATCACAGACCCATCACAGTCGCAGTTGGTAGAGTCTAATGAGCAAGCCATGTGTATGGTGGCTCGTAATCTTGGTGACAATGAGGCAAAGGCCGTATATAAGAATTGCAATTACGATATGCGCCAGTACAAACATTTGCAAATGTACGTCCATGCAAATGCTTTGGCCGAAAATGTTACAGCAACAGCCGATGGCGAATGTAGCATCTTTATTCGTCTTGGTTCAGACTACAAGAGCAATTATTATGAATACGAAGTTCCTTTGAAACTCACGCCGGAAGGGAATTACGACACATACAGTGCTCAGGGCTGTCTGGCTGTTTGGCCATCTGAAAACATGGTGGATATCGATTTCGATATGTTCACATCGCTCAAAAAGCAACGCAATGCACAGGCAAGTGTAGGAGTTGCTGCCATGAATCGTCTCTTCTCTACTTACGACGAGAATCATCCCAATAACCGTGTCTCCATAATGGGTAATCCTACATTAGGCGAGGTGAAGACTATCATGGTTGGTGTACGAAACAACAGCAGCAAGACAAAGAGTATAGAGGTATGGGTCAACGAACTTCGACTTCAGGAATTCAGCAATAGCGGCGGTTGGGCAGCGCAAGGTAACTTGCAACTACAACTCAGCGATCTTGGTTCTGTCAATGCTTCTGCCAAGATGATAACCTCTGGCTTTGGTGGCATTGAGCAGAGTGTTGCTCAGCGAAAGAACGAGGACAATCTCAATTACTCTATTACCACGAGTTTCGACTTGGGACGCATCTTGCCTGAGAAGGCAAAACTCACTGTGCCTATGTACTATAGTTACAGCAAGGAGAAGGTTTCGCCCAAATACAATCCTTTCGATACAGACATGCATTTGGACGATGCTCTCGATGCGCTTGCCAATGAGGAGCAACGTGACTCACTGCGTAGTTTGACCAATCACGTAGAGACCAACAAGAATCTTTCTTTCAGTGGTGTCAGACTTAATATCAGCACCCGAAAGCATCCCATGCCTTACGACCCGGCAAACTTCACATTCGGTTATAGCCGTTCAACTCAACTTACCGAGGGACAGACAACTGTTTACGAACGAGAACTGAACTGGAAGGCAAACGTCAATTATTCTTGGAGTCCCAACTGGAAGCCGTGGGAACCTTTCAAGAACTTGAAGGGTAAGAGTAAATGGTTGGATATTCTCAAGGCACAAAACTTGTCTTATGCTCCGCAGAATATCACATTCTCTACCGATATGAGTCGCAACTATTATGAGTTGCAAGAGCGTGACCTCGAAAATCCAGGCGACTTCTCTGCTTTGCCTGCCACCTTCAGTCAGAACTGGACATGGAACCGTAACTTCTCGCTCAAGTGGGATATATTCAAGTCGTTGCATTTCTCTTTCCAGAGCGGAACGAGGGCAGAGATAGAGGAACCATACACGCAGATAAACAAAGATTTGTATCCCGACCATTACGAAGCGTGGAAGGATTCAGTCAAGTGGAGTCTTCGTAATTTTGGTCGTCCACTCGATTATAGTCAGAACACACAGATAAGTTACAAGGTACCTTTAGAAAAGATTCCTATCTTCGATTGGGTGTCCACCGATGTCTCTTACAATTCGAATTACTCTTGGAAGCGAGGAGCCGAACGTGCAGGTCGTCCGTCGCTTGGCAACACTATCAATACTCAGCGTACTGTCAACGTGAATGGTAAGTTCGATTTAGAGAAACTGTACAATCACAGTCCGTTCCTCAAGGAGGCAAACAAACGCTTCTCTGCCTCAAACGCAAAAGCCGGTGCAAACCAGAAGCGTATGGAGAAGGAGAAAGAGGACAAGGCTAAAAAGGAGGCTAAGGAGAAAGAAAAGGAAGCCCGGAAGAAGGCGGAACAGGAGGCTATGGAGACAGGTATCCCGCTGGACAGCATTTTGGCTAAGAACGAGAAGACACCTTCCAAACAGGGTAATGCTTCGGGCGTCAGCACAAAGAAGAAGCCCGAGAACAAAGGTTTTGTTCAGGAGATAGTTCTCTATCCGGACTCCGACCTTGTTGTCTCTCACGGACAGAAGTCCAAGCGTGTTCGTGTTACGGCACGAGACAGCAGCGGCTTTGCCTATAACATAAAGTTCAAGAAGGTCGACGAAAACAACATTCGCATTGTTAAGACACCGGTCGACACCACAAAGGTACGCTTGAATGTCGTGGCCTTGCCCAAGGCGTCGGAGCAGAAGTGGTATGGTGTGGCACAGGCAGCGGCTCGATTCCTGATGATGTTGCGCAGTGTCAGTGTAAGTTATCGCAACACATACAACCTTACTGTCCCCGGTTTCCTGCCGGAGGTAGGCGATATGCTCGGACAGAGAAAGTTGGATGGCATCTTCTCGCCGGGTGTTGCTTTTGCTTTCGGTTTTGTTGACGACTCTTATCTCGACGATGCCAAGTCGAAGGGCTGGCTCTTGGGTAATGACAGTGTTGCAACGCCTGCCACCATTGCCGGCACAGAGGATGTGCAGGTGAAGATGACATTGGAGCCTTTCACAGATCTGAAGATTGACCTCAATATGAGTCGCACCGACAATCGCAACAAGAGCATTCAGTATATGTATGGCGCACCGCCAACGCATAGCGGTTCGTTCAACATGACAACCATCAGCATTGGCTCTGCTTTTGCCAGTGGCGGTTCTGCAAGCAACGGATACTTCAGTAAGACATTCCAGACGTTCCAAAACAATCTGGACAGGTATCAGCAGCGCATCGAAGCCCGTTATCAAGGCATACGTTATCCTGCAGGAACAGGCATGAACGGTGTGTTCAATCCCGAGAATGGTACGGTCAACAAGTACAGTGCCGACGTTATGATTCCTGCTTTCCTCGATGCCTATACGGGCAGCAGTTCGCTCGACATCTTCCCGTCGCTGCTCAAGATGTTGCCCAACTGGACGGTCAACTACAAGGGACTCAGCAACCTGCCTTGGGTGAGAGATCATTTCAAGAGTGTCAACCTCACTCATTCCTATAAGAGCATCTATGCCGTAGGTGCCTATCAGTCCTACAGTTCGTGGGTAGAGTGCATGGGCAGTGGCGGATTAGGTTTCATACAGAATACCACAACGGGTTCTTACACACCCAACAGCCTCTTCGATGTAAGCACAGTCAGCATCAACGAGAACTTCTCGCCGCTTTTGGGTATCAATGCCACGCTCAACAACAACATGACCTTCAAGGCAGAGTATAGAACCACACGTGTCCTGAATCTGAGCATGACAAGTGCGCAACTGACGGAGACAGGCTCCAAGGACTTCGTCTTCGGTTGGGGTTATAAGATAAACGACTTCAACATCAGCAGTCTCTTCAGGTCCAAGAAGGCAAGCGAACAGGTTGCCGGCAGGACAAGGACCACCAAGGGCAAGGGAGCAGGTGCCAACCAGAAAGACGCAACGGCAAACCAAAGTACAACACAGAGCCGTACAAGTAGAAGCAACAAACAGAAGATTGCCCACGACTTGAATCTGCGCTTCGACTTCAGCATACGCAACCAGAGTGCCATCAAGCGCGACTTGCAGACCAACCTCTGCGAGGCAACGAGCGGCAACATGGCCATCAAGACAAGTGCCCAGATAGACTACACCCTGAGCCGTATGGTTACGCTGAGCCTCTTCTACGACCGCCAGCGTTCAGAGCCGCTCCTTTCCAGCAGCAGTTATCCCACCATCACACAAGACTTCGGCATGACCATGAAGTTCTCGCTGACAAGGTAGCGTATTGATAATGACGGAATGATTTATCCGCTCAAAAATAAACTTATGAAAATGAAAAGTTTCTTATCGTGTTTACTGCTCTTGGCCACTTGCCTTGTTGTCAGTTCTGTCTTCTGTAGTTGTTCGAAGGACGATGTAGAAGAAACTCCACCTGCTACGGTTACGCCTCCTGGTGGCAATGCAACAGAGGAGAAGGACACCCACGAATATGTTGACCTCGGTTTGCCTTCAGGCACATTGTGGGCGACATGTAATGTCGGTGCCAACAGTCCCGAGGAATATGGTGATTACTTTGCTTGGGGCGAAACAACTACGAAGGGTACTTACGACTGGAGCACATACAAGCATTGCAAGGGTACAGATGATACAATGACGAAGTACTGCACAAGCAGTGATTACGGTACAGTTGACAACAAGACGGAACTCGAACCATCTGACGATGCTGCCACAGCGAACTGGGGCAGCAACTGGCAGATGCCGAGCCGTGAACAATTCAAGGAACTCATCAACAGCAGTTACACCACCACCACTACATGGACAACAATGAATGGCGTTAAAGGCTGGAAGATAACCAGTAAGATCCACGGCAACAGTATCTTTTTGCCGGCTGCCGGTTATCGCGACGATACGACCCTCTACGATGCAGTTCGCTACGGCAGCTATTGGTCGCGTTCGCTCAGTACGAGCTACAGCTGCAGCGCTTATGTACTGAACTTCAATGTACTGAGCTTCGGTTCCAGCAGTATCGTCACGAGCTACAACCTCCGCTACTACGGCCGGAGCGTTCGCCCTGTCCGTGTGAAGAAGTAACTCCATAGTAAAAGAGAACAAGGCCCTGCAGTCCACTTGCTCAAATGGACGCGTCCTTCCGGCAAACTTCACACGTGAACTTGCCCGACTTCTCTGCAGTAAATGCCCGACTTCTCTGCAGAACTTGGCTGACTTCTCTGCAGAAGTTTCCCGACTTCTCTATAGTGCTGAAAAACAGGACCTCTTTCTGCGGTAAAATGTGATGATTTTTGTGGCAGGACAGCAATTGTCCGAAGGATTACATTTTAGTGCCTATACATTATATATTATATAGTGCGCAGGAGACTCCGCAAAAACAAATCAGTCGCCTCTTCTTTGGTGGGGCGACTGATTGTTTTTATGAAAGGAGCAAAAAAAAGTCGGGGTGACCCGACTCGAACGGGCGACCACCTGGTCCCAAACCAGGTGCGCTACCAACTGCGCTACACCCCGATGGCTTTTTCTTCATTGAACATTAACCATTGACCATTATTTTAGTGGGCTGAACCTTCAGAAAAGGAATGTTCAATGTTCAATATTCAATGTTCAATGCCTCAAAAAGCGATGCAAAGATACGACTTTTTATTGAAAACACAAAGCAGAGATGTCAAAAAAGTTGCAGCGAACATATTTTTTTATGTTTTTTCACTTAGGTCTTAATTTCTTCGTACTTTTGCATTTTCCTACGTTAAGAAAAAGACAAAACACTTTAGTAGAAAGAATAAATACTTAGGATAATGAAAAAGTACAACTTTAATGCAGGCCCCTCCATCCTCCCTCGTGAGGTGATAGAGGCAACGTCTGCTGCTTGCTTGGACTTCGAGGGCAGCGGACTTTCTCTCATGGAAACAAGTCATCGTGCAAAGAACTTCCAGCCGATTGTCGACGAAGCAGTTGCTCTGTTCAAGGAACTGCTTAGCATACCCGAAGGCTATAGCGTTGTCTTCCTCGGCGGTGGTGCAAGTCTGGAGTTTTGCATGGTGCCCTACAACTTCCTCGAGAAGAAGGCTGCCTACCTCAATACCGGTGTCTGGGCAACCAAGGCACAGAAGGAAGCAAAACTCTTCGGCGAAGTGGTGGAAGTGGCTTCCAGCGCAGACAAGAACTTCACATACATCCCCAAGAACTTCACCATCCCAACGGATGCCGATTACTTGCACATTACAAGCAACAACACCATCTACGGTACAGAACTCCTTAAAGACATCGACAGCCCCATTCCGGTGATTGCCGACATGAGTAGCGATATCTTCTCCCGTCCCATAGACGTAAGCAAGTACGGCATGATTTATGGCGGTGCCCAGAAGAACCTGAGCATGGCAGGTGTCACCTTCTGCATCATCAAGGAAGACTTGTTGGGCAAGGTGAGCCGTCCTATCCCCACAATGCTCGACTATCGTACACACGTCAAGAAGGGCAGCATGTTCAACACACCTCCCACAGTGCCTATCTATTGCGCTCTGCAGAACCTGAAGTGGATTAAGAAGCAGGGCGGCGTTGAGGCAATGGAGAAGTTGGCCATCCAGCGTTCTGCGATTGTATATGAAGAGATCGACCGCAACAAACTCTTTGTCGGCACAGCCGAAGCAGACAGCCGCTCACGCATGAACATCACCTTCGTACTGAAGCCCGAGTATCAGGAGTTGCAAGACGAGTTTATGGCATTCGCCACCAGCAAGGGCATGGTAGGCGTGAAAGGACATCGCGACGTAGGCGGCTTCCGTGCAAGTTGCTACAACGCTATGAGCATAGAAGGCTGCGAGGCTCTCGTGGCTTGCATGAAGGAGTTTGAAAAGAATCATTGAGTAGCCCCCTCCCCGCTCCCCCTATAGGGGAGAGCCAACTCTTAATTCATAATTAGGAAATGAAAATACTTGTAGCAACAGAAAAGCCATTCAGCAAGGTTGCTGTAGATGGCATTAAGGCAGTGACAGATGCTGCCGGATATGAACTTATCCTCCTCGAGAAATACACAGAAAAGAGCCAGTTGCTCGATGCCGTAAAGGATGTCGATGCCATGATTATCCGCTCGGATAAAGTGGATGCAGAAGTCCTGGATGCAGCCAAGCAACTGAAGATTGTTGTACGTGCCGGTGCAGGTTACGACAACATCGACCTTGTTGCAGCCACAGCACACAACGTGGTTGCCATGAATACACCCGGACAGAATGCCAACAGCGTGGCAGAACTGGTGTTCGGCATGCTCGTCTTTGGCGTCCGCAACATGTTCAACGGCACAAGCGGCACAGAACTGATGGGCAAGAAACTTGGCATCTTGGCCTTTGGCAACGTCGGTCGTAATGTAGCCCGCATTGCAAAAGGCTTTGGCATGGAGATTGCTGCTTACGATGCTTTCTGTCCTGCAGAGGCCATCGAGGCTGCAGGCGTGACTGCAGCAAAGAGCCAAGACGAGTTGTTTGAAACTTGCGACATCGTGTCGCTCCACATTCCTGCAACCCCCGAAACAAAGCAGAGCATCAACTACGACCTCGTAGGCAAGATGAAGAATGGCGGCATCCTCGTGAACACTGCTCGTAAGGAAGTCATCGACGAAGAAGGTCTCATCAAACTTATGGAAGAACGTAAAGACCTGAAGTACCTTACAGACATCAAGCCCGATGCAGATGCAGAGTTCGCAGAGAAGTTTGCCGGTCGTTACTTCGCCACGCCGAAGAAGATGGGCGCACAGACAGCAGAAGCAAACGTCAATGCCGGCATTGCGGCAGCAAACCAGATTGTGGGCTTCCTTCGCGATGGAATAACTAAATTCAAAGTCAACTAATATGGCTGTTGTAAAACCATTTCGTGGCATTCGTCCACCGAAGGATCTTGTCGAGCAGGTAGAGAGCCGTCCTTATGATGTCCTTGACTCTGAGGAGGCTCGTTCTGAGGCTGGCGACAATGAGAAGTCGCTCTATCACATCATCAAGCCCGAGATTGACTTCCCTGTCGGCACAAGCGAATATGATCCTCGTGTCTATGAGAAAGCCGTCGAGAACTTCAAGATGTTCCAGGAGAAGGGCTGGCTCAAGCAGGATGCAGAGGAGATGTATTACATCTATGCGCAGACAATAGGAGAATCACCCCTTGGGGGGCTGCGGGGGGCTTCCGGCAAGACGCAATATGGCCTTGTTGTGGCTGCTGCAGTAGAGGACTACATGAACGGCATTATCAAGAAGCATGAACTGACACGTCGTGATAAAGAAGAGGACCGCATGAAGCATGTTCGTGTGAACAACGCCAACCTCGAGCCTGTCTTCTTCGCTTATCCCGATAATGCCGTGCTCGATGCACTTGTTGCCCGAATAACATCAACGGTTCCGGAATATGATTTCATTGCTCCCGTCGATGGATTCCGTCATCAGTTGTGGCTGGTCAAGGAGCCAGAAGACATCTGCACAATCACCGAGACTTTTGCCACTATACCTTATTTATATATAGCAGACGGACATCATCGTAGCGCAGCAGCCGCACTTGTTGGAGCAGAAAAGGCAAAGCAGAACCCCAATCATCGTGGCGACGAGGAATACAACTTCTTTATGGCGGTTTGTTTCCCCGCAAGCCAACTCACGATTTTAGACTATAATCGTGTCGTTAAGGACCTCAACGGCATGACCGACGAGCAGTTCCTTGATGCTCTTTCCAAGAACTTTGAAGTTACGAAGAAAGGTGTAGAGCCTTATCGTCCTGCTGAGTTGCATGAATTCAGTCTCTATCTTGGAGGCGTATGGTATAGCCTTAAACTCAAGGAAGGTCTTAGCGACGAGAACGATCCCATTGGCAGCCTCGACGTAAGCATCAGCAGTAAACTCATCTTAGACGAGTTGCTCGACATCAAAGACTTGCGTAGTGACAAGCGCATCGACTTCGTAGGCGGACTGCGTGGCTTGGGTGAGTTGAAGCGTCGTGTGGATAATGGCGAGATGAAGATGGCCTTGGCGCTTTATCCTGTCAGCATGACGCAAATCATGAACATTGCCGACAGTGGCAACATCATGCCTCCTAAAGCAACATGGTTCGAGCCGAAACTCCGTTCGGGCCTTGTGATTCATAAATTGGATGATTGATATATACAAAACCATAAAGGATAAAAGCGAGGGTACTTACACTGAACTCAGGAGTAAGTTCCTCGCTTTTGCGCATCCTGTCAGCACTGTCGAGGAGGCGATGGCACTTGTAGAGCAGTACCAGAAGAAGTACTACGATGCACGTCATGTCTGCTGGGCTTACATGATTGGAGCAGAAAGAGAGACATTTCGCTCAAACGACAATGGCGAACCGAGTGGCACGGCAGGCAAACCCATTCTTGGGCAAATAAACTCGAACGAGTTGACCAACATCATTATCCTTGTGGTCCGTTACTTCGGTGGCGTCAAACTTGGCACAAGCGGACTCATCGTGGCTTATCGTACGGCAGCAGCCGAAGCCATCGCCGCAGCAACGATAGAGGAACGACAAGTTGAGGCGACGTACGACTTCTCATTCGAATACCCCTTGATGACAGCAGTAATGAAAGTCGTCAGAGATATGAATGCGCGTATTCTGGAGCAGTCATACGATATGGATTGCCGCATGTCTGTCAGCATACGCAAAGGTTTGCTCGACGAACTGAAGACACGCATTAAGAAAGCAATAGAGCCTTATTGATGTCATTTGCACGTCCCATCAGTCCTCATTCAGTAGAAGCAATGACGCTCTTTTCTAAGACATTGAACATTTAACAACTATAAACTATGAAAAAGATTATTTTAGGTATGACAGCAGTATTGTCACTCATGGCATGTAGTGATGGCGGTCGCCAGAATCCATTCTTAACAGAGTGGGACACGCCTTACGGCATTCCTCCCTTTGCAGATATTCAGGTGGAGGATTACATTCCTACCATCGAGGCAGGAATTGAGCAACAGAACAAGGAGATTGACCTTATCGTAAACAATCCGGAAAGTCCCACATTCGAGAATACGGTTCTTCCATTGGAACTGTCTGGTGAAATTTTGAGCAAGGTGTCTGGAGTGTTGTTTAATGTTTCCGAGACGGATCGTACAGACGAACTCGATTCGGTTATGGAAAAGGCTTTGCCGATGCTTACCGAGCACGGGGACAACATTTCATTCAACAAAGGTTTATATGAGCGTATTGCTAAACTTTACCATGCCGACCAAAGCCATCTTAATCGAGAGCAGCAGATGGTGTTGAAGAAACGCTTTGAGGCTTTCGAGCGTAATGGTATTGGTCTGCCAGAAGAGAAACAGGCTCGTCTGCGCGAGATTAATACCGAAATGGCTTCCAAGTCGCAGAAGTTAGGCAACAACATCCTTTCGGAGAGTAATGCCTTCAAGGAAAGGTTCGGCATCAGTGTCTCTGACTATCCCAATGCTATGACTACAACAGAAGACCGTTCTCTGCGTCAGGAAATGCTTCTGGCCTACACTAAACGTGGTAACAACGGTAACGAATTCGACAACCGTCAACTCGTTCTCGACATTATGCGTCTTCGTATTGAGAAGGCACAGATTATGGGTTACAAGACTCCTGCAGCCTACATCCTCGAACCCAAGATGGCTCATGATGCAGAAACTGTGGATGCATTCCTTGCAGACATCATGGAGGCTGCAGTTGCTAAGGCAAAAGGAGAGGTATATGATATGCAGAAACTGATGGACGAGGACATTGCGGCTGGCAAACTTCCTGTTGGCAGCAAGATAGAGCCTTGGGACTGGTGGTATTATGCAGAGAAGGTGCGTAAGCAGAAGTATGACCTGAACGAGGAACTGACGAAACCATACTTCAAACTTGAGAATGTATTGAAGGGCATCTTTATTGCAGCAAACACTCTTTATGGCTTGAATGTGGAGGAGTTGAAGGATGTGCCTTCGTACAACTCGGAAGTTGTAACTACTTATAAGATTACTGATGCCGATGGCAGTCTGCTTGGCATCTTTACCACAGACTATCTGCCTCGTGCAAGCAAACGCGGCGGTGCCTGGATGAACAATGTTCGCGACCAGTATGTGGATGCTGAAGGGAATATGGTTCGTCCCATTATCGTGAATGTGGGCAACCTTGCAGAATATCTTACCATAGATGAGGTTGGTACTGTCTTTCACGAGTTTGGTCATGCGTTGCATGGCTTGCTGTCGCAGTGCCATTATGCTTCTGTCAGTGGCACAAGCGTGGTGCGCGACTTTGTGGAGACCTTTTCTCAGTTCAACGAGAACTGGGCTTTCCAACCCGAATTGTTGGCTCAATATGCCATCAATGACAAGGGTGAGGTGATTCCTGCCGAGTTGGTAGAGAAGATTAACAACTCCTTGAAGTTCAATCAGGGCTTTATGACGACGGAACTTTGTGCGGCTTCAATCCTCGATATGAAGTGGCACGAGTTGGAGAGTGTTGATGGTATTGACATTGAAGCCTTCGAGAAGAAGGTTTGTCAGGAGATGGGACTCATTCCGGAGATTGGTCCGCGCTACCGTACTACCTACTTCAACCATATCTTCTCCAGTGGCTACAGCGCAGGTTATTATGGCTATCTTTGGGCAGAAGTGTTGGACAAGGACTTGTTCTCCATGTTCGAGGCTACCGGAAATGTATGGAATAAGGAACTGGCAACCAGGTTCAGACAGACTTTCCTTGAGAAGGGTGGCAGCGAAGAACCAATGAAGTTGTTCCAGCAGTTTGCCGGACGTTTGCCGGACAATACGGCTTTCCTTAAACGCCGCGGATTGAAATAAGGGCATGATACCTTCGTCTTCAAGACGGGAATCCTATTGTTAAAGGGTTGGTGGGATAGTACCTCCAGCCCTTTTTGTTTGTCGTACTTGGCAACTTCTTATGACAAAAAGGCCCAAAGGATGCCACCGCCTTTCGCCGAAGGCAGAAAGTTTCTTTACGACAGACGTTTGCAGAATAAAGAAATAGGTCAAAGGATAATCTACATGTAATGTGTCTTACATTGTAGTCTCCTTTGACCTATAAATGATGTTCTATGTGTTTGATTATGAGTTGCGTTTGTTTGTTTCTGCAATCTCACACATTAGGCGTTCAAACATCTACTGCCTGATTGGCCAACATCTACTGTTAAGTTGCCCCGAAAGGTTAACCTATTTTGCAGACTTTGCCTGTGACGTTTGTTTCCGTGATGCGGAAGGCCTGTCTGCGGGGAGTGGTTGATTAGTAGTTTTCGGCTTTAATCTGGAAGTAACTCTTGGGGTGAACGCAAACGGGACAAAGTTCGGGTGCCTTCTTGCCGATGACGAGGTGGCCGCAGTTAGAGCATTGCCAGATAACGTCTCCGTCGCGAGAGAAAACGATGTCGCCTTCAATATTGTTCAACAACTTGCGGTAGCGTTCTTCGTGATGCTTTTCGATGGCAGCTACCAACTCAAACTTCGTAGCAATTTCGTCGAAGCCTTCTTCGCGAGCCTCCTTTGCCATTCGGGCATACATGTCTGTCCATTCGTAGTTCTCGCCATTGGCAGCATCGGCAAGGTTTGCTTGTGTGTCGCTCACCTGACCGCCGTTCAGATACTTGTACCACAACTTTGCGTGTTCCTTTTCGTTGGCAGCAGTTTCTTCGAAGAGTGCTGCAATCTGCACATAACCGTCCTTTTTTGCCTTTGATGCAAAGTATGTGTACTTATTACGTGCCATGCTCTCACCAGCAAAAGCCTCCTTGAGGTTCTGCTCGGTCTTGGTTCCTTTCAAATCTTTCATAGTCTTTCTTTTAAAAATTAGCACTACAAAGTTACGAAAAAAAAGTCATATATTATTATGTTACGCATATAATTTTGTAATTTTGTAACAGAAATGTCTTATCTAAACAAGGAAAATATAGCCAGAAGTACCAGTGAGGTAGAGTATCACCCGTTGAAACCCTTCCTGCCACCAGAGGCGAAGGTGTTGTTTCTCGGCAGTTTCCCACCTCAGCGAAAGCGTTGGTGCATGGACTTCTTCTATCCTAATTTCATCAACGACCATTGGCGCATCGAAGGACAGGTGTTCTTTGGCGACCGCAATCACTTTGTCCTTGAGGGGGAGAAGCGCTTCAAACTGGATGAAATAGTGAGGCATTGCACAGAGAAAGGCCTTGCCTTCTTCGATACGGCACAGGCCGTCCGTCGTCTTAAGGACAATGCTTCCGACAAATTTCTCGAAGTTGTTGAACCAACAGACATTGCCGCTTTGCTTGCACAACTGCCACATTTAAGGGCCATCGTAACTACAGGTGAGAAAGCAACCGAAACAATCTGTGCGACATTGCACATCAACAGTTTGCCGAAAGTCAATACATCAGTCCCTATTCCTGCCCTCCATAATGCTGATGGCGAGCAGATATCTCTGTGGCGACTGCCGTCGTCATCTCGTGCATACCCTTTAGCCTTTGACAAAAAAGTAGAGGCATACCGCCGAATGTTTAGCGATATCTATATAAAGTTGCAACAGCCAGCGATTGAGTAAGGTAAGCAAAGTGGGGCATAAGAAGCAGAGGAGTTTCTATAACCCGTTTATCCATTCGGCCATGTCGCTTAAAACTTCCGGGGAAATCGTTTCTTCTATCTGGCGATACTCGTTCGTGTTGCCTGTAGAACAGTGTTGGAAAAGATGATTGAGCCCTGGGTATTCCTTGACGCGATTCTTCTTTGTCTGAGGAAGAAGTTGCTCGATGGCCGTGAGGTTCTGCTTGGAGATTACCTGACAATCACGATCACCGTTAATGGCAAAGACCGGGCAACGAGTAGATTTGATGTCGGAAGACGGATCATAATCAATAAACCATCGGTACCAAGGAATCTTCAAAAGTTGTTCGTTCTTACGAAGTTGCTCTGTTGTCGTTTTGGTTGTTATTCCCATCAACTCGGCAGCATGGTTTTGTTGCGCTACTAAAAGCGTATCACCCTTGACGCCCGGGCCTGCCATCGACACGATGAAGTCTGTCATACCTTTTGCTCCAAGGATGAAAGCAATGGTGCCTCCTTCGCTATGTCCAATTAAACCAACTTTCGAGAATGCTTTCATGTCTCGCAGAAACTTGAGGCCTGCTGCTGCATCGCGAGAGAAATCTTCGGTTGTTGCACTGACAACATTCCCGCCCACGGAAGCCCCTGTGGCACGATCGTCGTAGCGAAGAGATGCAATACCTTGCCGAGCCAGGTAGTCGGCAATAACGAGAAAAGGTTTATGCTCGAATATTTCTTCGTCACGATTCTGTTGCCCGCTGCCTGTAACAAGGAGGACAACGGTAGGTTTCTTGTGGCTGTTTGGGTCGTGCCCCACAGGCCAGGTGAGTGTTCCGGCAAGTGTTGCGCCATCTTTCTCGTTTCGGAATGTCACTTCTTCTGTTGTATAGGGATATGGTTGCTGTGGCATTTGGGGACGTTTCACTTGAGAGACGCCTCTTGTCAACTCGAGTGGTGCGGAGAAACCCATTTGCGAAAATGTGCCATCGAGTTTGCCTTCTTTGAGTCGGGCACAATATGTAATGCCGAGGGCTTCTACTTTTACGGCCAACGAGTCGTCGCTGAGATATTCTTTCAGCACGGGTATTCCTTTTGCGCTTTGGTCCGGGCTGTCCATCCGGACTATGGTATATCCGTCGGCTTGCTCGAGATGGAATACTAATGTAAGTGCGGAAGAGCCGACCTTGAGTTTCCCTGACCACGAACCGAGCAGGGCGGTGGTTGCCTGGACTTGTGCTTGTGCTGCGATTGCAGTGAAGGTCAGCAGAAGGATCAGTAGTTTTCGAAGGTTCATGACTTATGTGCTTGTTTCTTTGATGCTCTGCGCAAAGGGTTGTTTATATTGACCGTAGTCTTTCATTCAGCAGTTCTAGCAGGTGCTCCGGCTTTGTGTCTAATCCTGTGACGTTGATGCTGTCTTGGGCTTTTATTATGCAGGTGTCGGCAGAACGCATAATGTGCTTGAAGATGTTGGTTCTTTCTATTTCTTGTCTTCTTACATGACTTTTGTAGCGGACGGTAATGAATTTTGAATCGCAGATGTTCTTTAGCGAGAAGGATTCCACGTCGGAAAGGTTTATTGCCTTTGTTTCCGGGCTGTTAATGATGAGGTATTTGTCGGTAATCGTCAGGAAGGACTGGCATGTTAGCCTTTCTTTCAGTATCGTGTATGCCATTGCGATGGCGCAGAAGCCGAAGAAAAGGATGCTTACCCAACCGGCTATCCATCCGAGCATGCTTTTATGGATGTGGATGATGAAGATGCCTCCGCAGACAAGGAGGATGCTTGCTGTGATGAGGCAAAGCATCCTCCATGCGGAATGATAGACTTGAACCTCTCTCATGCCTGAGTGTTATGTGGTTTGCTGGTATCTTTTTTCGATGGTGTTCCAGTCGATGATTTGCCACAGTGCTGCAAGATGGTCGGGGCGTCGGTTTTGGAAGTCGAGGTAGTAGGCATGTTCCCAGACGTCGAATGTCAGTAGGGGAGTGAGACCTTTCTGTATGGGGTTTGCTGCGTTTGCCTCTTGTGTGATGACGAGTTTGCCGTCGTTGTCGGCAGAAAGCCATACCCATCCGCTGCCGAAGAGTGTGGCTCCTTTCTTTTGGAACTCGTCCTTGAAGGCTTCAAAGGAACCGAAGTCGCGTTCGATGGCTTCGCCCAAGGCGTTTGCAGGCTTTGTTTGCGTGGGGTTACCGGTGAACTGTGAGAAGTAAAGTTCGTGGTTTAGGATTTGGCCGGCATTGTTTTGCAGGCCGCCACTTGCTTTGCATACGATTTCTTCAAGCGTTGCGTTCTCAAAACCGCTGTCGGGAAGAAGGCCGTTAAGGTTGTTGACATAGGCCGCCAAATGTTTGCCGTGATGGAAACTGATAGTGTTGTGGCTGATTGCAGGCTCCAGAGCATTTGCCTCGTAGGGCAGTGCCATCAATTCATAGGTCTTCATAATTTCTCCTTTCTTTATGTGGTTTTGGCTCTGCAAATATAGCGAAATAAAAACACGTGAATAGGAGAAGGACAACTATTTTTCTCGAAGATATGAAAAATAATGTAGAGCGAGAGAATTTCCATGCAGGGATGCTCCAAAACATGGCACGTTAAGTTTGCCAAATAGGTTAACCTAATTGCCCCGAAAGGTTAACCATTCTTTGCGGAAAGGTTAACCTATTTTTTATGATAACAATGGGGAGAGATTATTTCTCCAGAATCTTGCGGGCCTTGGCGAGAGCGACATCGATGTGGTCGCAAATGTGGTCGCTCTCCATGAGGTCGTAGAATCGGGCTTTCAGGAGCTGGCTGTGTACCTTCTTGTTAACACCGGAAAGAATGACGTGGATGCCTTCAGCGTGATTCATCTCGATGAGTGTCTGCAGATTATGTATGCCTGTAGAGTCGATGAAGGGCACTTTCCTCATCCGGATGATGCGCACTTTCGGACGTTCACGACCGCTGTTTGCCATAAGGTCGTCAAACTTGTTGGCAACACCAAAGAAGAATGGGCCGTTAATCTCATAAACTGTGCAGCCCTGGGGTATCGTCAAATGCTCCTCGTTCACAGAAATGTCCGAAGCGTCGCCCAAGTCAATCTCGTCCTTGATTACCGAGATTTCAGTTGTCTCCATGATGCGCTTCATGAAGAGTGCGCAGGCAAGGATGAGGCCGACCTCGATGGCGATGGTGAGGTCGAAGACAACAGTCAGGAAGAACGTCACGCCAAGAACGATGACATCGCTCTTCGGATTCTTGAACAAACCCTTAACGGTTCGCCAACCGCTCATGTTGTAGGCCACAATGACCAATACGGCAGCAAGCGACGCCATGGGGATATATTCGGCATAGGGCATCAGCAGAAGCAGAATGGCAAGCAGTACGATGGCGTGGATGATGCCGGCCACAGGCGTGCGACCACCGTTGTTGATATTCGTCATCGTGCGGGCAATAGCACCCGTGGCAGGAATGCCGCCAAAGAGTGGCGTTACCATGTTTGCCACACCCTGTGCAATGAGTTCCATGTTCGAGTCGTGCTTGTCGCTGATAACACCATCGGCAACTGCCGCAGAAAGCAGGCTCTCGATGGCCCCGAGAATGGCAATGGTGAAGGCAACCGGCATAAGTTTCTGGATAAGTTCAAAGGTAATGCTCGGAACAACCATCTCCGGCAGTTGAGCCTGAATCTGGAAACGGTCGCCAATCGTGTCGATACCCTCAATGCCAAAGTGCTTCATGATGATGACAGCAACGGTTCCGAGCAGGATGCCATAAAGCGAACCGGGAATCTTGTTGAGGCCAGGAACCCTTTTCAACGCCTTAGGCAGGAAAATAATAATCAGCAAAGAACCGATAGCAACAATGAAGTTCCAGAGGTTGAACGTACCTATGTTCTGAGCATAGCAAATCCATTTCCCGATAAAATCACCGGGAGTCTTCAAAGGAATACGTATTACTTCACCGGTGTTGCTTATCGCAGTTTGCGTCAAACCAAGAATATCGCTGATTTGTGTCGTGAAGATGGTCAAAGCAATACCTGCCGTGAAACCTATGATAATAGGATAGGGAATGAACTTAATAATAACACCCAGACGGAAAGCGCCAAGAGCAATGAGGATGACACCTGCCAAAATAGTGGCAATGAGCAGGCCCTGCAAACCATATTCAGGGTTGTTGACAATACCATAGATGATGACAATGAAGGCACCAGTAGGACCTCCAATCTGTACTTTACTGCCTCCAAGCAATGAGATGAGGAAGCCCGCCACGATGGCAGTAATGATACCCTTCTCGGGAGTTACACCGCTGGCAATACCGAAGGCAATGGCTAATGGTAAGGCAACAATGCCCACAATAATGCCTGCCATCAGGTCTTTCATGAATAATCCCTCATTGTAATTTCTCAAACAACTGATGATTCTTGGAGTCATTCCTTTCATGTCTTTTTCTTTTATGTTGCAAAAGTACAACAAAATGAACATTGAACATTGAACATTGAACATTTTTTTATAACTTTGTCGCCAAAATATTAACTTAAATCAACTAAAATATGTTTGAAGGACAACCCAAAGGTTTATGGACTCTTGCTTTGGCCAACACAGGTGAGCGCTTCGGATATTACACGATGCTTGCTGTTTTTGCACTGTTTCTTGGCGAGAATTTCGGATTTGATGCTGGTACAGCAAGCGAGATTTACACATGGTTTTTAACCGCAGTTTATTTCTTACCCCTTGTCGGAGGCATGGCAGCCGACCGTTGGGGCTATAGTAAGATGGTCGTCATCGGCATCATGATTATGTTCCTTGGCTATTTGTTGCTCTCTGTTCCTCTGGGTAATGGTACAATAGCCATCGCTGCTATGGGAGCAGCATTGTTGCTCGTCAGCCTTGGCACAGGTCTCTTTAAGGGCAACTTGCAGGTCATGGTGGGCGATCTGTATAATGCTCCGGAATTTGCCGATAAGCGTGATTCCGGTTTTTCACTTTTCTATATGGCAATCAATGTTGGTGCCTTGTTCGCTCCAACAGCAGCCATTGGCATTATGAACTGGGCACAAACTTCGCTCGGCTATAGCAAAGCAGATTCTTATCACTTCGCTTTTGCTGTTGCATGCGTGTCGGTCATCGCCTCTATCCTTATTTATTTCTTGGGCAGAAGCACATATAAGCAAGTGCTGACGGTAAAGAAGGACAAAGTTTCGGCTGCGGAAGAGAAAGTTGAAGACATGTCTCCGGCAGAAACACGCGAGCGCATCGTTTGCCTGTGCCTGGTGTTTGCTGTCGTTATCTTCTTTTGGATGGCGTTCCATCAGAACGGTTTGACACTGACATGGTTTGCCGATGAGTTTACCGCACGCTCTGCAACGGGCATTACCGGCATGACTTTCAATGTGATGAACCTCATTTGGTGCATCTTTATCGTGTATGGCATCTGTGGTTTGTTTAGCGGAGGAAGTTCAAAAGGCAAAATGGTAAATGCTCTGCTTGTTCTCATTCCTGCCGCAATTTTAGGATATAATTATGTTAAGACATCAGGTGAGGTGGTAACGGTTGATGCTCCTATCTTCCAACAATTCAATCCATGTTTCGTTGTTGCATTGACCCCAATCAGCATTGCCCTCTTCAGTTGGCTGGGTAAGAAAGGGAAAGAACCCAAAGCGCCGGTTAAGATTGGTTTGGGCATGCTTGTGGCAGCCAGTGCCTATGTACTTATGATGGTTTGCAGTTTTGGCTTGCCTGCAACAGATCACCCCAATCATGTGTACGACTTTAATCCTAATCTCCTTATCAGCACTTATCTTATCCTGACTTTTGCTGAGTTGCTTCTTTCTCCCATAGGTATTTCGTTTGTTACGAAGGTTGCTCCTCCAAAGTATAAGGGCATGATGATGGGTGGTTGGTTTGTGGCAACAGCGCTGGGCAACAAACTTGTTAGTATTCCCGGACATATGTGGGACATGCCGCTTTGGATTGTGTGGGCAACATTGATGGGCATTTGCTTGCTTGCAGCACTCTTCATTTTCTCTATCATCAAGAAACTCAATAAGGTTGCTTAGGTGAAGCGGCTTCCTCCTCTTTGGCTCTCATGTGTGCCACTGGCGTTGCTGGTGGCACTCATTGCTTGTGTTGTCAGCATCTTTGGAGATGAGACGTTGTCGGGCGCTTCGCAACTGGCATTGCTTGTTGCAACAGCATCCTGTGTCTGCATTGGCATCGCTCGGCGTCTCATCACTTGGAAGGATTTCGAACAAGCAGTAAGCGATAAAGTTGGAGGAGTCAGTTCTGCGATTATTATCTTACTGCTCATTGGTGCACTTGGCGGTGCATGGATGGTGAGTGGGGTAGTGCCTACTATCATTTATTATGGTATGGAGATAATGAGTCCGAAATGGTTTCTTGTCTCCGCATGCCTCATTTGTTCTCTTGTCAGTGTGCTGACCGGTTCCTCCTGGACAACGATTGCAACCATTGGCGTTGCATTGATGGGAATTGGTAAGGCATTAGGGTTCTCGGAGGCCTGGATTGCAGGAGCAGTCATCAGCGGTGCATATTTCGGTGATAAAATGTCGCCGATGAGCGATACAACCGTTCTTGCTTCCAGTACAGTCGGCACACCTTTGTTTACGCATATCCGTTATATGCTATATACTACGGTGCCGACGTTTCTCATAACTTTGGCAATCTATACATTTGTAGGACTTGGGCAAGGCGAGACAGTCACGTCTCATGTTGCAACGGTTCAACATGGCTTGCAGCAAACATTCTTTATCTCTCCTTGGCTTATCCTTGTTCCGGCATTGACATTTGTGCTTATCTTGATGCGTTTGCCGTCGATGGTTGTGCTTTTTCTGGCAACATTGTTAGGTGTCGTGGCGGCTGTCTGGTGCCAGACGCACTTGCTTGACCAGGTGGCAGGAACGGTTCATGAGGGCATTGCCCAACGTATTCGTGGTGCTTTTATCATTGTTTATGGCAGTACCGACCTCGATACAGGAATGGCAGAACTTAACAATCTTGTTGCCACAAGGGGAATGGCGGGGATGCTAAATACCATTTGGATTATTCTTTGCGCAATGGCTTTTGGGGCTGCGATGACGGCGACCAGGATGCTCGAAAGCATTATGCAGGCATTACTTCGGCTGGTTAGAGGTACAATTTCTCTTGTTGCGAGCACTGCCTTTTCGGGTATGTTTCTCAACATTGTCAGTGCAGACCAGTATTTGAGTATCATCTTGACTGCAACGATGTTTGGTGATACTTACAAGAAGAACGGATATGAGTCGCGTTTGCTCAGCCGTACTTGCGAGGACAGTGCAACGGTTACGTCTGTGCTTATTCCTTGGAATACTTGTGGTATGACGCAGGCGAGTGTGCTTGGCGTCAGCACATTGGTTTATGCGCCTTATTGCTTTTTCTGTTATTTAAGTCCAATAGTGACGATTCTGATGTCGGCATTTTTGCCAAAGAAAAACTTTTCCGAATGATGAAACGTAGTTTGTGTGTCATTGCGACATTCTTTGCTTTGTGCTTTGCGCAAGCAGCAGAGTTGAGTATGAAAGTAAAGTGCCGGTACTTGAACTTGCCCGTTTCGCACGAGGTTGAACGTTATCGGCTTACGTTTAAGGCAAAGGGCGTGGATGACCTTAGTGTGGTTGCCCGTCTTTCGGCAAATCCGGAGTATTGGGTATTCAAGGACATCTCTGCTTATGAGGGTAAGACGTTGACCATTACCTTTGACGGACCGGAGGATGCGCTCATGCAGGTTTATCAGGCAGATACTATTCGCGACGTTGCTTCGATATATCGCGAAAGGAATCGCCCTCAGTTTCATTTCTCAACACGACGTGGCTGGATTAACGACCCGAATGGTTGTATATGGCACAACGGACAGTATCATCTTTATTATCAGCATAATCCCTTCGAGCGAGAATGGGGGAATATGACATGGGGTCATGCCACAAGTCCGGATCTTTTGCACTGGACGGAGCAGCCTCCAGTGCTTTTCCCCGACACTCTCGGCACGATGTTCAGTGGTTCGGCCGTTTTTGATAAGGACAACACTTCGGGCTTCGGCACGAAGAAGAACCCGCCTCTTGTCTATGCCTATACTGCCGATCGAAGCGAGAAGGAGGTGCAATGCATTGCTTACAGCCTCGATGGCGGTATGACACTGCACAAGTATGAAGGTAATCCGGTTATTGATTCGCACGACAGGTGGCAGTCACGTGACACGAGAGACCCACGTGTTTTTTGGTATGAACCAGGAGGTCATTGGGTTCTCGTCTTGAATGAACGAAACGGACACAGCATCTACACGTCCGACAATCTGAAGGACTGGACCTATCGGAGCCATGTTAATGGTTTCTGGGAATGTCCCGACTTGTTCCCTTTGCCCGTAGATGGCAACACGAAGGATGTCCGATGGGTGATGTATGGCGCAAGCAATACGTATATGATAGGCCGTTTCGACGGGAAGGTCTTTACGCCGGAAAGTGGGAAACACCGTTTCTCGTCGGGTGCCATATATGCCGCTCAGACGTTCAATAATGTGCCAGATGGGCGAAGAATACAGATTGGGTGGGCCAACATCGACCATCGTGGTATGCCATTCAGAGGGCAGATGTTGCTGCCGACGGAGTTGACATTGCGCTCTACGAAAGATGGTGTTCGCCTTGTGAGCAAGCCTATTGCAGAGGTCGCTTCGTTGTTAAGCCCATTGTGTTCCAGCAAGGACGCCTTGAGCAGCCAGGAGGCCAATGTCGCTCTGAACAAGGCACTCCCCCAAAGGGGGAGCGGGGAGGGGGCTAACTGCTTGCATCTTCGTGCAACACTAAACCTCACTTATGCCACAAGTGCAGGCCTGAAGTTCGATGGCCAGACACTTGTTGACTACGACCTCAACAGGAACACTTTGAATGGGCAGTTCTATTCTCCTCAAGACCCTACAAGCCTTTCGCTTACGATGGATATTTATATCGACCGCACCTCGATAGAGGTTTTCATAGACGACGGTTTGTACAGTTATTCCATGGAGCGCAGGAGGGCAATAGGAGCAGCCCAGAATACAATACCCAAAGGCTTTGAATTCTGGGGCTCGGACATTAATGTTACCGACATTCGGCTCGATGCCGTCGAGAGTTGCTGGTAGGCACGGGCTGCAGAAAGTGTTCTCCTACTTGCGGCCGCGAGAGAGCACGTAGCCCGTGGCGCTTGTGCTGTCCTGTGATTCTTCGCCGTTGCTGCGGCTATAGGGAGCGTAATGCGGGTAGTTGTCGTACCAATAGTCTCTTGAATCATAGCCGTAGATGTTGACATACGGTGTCCAGTTGTAATAATCGGCAATTTTACACAGGCGGAACGATGTGCCGGAGGATGCAAACGTGCCGGAGAAAAAGTCGTTGGTCATGCGATAGTTGCTGATGCGCGTATCGAGTTCGTGGTCGTAATCGTAGGTAAGATAGATGTTTCCGTTGTTTACGGACCAGCTGAACTTGTAGTATTGATACTCGTATGGGCCGTATTCGTAGTAGTCAACCTGCGTTCCTCTGCCGTGTAGGGCATGGGCATAGGCAGGAATGAACGTGAGGCGTGTGTCGTAGGAGTCGAAGGTGTAGTGCCTGCCCCTGCCGTCGACATAGGTGTAATACATGCCAAAATCTCCTCTCCATTCACCCGAGAGAACCATTGATTGGCTGGTATCTTCCATATCGACACAAGATGTGAATGCAAATGCAGACATCATGAAGATGATTGCTGCAAGGAAATGACGGCCCTTGATTTTGCCTTCTCTGTGTAACATTGCGTGTCTCATAATTCTATGTTTTAGTGTTTGTCTGCTGCAAAGTTACGAGATGTTTACTGTTTGTCAGTGGGGAAAATTCGTATAACTGCGGGGGAAATCCCTATTCTTGCTTATTTAGGCAGCCGGTAGCGTGTTTGTGCGCCCTTGCCTTCGCGAACGAGGCGTCCTTCTTCGACGAGACGACCGAGGAGCCTCACAATGCGATAGTGTGTCAGTGTCTGTTCGAAGGCAAAGGCAACGTCTTTGTGTGTGATCGTTTCTTTGCTGGCAAACAGATTGTCAAGGCGTGCCTCTATGACGCTTTCCTCCGGTTGTAAGTCATGCCCAACCGGCACCTGGTTGACTTCGAAGCCTTGTATCTTTTTCAGGAGATTGCGGTCGGGCCGGAACATCAGTCCGTCGACGTGAACATTTTTTCCGTGGTAGTAGCCGTCCTTAACCTCGATTTCTCCTTTCAGAGCAAGGCGGAATGTGCCGATGCCGGGCAGCGACACGGCGTTGCCTTGCTCAAGTTCGTGCAGCATTACGCGCTCAACCATGTCCAGGGCAGCCAGCAATTCGCCTTTTGGTATTATGGACGGCATACGCAAATCTCCGCTCTGATGCTCCACTATGTCTGTGGTTTTCGGGCATTCTGCTTGCGGACGCAACTTCCTGAGGTCGGTCGTGCTGCTGCCGTTTTGCTGTGCGTCCTCATGAGGCAGCAAGCCTCGTTTCGCTATTGAAAATTTGATTGCCATTATCGTATTGTGTTTATTTAGTGCAACAAAATCGTTCGTATCCCCGACGACATCAGTGAAATCGGGGAAGTATTTCAGTGAAGTTCATCGTTTGGTCAATGACCAAACGATTGTTGCATCATGACCATTCAATCGTTGCGTCATGACCAAACAAAGAAAGCCCCTCGCCAAGTTCCGGCGAGGGGCTTGCCGAAAGGAGTGGTTTCTCTTATTTGAAGAGTTTGATTTCGCTGAGTTGCAGGCGAGTGCCGGCAGTCATCTTAATGAACTCGAAACGATAGTAGCGGAAAGAACCGGTGCTCTTTGGCTTGAAACGATACTCTTGTTCGTTTTCGTCACGAAGCCTGCGAGTGCTTTCCTGCTCGTCGAGAACAGTCCAGTTCTGTTTGTCGTTAGAGCCGCTCATGCGCCATGTGATGGGGTTACGGCTGGGGTATGTGTGCGTGTCGTCGCCTGTGTAGAAACGATACTCGTTGACGGGAGTTGGCTGGCCTGCGTCGAGTACAACATTGTAGGGCATCTGGCGGGGCTCGTCGATACACCACTTCGAGAATAAATAGCCGTCTGCCACCATGTCTGCGCCTTCTTTTTTGCCTTGGCCGGAACCGCTGACAAAGGTTGTTTTCACAGGCGTTTGAACGGTATTGTACAAGCAGATTTCGCTGAGTTGAAGACGTGTTCCGTCGGCCACCTTGATGAATTCAAAGCGGAAGTAACGGAACTTGCTCTTGGCATCAGGTGATTTAGGCTTGAACCTGTACTCTTGCTGGTCTTCTGCCGGCAGGGTGCGGTTGTTTTTCTGCTCGTCGATGGTGGTCCAGGTCTCCTTGTCGTTCGAACCACTCACTCGCCATGTCACTGGATTACGGCTGGGATAGGAACTGGTGTCGTCGCCCGTCATGAGGCCATACTCGGCAATGCTCGTCTGCTGACCGGCATCAAGAACAATCGTGTAAGGCATCATGCGAGGGGAGTCGATGCACCATTTTGTATTGATTTGGCCGTCGCAAGCCATAGCAGCACCTTCGCTGCCACTGCGCCCCGTACCGCTCACGAAGGTTGTCTTGATGGCAGGTTGTGCAAAAGCACTGCCGCATGCAAGAACAAATACGATAGATAAAAGATTTTTCATGTAGATATGTATTAATTTAATTTGGTAGTGCAAAATTAGCAAAACTTTTGAATTATCCACCGCCCAATACAGTTTTTTCGATATAAATTCTTAACTTTGCACCTGTATAAACTAAAATTAACAATGAGAATTAACCTTAAAAGCCTGGCCATTGCCTTTTTGATGGCTCCTCTTACTGCTTTTGCAGAGACAGAACCTGTGGATTATGTCAATCCGTACATCGGTAGTATCAGTCATTTGCTTGTTCCGTGTTTCCCAACCATTCAGTTGCCGAACAGTCTGATGCGTATCTATCCGTCTCGAAACGATTATACAACAGAATATATCGACGGTCTGCCAATCGTTGTTACCAACCATCGCGAACGTAGCGCCTTCCGCCTAAGCGTAACCCAAGGCGAGGAATTGACTCCCATTATCACCACTACATGGGACAACGAAAAGGTCACTCCCTATGATTATCAAGTGCAGATTGTCGATAACACCATCGATGTTCATCTTGCAGTCTGTCATCAGAGTGCCATCTACGAACTCACTTTCCGCGACCCTGCAAAGCCAGCAACCGTACTTTTCTACACCCAAAACGGCAAAATGCAGGTTGATGGCAGGTCGGCATCCGGCAGTCAACGACTGAGCAGGAACATGAATATCTATCTGTCGGGCGAGTTTGATGTTGAACCGGAAAAGGTAGGTCTGCTTTACGACGGCAAGATTTCCGACAAGAAGATTACCGAAGAACCCCGTGCTTGCGCAGCCCTTCGTTTCCCCGCAGGCACCAAGAAGGTTTGCTTCCGCTACGGCGTTTCTCTCATCAGCCAGGAACAGGCCCAGAAAAACCTTCGCAGGGAACAGGCCGATGTTTTCGATATTGCCAAGGTCATTAAGGACGGACGCAATGAGTGGAACGAAACACTAAGTACAATCCTCGTTAAAGGCGGAACGGAAGACCAAAAGGCAGTCTTGTACACCTCTTATTATAGGACCTTCGAACGACCTGTTTGCCTGAGCGAAGACGGACGCTATTTCTCAGCATTCGATGGCAAGGTGCACGACGACGAAGGCAAACCCTTCTATTCCGACGACTGGATCTGGGACACCTATCGTGCCGCACATCCCCTTCGCGCACTCATCCAACCCGAGAAGGAAGAACACATCATCGAGAGTTATCTGCGTATGGCAGAGCAAATGGGCACGAAATGGATGCCGACTTTCCCCGAAATGACAGGTGATTCACGACGCATGAACAGCAATCACGGTGTAGCAATGGTGGCCGATGCTCTGTGGAAAGGCCTTGACGTGGATGCAGAAAGAGGCTTCGAATATTGTCGTCGCGGCATAGAAGAAAAGACCCTTGTGCCTTGGAGTGGCGCCCCCGCAGGACGTCTCGACCAGTTCTACAAGGAACACGGATACTTCCCGGCTCTTGGCGTGGGACAAAAGGAGGACGTCCCCAACGTGAATGGCTTCGAACAACGGCAGCCCATCGCAGTCACCTTAGGCACAGCCTACGACGAATGGTGCCTGTCGCGAATAGCAGAATACCTCGGCAAAAAGTCCGACGCGGCGAAGTATCTCAAGCTCAGCTACAATTATCGTAACGTCTGGAACGCAGAGACGCTCTTCTTCCATCCTAAAGACGAGCAGGGAAACTTCCTGCCCGACTTCGACTACCGCTTCAGTGGAGGCATCGGAGCACGTGCCGCTTATGGCGAGAACAACGGGTGGACTTATCGTTGGGACGTGCAGCACAACCTCGCTGACCTTGCCAAACTGATGGGCGGAAAAGAGGCAATGGTGCGTGAACTCGATAGAACCTTTGCCGAGCCTTTAGGCAAAAGCAAGTGGCAGTTCTATGGAGAGTTCCCCGACCAAACGGGTAACATGGGTCAGTTCTCCATGGCAAATGAACCTTCGCTCCATATACCTTATATATATAACTATACCGGAGCACCTTGGAAGACACAGAAACGCATCCGTCAGTGCCTTGATGCGTGGTTCCGCAACGATGTGATGGGAATGCCCGGAGATGAGGATGGAGGCGGAATGACCTCGTTTGTCGTCTTCTCTTCTCTTGGCTTCTATCCTGTTACACCAGGCTTCCCTGCATATAATATCGGCTCTCCTCTGTTTACAGACATTCGTGTAAAACTGCCAACAGGCAAGGAGTTGCGCATTATTGCCAAAGGAAGCAGCCGTGAAAACAAGTATATCCAGAGCGCAACACTCAATGGAAAGACATGGGACAAACCATGGTTCAGCCACGATGACATAAAGAATGGCGCCACCCTCGTGCTTGAGATGGGCAGTCAGCCCAACAAGGTTTGGGGTAGCACCGAAAGTGCAACACCACCTTCTGCTCCAGTGAAGTAGAAGGGGTTAGTAGATTATCTTTTGTCCGTTAACGATATTGATGCCTCTTTGTGCTTTCGAAAGGCGTTGGCCGGCGAGGTTATAAATGATTTTTTCTGCGGCATTATCTCTTATTGAGGTAATGCCGTTTGCTATATCCTCTGCTGTAATTGTGAATTGAGGTCCGGTGGTAAAGGCAGAACCAGTGTAGGTTGCATCGATTGTCTGTACTCCCCAAGTGTATGTTCCAGGCTTTGTTGGGCGGAATGCCCATTCTGTTCTTGGCCCGATGCGACCAGGGCGGTTTACTTTTCTAATACCGTCTTTCGTGTCACCAATGAAGGAAGGTGTACTGCAAAGCAAGTTGTTTGTTTCGTCTTTAATATATACATCGTAGGTAAATCCTTGTTTGGCCGATGCGGGCATTTCCCAACTTAGTGTTACAACGCCATCCTTTTGGCTGAAATTAGGAGAGAGTGGGGCTTCTGGTCTTGAGGTTGGTGGAAGGAGATTATAACATAAGATGGCATTGTCTCCGTATTGTTCTGCGTTGAGATAGTTCTTATCTTTTGTCTCACCGATGAGCAGGAAGTCTTTGCGTCCGTCGCCGTTATAGTCGGGGAAGATGATGCTGGCTCCTAATGCTCCGGGAATGGTTATGTTGCGTTTAAGTCGTCCGTTACCATCGTTGAGGTATAGCATACCGCAATAGACGTTTGATTTTGTGCCTCCGAGCATCACGTCGTAGTATCCGTCGCCGTTCCAATCGATGACGCCTACGGAATTGTTGGCAGAGGAAGAAATGGTGTAGATGTCTGTTTGAAGTTCGCTACTGATGGTGCTGAAACTGGGGATTTCTGTTTTCTTGTTTGCATAAATACGCTGGCGAGTAGTGCTTTCTCCGGATGAGGCTTCTCCTTGTCCTGCAAGTAGAATGTCGAGCCAGCCGTCGTTGTTGAAGTCTGCAACCTGTAATGTTCCGTTGGATTTGCGTTTGATGTCGGCTCCTTTTTCGCCAAGGCCAAGGCGGATGAAATGCCCGCATTGGTTGGGGTCGTTCATAAAGACATCGGTGAAGCGTACTTGATCTTCTTTTCCATCTACGACAGCAGAGATTGCGAAGTCTTGCAGGCCATCGTTGTTGAAGTCTGCTGGCTGAATGATTGCTTCGCGAAGCAGATATTCAGTATCGTATGGTTCTATGTTAAAGGTGAGTGAGGTTGCATTGTCCGATTCGTTGCGCAGGATTATGTTGTAGTTTTCTTCTCCCTGGTGTCCGGCAAGGATGATGTCGAGCCTGCCATCGTTGTCAACATCTATGATTTCTGCATTGCATGCTGCTTTAATATTGAAGTTGGTGGCGGGAGTTCCATCTGAATCGAGTATGGTGAGGTCTGCAATGGTGAATGTGCCGTTGCCGTTGCCTAAGAAGATTCCTTCGGTGATGTCATCGGTTTCGATGTTCGACTGGTCGAAGGCAATGATGTCCATCCATCCGTCGTTATTTATGTCGCATGGGACGAGAGAGGGTGATTCTGTCAATTCGTAGAAGGGAGGTGTCTTCGAGGTTTTTGTCCATTTGTGTGTGGTAGGACTGAAGAGGGCAAGATATGAGATGTTCTTTTGGGTTGTTTCGCCTGTGGCGGAGTCCTGAACGTTGGTTGAACCACCGGTCACGATGTCTTGGTAACCATCATTATTCAGATCTACGGTGACCGCTCCGCCATTCTTAAAACCCCAGGTTTTCGTGATAAGTTCCGGGTTGTATGGAGCGGTTGTTGAAAGTGTTGGGCGTATGACGGGGTCGTTCAGCATTACAAGGTTATTGTTTCGGAACTGCATGGTTCCGATATACATGAGTCTTGAGTGAATGCTTTCGGTGCTGTTGTGTGTGTGGAAGACTATGCGCAGGGTGCCTTCTTTGTCGTAGAAGAGCGAATGGTGTCCTGTGCCTACGAGGTCGTCCCAGCGGCGCAGGATGGGATTGTTGGTGTATTTTATCCAGGTTCCGGTGGCGATGTTGGTGGTGTATGCATAGCCAACGGCGTAGTCTTGGCTTTCGTAGGAATTGCCGGAGTATGTGAGGTAGTAGCGTCGTCCTTTCTTTATGATGTTCGGACCTTCGTTGATGCGTCCCATTTTCAATTCCCAACTCTGTGATGCGGCAAAGCATTTACGCAGTGTCCCTTTCACGGGTGTGATGAAGTCGTCGCTGAGTTTTGCCTGCCAGATGCAGTTGCCGTCGGTGAAGCGGACGAAGAAGATGTAGGCGGTGCTGTCTTCGTCGATGAAGACATGTGAGTCGATGCACTTTTCGTCGCCTATGAGATTTTCCATTTGGAAGGAGCCTACTTGTTTGAATGGGCCTTTGGGTGATGTTGCGGTGGCAGCATAGAGGTGTTCGTTGGCCGAGTAGTACATGATGTACTTGTCGCCGAAGTGATAGACTTCGGGAGCCCAGAACCATTGTGTTTCTGTGGTATTGGTTTTGTTGAGGGCAAGTCCTTCGTATTTCCACACGCGCAGGTCGTCGCTTGTATAACAGCGGATGCCGTTTGCGTCGTTAGTGCCATAGGCGTAATAGGTGTCGCCATCGAGCAGAATATAGGGGTCTGCCAGTGGAACTTGGCTCTTGCCACCTTCTGCAAAAATGTGGAGAGGGACGATGAGTAGCAGTGATAGGAGTAGTTTCTTGCTTTTCATGTGTTTTTACTTTTGGTTGTATGTTGTTGCTTTACTATTGCCGTTGTGAAAAACATCTACTGTTAAATTGTTCGGAAAGGCACGTTAAGTCGGTCGGAAAGGCACGCCTAATTGGCAAACTTAACAGTAGATGTTTTTCAACTATGCAGGGGAGGGTGTCCCCTCGGTTTGCGGGGCAAATGATTTTCTAATGTTATTTTGTTTCCCAACCGGCAGCGTTGGCTATCTTTTTGCAGATTTCCGTGTTGTCGAAGCGACCGTGGAACTGTTCTGCTCCAGCACCGATGGCAAAGGCAGGAACGTATCCGTTGCTGTGGCCGCCACTTTGCCAGCCAATCAGAGCACATTCGGATATGATGTGCTTCACGGTGTTGCACAAACGGTCGGCACCACTTTTGCCTTCTTTGAATTCGTTCCAAGAGCGCTCCAGACGTGCAGTCTGGTCGCTGCTGACCTTGACGCTTTCCCAGAAACCAAAGTTTTCTGTAAGGAACTTCTTCGCCTCTTCCCACGTGAACTTGTCGCCATTTGTGTCCTTCATCGCTTTCAGTTCACGTTCCAACTTGACCATACTCATGCGTTGGTGTGAGATTGTCTTGAGGTTCAACTCGTAGGGGCCACGGCCGAGGACAAGGCCGCCCGTCTCATGGTCGGCAGTAACGACAATGAGAGTCTCGTCGGGATGTTGCTGATAGAATTCGTAAGCAACCTTCACGGCATTGTCCAAGTCGATAACTTCCGAAACAAAAACAGGATCGTTTGCATGGCAGGCCCAGTCAATCTTACCGCCTTCCACCATGAGGAAGAAGCCGTCCTTGTCGCCTTGTTTCTTCATGAGGAAGTTGATGGCAGCACGTGTGATGTCTTGCAGAGAAAGGTCATCTTTCGTGCGGTCAAGAGCATAAGGAATCGAACCACGGTCCACCTTGCTGGCCTCCTCTGGCTGGAAGAGAATCATCTTGTCGGCCTTCTTCGACTTCTTTTGGTAGTCCTTATAACCACGTGCAATGGTGAAACCGTTAGACTTTGCCTGCTCGTAGAGGTCGGAACCTCCGTTGGGGTTGTTAGGACTGACAAAATCGGATGCGCCGTAGAAGTCCACATCGGTCTTCGTCAGTTGCTCGCCAATTTTATAACTTTCGTTGCGGCTGCCGACGTGTGCATAGAACGATGCAGGAGTAGCATGGTCGATGCTGACACTCGTCGTGATGCCAACAGCAGCATCTGCCTCCTGTGCCCATTCCGCAATGCTTGTTACAGGGGTAGTCAGGTCCTTAAGGACGCCCAATGCACCGTTTTTCGTCTTGTTGCCGGTAGAAAGAGCCGTACCTCCGGCAGCAGAGTCGGTTACACCATTGGTGGCACTCTGCGTATTGACGAGCCCAACATTGGGAAAACTGGCAAAGCATAACTCCTTTATGCCAATTCTTCCTTCGAGCGCACCAAGATACGTCTCGGCAGCATTAACTTGATTCACGCCCATGCCGTCGCCGATGAAATAAAAAACATACTTGGCTTTACCTTCGGCTAAGCCGACAAGAGCAATCAGCAGGATGCTCAAAGTGGAAAAAAATCTTTTTGTCATATCTGTTTTGGTTTATGTTTAATGTAAAACTTCGTGCCACAAAGTTACAAAAAAAGCAAAGGAACTCATCTAAATGTTGAGCCTTTTCCCCCAAAAACATAAAACTTTAATGGAATTTTATGATAGAATATGAATATTTTGTACCTTTGTAAGCAAAATCAAATACAATTTTAACCCGTGAAGAAACTTATATTTCTCTTGTTTTTGTCAGCGTTTACAAAGTCAATGGCCCATCCCGATAGCCTGACATTCGCAGTGCTGGGCAATTCCATTTCTACATATTACGATTACATCCCTTCGGGTTATTCTGTTTATTATAGTCAAGCCCGTGAGAAAAGTTATGGAATTCAGGTGGGAGACACCTGGTGGATGCAACTGAGCCGCCTCTCTGGTCTCACTTTTCTTGCAAATGCTTCATGGAGTGGCAGCCGTGTGGCAGCCGATGCACTCAACAGCAATTCACCATTTCTCAGTAATCATCGTGTAAAAGCCTTGGGCAGAGCAGGCGACCCCGACTTTATCTTCATTGCGGGAGGAACTAATGACTGGTATGCTGCGCAAGTGCCTTTAGGCTCATACAGAACGGAAAACTTTACGGATTCCCTTTCTTTTCGAGGTGCTTACCAGCGGCTTTTGTACAAACTCACCACATGGTATCCTCAATCTCGTATTGTATGTCTTAGCAT
The DNA here is from genome assembly GCA_017461345.1 of Bacteroidaceae bacterium. GTDB lineage: Bacteria > Bacteroidota > Bacteroidia > Bacteroidales > Bacteroidaceae > Physcousia. The sequence goes on along the minus strand of JAFTYP010000021.1, from coordinate 44,235 downwards.
TTTCCCCAGAGGAAATGGCGTAAACGACAAGAATTCCCAGGGGTGGTCGCAGGCTGATGCCAATGCCAGCATCAGATATATTGCCAAACAGTTCGGACAATATTACGTCGATTGCACAACAGTTCCGTGGAGAAATAACTGGAGTGCTACGACCCTCGACAAACTTCATCCCACAACATTTGGTAGTACTCAACTTGCCGACCACATCTATGATACGCTGATATCACAGCGAATCATCACGCGTGGTTTGAAGCGTTCTGACGAAGTCGATGAGGCTGAGCGGCTGCTCGATTTGAGTTTTACGGAAGAAGGTATTGTAAACAATGGTACATATGATGCCAAGGTTGGCAAACGCGGCACAGCAACTACGCTTTATGATGAAGCCAATAATGTTTATCTTGGCTGCACGAAGGCAAAATCATCAGACTTTTTCTATGCAACATATGACGAAGAAACGTCACTTGCCAACGCTTTCAACAGTAATGTGACATGGGAGATGCTTGTGCGCCTCGATGCTATGGCAGACGCATCCGGCAACATTGGCAGAACTTGCATTCTTGGAAACGAAGAGGGGAACGGCGGTTGGGCTTTCTACAACTCTGCCCTTGCGAGCACTTTCTCTTACTGTCATGAGAGTGGAGTAAAGAGTACGATGAAGAGTATTATGGGTGACTCCATCCTTGTGGCCGGCAAGTTTTACCATCTTGTTGTGACAATGGACAGATTGAGCCATATTATGCGGTATTATTTGAATGGCAAACTTGTTTGTACAGGCACACGTGCCGGAACGGATATGCCGTTCCCTTTATGTGGAACGATAAAGGGGCGTAGGAATATGTGGATTTGTTTGGGTGGAGATGCCACTTCGGGTTCTGTTGCAGGTAGTGCGGAGAATTCGTCTGCCTGCAGTTTTGTGTTTGCAAGAATATATGATGGTGCGCTCTCGCAGCGAGCCGCTCTTAAACTTTACAACGATGAGGTGAAGGCTTTCACCGAGCCGCAATCGGTATGTGGCACAGAACTTTTCCTGGATTGCGAGTTTATATCTGACGGGGCCATCAATCGTGCATCGGGATTTCAGCATAGGCCTGTTCAGATGGTGGGTGAGGTGCCGATGAATTATAATGCTGATTATAACCTCTACGAGGCACAGTTCAATAAGGTCAGGACACACTTGTTCAAGTACAATGTAGGTGATTCTCCGTTGATTATGAGTCAACTTTCCGATGCCTATAGTGTAGAAGTCTTTTGTCGAAGCAGTAGTGCCAAGCCTACTGCCAGTATTCGGCCGCTTTCTTTTCCTAACGGTTACGGAACAGGACTGCAAATGAGTGCCAAGGGCAACATCGGCTATACGACTACTACGCAGGGCAACAAGGCCGACGGCACTTTTACTAAAACGCAGTGGTCGTGGTTGGAAGACGGTTGTTTGACAGCGGACTATACGCATTACGTCATTGTTTTCGACCGCATGAATTATACGTCGCAACTATATGTCAACGGAGAACTTGCCGATACGCGTTGGCTTACTTTCAAGGAATGTCCTGTTTACGAATGGGCTCCTTCTTCGTGGTTTGCTATAGGAGGTGATGCAAAAGGCAATTATGAGACTGCCATGCAGACTGGCTCCTATCCTTATATGGGCGATGTTGCAATGGTACGTTTGTATGTCAGGGCACTCAATGCAAGTCAGGTGGGCGAACTTGTGGGTATCATCGGCAAGCAGGAGATGAGTTACACGCTTGGCTCCAATGGTTATGCTGCCGTTTGTCTGCCTTATGTGTGGCAGGTGCCAGAGGGCTACTCTGCTTACATTGTTTCGGAAACCACTTCGCAGTCTGTCGTGCTGAATGCAATAGCGAGGGCGGGCGACTATGTGCCTTACGGGACACCGGTCTTTGTAAAGGGTACTCCCAAGTCAACCATTACGCTCAAGGCTATGAAGAAGAATGAGGTAAAGGCTGAGTATCTGACTGCACAATGGCCGCAGAATCTGCTTTCGGGCGTATATCCCGGGAAGACTTTGACTGCGGGCGAGGGTTTTTATTTCAGGAGTACAGGCGCTCATCTCTACCGTGTGACAGGAAATGTGGAATTGCCTCCGTTCAGTTGTTACCTTCCTTCTGCCGAACGTCGGGCGTATTTCACTATTGAGGAGGCAGAAGATGCTGATGGCATCGCCTCTCCCAAATCGCCTCACGACCGAGAGTTCTCCGATGAAATCTATGGCCTTGATGGTCGTAAGGTTGAAAAAACCGACGTGAAACACGGCGTTTATATCCACAGGGGGAAGAAGATATTAAGATAGTTTCAAGAGAAAAAATCTGACAAGATATTGGGAAGTCTTACCGTACGGAACACCGATGTCGGCAACTTGCAGCAGGTAGTTCCCCAACGACCCACGTTAAGTCGCCCGACTTAACGTGGGTCGTTGCTCGAATAGGCATATTAAGTTTGTGCGATGGCCATACCTTTTTCAATGCCAAAACATTGCGAAAATCACTATAAAATATACCTTTTTGCCCGATTTATGCTGTGAAGGCAGTTTGCGAGATGTTCTAAGTCTCTAAAAACAAAGCAGTTCCTGATTTTTGTAAAAATAGCCTGATTAGTCGCCTTGCGTGCAAAATCGTCAAAAATTTTGAGGTTAGTCACTCAAAAACGAGAAAAACCATTACAATATCACCGCTCAAAACTATGCAACAATCCATGTTAAATCGTTAAAGATTGTTAAATAACAGTACCTTGCGATACAAGGTATTCAAAAAACATATAACTTTGCATCGGTGACAATCATTTTAGGTACACGATGAATACAGACAATACAAAATCGCAGATGCGCAAGGGGATGCTCGAATACTGCATTATGCTGCTCTTGCGCCATCAGGCCTGTTATACCAACGACATCATCCAACGTCTGCGCGAAGCCGAGATGATTGTGATGGAAGGCACACTCTATCCTCTGCTTTCACGCCTCAAGCGCGACGGACTGCTCGCATACGAGTGGCGCGAAAGCACACAGGGGCCACCACGCAAATACTATCTCCTTACCGACGAAGGGCAGCAGGCTCTTGCCCAACTCAATGCCGGTTGGGAGGAAATACAGCGAACAGTCAATCTGTTGAAACAATAATTACATAACCATAACAATCATATCACAATGAAAAAGAACATCAGCATCAATCTCTTCGGCGTTCTATACAATATAGACGAAGATGCGTATAACCTCCTCGACAGTTACCTGCAGAGCATGCAACGCTATTTCAGTCGCCAGGAAGGCGGAGCGGAAATTGCCGACGACATAGAGCATCGTGTGGCAGAACTCCTGTGGAAACGTCGCGAAGCAGGCATGACAGCCATCGACATAGAAGTCGTAAAAGACATAATTAAAACTATAGGTAACCCCGAAGAAATAGCCGACGACGACACATCGGCTGCCAAAGAACCCAAAAGTTTCAAGGAAAGTTTCGGACAATTCTGCGATGATACCGGCAGGTTTGCACACGACACATACGACCGAGGCAAAAGTTACATGGCCAAACGTCGCTTCTATCGTCGTGCCGACGACAAGGTGCTGGGCGGCATCTGCTCTGGACTCGCCACTTATTTCAATGCCGGCGAGCCCGTAATATGGCGACTTGGTGCTATTGCTCTCACACTCGTCGTACCCGTTTTCCCAATCCCCATTGTCTATATTGTGATGTGGCTCATTACACCCGCTGCAGTAACTTCGGAAGAACGCTTGCGTCAGCAAGGAAAAGACGTCAACCCCGACAATCTGGCTCAGCAAGTTGTCGACGACTCACAGCCCATCATCGTAGAGAAAGAAAACAATGGCTGCCTGAAAGGAATACTTGTTGTTATTGTAATATGCATCTTGGTTCCCGTCATCATGGCCTTAAGCATCTGGGGAAAATTTGCTTGGCACATGTTCGATATCCTGTAGTCATAACAGAAAAAGGTCTTTGTCCCCAGGCACATCGGGCAATGCAAATGCAACAATCAGCCAGTTTTTTTGCCACAAACATCGCAATATCAAAAAAATAATCGTACATTTGTCTCGCAAAAATAAAAGGTAAAACAATAAAAGACAAAATAATAGGTAATAAGATGAAACTCAAGATTGCAGTATTGGCGGGCGACGGTATTGGCCCGGAGATAATGGAACAAGGCGTAGCAGTACTCAGCGCAGTGGCCGAAAAGTACGGTCATGAAGTAAGTTACAAAGAGGCTCTTTGCGGTGCTCATGCCATTGATGAGGTGGGCGATCCCTTCCCTGAGGAAACATATCAGGCATGCAAAGAGGCAGACGCAGTACTCTTTGCCAGTGTTGGCGACCCTAAGTTCGACAATGACCCCACTGCAAAGGTTCGTCCCGAGCAAGGTCTGTTGGCTATGCGTAAGAAACTTGGTCTGTATGCAAACATTCGCCCTGTCGAAACATTCGATTGCCTCGTACACAAATCTCCACTGAAAGACGAACTCGTTCGCGGTGCCGATTTCGTTTGCATCCGCGAACTGACCGGCGGCATGTACTTCGGCAAGAAGCAGGAACCGACAGTCAATGCAGAAGGCATAGAAGATGCTCTCGACACAAACTACTACAGCCGTCCCGAAGTGGAACGCATCCTTCGCGTAGGTTATCAGTATGCCCGTCAGCGCAGAAAGCACTTGACAGTAGTCGACAAAGCCAATGTCCTTGCCTCCAGCCGCCTTTGGAGAAAGGTTGCACAAGAGATTATGGGCGAGTATCCCGATGTGGAAACAGACTTTATGTATGTGGATAATGCCGCCATGCGCATGATTCAGGATCCACGTTTCTTCGACGTGATGGTTACAGAAAACACGTTCGGCGACATCCTGACCGACGAGGGTTCATGCATCACCGGCTCTATGGGTTTGCTTCCCAGCGCCTCTACCGGAACCTCGACACCCGTCTTCGAACCAATCCACGGCAGTTGGCCTCAAGGTAAAGGCCTTAATATCGCCAATCCTTTAGCGCAGATATTGTCTGTTGCAATGCTTTTCGAGTACTTTGGTTTAGAGAAGGAAGGCGCAATCATTCGCGAAGCAGTCAATGCATCACTTGACCAGAATGTCCGCACTCCTGAGATACAAGTAGAGGGTGGCGAGAAGTATGGCACAAAAGAAGTAGGTGCTTGGATTGTTAACTACATTAAGAACCGTTAGCAAAAGGGCAAACAATTTCATTTGCTTTGTATACAACGATGGAGGAGGAATACAGATCTTGTCCTTCTCCATCGTTTGCAGCCTTTGAATATATGAACATTAATGTAAGCAAGTTCCTGAAATATCTGTATTGCGCAGGCTTTGCTCTCCTGGCATGGTTCTACCTCTATGTAAAGAATGCAGACTTGATGTATTTCTTGCAAGACAGGGGCCGATGGAACAGCACCATGCTCTTTTGGCAAGATTGCATTGCAGTTCCGGGAGGTTTACTTGCTTGGCTTGGTTCATATTTGACGCAGTTTTTTTATTATCCTGCGCTTGGTTGTGCGATGCTTATAGGGCTTTGGCTTCTTACCTTTTGGTTGTCGAAGTGGTTGTATCGCATTGCAGATGAATGGAGTTTCCTTCTTTTTGTGCCTTTGGCAGCATTGTTGTGTAGTATTATACAACTGGGTTATTGGGTATATATGCTAACGAATGTTGATTATGTCTTTTATCATTCGTTAGGCTTTTTCTTTTCGGTTTTGCTTTCTGCTCCTTTTTACGAGTGTTTTCCTGTTGGTAAAAAGACAAAGCAGTGGCTGTCGATTGCATGGATCCCGTTGATAGCAGCATTGTTTTATTATCCGTTTGGTATTTATGCATTGCTTGCAGCATCAATTATTGCCATTCGTCAGTCATTAGCGAGTGTTAGATTATTGCTTGTCAATTTAATTGTTCTTTTTCTTTCTCTTTTGCTTGTTCCTTTTTGTGAGACTACAGGTTCTACGCTGATGCGTTCGGATCAACCGTGGTTTTATGGCTTTCCGGTTTTTGAGATAGATGGAATACGTGATTTCTTGCTGGAGATTCCATTTTATGTTCTTTTCTTATTTGCGTTGCTATTCCCGCTTATTGGCCGATTGAAATCAGGAAGATTGCTGATTAACCAGGGCGTGATGATTGTAGCGGCTGTGTCGATGTACTGTTTTTCGTATGCTTGTGATGTTGACGACTATAACTTTCATGCTGAAATGCGTATGCAACGTGGTGTGGAGGAATGTCGTTGGGACGATGTTTTGCGAGAGGCTGCAAGGGTAAAGGGGCCGGTTACTCGCGAGATGATTATGCTGCGCGACATTGCTCTTATTAATAGAGGTGAGTTTTGTTCTGCACGATATACTTACAATAATCAGAGTATTCCTCCTTTGCCAATAAACGATTCTGTTCTGGTACGCATTAAGGACCAGGCTTCAGATCTTATCTACTTCAATTACGGCGAGTCTGTTTTTGCTATTCGTCGTGCTATGGAGCGTTGTATGCATTATGGGTATTCCTACTACACAATGCGTATGTTGACACAATGTGCCATCTTGAATGGAGAGAAGGATAACGCTCTCAAGTATTTGCGTTTGTTGAGTAAGACTTTCTTCCAGCGCAAGTGGGTAGAAGAGATGAGGCCATATGTCGATGGCGTAAAGCCTTTGCAGGAAAGTGCATGTTTCCGTATGCCACTTAAACTTTACAAGGAGGGGACAGAACTTGTGGGGACAGACGACAACTATGTTGAATTGACAATCAATAAGAAGTGGATGTACACTCTCACGACAGACCCTGAGGCTCAGCAGGTAGCATTGGGGTGTGCCATGATAATGCGTGATCAACGTTGTTTTTGGTCGCAGGTTCAGCGTTATTACGAGATAAATCGGGACAAACCTTTCCCGACTCATGTTCAGGAGGCAATGCTTTTCGATGTCTACGAGAGGAAGATGTCGGGCATTAATCTTTCCTTTGTGAAGTTCGACGAACGTGTATTGGCACGCTATAGGTCATTTTCCGACCGCCTGAGGCAGTATGTAGGCCAGGGAATGAGTGAGGAGCAAATAGGCAGAGCATTACGCCCCGAGTTTGGCGATACTTATATGTGGGATTTTTACGCATTGCGTGCTGTTCAAACCAATTAAAGGTGAAAATGTCGGAGCCTCTATGAAACGATGTGATGCATGGCAGACGATAATAACTATCTATTTATGACAATTCAAGCAAAACATATCTTTCTGGCATTGGTGTTGCTTCTGCTTGCCGGCATACTACTTTTCCTTTTTGCCGGAAGGGGAGGGCATGGCTCGTTGCCGAAGAACTATACCCAGTCGGATGGCGAACCAACCATATGGCCGGACTATAAGGGTGTGACGATTCCTCCCAATATAGCACCGCTCAATTTCTTGGTCGATAGTGTTGATGATGTGGTGGCCCATATTGTTTCTCCTTGCAGTGAGCACACTTATGGGGGTAGGAGAAATGGTGTTCAGATTGACGAGCAGGAGTGGAAGTTAATGCTTTCTGAGGCAAAGGGCTGTAGTCTTGCTGTAACTGTTTATACGAAAAACGAGGGCGAATGGCTGGCTTATAAGCCTTTCTCCATTTATGTGGCGCAGGAGGAGATAGACCCTTATATTTCCTATCGTGTGTTGCCACCGACATTTGTGGGCTTCGATGAACTGTCAATCCGTCAGCGTAATGTCGAGAACTTCGAGGAAACGGTCATCTATAACAACCGGATGATTTCGGAGGGCCTTGAAGGGCAGTGCATCAATTGTCATTCGTATCAGAACTACAAGACAGACAATATGATGTTCCACATGCGTTTGCAGCACCCGGGCACTATGATTGTCTGCGACGGAGAACTTGTTTTTGTCAACCTCAAGACAGACGAAATGATTTCTGCTGCAGCATATAATGCCTGGCATCCTACTTTGCCGATCATTGCTTTCAGCACCGACCACACGATGCAAAGCTTTCATACGCGTGACATTTCGAAGGTTGAGGTCATGGAGTCGGCCAGTGATATTGTCATTTACGACGTAAAAAAGAATCGTGTTCAAACCGTTCTTCGCGATTCTGCCGAGTTGGAACTCTTCCCGTCTTGGAGCCCGGATGGGAAATGGCTCTACTATTGTTCGGCACACTATGAGTATAAGGGTGAGTATGAGGACACAAATGAATTGCTCGAGAACTACAAGTCGTTGCAATACAATTTGTATCGTCTTTCCTTTGATGCAGAGTCCATGTCGTTCGGAGAACCGGAACTTATTTACGATGCTGTCGGCAAGAATCGCAGTGCTGTGCAGCCGCGTGTCTCTCAAGACGGTCGTTATGTGGTCTTTGCAGAAGGGCCTTGGGGGCTGTTCCATGTATGGCATACATCGGCAGAGGTGCAGGTGCTCGACATGCAGACGCGTCAACTTCTCGACACACGTGTTCTGAACAGTCCGTTGCCGGAAAGTTATCCGTCTTTTTCGAGCAACGACCGCTGGGTGCTTTTTGAGAGTCGGCGTGACGATGGTAATTATACGCGAACTTATTTCGCATACTTCGACGGCAATGGCCGTTTGCATAAGCCATTCCTTGTGCCGCAGAAGAATCCGGAGTACTTCCGCCATTTGCTGCGTAGTTGGAGCCGTCCGGAGTTTATGAAGGAGCCTGTGCGCATCACTCCGCAACAGTTTCGCGACAAGGCTCTTACTGAGCCAATTAGAGTTCCCAACAATTAGTCTACCGAAAAGGTTAACCATTATGGTCAAATAGGTTAACCTTTTCTGCAATAATGCTTAACCATTCTTCGTGGAATGGTTAACGAAGTTTTTCCTGAAGGTTTTGGTGAGTTGTGCAGACGGTGGTTTACTTGCCTTTCTCCAGTTCGTGTGGAATGCGGAAACTTGTGTAGAGTTCCAGGATGCAGGCAATGGCAAGGGCAACCACCCATTCCCTTCGGCGGAAAGGCCCCCAGTTGTTCAACTGCATACTCATCAAGACCAATGTCAAAACGAACATGCAGCAGGCAAAAAGTTGCTGGCGACGCAGACGGACAAGGACAAAGTCGTTGCCGAGATATTCCGCCTTTACTCGCATGAGAGCAAACATAAGTGTGCCGACGCCATAGACATACATGCTAATCGTGGGGAATGCAACGAACACGGCAATACCGACAAGCATCAGCACCAACCCGGTGCGGAAGCACAAATTCTCAAGAGGACTCAGTTCTTTCATCCAGCCGCAATGGGTAATCTTTAGTCTTCGAATTCCATCTCTTCCGCTTCACCCACAAAGACAAACACATCTTCGTTGGGCCGCTTCATGTGGTAACGCTCGCGTGCAATCTTTTCTACTGCCTTCGGATTGCTTTCCAATTCACGGATCTTCTTGTCGGCTTCGTTGTATTGCTGCTTGTAGTTGGCAATCTCCCGACGCAGCATGTCGATGCGCGCCCTGCGGGGCTGGCGGTTCAGTATACTGTCCTCGTCCACTACGCCCACAATGAGTGCGATAATAAGAACCGTAAGCAGATATTTGTGCCTACGCATAAAAAGCCAAACGGAATGTATTTTGCTCATAAGGTGCCTGCTGTTTATTTTGTGCAAAATTAAGAAGAAATTGAGAAATTAAAAAGAAGAATTGAGATTTATTTTGTAACTTTGCAAAAAATAGCAAATACTAAATAACTAAAAGGTTACTGACAGATGGAAGAATACATGGTTTCGGCCCTTAAATATCGCCCCCTCAATTTCGACTCCGTTGTAGGTCAGCGTTCGCTGACAACCACACTGAAGAATGCCATAACCTCGGGCAAACTGGCGCATGCCTACCTCTTTTGCGGCCCTCGTGGCGTGGGCAAGACCACATGCGCCCGTATATTTGCCAAAGCAATAAACTGCATCAACCCACAAGAGGGAGGAGAACCTTGCGGCAAATGCGAAAGTTGTCTGTCGTTCGAGCAACAACGCTCCATGAATATCCATGAACTCGACGCGGCCAGTAACAACTCCGTGGACGACATCCGAGAACTATGCAAACAAGTGCTTATCCCGCCCCAGACCGGACGCTACAAGGTGTTCATCATCGACGAGGTGCATATGCTCTCCGCAGCAGCCTTTAATGCCTTCCTCAAAACACTGGAAGAACCGCCCTCGTATGTAATCTTCATCCTTGCAACAACCGAGAAACACAAGATACTTCCAACCATCTTGAGCCGCTGCCAAGTCTATGACTTCCAGCGAATGACAACTCAAAATACCATCGACCACCTGATGTATGTCGCTCAGAAGGAAGGATACACAGCAGAACCGGAAGCACTCTCTTTGATTGCAGAAAAGGCCGACGGTGGAATGCGCGACGCCCTCTCCATCTTCGACCAAATGGTCAGTTTCTCCGCAGGCAACCTCACATACGACAATGTCTGCAAGAACCTAAATGTACTCAGCCAGGAATACTACTTCCAACTTGTCGATTATTTCCTCGAATCGAAAGTCCCCGAATGTTTGCTTCTTCTTAACGATGTGCTGCAAAGGGGCTTCGACGGAGGCAATTTCATTGCCGGACTTGCCACTCATATGCGTAACCTTTTGGTCAGTCGGGATGCGGTGACATTGCCTCTCCTCGAAATGAGCGAAAAGATGCGCAATCGTTATCAGGAACAGGCACAGCGTTGCCCCATACGCTTCGTTTACAAAGTGCTCAAACTTGCCAACGACTGCGACCAAGCCTATCGAACAAGTCGTAATAAACGATTGCAGGTCGAAATATGCTTAATCCAGAGTGCTGTCGCTGCAGAGCCTGTAGGCGAAGATGACCCTGCCCCGGCAAAAACACTTCAACCCATTGCCAAAAAGACGACGACGGCGAATACTCCTGCCGGAAAAACACCATCAGCACCTCCTGCAGCCACAATCCCACCTCCCATTTCTGCGGCTCCAACAGTCTCATCCCCACCTTCTGTTTCAGTGGTTTCTGCTCCCAAGACAGAAACGATTCCTGATTCTTCGGCGGCAACCGTTACGCCGGCTGCCCCGGAAGGTTCTGCTCCAAAGAAACTGAAGAAAGTATCGTTCAAGAACTTTGGTGCAGGAAAGAAAGCGGAGGACAATAAGACAGAGGAAGAGGTCAAGACGGTTGAATCTCTTAAGGAACCGATTAATGGAGAGAAACTAAGTTTGGCTTGGTACGCTTATATCGATTCCCTGTCACACGACAGCGTCGCACTTGCCCAACGACTCAAGGGATTGCAGCCAACAGTTAAGGACGACAACACGGCATTGCTTGTCGTCAGCAACCAACAGGTTCAGCAAACCGTCGATGGACTGATGGGGCAAATGCTCAGCACGATGCGCCAGGAGTTGAAGAACTATGAGTTCTCTATTGTGACCCAACTTGAGGAGATTCGTGAGGTTACAAAGTCATATAGTGCGCCCGAAATTCTGAAAATGATGAAGGAGCAAAATGCAGATGTTGGCGAACTTGTGAGTCGCTTACAGCTCTCTTTTGACTGAACTTTTGTTAATAATATCTTATACGCAACACTTTAATCTGCATTTATTTGCGTGATTAGAAAAAATGTTTTATCTTTGCGCGCAGTAAAGATAGGACATGATGAAGCATTCTGCTTTCTTACTATATATCATTTTTAGCCTTCCCGCTTTTTGCCTCCATGCTCAGCAGATAAAAATAGGGAACCATACGTTTCCGGGAGGTGGCGAATATCAAGGCGAAATGTTCAAGGGTAAACCTTACGGAACAGGTAAGACGGTTTACCCCAATGGCGATTATCATGAGGGACAGTATGTCAAAGGTAAACGCCAAGGTCAAGGAATATATCAGTTTGCCGATGGCGAGAAGTATGATGGCGAATGGTTCCAGGATCAGCAGCACGGCAAGGGCATTTATTACTTTGCCAATAACAATCGCTACGAAGGTCTTTGGTTTCGCGATTATCAGCAAGGTCAAGGCACGATGTATTACTACAACGGCGATATCTATATAGGTTCCTGGTTTCAAGACAAGCGCGAAGGAGCCGGTCGTTATACATATGCTCAAGGCGGTGCCTATTACGAAGGTGAATGGAAGAATGATATGAAAGATGGTCAGGGAACCTTCGACTGGATGGACGGCAACCGTTATGAGGGCTCTTGGCGTGAGAATCAGAAGCACGGCAAGGGCACTTTTACTTATGCGACGGGCGATTCCTATACGGGCGAATGGAGCGACGACCAGCAACACGGGAGAGGTATCTTCGTCTTTGCCGATGGTAATCGTTACGAAGGACAATATGTTCACGGGCAGCGAACGGGAGAAGGCATATATACTTTTGCCAATGGCGATAAGTATGTTGGAAACTTCTCTGCTGGCGAACAAGATGGGACTGGCACTTTTACGTGGCATACCGGAGCCTATTATGTTGGCCAATGGCAGCATAACAAGCAGCACGGCACTGGCAAATACCGTTGGGCCAACGGTGACGAATATGAAGGCCAATGGGCAGAAGGCCTTCTCCATGGGGAGGGTATTCTCCGACAGGCAGACGGGGTCCGTTTCAAAGGAACATTCTGCAAAGGACTTAAAGAAGGGAAAGGCATTCTCGAGGATGCCAACGGCATACGTTATGAAGGCAACTTCAGTGGCGACAAGAAGAACGGCGAGTTCGTGGAAAAGGATAAAAACGGGCAGTTGTTGCGCAGAGTTGTCTATCAGGATGGAATTCCTGTAAGTACTATCGAAAGTAATTAAATCACCCATATATGGCAAGAACAAAAGCAAAGACAACAAAAGAGATTAAGAAAACTACGAGGAAGAAGGTTGCAGCGGCACCCAAGAAGGAAAAGATTCCTGCGCAGAATGTACTCAAACTCATTAAAAATGACAGTGCACTCTCAGTCTTTGCGGATGCCATCAATGGCCGTCATGACGAGGTTTCTCGCAAGATGGCGGAGATTACTGCAGGCACAAACAATCTCAGCGAGTTTGCGAGTGGCTATCTTTACTTCGGTCTTCATAAGACAGAAGACGGATATGTGCTTCGCGAATGGGCTCCCAATGCGACGGAGATTTATGTTGTTGGCGATTTCAACGGTTGGAAGGAAAGCGCCCGCTATGCGATGAAGCGTGTTAAAGGCTCTGCAGGAAACTGGGAAATCAAGATTAAGAACAAGTCTTTCAAGCACGGCTCACTCTATAAACTGATTGTGCATTGGGAGGGTGGTCAAGGAGAACGTATTCCGGCTTGGGCTACTCGAGTTGTTCAGTCTGCCGAGACGCACATTTTCTGTGCGCAGGTCTGGAACCCGGATGAGGCTTATCAGTGGCAGGTGGAGAAGTTCCGTCCTACGACAAACCCGTTGCTTATCTATGAGTGCCACATTGGCATGGCTCAGGATAAGGAAGAGGTTGGCACTTATGTTGAGTTCCGCGACAAGATTCTTCCTCGCATTGCAGCCGACGGATACAACTGTATTCAGATTATGGCCATACAGGAGCATCCCTATTATGGCAGTTTCGGCTATCACGTGAGCAGTTTCTTTGCTGCCAGCAGCCGCTTTGGTACGCCCGACGAACTGAAGTCGTTGATCGACACGGCTCACAGCATGGGCATTGCTGTTGTGATGGATATTGTTCATAGCCACGCAGTGAAGAACGAGGTGGAAGGCTTGGCAAACTTTGCAGGCGACCCTTGTCAGTACTTCTGCCAGGGTGAGCGTCGTGAGCATCCGGCTTGGGATAGCCTTTGTTTCGACTATGGAAAGAACGAGGTGCTGCACTTCCTGCTTTCCAACTGCAAGTATTGGCTCGAGGAATATCGCTTCGACGGTTTCCGTTTCGACGGTGTGACCTCTATGCTTTACTATAGTCACGGACTGGGCGAATGCTTTATGTCGTATGGCGATTACTATAACGGCCACCAGGACGGCAATGCTATTACCTACCTGACACTTGCCAACGAACTCATCCATTCTGTGAACAAGAATGCCATCACCATTGCCGAGGAGGTGAGCGGAATGCCCGGCTTGGCTCTTCCTTTCAAGGATGGCGGCTATGGCTTCAACTATCGTCTGGCAATGAACATTCCCGATTATTGGATTAAGATTATCAAGGAACTGCGCGACGAGGACTGGAAACCGAGCAGCATCTTGTGGGAACTGACCAACCGTCGTCGCGACGAGAAGACGATTTCCTATGCCGAGAGTCACGACCAGGCACTCGTGGGCGACAAGACAATTATCTTCCGCCTTATCGACAGCGATATGTATTGGCACTTCAAGAAGGGCGACGAGAACTCGAACGTCAACCGTGGCATTGCTCTGCACAAGATGATTCGCCTTGCTACCCTTGGCACCATCAATGGCGGTTACCTGAACTTCATGGGCAATGAGTTCGGTCATCCGGAATGGATTGACTTCCCACGTCAGGGTAACGACTGGAGTTACAAGTATGCTCGCCGTCAGTGGAACCTTGTGGACAATAAAGAACTTTGTTTCCACTACTTGGGCGATTTCGATCAGGCTATGCTCAAGGTGCTTAAAAAGCACAAGAGTTTCGAGAAACAGAGTGTGGTAGAGATTTGGCACAACGATGGCGACCAGGTGTTTGCCTTCCGTCGTGGCGATCTGCTTTTCTTCTTCAACTTCAGTCCCTGCAACTCCTATACGGGTTACGGATTCATGGTAGAGCAGGGTGCTTACGAGTATATTCTGAATACGGACGACCCTGCATTTGGCGGTAACGGCTTCAACGACGACAAACTCATCCATTATACCGTTTACGACAATCGTTTGTCTCGCGAAAACAAGGGCTGGCTCAAACTTTATCTGCCCACGCGTACTGCCTGTGTGCTCAAGAAGATAAAAGACTAAGATTCCTAATAAGTTACACGTATAGTGCTGCTCTCTCGAAGGGCGGCACTTTTTTTTTGTTTCGTACAACACGAGTATCGTCGGCAAACTTAACGTGTTAAGTTGCCCGACTTAACGTGTTAACTTTGCCAATTAAACACGTTAAGTTTGCCAACTATACTGTAGTTGTTTTTCAACCCCTCCGGAGGCCTGATTCGACATCAAGTGTTAAATAAATGTTAAAATCACAGATAGTGTTGGAAGTTGGCACAAATATGTCATACATTTGCGGTGTACTATTACGCTATTACACCTAAAAAGTATATTTATGATTAGTATTAAGAATGTAAGGTTTGGCTACAACAGTCGTCAGGTTGTGCTGGACGATTTCTCGCTCGAGTTCACACAAGGCGGCATCTATGGCTTGCTGGGCAAGAACGGAACAGGCAAGAGTACATTATTATATTTAATGATGGGACTGCTCCGGCCGCAGAAGGGTAGTGTTACTATCGACGGTGTCGGCACGTCGCTTCGCAGTCCGGAGGTCATGAGCGAGGTGTTTCTTGTGCCGGAGGAGTACGACCTTCCGTCCATCTCGTTGCGCAAGTATGTCGAGGTCATCAAGCCATTCTATCCACGTTTCAGCAATGATTTGCTCGAACAATGTCTGGAAAATTTCGACATGACTACGGACATCGATCTCGGTTCGCTGTCGATGGGCCAGAAGAAGAAGGTCTACATGAGTGTTGCCCTTGCTGCAAACACACGCTATCTCCTGATGGACGAACCAACCAACGGGCTCGACATCCTCTCGAAAAGCCAGTTCCGCAAGGCGGTCATCGAAAGTATGTCGGCCGACAAGACCATCATCATCTCCACACATCAGGTGCACGACGTAGAACTCTTGCTCGACCACGTTTGCATCATCGAGCGCAACAGGGTGTTGCTCAACGAACCTATCGAGGAGAAAGACCAGGCTGTTAATCTGGAGGAGTTGTTCATTAAAACGGTAAAAGACCCTCTCTAACTCTCCCTTATAAGGGAGAGAACCTATCAGTATCCAAATCATTTAACACACAACTGCCCATGACCCTGCGAAGCAGTTCCCTCGCCCTAAAGGGAGAGGGGTAGGGAGAGGGTCTTTTATGATATGTTCAGTTTCAAACGATTTATAAACGTCGCCCGTTGGGACCTCACCATCAATAGCAAGTTCTATACCCGTTCTGCTCTCTTCATGGTGGCAACAATCTGTATGCCCGTATGCCTGTCATACCTTATCAGGATAATGCTGGGCGGTCTTCCTAACTTAGGAATAAATGATGATGTAGGAGTGTTTGCCGTAATTATCGTATGGATTGGAATGGCTTACATGATAATATCGTCGGGTTATATGTTTCACAACCTGCTCACCAAACAAGGCCGCATCCAAGAATTTACCCTGCCTGCCACTAACCTCGAACGATTCCTCTGGCACGCAGTAGTCACCGTTGTCGGTGTTCATCTGGTTTTTATTGCAGGAGTTATCCTTGCAGACCTGATTCATATTCTTTTCCGTCTCATCATGCTGCCCGGAGCAGAGATAAATTCCATCTTCCTTTATGTTTTTGTTGTTGCCTGGAAGTATTGGGAGCAGATAAACTTGTTGTCGAGCAACCATATAGGCGTTATCTTGTACGTCACATTGATGACACTCTGTTATGTGCGAAGTTACTGCCTTGTGAATGCATGGAAATATCGTCACAACATTCTATTGACATGTATCTTTCATTTCCTTCTTCAGAGCATTTTGCCGTTAATCATCCTATCCGTATGTATGCTTTTCCCCATAGAGAAGGCGGATGTCTCGTGGTTCGCCAGTTGGCTTATCGATATTGATGAACATTTTACACCTTTCATCATTTGCATGAATGTCTTCGCTGCATTGCTCTACATCGGCATTTGGCTCTTGACCTATCGTCTCTACAAACGAGCACAACTGACAACAAAACGTAATCCCTGAACCTATGAAATTCAAAGACCATAAACCCATCTTTCTGCAAATTGCTGAGCACATATGCGATGAGATACTGCAAGGACACTATCCCGAAGGCGAACGTCTGCCAAGTGTTCGGGAATATGCAGCAGAGGTAGAAGTCAACGTCAATACCGTTGTTCGTTCATACGATTGGCTCAGCCAGAAAGACATCATCTATAATAAACGAGGAATGGGCTATTTTGTCAACGAGCGTGCTTCCGACAATATCCGCCAAAGCCTTCGTGAGTCCTTCTTTCAGGAAACACTTCCCGAGTTTGCCCTGCAAATGCAGAAACTAAATATCTCCGTCGAGGAAGTAAAAAATGCCCTTCAAGCCTTGCAGGCAAAGGAATAATGTAGTAATTTTGTAAAAGTATTTTCAATTTATCATTTCATTTATAAGCATTATGATTTCATCTGCACAACTTTTGCGCGAAAAAGGCGCAAGCGACCTCAGTGGCCGTTGGGGCGAAGCCGCCCTCTTTACCTTCGTTTATTATGTTCTTGCTGCCATCTTTGGCGCAACAGTCTCTGCCGGAGTAGAACTTCTCGTCCCTGGCGTTGGCACATTGCTATCGTTGCTCATCATCCCCATGAGTTGGAGTTACTATGTAACTTTCCTGGCCAACCATCGCAAGACGGATGCCGACCCTTTCAACGTGTCTCGTCTCTTTGATGGTTATCGCGACTTTACACGCATCTTCCTGACAACACTCCTGACGAATGTCTATATTTTTCTTTGGACACTCCTGCTCATTGTGCCTGGCATCATCAAAGCACTCTCATACTCGATGACAGCCTTCATCTTGCGCGACAATAAAGAGGTAAAGTATAACGAAGCCATCGAACTCAGCATGGCAATGATGGAAGGACATAAGATGGAACTCTTCTGGCTCTACCTTACTTTCATCGGTTGGGCAATCTTGTGCATTTTCACCTTAGGTATCGGTTACTTCTGGCTTGTTCCTTATATGTCAAGCACGATTGCAAACTTCTACGAAGAAGTGAAGGCAGACTATCAAAGCAAGTCACTCTAAATACACATAAACAGAGCAGAGCCGGACGATTGTAGGTGGGAAGGAAATTTTAATTCCTTAAAACTTGCATAGAAACAAATAAAACTGTAACTTTGCACCCGCAAATTAAGGTTGGTCTGGTAGCTCAGTCGGATTAGAGCAACAGCCTTCTAAGCTGTGGGTCATGGGTTCGAGTCCCATCCGGATCACTGAAAGGTACGAATAAAGAGGGCTTCACAACAGTGAAGCCCTCTTTATTCATATTCAGCCTATTTGCAGTTTAGGATGTTGTCTGGCTCTTGCCTTCCCATTTGGTATCGGCAAATCACATCTTCTCGTCAATGCTTCCGTTCCACAAATACTTGCGCGTCTCCTTTACAATAACTCCGGATAGGAAGAGCAGACACAAAAGGTTTGGAATGGCCATCAGCGCATTGAAAATGTCGGCAAGGTTCCACACTAAATCCAAACTCACCACAGCACCTAAATAGACGGTAATAAGGTATATAATTCGATAAGCATTGTTTACACTGCGTAACTTTGTTTCCATTTCTGCAGAAGAAAGAGAAACACTTTTTTTCTGACTTCCTCTGCCGATTATGTTCCTGGCAAGGTATTCAATGCCTCGTTCTCCATAGATACCCCAGCCTAAAATGGTGGAGAAAGCAAAAGTGAGTGTGCCGAAAGCCAATAGTGGTTTCCCAATATATGGTATCTTTGAAAATGCCATTTGAGTCAGTTCACCACCGTCGCTTATATGAATGTCAGGATAAGCCAAAATGGACGACACAATGGTCAATCCTGTAATGGCACAAATAACAACCGTGTCCCAGAAAGTACCGGAAGAGGAGACCAAAGCCTGACGCACAGGATTCTTTGTTTGAGCGGAAGCGGCAATAATGGGGGCAGAACCCATGCCGGATTCATTGGAAAACAAACCTCTGGCAATACCATAACGGGCTGTTATCATAATAGACGAACCAACAAAGCCAGCACCTGCAGCAGAAGGGTCGAACGCAGATGCGATAATCAGCCTAAGGGATGGCAACAAAAAGTTACTATTGATGACAAGTATCGTAATGCACCCCATAATGTATATGCCGGCCATAAGAGGAACTAATGCCTGACAACAACGTGCAATACTCTTAACGCCTCCCATGATGACTGCCGCTGCCAGAATAGTGACAATACCACCAACGACGATGGGTGAGATGCCGATGGCTTTATGGCTAAGTGTGGAAATGGCATTCGCCTGTACGGTAGAACCGATTCCGAAGGTTGCAATGGCAGTGAAGAAGGCAAACATTACTGCCATGATTTTCCAAAAACAACGAACAAGTTTCTTATTGCTATTTGCCAATCCGTTTTCGATGGCATACATCGGCCCTCCTAACATGCGGTCGCCAGATTGTATTCGATATTTTACGGCAAGCAATCCCTCACCATATTTCGTGGCAATACCCAACAGACCTGTAAGCCAACACCAGAATACAGCACCTGGTCCGCCTAAGGCAATGGCAGTACCTACACCAACGATGTTGCCGGTACCTATTGTTGCTGCCAGGGCCGTAGTTAAGGCTGCGAATTGAGATACTTCTCCCTTCGAGTCGGGGTCTTTGCTAAAGGAAAGTTTTATAGCCTTGAATATGTATCGTTGAGGAAAGCGTAGTCGAATGGTGAGAAAGATGTGTGTCCCTAATAGCAACAATACCATCGGGACGCCCCACATGAGGCTACTGATGTCGGCAATAATGTCATTGAGTGTCTCCATTTGTCAAATACTTGTTATTCTTCCTCAAGATTATTTTCTATTCTATGTATATCTAAAGAAGACCTTTCTCCCTTTGTATGGGAGGAAGGCCTTCTGGATTAGTATTATATGAAGAGAAGCGTGTGGATTGGAATTAGACGTTATTGCCTATTGTTCTCGTTGTTTGAAAACGAAGTCTCTTCTGTCGATTCCCTTCTATTTTATAATTAGCAGAGTTTGCGAGAGCCGTCGCCAATAACTACGTCAATGACGATGGGCTTCTTGCCGTACTTCGCTTCGAACTTCTCTACGACAACTTTCTTGAAGTTTGCCACCAATTCGTCGGCAACAAGGTTAATGGTGCAACCACCAAAGCCGCCACCCATGATGCGTGAGCCAGTCACGCCTTCTTCCTTGGCAACATCGTTGAGGAAGTCAAGTTCTTCGCAACTTACTTCGTATTCCTTGCTAAGGCCAAAATGAGTTTCGTACATCATCTTGCCTACAGTCTCGTAATCGTCCTTCTGAAGTGCGTCGCAAACGGTGAGCACACGAACCACCTCGCCGATGACGTAGCGTGCGCGCTTGTATTCGTCTTCTGTGATTTGGCTCTTTACCTCTTCGAGCATATCGTAGTTTGCATCGCGGAGGCTCTTTACTTCGGGATGAATCTTGCCGATAACCTCTGCAACATGCTCGCACTGCAGGCGACGCTCGTTGTAAGGTGAGCCTTTCAGTTCGTGCTTAACACAACTGTTGACCAGGATGAGTTGATAGCCTTTCGGATTCCAGGGGAAGTACTCATACTCGCCACTGCGGCAGTCGAGACGCAGCAGAGCGCCTTTCTTACCAAGGACACTGATAGCCTGGTCCATTATGCCACAGTTCACACCAACATACTTGTGCTCTGTACGCTGACCAACCTTAGCAAGTTCCATCTTTTCAATCTTGTTCTCGCCCCAGAGGTCGTTAAGCGCAAATGCATATGTGCTTTCCAGTGCAGCAGAAGAACTCATGCCGGCACCGAGGGGAACATCACCTGCAAATGCAGTGTTAAAGCCTTCTACAGGAACACCAAGAGCCATCATTTCGCGGCAAACGCCGTAGATGTAGCGAGCCCAGGTTGCAGTGGGGCCATTCTCGTCGTCGAGAGAGAACTGTACGCGGTCTTTGAGGTCAATGCTGTAAGCGTCAACATTGCGTGTGCCATTGGGCTTAATCTCAGCAATAATGCCTTGTTCTACGGCTCCGGGGAAAACGAAGCCATTGTTGTAGTCTGTGTGTTCGCCAATAAGGTTGATACGGCCGGGAGAGGCATAAACTGAGCCTGTTGTGCCGTCGAAGTGCTTGATGAAACGACTTCTTACGTCGTCAATAGTAAGTCTCATAATTATCTAAATTATTACGTTAGTTCATTATAAATTAGTCCTCTGCTTTCTTGGTAACCTTTGAACCAATAAGTGCATAGAATAACATGTAGCAAAGTGCTGCAAACAATACCCAGTAACTATTTAAGTAACCAGCCATGTCTGCTACGGCACCCTGCAAGAGTGGCAGGAGGCCACCACCGCATACCATAACCATGAAGAAGCCTGATGCCAATGCTGTGTACTTGCCAAGGCCTTCTGCTGCGAGGTTGAAGATGCCGCCCCACATAACAGATGTGCACAAACCGCACAATACAAAGAACAATACATTCATAGGAATTGTGTAGTTCAGGATTTCAACATTGCTTGAAGGCATCATGATGCCGAGGACAATAAATGCAAGGGCTGCAGAGGAAACAGTAGAAAGCATGGCCTTTGCAGATACTTTGCCGCCGATTGCACCGCCAACGAGACGGCCAACCATCATGAGGAACCAGTATGCACCTACAATTGAACCTGCAACTGTTGCGTCCATGCCCAAACCACCCTTGTCGGCTGCGCTTGTCATGTAGAGATTTGCCATATTGGGAATACCAACTTCAATACCTACATAAAGGAAGATTGCGAAAACACCCATTACATAGTGGGGGAACTGGAACAGACTTTTGAGAGCAGGCTCTTCTTTCTTCTCGCCATTCTTCAATGCGTCCAGAATGGGTTCGGGAAGTTTTGAAAGGAGCAATACGACATATGCCAATGCGAAGATGCCCATTGCAATCATCAAAGCGGGACGGCCGTCAATCAAACTGGTCTCTTGTGTAACCTGGCCCATGAGGTAACCTACCAATACGGGGCAAATGGTTGCTGCCAATGAGTTGAGAGAGCCACCGATTTGAATCAACTGATTGCCTTTGTTGCCACCACCTGCGAGGGTGTTGAGCATGGGGTTAACCACGGTGTTGAGCATACACATAGAGAAGCCGCCAACGAAAGCACCGGTCATGTAAATTGCAAAGATGGTGTTGGGATCTTCAACATAACTTGATGCAAACATCAATGCTACGCCAATGAAACCAACCAATACTGCTGAGATAGAGGTAAATTTATAACCCTTCTTCTGAAGAATCATACCTGCGGGAAGACCCATGAAAGCATAAGCAATAAAGTTTGCAGCGTTGCCGAGTTGTGACTGCCAGTTGGCAAGACCTAATTGCTGCTTAAGGATAATACCGAATGGATTTTGGAAACCTGTTACGAAGGAAATCATCGCAAACAGGAAGAACATTACGATAATAGGTAATGTGTAATTCTGTTTCTGTTGCATAATTTTGTTAGTATTTGAGTTTATTATTATATTGTGTTTCTTCTTTTGGGGAAGTCCTTATTCTTCTACGCCAAACTTATAGATGGTCTTTTGTGTATAGACTTCGCCAGGTTTGAGTATGCAACTTGGGAAGTAGGGTCGGTTTGGCGTGTCGGGGAAGTGCTGTGCCTCGAAGCAGAGCGCACTGTATTTTGGATAAGTTGCACCGCCGTTGCCTGCAAAACCGCTATGCCAGTTGCTGCTGTAGAATTGCACACCTGGTTCTGTGGTCCACATTTCCATCTTTCTGCCGCTGGTGGGCTCTACGCATTTAACAGCATACGACAGTTCGCCGGGTTCTCGCTTGTTGAGTACATAGCAGTGGTCATAGCCTGTGCCGTTGACGATTTGCTGGCATTTTGTGTCGCCAATGCGTTCGCCTACGGCATGAGGCGTGCGGAAGTCGAAGGGAGTTCCTTCTACCTTAAGTATTTCGCCTGTGGGTATGCTTGTCTCATCAATGGGGATGAAGAAGTCTGCATTGATGGTCAGTATGTTATTCAACGCTTCTGGCGTCGGGTTGGCAATGCCTGCAAGGGAGAAGAAGCCATGGCTGGTCATGTTGACAATGGTCTTCTTGTTTGTTGTGCCACGATAGTCTATGATGAGTTCGTTCTCGTCTGTAAGACTATATTTGACGTTCATGTGCAGTTCGCCGGGGAAACCTTCTTCGTAGTAAGCAGAGATGTAACGAAGCACCAACTCATGCTCGTTGATTTGTTCTGCTTCCCATACGCGTGCATGGAAACCGGTTGGTCCGCCGTGCAGATGGTTAGGACCGTTGTTCACAGCCAAACTGTAGTCTTTGCCGTTCATTGTGAAGTGTCCCTTTGCAATGCGGTTGCCATAGCGGCCTACAAGGGTGCTGAGGAAAGGCTCTGGGCTGTTGACCATGTTCTGAATGGAGTCATGTCCTTGAATAACATTGGCCATCTTGCCTTCCTTGTCGGGAACCATGATGGCCATGATGGCACCTCCGTAATTGGTGATGCAGACTTCCATGCCTGTTTCATTTTTCAGGGTGTAGAGGTCTGTCTCCTTTCCCTGAACGACAGCCTGGAAGTTTTCTCTCTTAAGTCCGGAAATAAGTTCGCTCATATAGTGATTATTGGTTTTGTCGTAAGTTTTTAGATGTTTTCCATGCAAATTTAAGGAAAAAAATAAATACTTCAAAAGAAAATACCAAAACTTTCGCCGGCGTCTATTAAAAAATGTTGAAGAGCATACGACAAAGGCGTAAGATTTCAGGTAGGGTAGGATAGGCCGAGTCAATCGTATGCCATATAAAAAAACTAAGCGTGTTAAATTGCCCATTTTAACACGCTTAGTTTGCCATTTTAACACGTTAAGTTGACTGACTTAACACGTTAAGTTTTCTCAGTACACATTTTATGTGTGTTTCCAATGCTTTATGCAGGAATTTTTCAGACTGGCATTATTTAATATACTATAATGTATAAGAAGTCTTTGATTCCAATAGATGCAGATAAGTTTATTCGGTTGGTAGTATATCAGCGAGCAGGTCTGCTACGACAAAGGTGCTTCCGCCAATGAAGATGAGGTCGTCGGTGTCGGCATTTCTTTTTGCTGCGAGGTAGGCAGAAGGCACATCTTGGAAGACTCCTTCTTTTGCACCCTGAAGGTGAGAGGCTTTTTTTGCCAATTCTTCTGCCGGCATGGCTCGCTTGACAGATGCTTGGGTAAAGTAATAGATGGCGTCCGTTGGCAGTAATCGCAATACTGTGTCAACATCCTTGTCGCTTACCATACCTATGACGATGTGCAGCCGTTTGTGTGGCGTTTGCTGCAGTTGTCTGACAATATACTGCATCCCGCCTACATTGTGCCCGGTGTCGCAAATGGTGAGTGGCTTTTCGTCAATCGTCTGCCATCGTCCCATCAGACCCGTCATGGAACAGACTTCTGCAAGGCCTTTCCTGATGGCTTCGTCACTAATTGCAATGCCTCTGTCCCGAAGCAAACGGACTGCGGTTAGAATTGTGCGGATATTCTTTTCCTGGCAAAAACCTTTGAGGGCGAACAGCCCTGCAAGTTCTTCGTTAATGGCAGTATCGTCAAAAGCATCTTCTGCAAAAGTGATGGGTGCTCCTACTTCTTTCGCTTTGTTTGCAAAAACAGCCTTTACGTCATCGTTGACGTTCTCGCCGATGCATGCTGGTGTACCAGTCTTAATGATACCTGCCTTTTCCGATGCAATCTTCGGAAGGGTGTCTCCAAGGAATTGCACGTGGTCGAAACTGATGTTCGTGATGATGCTGAGTTCGGGCGTAATGATGTTTGTGCAATCAAGTCTTCCGCCCAAGCCAACCTCAATTACTGCAAAATCCACCTTCTGCTCCGAAAAATACTGAAAGGCGAGTGCAGTGGTAAGTTCGAAAAAGGAGAATCCCGAACAAACAGCATCGTAATTTCTCTTTTTGAAATCTGTAACGAAGTCGATGACCCTTTCCTTGCTTATCATTTTCCCGTTGACCTTAATCCTTTCGCGGAAGTCAACAAGGTGTGGACTTGTGTAGAGTCCTACACGATAACCTTGTGCTTGCAGTATGGCAGCAAGAGTATGGCTGACAGAACCTTTTCCGTTCGTCCCGCCAACGTGAATAGTACGATACTGGCGATGCGGGTGCCCGAATTGCTCGTCAAGTAAATGCGTATTGTCGAGCCCTTCTTTATACGCTGCTGCCCCTACGTTCTGGAACAAAGGGGCAGAGTCGAAAAGGTATTGAACAGCCGAGTTGTAAGTCATTCAAACATCTTTTTGAAACGTTGGAAAAAGTTCTCCTTGACGGTCGCTCCCGGTTTCATGTTGTCACTGGAGCGCAGTGCTTCGAAGGTTTCCTTCTCTTCGCGAGAAAGGTTCTCTGGAATATATACGCCAATCTGAACTATCAAATCGCCTGTGCCATAGCCGTAACCTTGAACAACGGGCAGTCCTTTGCCTCTGAGACGCATTGTCTTGCCCGGCTGTGTGCCCGGCTCGATCTTAATCTTCACCTTGCCGTCGATGGTAGGAACTTCGGCGCTGCCACCAAGAATGGCTGTGGGGACGTCGAGCAAAAGGTGGTATTGCAGGTTCTGTCCGTCGCGTAGTAATTCCGGATGTGTCTCTTCTTCGATATAGACATGAATGTCGCCAGGAACACCGTTCCAGCGTGCAGCATTGCCTTTGCCTTTTTCGTTGACCATCATGCCTTCCTGAACACCGGCGGGAATCTTTATTTCTACAATCTCTTCGCCTTTCGTGATGCCTGTTCCACCACAATGTTTACACTTGTTGCGAATGATGGAGCCTGTTCCGCCGCAGGCATCACATTCTGTTTGTGTCTGCATGTGGCCAAACATGGTCTGCATGGTACGGTATGTCACACCGCTGCCTTTACACTTCTCGCATGTTTCTTTCTTGCCGTCTTCGCTGCCGCTGCCATGACAGTGAGGGCAGGTAACATACTTGTTAATCTTGAACTTTTTGGTGACGCCGGATGCAACTTCTTTAAGGTTGACGCGTACTTTGAGCCTCAGGTCAGCACCTTTTTCTACGCGTTTGCCGCCGCTTCTGCCGCCAAAACCACCAAAGCCGCTGAAGCCACCGCCAAAACTTCCGCCACCGAAGATGTCTCCAAACATGCTGAAGATGTCGTCCATGCTCATGCCGGCACCTCCTCCGAAGCCACCTTGACCATTCATGCCTGCAAAGCCAAACTGGTCGTAACGCTGACGCTTTTCTGGGTCGTGGAGTACGTCGTAAGCCTCTGCGGCTTCCTTGAACTTTTCCTCGGCCTCTTTGTTGTCAGGGTTGCGGTCGGGGTGATACTTGATGGCCAACTTTTTGTAGGCGGCCTTTATCTCTGCATCGCTGGCGTTCTTGCTTACGCCAAGCACTTCGTAGTAATCTCTCTTCTCTGCCATAAAGGAGTCTCCTCCCTGCATACCCTTTTGGGGTGTGCAATTTTGAATGTGTGATTAATAGATTCGGATTATTTTGCCTGTTGTTTAGACTCCCACCACAACTTGTGCGTGACGGATAACTTTGTCGTTGAGTTTGTATCCGGTCAATGTACAGTCCATTACTTTGCCTTTGAGTTCGGGTGTAGGCGACGGTAATTGTGCAACGGCTTCGTGTATGTCAACATCGAAGTTTGTCTCTGTTGTTTCTATTATGCTGACGCCTTGTTTGCCAAGTATGTCCATGAATTTTTTGTAGATGAGTTCTACTCCTTCGACAACGGCGTTAACGTCTTCTGCGCTTTTCATGTTTTTCAGTGCGCGTTCCATGTCGTCGATGACGGGCAGTATGGAAACGATGGTTTTCTCGCCACCATTGAGGATGAGTTCTGTTTTCTCTTTGATGGTGCGCTTGCGGTAATTGTCGAACTCTGCTATCTTGCGAAGCAGTTGGTCTTTGAGGCTGGCTATTTCTGTGTTGGCTGCCTCGAGTTGTTCTTCTGTGGTCAACTGCTTTTCTTCTTCCTGTGTATCTTGATTGGGTTCGGATGCAGTTTCGGCTGTTTCCGTTGCCTGCTGTGTTTCTTTCAATTCTTCGTCTTTCTTTTCCTCGTTCATTATTACTATAATTTATGGAGTTGATGTTCAAACTCCGGAACTACATTTGTTTGTTACAAGAAATGTGCCAATCGACAGCGTGTCAGGCATTCATGCCGTACATTTTGTCTTTAAGTTCTTTAATGACATCGCTGCTGATGTATTCGTCGTAGTCCATCAGTTTGTCGATGGTTCCGTTTGGTGTGAGTTCTATGATGCGTGTGGCAACAGTTTGTATGAATTCGTGGTCGTGACTGCTGAAGAGGATGTTGCCCTTGAAGAGTTTGAGGTTGTTGTTGAAGGCCTGTATGCTTTCGAGGTCGAGGTGGTTGGTTGGTGTGTCGAGAATGAGGCAGTTTGCATTTTTCAGTTGCATACGTGCTATCATGCAACGCATCTTTTCGCCACCGGAGAGGACGTTGACCTTCTTCAGTACTTCTTCGCCACTGAAGAGCATGCGTCCGAGGAAGGCTTTGAAGTACACTTCGTTTCCTTCGCCGAACTGGCTGAGCCAGTCCACGAGATTGAGTTGGCTTTGGAAGAACTCTGTGTTGTCGACTGGGAGGTATGCTGTTGTGATGGTGACGCCCCAGTTGAAGGTGCCTGCTTGAGCCTCTCGGTTTCCGTTGATGATCTCGAAGAGTGCTGTCATGGCGCGGGGGTCGCGACTCAGGAAGACTACCTTGTCGCCTTTCTCTACGGTGAAACTTACGTTGTCGAAGAGTACTGTTCCGTCTTCGTTGACTGCTTTCAGTCCTTCCACTTCGAGGATTTGGTTGCCGGGTTCGCGGTCCATCTGGAAGATGATGCCGGGGTATTTGCGGGTGGAGGGCTTGATTTCTTCGACGTTGAGTTTCTCGAGCATCTTCTTGCGGCTTGTGGTTTGCTTGCTCTTTGCTACGTTGGCTGAGAAGCGACGGATGAATTCCTCGAGTTCTTTCTTCTTTTCCTCGGCCTTTGCTTTCTGGTTTTGTGCCTGGCGGAGGGCAAGTTGCGAACTTTGATACCAGAAACTGTAGTTGCCGGCAAACATGGTGACTTTTCCGAAGTCGATGTCGACGGTATGTGTGCAGACGCAGTCGAGGAAGTGACGGTCGTGGCTGACAACGAGTACGGTATGTTCGAATTCGCTCAGGTATTGCTCCAACCATTGTACAGTATCGAGGTCGAGGTCGTTGGTGGGCTCGTCGAGGAGGAGGTTGTCGGGGTTGCCGAAGAGTGCTTTTGCCAGCATGACGCGGACTTTTTCTTTACCTGAGAGTTCGCCCATCAACTGGTGGTGCTTGTCTTCTTTAATGCCAAGGCCGGAGAGCAGGGCTGCGGCGTCGCTTTCTGCTTCGTAGCCTCCCATTTCGGCAAACATTTCTTCGAGTTCTGCCACGCGGATGCCGTCTTCGTCGCTGAAGTCGGCTTTGCTGTAGAGTGCTTCGCGTTCCTGCATGACTTCCCACATTGTGGTGTGTCCCATCAGCACGGTGTTCAGCACGGTTTCCTGGTCGTACTGGAAGTGGTCCTGACTGAGGACGCTGAGACGTTCGCCGGGACCGAGTTCCACTTTGCCTTTTGTGGGGTCCAACTCGCCGCTGATGGCTTTCAGGAGGGTTGATTTGCCGGCTCCGTTTGCACCGATGATGCCATAGATGTTGCCGTTGGTGAACTTCATGTTGACGTCCTTGTAGAGGACACGTTTGCCGAATTGTACGGCGATATCGGAAAGGGTAATCATACAGACTTAATGATTGTTATTTTGAGGTTACTTGTTCTTCTTCGAAACTTAACGTGTTTAGTTGGCAAACTTAACGTGCTTAGTTGCCCGACTTAACGTGTATAGTTGGCTGACTTAACGTGGGTTGTTTTTATCTTATCCGGAGTATGTCTCCGACTGCTACTGCTTGGGGCTCCTCCCACTTGTTCAACTTGCAGAGCGACTCCAGGCGTATGCCATAGAGTTGGGCAATGTCGTGGAGGCTTTGGTTGGCCTCTACAATGTGAATCGGGTTTTTACGGAACTCGCGTGAAGCGCATTTGCGTTTCTTTTCCATGTAGATGATGTCACCGGCTGTCGGGGCATAGTCGAGAGGCAGGTCGTTATACTTGTAGAGTTTGCGCAGGCTGATGCCTGTCTCTTTGCTGATAGTGGCCATGTCGTCGCCCACTTCGACGATGATGAAGTAGTTCTTGTTGCCTTTGTAAACTGTATGGTGTTGCCAGAACTCACTTGTTCTTGTGGCGTTTGCGGCTGTTATGTTTTTTTGCGTTGAGCGGTATTTCCCGGTGTCGAACTGATTGAGATTGTACATCTCGATAATGCGGATAAGTGCATCTGCATAGTTGGGATTGGTGGCATAGCCGGCTGCCTTAAGTCCGCGAGCCCATCCCTTATAGTCGGTTTTGCCGAGTTTGTACAGACCTTGGTATCGTCTTCCTTGCAGAAATTTTGAGTGGTCCACATAACTTTCGCGGGCACTCTTGTACTTGCGGAACTTCTCGTTTCTCGCATCGTCGTCGCGAAGAACATAGGGGCCTGTCCATGAACTGCCAACTTTGATGCCAAAGTGGTTGTTGGCCTTCGTTGCCAATGTGCTTCGTCCTGCATTGCTTTCCAAAAGACCTTGTGCAAGGGTGATGCTCGCAGGGATGCCATACTGGTCCATCTGCTCAATGGCCCAGACTTTATATTTGTCGATGTATGACCAGAAAGCCTGATTGGTGCGCTGAGCCTGGATGAAGAGGCAGGCAAACAAAAATAGGAGAGTGAGAATGTGCTTTTTCATAATTACGTGGCGCAAAAGTAGCAAAAAAAAGTCACACCACGAAATTATGCCTTAACTTTATAGTCTAATATGATGTTTCCAGCACGATAGTATGCAAGTATAAAACTAAAGGTGTGCCTGCCGGAGAGCAGAAAGCCACAATTTGCACACTTTGCCGTTGCCAAATAACACACCAAACTGCAGCCACAGACAGTGAAATCATACCACCTCAAACAGGTTGCTTTTTCAATAAAATTGCATCAATCCGAGTGCGAAACCATTGCGCCTGTCTCAATACATCTGGTTGCAATGCCGCTCCTTTACCGTTTCCTTTCTTCAGGTGCAGAAGGATTTGTTCTCTCGGAGGGCTCCCGTCTTCTTTTGTTTGGTTGTTTGCTTGGAGAAGAAGGCTTTTCGGGTGCGGCTTTTTCTTGCTTGGTTTGTTCCTGTTCGGAAGTTGCCGCCGTGTCCTCCTGCTTTGGCTCTTCGTTGTTTTCTGCTTGCGCTCCATCTTCCTCTTTGTTCTCTGCTTCGGCTTCAGGCTTGGCCGGAGGCGTGAGTTCGAAGAGACGATATGTGGTCCGGAGCACCTTAAATTCTGTGCGACGGTTCAGAGCATGACAGATTTCCTGCTTCTCTTCGTCTTGAAGCGCAAGGATGAAAGCCTCGGTCAGCGTGTCGCCTTCATTGAGGAAATCATGAGTGGCTGCTATCTTTCGCGTCACAACTTTCGGCCGTTTTTCGCCATAACCGACAGGCGACAAACGAAGAGAGTCTATGCCGTGCTCGATAAGATAGTTCACAACGCTTTCGGCTCTTCTTTGCGAAAGGTTCTCGTTGTACTTGTCTGCACCGCGAAAATCACAATGTGCAGCCAGTTCGATGGTGACATGAGGGTTCTCGTCGAGCAGGGTGACCAGGCTGTCAAGCGCAATGCAAGAACTGTCCAGCAGAGCCGCAGAGTCAAACTCGTAGAAGATATTGCGGATTAGTACGGGATTTTCGATGCTTGCGAGTGGGAACTGGAGTGTGTATTCTTTGCTGACACTGCTGGTGTCAACACTGAGTTCTTCTTTATGATTAAGGTAGCCCTTGCAGGTTCCAAGGAAGATATAGTTGACATTGGGCTTCACTTCCTGCTCGAAAGAGCCATCGCCACGAACACTCAACTTGAGGTACGTGCCGTCGTCGCCAACCATATACACAAGGCCTTCAGGCAGTTCATAGCCGTCTTTCTCATACACCCAGCCGGTTACAGTCTGGATGACCTCCGGATGCTCGAACGACATGATGTGGTCCCAGCCTCTGGCATCACCTCGGTTTGTGGCAAAATAACCTCGATTGTGAAGTCCGTCGAAGGTCATGCCGAAGTCGTCGCCATTGGAGTTCATGGGGTATTTAAGGTTTTCGAGTGTCCAAACTCCCAGGCTGTCACAAACACCTTTTATGATGTCTAAGCCCCCCATGCCGACATGTCCGTTGCTTGAAAAATAGAAATCGCCGTTAGGACGAAAAGAGGGGAACATCTCGTCGCCTGGAGTGTTTATGGGATAGCCAACATTTTCCACACCACCAAGCCCGTGTTCCGTGAGGGCTATACGCCAGATGTCGAACCCTCCTTGCCCGCCAGGCATGTCGCTTGTAAAGTATAGCCACAAGCCGTCTGGTGTGACGGCAGGATGTGCAAAACTGGAAAGCGTGTCCTTGCTAATGGGAAGGACTTGTGGTTTGCTCCAGGAAGCATCGCTGCGAGAACTGGTATATATTTGGGCATAGCGTGGGAAGTCGGGGTCGTGAGTGCAAACGGTCAGGTACATTGTCTTGCCGTCGGGCGAGAAGCAGCAGGCGCCTTCCTCGTATTCGCTGTTAAGTTCTCCTTCTACCGGCTCGGGTTGTTCCCATTTTCCTTTGTCGTCTTTCTTCGAGAAGAAGATGTCGGCACTTTTCGTTCCTGTGATTCCGTTTATCTCTTCGCCTTTTGCATCGTTTCGTGTAGAGGTGAAATAAAGTGTATTGTTGCTTTCGTCGCCAAGCAGGGCAGGGCAGTAATCGCTTCTCCGACTGGTTAATATCGGTTCTTTCTTTATGCTGTAGAGCGAGAATTGTTTCTTCCATTCCGGAGCATATTCACATCCTTTCAGTCCGTTTATTGCCAGTGTGTCGTTTGGTTTCTTTTCGAGGAAAGCGGTATATGACTTGATGGCACTTTTGTAGTCGCCATTCTTTTGCTGCAGTTGCCCAAGATAGAACAGAGCCATAGAGTCCGGGTAACCATATCGTATGGCATTCTGATAGCCTCCGATTGCTTTTGCCGTGTAGTTTATGCGACGATAACATTCCGACATTTTCCAGGCTCTCTGTCCTCGTTTCGCTTTGTCTTTGACTTGTGTACGGGAATAGGCTTTCTTGTACTCTGCTGCGGCATCAAAGTATTCACCGATGGCAAAGAATTGGTCGCCCTTTTTGACATAAACTTCAGGAGTGCATGCTGTAACAAAAAGTGCTATAATTATAATTCGCAGTAGCGTCTTCATATTATATATAACGCAGAAAGGTGTCTTTTATTGTATGAAAACCTTTTGAACCTTTCTTTTTATAGGGAGGTCTTTTTTTCTTTCAGTACGGCAATAACTATGTTGGAGACCATCTGTTTCAGTTCGTCGAGGAAGGTTTTTGCATCATATTCGTGCCGCTCTATTTGTCGCAGTTTCTTTTCCCATCGTCCTGTCAGTTCGGCACTTTTGAGTACATCTTCGTGGATGAGGTCAATAAGTTCGAAGCCTGTAGGTGTGGGCCGTAGTGACGAACGTTCGCGTTTGATGTAGTTGCGCCTGATGAGGGTTTCGATGATGGCTGCTCTTGTACTTGGGCGGCCGATGCCGTTCTCTTTCAGGGCATCTCTCAGTGTTTCGTCTTCGACGGTTTTTCCTGCTGTTTCCATTGCACGAAGCAGAGTGGCGTCGGTGTATGGTTTGGGTGGTGTTGTCCACTTTTCGGAAAGCGATGGTGTGTGAGGCCCGCTCTCGCCTTCCTCGAAGATGGGAAGCGTATTGTCTGTTTCCTTTGCTTCTGTCTCTGCCTGGGGCGTAGGATTTGGAGTTTCTCCTCGGGACGATTTGTTGGGGAATACCACTTTCCAGCCTTCTTCGATGATTACTTTGCCTGTGGTGCGGAAGAGGATGCCTGCATTGTTATTGTCCTTTACTTCGCCCATGATGGTTGTTGTCTCGAACTTGCAATCGTCGTAGAAAGCGGCGATGAAGGCGCGGGCAACGAGGTCGAATACTTTTTGTTCCAGTTCTGTGAGGCCTTGTGGGATGACGCCTGTGGGGATAATGGCGTGGTGGTCTGTTACTTTCGAGTTGTCGAAGACTTTTTTTGATTTGCGTAAGGGTGCGCCGCCACCGAGTGGACGGATGAGAGCGGCATAGGGTGCAACTCCTGCAAACGTTGTTTGGTAGAGTCCATTCATTGTCTGTGGACATTTGGCATACACGTCGTCGGGCAGGAATGTTGTGTCGACACGCGGATAGGTGGTTACTTTCTTTTCGTAGAGGCTCTGTATGATGGAGAGTGTTTGTTCTGCCGAGAGTCCTAACTTTTTGTTGCAATCCACCTGGAGGCCTGTCAGATCGTAGAGTCGTGGCGGTGCTTCTGTGCCTTTCTTTTTCTCGATGGAGAGGATGGTGAATGGTTTCTCTTTGATGTTTTCGATGAGTGTTTTGCCTTCATCTTCTGTGGCACATTCCAGAGTTTTGTATATTTTGCCTTTAGGCTTTTGCTTCTTTCCTTTTTCTGCGGCAGCGGCAACGTTTGCGGCATCTTCTGCTTCAGCCTCTTCGTCGCGGACGATGGCGTGGAACTTGGTGTTGCGATAAAGCGTGGAGAGCATCCATGACTGGCGTGGAACGAAGTTGTCTATCTCTCTTTGTCGGGCAACAACGAGGGCGAGAGTAGGGGTTTGCACGCGTCCGACGCTGAGCACCTGACGCTTGCCGGAGGCATATTTCTGTGTGTAGAGCCGGGTTGCGTTCATGCCGAGCAGCCAGTCGCCGATGGCTCGCATCAGTCCTGCTTCGTATAGACCTTGATATGCGCTTTGGTCTTTCAGCGTTTGGAAACCTTCTTTTATGGCTTCTTCTGTCAGGCTGTTCACCCAAAGTCGCTTGACGGGGCATTTCGTTCCTGCCTTTTGCATCACCCATCGCTGGATGAGTTCACCTTCTTGCCCGGCATCGCCGCAGTTGACGATCTCGTCGGCGTTCTGTATCAGGCTTTCGATGATTTGGAATTGTTCCTTGATGTGCTTGTCTTCTTTGAGTTTTATGCCGAATCGAGGCGGAATCATAGGCAGTTGTCCTAAACTCCAACTCTTCCACATCGGTGTGTATTCGTGTGGTTCTTTCAGTTCGCACAGATGGCCGAAAGTCCAGGTCACCTGGTAGCCGTTGCCTTCCAGATAGCCCTTCTTCTGACTGTTTGCTCCGAGTATTTGAGCAATTTCGCGAGCCACAGAGGGCTTCTCGGCGATACAAACTACCATTGTTGTCTAATACCTTCTTGTTTGTTAATACAATTCAGCAGAAAGCAATCCCTGCCGTAATTTTTCACAAAGTTACAGAAATATTCTGTATAGAAGACAATTCTCATCAACTTTTTTAAGAAATTTCGAGGTAAATGAGTGGCTATGACAGTCGAAAGGCAACTGCTTCTGTCCGGATATTATGCTGTTGGCGGAAACCAGAGCAATGTCGCCATAATCTGCCTCTTGTTGGCTTGTCTGAAACTTAACGTGTAAAGTCGGTCAACTTAACGTGTTAAGTATGGCAACTTAACTGCAGTTGTTTTCTGAAGGCTCTCTGTCAATTATATACCGGAAAATGTTATTTTGTCAACTTTAAGAAAAAAAATTTTATCATGGGGTTGACAAAACGACTAATTTCGGGTATATATATAAGGGGGACTAAAAGGGGGAACAATAAAAGGGGGATAAAACCTCGAGGAGAAAAAACAGTATTGTTTTCCTCTTGGGGTTAATAATATCAGGTGGTATATTTCTCCCTTGAGGTATAATAGCCTTTTAACATCGAAAAATTGAAATCAGATATTTGGGAAATTGAATTAACCTTCGTACCTTTGCTTCGCCTATGAAACCGCTCATCTCTTTTGTCGTTACATATTACAACGAACCTTATGCTTTGCTGCGTGCCTGCATAGAGAGTATCCTTGCGCTGAATCTTTCGTCGGATGAGGCTGAGATATTGGTGGTGGAAGATGGTTGTGAGCATAAGGTGCAGGACAAGGTCTGCTCTCTCTCTCCTCTTGTGGGTTATGCCTGTCAGGAGCATGCCGGGCTTTCGGTGGCTCGTAACACGGGCATCTCTTGCTCGCATGGGGAATACATTCAGTTTGTAGATGCCGACGATTGTCTGGAGCCATCGGCCTATAATGCAGTATTAGACCATCTGCGAAGCCGCAGAAATGATGCCGTAATGTTTAGGATGACAACCAAACAGGGCGGGAAAAGCGGACGATTAACTGCCAAACACATAACGGGGAAGGACTTTCTGCAGCAACACAATCTGCGTGCAGCAGCATGGGGCTATGCTTTCAGGCGGGATGTTTTAGGCAGTTTGCGTTTTTCTCCAGGCCTTTTGCATGAAGATGAACTCTTCACACCGCAACTCCTCTTGCGTGTTAAAACGCTTTGTCTGCTTGAAGTAAAGGCATATTTTTATCGTCAGCGAGAGGGTACGATTACGCATGCAAAGTCCCCCGAGGTGGTCGGAAAAAGACTGGACGACATCTTTTCAATCATCATGACGCTGCGCTCTCTGGAGCAACCTTTGCTCAGCAGGCGTGTCAGACAACTGACGGTCGATTACATACAGAACACTTGGATGCTGACGCGAAGCCGTAGCGAATTGCGGCGACGCTGTTCTCAACTTCGTTGCGAAGGCCTGTTGCCATTGCCCTTGCGCACATA
Source organism: Bacteroidaceae bacterium (assembly GCA_017461345.1). Lineage (GTDB taxonomy): Bacteria > Bacteroidota > Bacteroidia > Bacteroidales > Bacteroidaceae > Physcousia. The sequence goes on along the minus strand of JAFTYP010000021.1, from coordinate 8,598 downwards.
TTCTTTGCGTTATTTCCTTGCCTCTGTCGTCTCCTCGTTCCTTTAGGCGATCCTCTACACTTTTATGGACGACGAAGGACGCACTTCTGTATGTCGTGGATAACGAACTTGCCTCTGCCCATACGTATCAAACCCTCTTCCTGCCAATGGTTTAAGAGCCGCGACACAGTGAGGCGAGTCTCTCCGATGTAGCGTGCCAAGTCCTCCATCAAGATGTAAATTTCAACCTCTCCTTCGCAGTCAACGAAAACTCTTTCAAGGAACAGCCGCAGACGGTCTTCGGGATTGTTGAGTTGCAGAGGATGCAGTGCGGTGTCTCTTTTCTGTGCAATGGCCGAAAGTAAGTTCAATAGGTTGAGCCTGAAAACATCGTTCTTCATTAAATGGCTCCCGATAAATGTTTTACGTATAGCCAGGATTTTAATCTTGCTCTTCGCTGTATAAGTGTTTTTGTATGTAGGTGTAAGTCCGAAGAGCCTGTCTGCTTCTATGACGGCAGGCGATTTTATTTGTGAATGTAACGTGTAGCCCCCGTCTGCAGAACAATGCTCTCTGCGCAACACACCTTCCGCCAGAAAGAATAAATGGCTGCAATGCTCGCCTTGTCTGATGATTGGTGTACGTGAGGCAGGCAATTCGTCGGGGAAGAGTTTCAGCGCATCTTCCCAGCCGATAAGTTCCGTGCTGCTAACACCTCTGAACAGTGGAAGTCGGGTAAGCAGGGCATATTGAGTGCTGAGGTCGTGCATCCTATTCCACGTTATCTTACAATAAGCGCGTCAAATCCTTTTGACGACCAGGTTTGGTAGTTCCCCTCTTCGTCGGAATAAATGAAGTACGCATCAAGTTGCCTCTGTTCTTGTAGCACTTTTTTTGCCTTCTCCATTCCCATTACCATAAATGCTGTGGCAAAAGCATCTGCTTCAGCACAAGTGGGAGCGACGACAGTGCTTGAAAGAATATCTTGTTGGGCAGGATAACCAGTCTTCGGATTGATGGTGTGTGCAATCTTCTTTCCGTTCTGGACATAGAAGTTGCGATAGTTCCCACTGGTGGCAAGGGCATGACCGGAAAGGGAGATGATGTCTTGTAACTCGGTGCTAAGCGAGGTGGAGTCTTCGTTTGGCTTGTTGATACCTATACGCCATGGCGTCCCCTTCTCGTTTATGCCTTCGGCAACAACTTCTCCGCCAATCTCAACCATAAAGTTTGTGATACTGTAACCCCGTAACAGTTGGGCAACTCTGTCAACTCCATATCCTTTTGCTATTGCACTCATGTCGAGAATAGAAAGAGGGTTGTCTTTGGTGACCTTGCCGTCTTGGAAGTGTATGCCGGAGAGCCCGACCAAATTAAGAAGGCTGTCAACCTGCGTGCTGTCTGGCAACTGTCCGTCTTTAAATCCGAATCCCCAGGCATTTACCAATGGTGCAACCGTAGGGTCGAAGGCACCGTCGGTGGCTTTGTTAACGGCAAAGGACAATTGCAATACTTCTGCCAGCATGCTGTCTGCTGTGTTGCTTTCGCCTTTATTGATGAGGCTGATGGTACTTTGCGGGTTGAACATTGAGAGCGAAGCGTCAACACGATGCAATTCTGCCTCGATTTCCTTCTTCAGATCTCTGTTGTACAGGTATTTGATATGATAAATCGTTCCGAAAGTTGTTCCTTCGTTGTGGATGTATATGTTGCTCGATGAACGTTCATTGCTGCCTGACCTTTTCAGATAGGAAAAGCCAACAATAGCAACGATGGTAAGCACTGCAAGAAGTAATTTCCGTTTGTTCATGGTTTGTTACCCTCTAATTGTTGCTTTTTGTTCTTTTTTGATGTTTTGCCCACGTCAAAGATGAGGTTCACCGTACCTCCCCATCCGTTGTCATTATTCTTGCCGAATCCGGGAATATAATAAGGGACAATCTCATCTTCGTGGCTTAATGCGAGTCGGAATTTGTAGCGCATGCTCCATCCCAGACGGATGAAACGCCACAACTTTGTTTCCAAGCCAACGCCGAATTCCAGCCAATGTCCTGTGGCATTCAGTCCGTTTAACTCCAATGGTGTTGTTGTGCCGTACGCAGGGTCGGTAAAGGCTTCGTTTTCTATGTCGTAGTTGAAACTGCTGAAACCATATCGAAGAATGCCAAAGAGCCTGTTTCCGTTGTGTTTTTTGTTGAAGTTATAGTCAAGGCCAAAACGCATATATGGAGCCGTCGCACTGAAGATGTTGCCTGTTTCTGCACCTTCTCTGTCGCAACTTCCCAGACCGAGTTCTGCCGTGGGGAAGACTTTGTCGTACAGATTAAGTCGTGCTGCCACTTCCATGTTTGCAAACTTGGCTCCCATTACTTTCATGGCGAGGCCAACAAGGTCTGCACTGACGGCAACACCACTCAGCAGAGGGGCTTTTTCTTTCTCTTGTGGTTCTTGTGCTTGCAGAGGAACGCACAGCAAGAAGGCCAGGAGTATAGACAATACGCTTTGTTTCATGAGGAAGTCAGAACAAATGTATTTGCAGATTTGTGGTAAGTTCATAATTCACGGAAGAGCGGACAACGGTAATGGACTTGATGATTTCGTTGGTTGAACGAACGTCTTGAATGGTGTGGAAGAGTGTCGCAGGGCAGTCGGGAGACTCGAAGTGAACCTGATTGCTCTTTTTAATCCAAACGGTGTCTCGTATGAGGTATTCTTCGTTTGCCTGGTTTTTCCCCTTGATGTGGAACACGAGAGTATCTTCGTCTTGCCAGTAACTCAGGGGAAGATTCAGTTTTGATGTGTTTACGGAACGGTTGAGCAGAACCGGGCCGGCTTTGCATGCAGTGATGGTAAGCGTGTCTTGGATGGAGACTGCCACTCCATCGCGGTCGAACGCACCATACATTCCAACATAGTTGTTGAGTGTGCAGTCGTAACTCTCGCATGCAACAAAGAGTATGCTTAGCAATATGACGAGGAGCCGATGCTTCATATTTCTTTTTCTATCTGGTAGTTGTTGCGTTCCGGTGCATTGCGGCTGACGAGTTCTCCGAGGAAGCCTGCCACGAAGAGTTGCGTGCCTAATATCATCATGGTCAGTGCAATGTAGAAGTATGGGCTGTCGGTAACGAGAGGATGAGGAATGCCTTTTGCGAGGCAATAGAGTTTTGTGCCGCCCACAACCATTACGGACAGGAAGCCGATGAAGAACATCAGTGTGCCGATGAAACCGAAGACGTGCATCGGTTTCAGCCCGAAGTTGGTCAGGAACCAAAGCGAGAGCAGGTCGAGGTAGCCGTTCACGAAGCGATTGAGCCCCATGAACTTCGATTTGCCGAACTTGCGTGCCTGATGGCGGACTCTCTTCTCTCCGATGTTGGCAAAGCCTGCGTTCTTGGCGAGATAAGGTATGTAGCGGTGCATTTCTCCATAGACTTCGATGTTCTTTACGACGTCTTTGCGATAGGCTTTCAGTCCGCAGTTGAAGTCGTGCAGGTTGTGTATGCCGCTCACTTGCCTTGCTGTGGCATTGAAGAGTTTGGTGGGTATTGTCTTCGACAGTGGGTCGCCTTTGCTTCGGTTCATTTTGTATCCGCTCACAAGATCGTATCCGTCTTCCGTTATCATGCGATAGAGTTCCGGTATTTCGTCGGGAGAGTCTTGCAGGTCGGCATCCATTGTAATGACGACGTTGCCTTGTGCTGCTTTGAAGCCGCAGTACAGGGCCGGACTTTTACCGTAGTTGCGGCGGAACTTGATGCCGTGTACGGTGTCGGGGTTCTCTTTTTGGAGTTCTTCGATGACTTCCCACGAGCGGTCTGTACTGCCGTCGTTGACGAAGATGACTTCGTATGAGAGGTTGTGCGATGTTGCAACGCGCTTTATCCAGTTGAAGAGTTCGGGTAGCGATTCGTCTTCGTTGAACAGGGGAACGACAATGCTTATATCCATAGTGTTATTTGCGTTTGTTCATTTACGGTTTTTTGTTTTCCTCTTCTTCCTTTTGCAGGCGGGGTGCTTTTACGGGAAGTGCTGCAAGCAGCGAGAGGGGGAGTGCCAGCATGATGTTATATGTTGCCAGTTGCATCATGATGTCTCTGACGGTCATTTGCTGAATCATTTTCTGTATCTCTTCCAGATTGGCCTCCGGCATTATCTGTTGCCATGCTTCGCGGTACTCTTCGCTTTGTATGGTGGTGCTTAGGAGGGAGAGCAGACGCCCGTTGTCGAGGAAGAGGAAATAGAGGTACTGCACTGCATCAGTGAGCAGTCCTGCCAGCAGACACGCCACGAACGAGAGCCGGAGCACATGCAGCCAACTTGTCGAAGGGAAGAGCCTGCGGTAGTTTGTCAGTTGTTTGTATAGCAAGAAGATGCTGATGACGCCCAGGGCAGAACTTAACATCGAAAGCACCGGGCGGTCGTATCCGTACATCGTGCAGAGGAAACTGGCTGCCCACATGATGCCTATGGGCAGAGCCATCCAACTGGCAGCGTCTATGAGCGATGGTTTTGTTTTTGTCATTATGCGTTACGCTAAAGAATGTGCAAAGTTACGGAATAATAATATAAATAATGTATAAAGAGACGAAAAAATCGTCTTGTGTGAATAATTTTCGCTTATTCGCTTTTTATTTTCCATTAAATTGTTGTACCTTTGCAGTCGCAAAATGGGAAAGTCCTATACGGCATGCTCCTTGTGAATCCCCCAGGGCTTGATCGCAGCAAGGGCAGCAGGTCGTAGCGGCGCGATATAGTAAGCTTTCCCTCCCGCCTCTTTAGCTCAGTTGGCCAGAGCACGTGATTTGTAATCTCGGGGTCGTTGGTTCGAATCCGACAAGAGGCTCAGGAATTGCCGCCATAGGGCGGCAATTTTAGTTTAGATACCATTGCATTGATTTCTGCGGACAACGGCAAAGTTCTCGTTTCTAACACTTCGTTCTTCATTTATGCCCGACCGTCATTACAGCAAGACCATTGAGCAACATCTGCTTCAACCCTTGAAGGAGGCCGATTCAGACGGACTCATCCGACTGCTTTCGTCGTTCTCCAGAAGTGAGCAACGCACTGCTGGCTACATGCTTGGAGAGCGTTTGTTGCTGGATTGCCCTGCCGAGTTGTACTGGCAGATGACGGAGGCTCTTGTGAGTTATGACAGCAAGGCATATCTTATCACACTGATGAAGACGTTTCTCCTGCGTTTGAGTCGAGGCACGGCATCGCTTTCCGATGTGCCTTTCGGGCGTCTTGCAGCAGGTTTCAATGAGGTGGAAAGGCAGAAGGTGGCACTGCTTCTGTTGCCCGAACTCGAGCAGCCGAAACAGGTGGAACATCTTTTCCAACTTCTTGGTCTCGCCAAGGGGCGTGAGCAGTTGGTCTATTTGGTTCGCGTTGACACTTTGCCTTGCCTTTTTCTCTTGCTCCGTTCCCTGCGCTATGTGGAACACGATAGGGCAGAAGTGCTGAAGGTTTCCCGCCAACTCATGAAGCGCGGCAGTGGCAGCAGTTTCAATCTTGCCAGCATTGTCAAAGTGGCTTTCGGCCTCGACGAACTCTCGGGCACATTCTCTCTCCGCCTTCAACCCTACCAGATTGCAAGGCTCGAACAGTCGTACGAAGCATTCTGCCAAAGTGTGGGCTGAAACATAACGTGTATAGTTGGCAAACTTAACGTGTTAAGTTTACAAAGTTAACGTGTTAAGTCGGGCAACTTAACGTGTATCGTTTGGAGGCGATGCCTGTTGAGTTGAAAAAAGACCTCCTTTTCTTTTGTTTTCCAGCCAATATGTTGTATCTTTGTCCCCAAAATTAATTAGGAACAAACTAATACGAAAATTTATGGATATACAACTTATCAAAGATTGCGAAGCCAAGGCACAGGCTTGGCTCGACTCTCCCTATTACGACGAAGAGACAAAGGCGGAAATCGCTGCCATGTTGCAGAACGAGGACAAGACGGCCCTTGTAGATGCTTTCTATCAGAGCCTCGAGTTCGGCACAGGTGGTCTTCGTGGCATTATGGGCGCAGGCACCAACCGCATGAACAAGTACATCGTCGGCATGGCCACACAGGGTTTTGCCAACTACATCAATAGACAACGGACAACAGACAACGGACAACAGTTGAGCGTTGTTGTAGGCCACGACTGCCGCAACAATGGTCGCCTCTATGCAGAGACGGTAGCCAATATCTTCAGTGCCAACGGCATAAAAGTTTATCTCTTCGAGAGCCTTCGTCCAACTCCGGAGGTCAGTTTTGCCATCCGTCAACTTGGCGCAAAGGCAGGTGTGAACGTGACAGCCAGCCACAACCCCAAGGAATACAATGGCTACAAGGCTTATTGGGAAGACGGCGCACAGGTGCTTGCTCCGCACGATACGGGCATCATCGACGAGGTGAACAAAGTGAAGATCGAAGATGTTAAGTTCGAAGGCAACCCCGATCTCATCGAGATAATCGGTGGCGAAATGGACTACGACTACATGACTGCCGTGAAGGAAGCCATGATAGACCAGGATGTCATCCTCCGACAGAAAGACCTCAACATCGTTTACAGCGCAATGCACGGCACAGGTCGCCTCATCGTACCCCTCTGCCTTCGCAGTTGGGGCTTCCAGAATATCCACGTTGTGCCTGAGCAGATGGTTGTGGACGGCAACTTCCCAACCGTCGTAAGTCCTAATCCCGAGAACGCCGAAGCCATGACTCTCGGCATGAAACTCGGTACGAAACTCAATGCAGACCTCGTTGTTGCCACCGACCCCGATGCTGACCGTCTTGCCATCGTCTGCCGCGACAACAAGGGCGAATGGACCATCATCAATGGCAACCAGACCTGCATGATGTTCTGCTACTACATCATCAAGAATAAGATTGCCCTCGGTCAACTCAAACCAACCGACTTCCTCGTTAAGACCATCGTTTCAACAGAAGTCATTACCGAGATGGCGAAGAAGAACAATATCGAACTCCGCGACTGCTACACAGGCTTCAAATGGATTGCTCGCGAGATTGCACTCAGCGAAGGCAAGCAGAAGTACATTGGCGGCGGCGAGGAGAGTTTCGGCTTCCTGCCCTTCGACAAGGTGCGCGACAAGGACGCTCCGGCAAGCATCTGCCTCATCTGCGAGATTGCCGCTTGGGCTCGCGACAATGGCATGACACTCTACGACCTCTTGATGCAAATCTATCTTGAGTACGGTTTCAGTTTCGAACACACTGTCAATGTCGTTAAGCCCGGCAAGACAGGTGCCGACGAAATCAAGGCCATGATGGAAGACTTCCGCAATAACCCCATCACCGAGATTGCCGGCAGCAAGGTGGTTCTTGCAAAAGACTTCAAGACACTCAAGGCTCGCGATGCCGAAGGCAAAGAGTCCGACCTCGACATGCCTGCAACAAGCAACGTGCTCCAGTACTTCTGCGAGGACGGCACAAAGGTGAGCGTACGCCCCAGCGGCACAGAACCCAAGATAAAGTTCTACCTCGAAATCAAGGACACAATGGGTTGCGCCAACTGCTATGCCTCTTGCGTAGAGAAGGCAAAGGCAAAGGTCGAAGAGATAAAGAAGTCCATGAGAATTTGACCCCCCCGGCCCCCTTTAGGGGGAGAAAGGGGTTTCCCTATTTATGCTTGAAGTTAATGATAAAAAGAAGTTTCCCCTAAAGGGGGTTAGGGGGGCTGCTTACTTCCTCTTCTGCAAGGGGGACATCCTTCTCACCAAAGAAGGAACAGTCCCCTTTGGCATTTCTGCCCCTATAGAACTGAAACCCTGGGAAGTGGTCACAAGGTTAAGCCTCCCTCCTCGTGGGGAGGTTGGGAGGGGGCTGCTCGTCGGTCTGTTATCTCAGCCCGTTACCGACCGTCCCGACCTTCAGATGGTGCCGCTCCGCAAAACATTCCACATCCTTTCGCCCGAAGACTATCAACTTGCAGGCAAGTGTGCCGAGTTGGTTTACTTCCATCAGAACTCGAAGTTCTGCGGCGTTTGTGGCGGCGAGATGAAGTGGCAAACGGAAATCAGCAAGCAGTGCCGTGAGTGTGGCAAAGAACTTTGGCCCAGCCTTGCAACAGCCATCATTGTCCGTGTGACGAGAGGAGACGAGATCCTGATGGTGCATGCCCATACCTTTCGCGACCGTCACTATGGTCTTGTGGCAGGCTTTGTGGAGACAGGCGAAACGCTTGAAGACTGTGTCCGTCGTGAAGTCTGGGAGGAGACACACCTGCACATCACCAACATCCGTTACTTTGGTTCGCAGTCGTGGCCTTATCCCAGCGGACTGATGGTAGGCTTTACGGCAGATTATCTCTCGGGCGAACTGCAGTTGCAAAAAGCCGAACTCTCCGACGGCGGCTGGTACAAAAGAGACAACCTCCCCTGCTTGCCCGACCCATCCTCCATCGCCTATCGCCTCATACAAGAATGGCTTGAAGTTTGATGTATGAGTACCTCTTCACTTCAGAACGGAGCGATTAAAATAAAATTATGTATGGTTTTGTGCGTTAATTGAATTCTTTTCGTTATCTTTGTGCAGTTGATAAGACAATTATAAAGATGATGTGTACTTTTAGCGTGTTAAATAAACCTAAGACATTGGCAGATATTTGCTTATGT
>JAFTYP010000020.1 GCA_017461345.1 Bacteroidaceae bacterium | reverse complement strand
GTTATGCGTCCTTAGCTCAGTTGGTAGAGCAATTGACTCTTAATCAATGGGTCCATGGTTCGAGCCCCTGAGGGCGTACAAGATTTGGAAAAGTTTGCAATGCGTCCTTAGCTCAGTTGGTAGAGCAATTGACTCTTAATCAATGGGTCCAGGGTTCGAGCCCCTGAGGGCGTACAGAAGAGAAGGATGGGCTGGATAACAGCCCATCCTTCTCTTCGTTAAGGAGGAAACTGTTCCCCATTGGCTCTTCTTGTTAAGACGGATGTGTCTTTTCCCGAGGAGGGTTTAGTTGGGACCTAATATAATAAATATGTATAGAACTAAGACATGCGGCGAGCTTCGCCTCGCCAACATCGGAGAGAAAGTGACTCTGGCTGGTTGGGTGCAGAGTGTTCACAACTTGGGCGCACTCACTTTTGTTGATTTGCGCGACCGTTACGGTATCACTCAACTTGCCTTCAACGAAGATGCCGCCGAGGAACTTCGCCAGAAGGCCGGTCGTTTGGGCCGAGAGTTCGTTGTTCAGGCAACGGGTGAGGTTGCGGAGCGTTATTCGAAGAACAAGAATTTGCCGACGGGCGAGATAGAGATTCTTGTTACCGAACTGAACATTTTGAATGAGAGTCTCACACCTCCTTTTACGATTGAGGAGGAGAGTGATGGTGGCGACGACATCCGAATGAAGTATCGTTACCTTGATTTGCGTCGTCCCAATGTACGCCAGAACCTGGAACTGCGTCATAAGTTTGCTTTCGAGGTACGCCGTTACCTCGACGAGCAAGGTTTTCTTGAGATTGAGACACCTATTCTGGTGAACAGTACGCCTGAGGGTGCTCGCGACTTTGTTGTGCCCAGCCGTATGAATCCGGGGCAATTCTATGCGCTTCCCCAGAGCCCCCAGACGCTGAAGCAACTGCTGATGGTGTCGGGCATGGACCGTTATTTCCAGATTGTGAAGTGTTTCCGCGATGAGGATTTGCGTGCCGACCGTCAGCCTGAGTTCACACAGATTGACTGTGAGATGTCGTTTGTTGACCAGGAGGATGTGTTGCAGACGTTCGAGGGCATGAGCCGTCACCTCTTCAAGGCACTGAAGGGCATCGATATTCCTGCTTTGCCTCGTATGTCTTGGGCAGACGCCATGAAATACTATGGCAGCGATAAACCCGACACTCGCTTTGAGATGACGTTTGTGGAACTGAAGAACGAGCAGCCCGACAATGCTTCGCGTGAATTGGTGGAGAGCATCTTCCCTGCCGGCTTCCCTGTATTTGATGAGGCAGCCTACATTGGTGCCATCTGTTGTGAGGGCCAGGCTGTCTATACTCGCAAGCAGTTGGACCAGTTGACAGACTTTGTGAAGCGTCCGCAGGTGGGTGCCAAGGGCTTGGTTTATGCTCGTGTGCAGGAGGATGGCAGCGTGAAGAGTTCGGTGGACAAGTTCTATACTCCCGAGACACTCGATGTGCTGAAGGAGAAGATGAATGCAAAGGCGGGCGACCTTATCCTTATACTCTGTGGTCCGGATGCCATGAAGGTGCGCAAGCAGTTGTGCGAACTTCGCCTTGAGATGGGCAGCCGTATGGGCTTGAGGGACAAGAGCAAGTATTCTTGCCTCTGGATTGTTGACTTCCCGATGTACGAGTGGAGCGACGAGGAGCAGCGCCTTATGGCTATGCACCACCCGTTCACTTCGCCCAAGCCGGAGGACGTTCCTCTGCTCGACACTGACCCGGCAAGGGTGCGCGCCAATGCTTACGACATGGTGGTGAACGGTGTTGAGGTTGGCGGTGGCAGTATTCGTATCCACGATGCCAAGTTGCAGCAGAAGATATTCGAGATACTGGGCTTTACACCCGAACAGGCTCAGGAGAAGTTCGGCTTCCTGATGAATGCCTTCAAGTATGGTGCTCCTCCACATGGTGGACTGGCTTACGGCCTCGACCGCTTTGTCAGCCTCTTTGCAGAACTCGACAGTATTCGCGACTGCATTGCCTTCCCCAAGAACAACAGCGGCAGAGACGTGATGCTCGACGCTCCCGGATTTATCGACCAGCAGCAACTCGACGAACTCTGCATCAAGATAAAGGAATAACAACGAAACCCCGAAGGTCCTGCAGAAGACTTTCGGGGTTTTTCTTTATGCTTACCTTCTCTTTCTGTTGGGGTAATCTTTTTTATCGGACACCAATATAAAAATATGACAGATGCGGTCGGCTGCCGGTGCTCCGAGGCGGGCGTTGTGTGCAGGGGTGGCGAGGTGCTGACGGCGAGGGGTTAACCTGTTTGAAAATAAAGGTTAACCTTTCTGCCAATAATGCTTAACCTTTCCGGGCACAATGGTTAACCTGTTTTGCAATAATGGTTAAGGTTTTTCGGCAGCCCGGTGTGGGTTACTTTTTGTCGTCGATGTGGGAGAGCCAACTGTCCCCTCGGAATCTGATGAGGAAGATGATGCCGCGGAAGGTGAGTTCCACTGCCATGGCAATCCAGACGCCTTGCAGTCCCATGTGCGAGGCAAGCAGTGCGGCAGGGATGATGCGCAGGAGCCAGATGCACGTGAGGTTCATGGTGCAGGGGATGAGTGTGTCGCGTGCGCCGACGAAGATGCCGTAGCAGACGATGCTGGCTGCAAACATGGGTTCGGCAAATGCCCCTATGCGGACTATCTCCACCGTGAGTTGCTGCACTGCCACGTCGGGCGTCATGATGCTGAGCAGGGCTGGAGATGCGGTGTACATGACGACGGCCATCAGCGTCATGAATGCTATACCCATGCCCAGTGTGATGCGTCCGAAACTTCGTGCCAGATATCGGCGGCCGGCGCCGAGGCTCTGGCCCACAAGGGTGGTGGCTGCGTCGGACATACCATAGCCGGGCATGTAGCAGAGGGCTTCCACGGTGATGCCGAAACTGTTGGCGGCAATGGCTATCGTGCCGAGTGGTGCCACAATGACGGTGCTCATAATCTGTGCGCCGCACATGACGATGTGCTCTACGGCAATGGGGGCGGCGATGTGAAGCCCTTCGCGCAGGGTGCGCAGTTGTGGGATGAAGGTGCCGCAGTCCTGCCGGAGCGAGAGTTCTTTGCTCCTTACAACCGTGGAGTAGCACATCAGCAGTGAGCAGATGATGTACGCCAGTGCGGTGCCCAGCACGGCTCCCGTCACACCGAGGCCGGCTCCGGGGAACGTGATGCCGAAGAGTGTGCACGTGGGGAAAATGAGCAGCCAGTTGAAAAGTACGTCGAGCAGACACATCAGCACGTTCAGAATGCTCGGCGTATGTATGTTGCCGCTGCAGCGGAGCATGCCGGAGCAGAGCGAGTTGAGCATGGAGAATGGCAGGCACAGCGAGAAGTACATGAAGTAGGTGCTGGCGTCGCCACAGATGTCGTCGCCCCCTCCCAGCCAGTGCGGAAGGTGGTTGCTGATGCCGACGCCTATGCCGCAAAGCAGAAAAGAGAACAGAATGCACGACAGGAAACTCTCTCGCAGCACCTGACGCGCGCCGACGAAGTCGCCTGCCCCTATCTTGTGTGCCACCTGCACGTAGAATCCCACACTGGCCGCCGAACAGAGACTGCCGAACAACCATATCGTGGTGCTCACCAGACCGATGCTCGCACTGGCCTGTGCACCAAGGCTGCCCACCATGCTGGCGTCGATGTACTGCATCATGATGTGCACCAGTTGCGCCATCATGCTGGGGAAACTGAGCAAGGCGGTAAGCCTGATTTGCGCTAATGCATCAAGTTTACCGCCTTCTCGTATGAGCGAGAGCAATCGGTCTTTACTCTGCGTGTAGTTCATGAATGGTGCAGTCGGCAGGTGCCTTCCTGTTCTGGTCGATGATTATCTCCCCAATGTGTCCGGCAACGGTGATGCTGCCGCTCGTGGGATTCTTGATGCTCGTGACGTCGCCCTTGATGCTTGCCCTGACCGTGCTGTACTCCAGCATCAGGTTGGCATCGGCGCCGAAGGTGCAGTCCACCAGCGTGAGGTCCTCGCAGTAGCACAAAGGCTGCTCGCCGGTGATGTGGCAACGCACGAGTGTAAGGCCACGGCTGTACCAGGCCAGGTACTCGCCGTTGATCTCGCAGTCCGTAATGGTGACGTTTTCGCTGTCCCAAAGCGCATCCTTGCTGTTCAGGAGCGAGTTCTTTATCTCCACATTGCGGCTGTACTGAAAGCCATAGTTGCCTTCGAGGTGAAGGTTGTCGATGCGGACGTTGTCGGTGTGCATGCCAAAATAATCGGCATTCTCAATCAGGCAGTTCTTGATGTCAACCCCGTTGCAGTCCCACAAGGTCTCCTGCGCATCGGTGAAGTGGCAGTCCTGCAACTCGATTCCCTGCATGCGGCGGAACATCTTCGGCGCATCGACATGGCAGCGGACGAGCCTTCCGTTCTCGCTATACCAGAGCGACGAACGTGCCGAAGCATCGAAACGGCAGTCCTGGGCAAGGAAATTCCGACATTCCCAGAAGACATACTTGCCCTGGAATGTGCAATCGTATGCCTCGATGTCGCCACTTTCCTTTATGCTGGACTCGCCAACGTGTATCGTCACGCGCTCCAGACGTACATCGTGCAAGGCGTAGAGCGGCCTTTCGCCACCAAATTCCTTATCCTTGATTTCAACCATCTACCTTATTATATATATAATCCCTCCCCCGAATGAGGGAGGGACGAAGTGGAAGTTAGTCTTCCATTAACTTTCTATATCTGATTCTCTTCGGCTCTTCCAAACCAAGACGCTTGAGTTTGTTGGCCTCGTAGTCGGTATAACTGCCTTCGAAGTAATAGACCTTCCCGTCGCCTTCATAAGCAAGGATGTGCGTACAGATGCGGTCAAGGAACCAACGGTCGTGGCTGATGACCACCGCACAGCCGGCAAAGTTCTCGAGACCTTCTTCCAGGGCACGCAAAGTATTGACATCGATGTCGTTGGTCGGCTCGTCGAGCAGCAGGACATTGCCTTCCTGCTTCAGTGCCATGGCAAGGTGCAGACGGTTGCGCTCACCACCGGACAGCACGCCACACTTCTTCTCCTGGTCGGCACCGCTGAAGTTGAATCGGCTCAGGTATGCACGGCAGTTGACGTCGCGGCCACCCATGCGGATCAGTTCGTTGCCCTGGCTGATGACCTGATACACGGAGAGGTCGGGCTTGATGTCTTCGTGACTCTGGTCGACGTATGATATCTTGACGGTTTCGCCCACTTCGAAAGTGCCTGCATCGGGTGTCTCCAATCCCATAATCATACGGAAAAGCGTCGTCTTGCCGGCACCATTGGGACCGATGACGCCTACAATGCCACCCGGTGGCAACATGAAGTCGAGGTCCTTTATCAGTTCCTTCTCGCCGAAAGCCTTGCACACACCATGTGCCTCGATAACCTTGTTGCCCAGACGAGGACCATTGGGGATGAAGATCTCCAACTTCTCTTCACGCTCTTTCTGCTCCTCGTTGAGAAGTTTATCGTAACTGTTCAGACGGGCTTTGCCCTTTGCCTGGCGTGCCTTAGGCGACATACGCACCCACTCCAACTCGCGTTGCAGCGTCTTGCGGCGCTTGCTTGCCACCTTCTCCTCCTGCTCCATGCGCTTCGTTTTCTGCTCGAGCCAGGAAGAATAGTTGCCCTGCCAGGGGATACCCTCACCACGATCGAGTTCGAGAATCCAGCCTGCCACATCGTCGAGGAAGTAACGGTCGTGTGTTACAGCAATGACAGTGCCCTCATATTGTGTAAGGTGCTGCTCCAGCCAGTCAATGCTTTCTGCATCAAGGTGGTTGGTCGGCTCGTCGAGCAACAGCACATCCGGCTTCTGCAAAAGCAGGCGACAAAGTGCCACACGACGGCGTTCGCCACCACTCAACGTTTTGATTTGCTGGTCGGCACGTGGGCAACGAAGCGCATCCATTGCACGCTCCAACTTGCTATCCAGGTTCCATGCGTCGGTACTGTCGATGATGTCCTGCAATTCACCCTGACGGGCAAAGAGTTGATTCATCTTATCTTCGTCCTCGTAGTATTCCGGAAGGCCGAACTTCTGATTGATTTCCTCATATTCAGCCAAGGCATCAACGATGTGCTGAACGCCTTCCTTCACCACTTCGATAACTGTTTTCTCGTCGTCAAGTTTCGGCTCCTGCTCAAGATACCCGACACTATAGCCGGGACTCCATACCACATTTCCCTGATACTGCTGCTCGATGCCGGCAATAATCTTCATGAGCGTTGACTTACCGGCACCATTCATACCTACGATGCCTATCTTGGCTCCGTAGAAGAAGGAAAGGTAGATGTTCTTTAGTATTTGTTTTTGATTCTGCTGGATGACCTTGCTTACGCCGACCATCGAGAAGATAATCTTTTTATCGTCTGTTGTTGCCATAAAAAGTTCGAGTCGTTATTCCAGTTTGTCGTCACTTAATTTCATCGCTTTGTATGCCTGCTGCGCAGTAAGAACAGTCTTGAACTTTGCATAATGCTTGCGGTTTAGTGCCGGCTCCTTGTCCTCTTGTTTCTGCTTTGTTTCGAAGAGTTGGTCGCACTGCTCTGCTGTGAGTTTGTTTGTCATGATGGCATCATCCAGTTCGTTCTTGAGGGCCTTGTACGGTTCCTTAAGGTCGGAGAGTTCCTTGAGGTAGGCTTCGAGCAGAGGCTTGAACTTCTCCTGAACATCTGCTTTGAGTCGAAGATTTTTCAGAACATATGCAATGCGTGTATCTCTCTTCTTGCCTGCTTGGGCAAAGGATGGCGAAATGACGGTCAGGCTTAGGAACATGACCGCAATGTGCATGAAATGTTTCATAGTCTTTGGGGTTTAGATGGTAAATAATTATTGTTGGCCGGCAAAGCGGCTGTAGATAACTTGCATCTTGATGGGGCTTGTTTCTGTTCCTCGCACCAGTTTTGTGCTGCATAGGCTCAAGTCTTGGTTGACAGAAACTTGTGTTGTCGTGCCATAACTGTCTGTTGCAGACGCTACGGCAACTGGGACGAGCAGGACATGATTCCAGTCCGGGTTTGCTGCTTCCCATTCTTTCTCTGCGTCTTCTATGGGACCGAGTGCCTTTATGCCTGCTTGTTTTTCGTGTTGGCAGTAGGAGATCAGACGACTAAGATTGTCGAATGTGTAGCAGTTGTATGTCTCGTTAAACGAGGTGGTATATGATTTTTGTGAGTCGCTTACTTGGTTGTTCTTGAAAAAGTTCTCGAAGTCTTTTTTGCGAACGAGTAAAAGGTTCTTGGGAATGCCAAAGGCATAGTTTACGTCCAATTCCTTGTCTTGGTTGTTGATGCGTGTAAGGGTGAGTGATGCTCGGCTGATGCTGTCGTTTTCGTGACCTTCGTATATGTCGTTGATGGGCAGTATCAGTTCTGTGCATATGCCTGCCGGTGTCTTGAGCATTGTGTATTCTTCGTTGCCGATGAGTTGGTCAACGTTGCTATTCTCGAATTGTGTGCTTTGAATGACTTCTGGTGTTGCTGCAAAACGACACAGGCCTTGCAATGTTTTTTCGTCTGATGGGTTGTTTTTATATTTGAAGATGAGGTTCATGGTGCACACTTCGAGGTTGACCATTGTGCCTGTTCCGCTGACTGTGCGGAACAGGAATCCGGGGCAGACGTTGCGGATGAAGGAGTAGGAGTCGCGGAAGGAGTTGGGATCGCTGTAGAATTTTTGCATGATGCGTTCTCCTATTTCGCGTGGCAGCACGATGCGTATGTTGTCTGAATAGTTGCCGTCGGCGCGTTGAGCATCGCTTAGGGCGTAGTCTGTGGCGGTGAAGACTTTGGTGGTTATAGGACCGTTGCTGTCGTCTACGTATTGCCAGAGGTCGGTATTTGTGTAGAGGTCTGCTGACTCGCTCAGGAGTTTGTCTTCGTCCATGCTGAGTGGCCAGACTTCTACCTTCATGGGGTTGTTTTTGTCTCCGAAGGTGTTTTTGATGAAGAGGCGTACTTCGATGGAGTCGCAGAGGTATCCTGTTTCTTCGTTGGCTACGATGTTTTCTTTTGCGGGGAAGGTGTAGTTTTCGAAGGTGTGGAACTGTGCGGCAAAGGTTGCTGTTATGGCTTGGTCGGTTTCCGGGTCGAGGACTTTTCCGAGGTAGCATGTTGTGCTGCCTGCGGGTACGACGTTATTGATGACATCGTTTGAGAGTACGTTGAAGAAACTGCTCGATGTTGTGATGGCATCTTGCTGTGGATAGACTCCCAGCGAGCCGGTGTCTTCGTCGCATCCGGCGAGCAGGAGTGCTATTGTCAATATGATGGCGTTCCATGCCTTTATGGCGTGTTTCATGTGTTGTGTCTGTTTGTTGCGGTGGGCGTTATTTTGTGTCCTCTTCGTTTGGCCTGCCGATGCTCCAAACGTTGTCGTAGAAGGTGGGGTAGTGTGTGCCGTAGTCTTCTGTGGCGAGTGGCTGCATGCAGGGTTTGCCGAGTCCTTCGGCATAGTTCTGGAGTGTTTCGTTTTCTTCGATGAAGCCTATGCCGTCGGCATATTTGGTGCCGAGTTTGTTGAGCATGGGCACGAGTTTCTTTTCGCCCAGTCCTTGTGTGGCAGATATGGTGGCATTGCGGAAGGCTATGATGCCGTCCATGTTTGCGGGGATGGGTGATGTGAGTATTTGTGTGGAGGGTGTGTAGATGACTTTGCAGTCTCGGAAGGAGGGTTCTTCTGCGTATGCGGTTTTGATGTAGAGGGGGACGAAACTGCTCATCCAGCCGATGCAGTGTATGATGTCGGGCGACCATTTGAGTTTTTTGATGGTTTCCAGTACGCCTCGTGCATAGAAGGCGGCGCGTTCGGCGTTGTCGCTGTATTCTTTGCCGTCGGCATCTGTGCCCATGCCGCGTCCGGAGAAGAAGTCGTCGTTGTCGATAAAGTATATTTGCATTCTGGCTGCGGTGATGCTTGCCACTTTGATGACGAGCGGGTGGTCTGTGTCGTTGACGACGATGTTGATGCCGCTCAGTCTGATGACTTCGTGCAGTTGGTTGCGTCGCTCGTTGATGATACCCCATTTAGGCATAAAGGAGCGTATTTCCCTGCTTTTTTCTTGGGTTGCTTGGGGTAGGAACCGTCCCATTTGAGCCATGTTTGTTTCGGGCACAAAAGGCACCATTTCTTGTGTGATATAGAGTATCTTTTTGGCTTTGGTCATCTCTTTCTTGTTTTTGCTTACTATCAGTGCAAAGGTACGACTTTTTTTCCGATTTACAATGCTTTGGTTCGCCTTTTCGAACTTTTTGGAATAAAAATGCAGCAAATGTTTTCTTGTTTCATAAAAACTATGTTATTTTGCATGATTTTCTATTATTGTGATGAATATAGTCAACAAAATCAGCGAACTACGCCTTGCTTTGGACGAGTGTCGGGGCAGGGGTTGCAGCATAGGTTTGGTGCCTACGATGGGTGCTTTGCACGAGGGTCATGCTTCGCTTGTTAGGAGGAGTGTGGCGGAGAATGATGTGACGGTGGTCAGTGTCTTTCTCAATCCTACTCAGTTTAACGACCCGAAGGACTTGGAACGCTATCCGCGTACGTTGGAGGCCGACTGTGAGTTGCTCGAGGCATGTGGTGCGGACATTGTGTTTGCGCCTGGTGTTGAGGAGGTTTACCCTGAGCCTGACACGCGTTGCTTCAGTTATCCGCCGACGGACAGTGTGATGGAGGGTGCCATGCGCCCGGGCCATTTCAATGGTGTCTGCCAGATTGTGAGCAAGTTGTTCTCGTATGTTGAACCGGACAAGGCTTATTTTGGCGAGAAGGACTATCAGCAGATTGCTGTCATTCGCCGTATGGTTGCAGACCTTGGCTTTGGGCTGGAGATTGTTCCGTGCCCGGTTATCCGCCAGGCCGACGGGCTGGCAATGAGCAGCCGCAACACGCTTCTTTCCGACGAGGAGAGGCAGACGGCTGCCAATATCTATCGTGTTCTGAATGAGAGCCGTACTCTTGGTTTGTCGGTGCAGCAGACGCACGATTATGTGGTGAAGGAAATCGATGCCATCCCCATGCTCGAGGTGCAGTACTTCAACATCGTCGATGGCGATACGCTTGCAGATGTTTCTTCGTGGGATGAGGCGCAGAGCATCGTAGGCTGCATCACGGTTTTCTGCGGAGAGAAGCCCATACGACTCATTGACCATATAAGATACAAATAAGACGATATGATGATAGAAGTATTGAAGTCGAAACTGCACTGTGTCACCGTTACGGAGGCGAATCTCAACTACATGGGCAGCATCACCATCGACGAGGATTTGATGGATGCGGCCGGAATCATTGCCGGCGAGAAGGTGCAGGTGGTGAACAACAACAATGGCGAACGCTTTGAAACATACGTCATTCGTGGCGAACGCGGCAGCGGCTGCATCTGTCTCAATGGCGCGGCTGCACGCAAGGTTGTCGTGGGCGATACGGTCATAATCATATCCTATGCGCTCATGGATTTCGAGGAGGCTCGCACCTTCAAGCCGAGCATTGTCTTCCCCAAAAACAACCGTCCCTGAAAAACCCTCTGGCATAGTCGCAAAAAAAGGTTAACCTTTTTGGCAATAATGGTTAACCTATATATAAATAATGGTGTACCTTTATCGCATGAAAGGTACACCATTATTTTTGTGCCACCGTAGCACAGAAATTTCGGTGGCACAGAGGTGGGGGAGAGAGGGAGGATTACTCCTCCACTCCCATCAGTATCTTCATCATCTCGCAGGCAGAGTAGGGCACGGGTGTGCCGGGGCCGAAGATGGCAGCAACACCGGCCTCGTAGAGGCATTCGTAGTCCTGAGCAGGAATGACACCACCGGCAATCACCATGATGTCCTCACGGCCCAACTTCTTCAACTCCTCGATGAGTTGAGGAACCAAGGTCTTATGACCTGCTGCCAGAGAACTGGCACCTACGATGTCTACGTCGTTCTCCACTGCCTGACGCGCTGCTTCGGCAGGAGTCTGGAACAGCGGTCCCATGTCCACGTCGAAACCACAGTCGGCATAACCCGTGGCAACAACCTTCGCACCACGGTCGTGACCATCCTGTCCCATCTTGGCAACCATGATGCGGGGACGGCGGCCTTCCTTCTTGGCGAACTCGTCGGTCATGGCACAAGCCTTGTCGAAGAGGTCGTCGTTCTTGCTTTCGCTTCTATACACGCCTGAAATAGTTCTGATTACTGCTTTATAACGGCCTACGATTGCTTCGCAGGCATCGCTGATTTCACCCAGAGTAGCACGGTGTCCGGCAGCCGTAACAGCCAGGTCGAGCAAGTTGTGCTCGCTCTTCTTGCCCTCGCTGAACTCGCGGACGCACTCGGTAATAGCCTCAAGATCCTTCTTCACCTGAGCCTCGTCGCGGTTGGCACGAACCTCCTTCAAGGAAGCCTCCTGCTGCAGACGTACTGCTGTGTTGTCAATCTCAAGAATGTCGATGGGATCCTCATGCTCAAGGCGGAACTTGTTGACACCGACAATAGTCTGAACACCGCTGTCGATGCGAGCCTGAGTACGAGCAGAAGCCTCCTCGATACGCATCTTGGGCAGACCGGTTTCGATAGCCTTGGCCATACCGCCCAACTTCTCAATCTCCTGGATATGTTCCCAAGCCTTGTGATACAACTCGTAGGTGAGTTTCTCAACATAGTATGAACCAGCCCATGGGTCAATTTGCTTGCAGACCTCAGTCTCGTTCTGAATGTAAATCTGAGTGTTGCGGGCAATGCGGGCACTAAAGTCAGTAGGCAGAGCAATGGCTTCGTCCAGAGCATTGGTGTGCAACGATTGAGTGTGACCAAGCACGGCAGCCATAGCCTCGATACAAGTGCGGCCTACGTTGTTGAAGGGGTCTTGTTCTGTCAGAGACCAACCAGAAGTCTGAGAGTGTGTACGCAAAGCCATAGACTTCGGGTTCTTCGCGCCGAAACTCTTCACAATCTTTGCCCAAAGCAAACGGCCTGCACGCATCTTGGCAATCTCCATAAAGTGGTTCATGCCAATAGCCCAGAAGAAACTGAGGCGAGGCGCAAAAGCATCAACGTCGATACCTGCATTGATACCGGCACGCAGATAGTCCATACCGTCGGCAAGCGTGTAAGCCAACTCGATGTCGGCCGTAGCACCTGCTTCCTGCATGTGATAACCCGAAATGGAGATACTGTTGAACTTAGGCATCTTTTGAGAAGTGAACTCAAAGATGTCGGCAATAATCTTCATGGAGAATGCAGGCGGGTAGATGTAAGTGTTACGCACCATGAACTCCTTCAGGATGTCGTTCTGGATAGTACCTGCCATCTCCTCCAACTGTGCGCCTTGTTCGAGGCCGGCATTGATGTAGAAAGCAAGCACAGGCAGCACAGCACCGTTCATTGTCATGGAGACAGACATCTTGTTCAAGGGGATGCCATCGAACAGAACCTTCATGTTCTCCAAAGAACAAATGCTAACACCTGCTTTACCTACGTCGCCTACTACACGCTGGTTGTCGGGGTCGTAGCCACGATGTGTGGGAAGGTCGAACGCAACGGACAGACCTTTCTGGCCGGAAGCGAGGTTACGACGATAGAAAGCATTACTCTCCTCGGCCGTAGAGAAACCGGCATACTGGCGGATAGTCCACGGACGGAAGGGATACATCATGCTGTACGGACCACGGAGGAAGGGAGGAATGCCGGCAGCGAAGTCCAGATGCTCCATGCCTTTAAGGTCTTCTTTAGTATAAACGGGTTGGATGTCAATCTGCTCGGCTGTCTTCCAGTTGGCAGTGATACCATTCTCCTTTTGCCAGGCTTGGCCGTTCTTTGCCTCAATGCCTGCGTAAATGTCTATATTGTTAAATGATTTGCGTGCCATAATTAGATACCGAGTTTAGCGTTGTACTCCTTGAGAGTTTCAAGTTGGTTAGACTTTACGTTGATAAAGTTCTCGATGCCTGCAGCCTTGAGTTCTTCTGTGCAAGCAGGTGCACCTGCTACGACATAGAGCGCACGGCCGTTCAAATACTTGTAGGCAGGGATTGCATATTCTGCATATTCGTCGTCGCTTGAGCAGATGACAACGATGTCTGCGCCGGCAGCAATGGCTGCATCAACACCTTCTTCAACAGCCTTGAAGCCGAGGTTGTCGATGACCTGATAGCCTGCAGCAGCCAGGAAGTTACAACTGAACTGGGCACGGGCCTGACGCATTGCCAGGTTGCCGATGGTCAGCATGAAGGCAACGGGCGTCTTTGCTGCTTTTTCTGTTGTAAGGCGCAGTGACTCGAAGTCGCTTGCCAGACGAGAGGTTTCGATGGCAGGAATGTTGCTTTCGCAACCGCAGCCCTTGCAGCATGCCTCGAGGGGTTGTTTGCCTTCGCTCTTTTCGGTGAAGTTGGGGAACTGGTTCGTGCCAAGCAGGAACTCTTTGCGTTTGCCGGCATTGGCATGACGGCTGGCATTTGTTTCGTTGATGGTGTTCTGCACGGAACCTGCCTTTGCGGCAGCGAGGAAGCCACCTTCTTCTTCAACAGCGAGGAAGAGTTTCCAAGCCTGACCGGCAAGGGCGTTTGTAAGTTCTTCGATGAAGTAGGAACCGCCGGCTACGTCGACCATGCGATCGAAGTGGCACTCGTCCTTCAGCAGCAACTGTTGGTTGCGGGCGATGCGTTCTGCAAATTCTGTGGGCACTTCGTATGGTGCGTCGAAAGGTGTTACGACAATGCTGTCCACACCGCCGAGAGCAGCCGACATGGCTTCTGTCTGTGTGCGAAGCATGTTGACGTAACTGTCGAAGACGGTCATGTTGTAGGTTGTTGTGAAAGCGCAGACGTGCATTTTTGCACTCTCCTGGTCGCTTGTGTACTGACTTACAATCTGAGCCCACAGCATGCGTGCGGCACGGAGTTTGGCGATTTCCATGAAGTAGACGCCATTGATGCCCAGGTTGAACTTGAGGCTTTGTGCGGCGAGTTCGGGAGCAATGCCGGCTTCTGTCAGTTCTGCCATGTATTCGTTACCCCAAGCCAATGCGTAGCCGAGGTCTTGATAACTGTATGCGCCTGCATTGGTGAGTTTGTAGGCGTTTACGGCAATAGGACGGAATTTGGGGTAAGCGGCAAAGGTTTCAACGAGTGCTTTGGCGTTTGCCAGTGCCTGTGTGGTGTCTTTGCCTTTGAGAATCATTTTTTCCAGTGGGTCGAAACTGATGCTGCCTTCAATCTTTTGTGCGTCGGCACCTTTCTTCTGGAAGTATGCCACGAGGATTTGGGCGAGTTCGAGCGACTTGCATTGGCAAGTGCAGAAGTTCAGTTCGATGCAATCCACGTAGATGCCATCGAGAAGTGTCTCGATGTACTCTGCACTGACTTTGTCTTTGGGAATGCAGAAACCGAGGCTTGTTACGCCTTTGTTCAGAATGTCGAGAGCCTTGGTGTTGGCTTCTTTGGGACATTCGCACTTGATGTCCTGACGGACATACCATTCGTTGTCGGCGGCTTTGTTGCCGCGCACATAGGGGAACTCACCCGGCAAGGCATTGACGAGGGGCAGTTTGTCCACGTCTTCCTTGAGGTAGAAGGGCTCCATGCTGAAGCCTTCTTTGGTTCTCCACACCATTTTCTTCTGATAGTCTGCTCCCTTGAGGTCGACCTCAATCTTCTCGCGCCATTCCTGGCGACTGGGGGCGGTGAAGTCAGAAAAGAGTCTTTCTTTACTATCTGCCATGATTGTTAGTTATTATGATAATGTTTGGTTATACGCTAAGTAGCATGCAAAGGTACGCAATTTTATGCTATTGGCAAACTTTTTTTTCGGAAATCATCTATTTCTGTATCTTAATGTCAGGTTTTGTGTTGTTGCGGTTATCTTGTATGGTATTATTTTGTACCTTTGCAGCCGAAAAGAGGTGGTAAACCTTAATTAGTAAATTGTAAAATCGTCAAAGTAAAGATGGATTGGTTGCAATCGTTGTTCTTTTCGACTGACAGTGTGGCACACATCGTGTTGCTCTATGCGTTGGTCATTTCAGTGGGTATTGGTTTAGGTCGTATTAAGGTTGGCGGTGTTTCGCTGGGAGTCACATTCGTGCTTTTTGCGGGTATTGTGGCCGGCCATTTTGGCTTTACCGGAACAAACAATGTCTTGACGTTCGTGCAGGACTTTGGTCTCATCCTGTTTGTCTATTGCATCGGTTTGCAGGTGGGGCCGGGTTTCTTCGAGAGTTTCAAGAAGGGAGGCGTCCAGTTGAACCTGATGGCTATGAGCATCATCTTGCTCAACGTCTTGTGTTGCATAGGCTTGTATTTCCTTGTCTTTTATGATGGCGGAGCCTCGGCGGAAGATAATTCCCGCAATCTTGCCATGATGGTCGGCGTACTC
This sequence comes from Bacteroidaceae bacterium, assembly GCA_017461345.1. Classification (GTDB taxonomy): domain Bacteria; phylum Bacteroidota; class Bacteroidia; order Bacteroidales; family Bacteroidaceae; genus Physcousia. The sequence continues at coordinate 2,360 of JAFTYP010000020.1, read as the reverse complement.
TGTGGTGCCGTAACCAACACCCCCGGACTTGGTGCGGCAACGGAGGCCTGCAATCAAGTCTTCGGAGCCAGTGCCCCGGCCATTACCAACGGCTATGCCTGTGCCTATCCACTCGGCGTGCTGGGCATCATCGGTGCAATTATTGCCATCCGTTTCCTGTGTCGCATCAGCATGAAGGATGAGCAGAAACGAATGGAAAACGAGCAGGCAGCCAATCTGCACGTTGTTCCACATCGCATGACGCTTGCTGTGCAGAATGCCTACCTTTCAGGTAAAACCATTTTGCAGATACGTCAATTCCTCGGTCGCGACTTCGTGTGCAGCCGAATCCTTCAGGACGGACACGTCAGCATCCCTACTCGCGACACCATTATTGCCGAGGGCAACAAGATGTTCATCACTTGTGCCAAAGACGATGCAGAAGCAGTACGGGCCTTCATCGGTCCGGAAGAAGACGTCGTTTGGGAAGAACAGGACGTCCCGATGGTAAGCAAACATATCCTCGTCACACAGCCGTCCATGAACGGAAAAACCTTTGGGCAGATGCACTTCAGTTCAGTCTATGGCGTCAATGTCACACGCATCCGCCGAGGCGATATGAACCTTTTTGCCGACCACAGCCTGAGAATGCAGATAGGCGACCGCATCGTGGTGGTAGGCCCAGAAGATGCAGTAGATCGTGTGGCACGAGTGATGGGCAACAGCGTCAAGAAACTTGAGCATCCCAACCTCTCGGCCATCTTCATCGGAATCTTTGTCGGTATCATCTTCGGCGCAATACCCATCGCACTTCCAGGCATCCCCACCCCCGTCAAACTCGGTCTGGCAGGCGGACCACTCATTGTGGCCATCCTCATCGGACGCTTCGGATACAGAGCCAAACTCGTGGCCTATACCACCACGAGTGCAAACCTCATGCTTCGCGAAATAGGCCTTGCCCTCTTCCTTGCCAGCGTCGGCATCAAGGCAGGCGCAAGTTTCGTCAACACCGTCGTCGCAGGCGATGGCCTGACCTACGTCTGGTGCGGCTTCCTCATAACAGTTCTCCCCATTCTGATAGTGGGGCTCATAGCACGACTCTGCTACAAGATGAACTATTTCACCCTTATGGGACTGATAGCCGGCAGCAACACCGACCCACCGGCACTCGCATTTGCCAACCAATCGACAACAGGCGACGCGCCCGCAGTAGGCTACAGCACAGTCTATCCCCTCAGCATGTTCCTGCGCATCCTTACGGCTCAACTTATCATCTTGCTGCTCTGCTTCGTGTAGCAGCACAAGAAACCGCATAACACCTGCAGAGAAGTCGCCCGACTTCTCTGCAGAACTTTCTCCACTTCTCTGCAGAAGTTTGCAAACTTCTCTGCAGAGTTTTTTTGTTGTTTTTATAAGCACCGATTCCAGCCACTTGCGAAACCCCACAGATAGACGCGTCCACTTGCCCAAGAGGACACGTGGTGTTTTTCTTCCCCACGAATAGGGTGTACTTTCCTGATTTAGATTGTCAGTTCAGAGGTTTATTCCGACAAGGGGGTTGCACGTATCAGTCTTATTCCTATACTCGGTTGACTGGTAAAATACATAATCCTATAATTACTTTACAATCGTTGTTTTTGCTGCAGAAGAAAATGCCTACATTTAAATGGATAAAAAAGACAGTCTTCCCCTTCTTTTTTATGTTCTCTATATATTATATATAATGTATAATTTGGAAAGATGTTCAAAATTTGCTAAAAAGTTGCATGAATATTTTGTCAGTTTGCCAGAAAGGTGTACCTTTGCAGTCGCAAATGAGGCTTTCCCGTGCCTCTGGTACGGGTAGGGTTCTGATGCGCTCCATTGGGAGTCGAGTTCTTTGAAAGATTTACATAGACAGAAATTGTAGTACAAGAAAGAAAACGTGTAAGTTTGCATACAGCAGATGAACACAAGTGAACCGTCAATATTCTTATTAAATAGGATATATGAGTAGTACAGGTTCAGGCTCTTTCATCAAATCAGACAAGTTCTGCTTTTATAGCAGTACTAATGATATTATACAATGAAGAGTTTGATCCTGGCTCAGGATGAACGCTAGCTACAGGCTTAACACATGCAAGTCGAGGGGCAGCATGAGCATAGCTTGCTATGTTTGATGGCGACCGGCGCACGGGTGCGTAACACGTATCCAATCTACCCATGGCTCGGGGATAGCCTTTCGAAAGAAAGATTAATACCCGATGGTCTCGGTTTAAGGCATCTTAGACTGAGTAAAGATTTATCGGCGATGGATGAGGATGCGTCTGATTAGGTAGATGGCGGGGTAACGGCCCACCATGCCTTCGCTCAGTAGGGGTTCTGAGAGGAATGTCCCCCAC
>JAFTYP010000019.1 GCA_017461345.1 Bacteroidaceae bacterium | reverse complement strand
TGGCGTGTCGGCTCTCCATCCGCTATTTGTTGGCGAGTCTGTTGGGCACCAGAAGCATATACCTGCCTGTTGTGCGGGCGGAACTATTTCGAGATACTTCTTAACAATCCATTCATAGTGGTCGGCCATCTTGTGATGCATTGCCTCGGTCATCTTTGAGGTTGACACGCTATTACCGTCGGCATCCACATATCCCATATCCAACTCACTTACGCGCACCAGTTTGCCACTGTTAGCCATCAGCTTAAACATGTTTACTATGGCATTCTCCTTGCTCTTCTGTGTAGAGGCATTTGCATAGTAAGAGATGTGCATCTGCGTACCTATACCATCTACGTATGTCACCCCGTCGGCTTCCCATTTCTTTATCCAGTTGATGAGAGACTTCAGTTTCTTATTGCCATCCCACTCGCCTTCGAGGTTATAGTCGTTAATAAAGAGTTTGATGTCCTCAGGTCCGTATTTTCTAGCCGAGCGAATTGCACTGCGCACATATTCAAGGTCGCCCATGTGGTCCTGCCAGAAGAAGTCGCCCGAGCCGTTGTCATGCTGAAGTGTATAGTTGCCACTGCCATCGTTGCCACCGCCCGAGATAGCCTCATTAACCACGTCCCATGCTTTCACCTTGCCTCCACACGCATCCATCATCCCTTTTATCCACTTGTCCATGGCCCATACGAGGGTATCGCGTTTTGCTTGGGCAGAGAGTGGAGTGCTCTGAGGCAGTTGCAGATAGAAGGCCTCTTCAGCAATTACGGGAGCTACAACACTGCCACCAGCCTTCTTCATCTTAAATGTGCTGAGGTCGTTTCCGTCGAAGGTGCCGTTTTTCATCTTCTCAGTACCGTTCACCTTGAAACTTACGTTGTCGAAGTAGTATGTGTTCGCATCTGCCAATTCGTTAAGGTTGAAGGCAATCGACTGACCTGTTTCTGCCAGGGTTCCGCTCACCTCTACGGTCTTCCATTCGGTGGTAAACGATATGTCGCCCAGAGCCTGATAGGTTACATAACTGCCTGGCGATGTATGTATTTGCGTTGAAGCCTTGGCGTTCTTGTCGGCACGCACATCGGCTTTAAAGACAAACTTGCCCCCTTTGGCAAAGGTGTTAGGGCTGACAATCCAGAACTGATTGTCCCACACATCAGACTTCTTGGCTGTTGCCTCCACCTTGAGGAAGCGGCGTGCCTCGTTCACGTTCATGGCGCCAACAGGCTCCTCTCTCCTTATGCCCCTTATGTAGAGGTCGCCCACAACGTCGCCACATTGCAAAAGCAGGAAGCTGCCTGCGGTATCGTTCTTGTATGTCAGCTCTATATCCTTCCATTCTGTGGAGAATGTAGCATTTGCGTTCACGCCAGCACTCCAGTCACCTAACTTGGTGTACAGTTTGCCCGTACTGCTTCCTTTAATTGTGATTACAACCTTGTAGGTCTTGCCCTTCTCCATGGGGATGCCGTCTAAAGCCACAAACTGCACTTCCCATGAATTATTCTTTTTTGTTGTCTTCAGATGCAGACCGTCAGTCGCAGAGTAGTCAATGGAGAAGGCATACTTTGTCTTGTCTGCCGTCCATCCTACGCTCTGCTCGGTGCGGAAGT
>JAFTYP010000004.1 GCA_017461345.1 Bacteroidaceae bacterium | reverse complement strand
TGATTATGTCAACCTTATTTCAGGTGGTTATAGTGTCAGGGTTCCACCTCTTCCAATTCCGAACATAGAAGTTAAGACTGCCCGCTCCGATGGTACTGCACACCCGTGGGAGAGTAGGTAGCCGCCGTTTTTAGCACAGCCCTTCGAGAGCGATCTCGAGTGGCTTTTCGGTTATGTATAGTGTGCTGTTCCGTTGCTCATGGCGGTGTGGTGTTCGAGGCGCACTTGCCGTTTTTGTCCTGTTCGCCGCCGCTTGTGTGTGCTGCCTGCTAGGTGTCTGAATACGAGTGCTTTGGTCTCGGGCGAGAATAGGTTAACCATTCCGGGGATAATGCTTAACCTGATTGCCGATAATGGTTAACCTTTCCTGCCGGAATGGTTAAGGTGTTTTTCTGCCGGGACTGGGGTGGCTGTGCGATGGGGGATGGCTTTTGGTGTTTTGGGTTTTTGCCTTATTTGTGCTTTTGTGTGGTGTGGTGGTTATTTGTATTTGTTTGTATTCTTTGTGTGGAAGTCAAAAGTGGGATGTAAGAAAAAAAAACTTTTCCATTGTTTTGTTCTTAATGGAAATATCCTTACCTTTGTATGCGCAATTGAAACTATGATGCAGACCAGTTACTATATAACACAGATGCGGGGCGAGAAGCAGATGACGTCCGGCATTGTCGTTTGTTTAGTAAATAATTAGGAACCACTTTCGCTGTTACTTTAGCGCAGGTGGTTTTTTTTGGAACTGTTCTTATGTTCTCTTTGAGATGGAGAGGTTTGCGATAAATGGATACTCTAAATAATTTAAACTGATGATATTATGCAACTGAAGAAAGTTCTCGTTTTAGGTAGCGGTGCGCTGAAGATTGGTCAGGCTGGCGAATTTGACTATTCTGGCAGTCAGGCTTTGAAGGCATTGCGTGAGGAAGGCATCTATTCGGTGCTTGTAAACCCCAATGTGGCAACTATTCAAACCAGCGAAGGTGTTGCCGACAAGGTCTATTTCCTGCCTATCACTCCATATTTTATTGAGGAGATTATCAAGAAGGAACGTCCTGATGGCATCATGTTGGCTTGGGGTGGTCAGACCGCTCTCAATGTCGGTACGGCGCTCTATCTGAATGGTGTTCTGGAGAAGTACGGTGTGCGTGTGCTTGGCACAAGCGTGGAGTCTATCATGAATACGGAGGACCGTGACCTTTTTGTCAAGGAATTGGACAAGATCGACATGAAGGTTCCTACGAGCCGTGCTTGTGAGACTATGGAAGAGGCTGTTGCTGCAGCACGCAGCATTGGTTTCCCCATCATGATTCGTTCGGCTTATGCGCTGGGCGGCTTGGGCAGCGGTGTTTGTAAGGATGAGGAGACTTTCCGCACCATTGCAGAGAGTGCTTTCACATTTGCTCCCCAGGTACTCGTAGAGGAGAGCCTGAAGGGCTGGAAGGAGATAGAGTTCGAATGTATTCGTGATGCGAACGACCGTTGCTTCACGGTTGCTTCCATGGAAAACTTCGACCCCCTCGGCATCCATACCGGCGAGAGTATCGTTGTGGCTCCCACCTGCTCGCTGACAGAAGAACAGGTGAAGATGTTGCAGGAAATCAGTGTCAAGTGTGTTCGCCACTTGAACATCGTGGGCGAATGTAATATCCAGTTCGCATTCAACGCAGTAACAAATGACTACCGCATTATTGAAATAAACGCCCGCCTGTCTCGTTCTTCCGCTCTGGCAAGTAAGGCTACAGGCTATCCCCTGGCATTCGTTGCCGCAAAGATTGCCCTCGGCTATACACTCGACCAGATAGGCGAGATGGGTACTACAAACAGTGCATACGTCGCTCCCTCTCTTGACTACCTCATCTGCAAGATACCCCGTTGGGACCTCACCAAGTTTGCAGGCGTAAGCCGCAAGATAGGCTCAAGCATGAAGTCAGTAGGTGAGATTATGAGCATCGGCCGTTCGTTCGAAGAGATGTTGCAAAAGGGCCTGCGAATGATAGGCCAAGGCATGCATGGCTTCGTATGTAACGAACACATCAACTTCGATAACCTCGACGAAGAACTCGCTAACCCGACAGATCTCCGTATCTTCGCTCTTGCCCAGGCACTCGAAGAAGGTTATACCGTAGAACGTATCGAGGAGTTGACCAAGATAGATCCTTGGTTCATAGAACGCCTGAAGAATATCGTCGACTTTAAACACAAGTTACAGACATACAATGCCATCGAGGAACTCCCCGCCGATGTGCTGCGCCAGGCGAAGGTTCTTGGCTTCAGCGACTTCCAAATCGCACGATGCGTCATGAATACTTGCGCCGGAAACATGGAGAAGGAAAACCTGCAGGTGCGTGATTATCGTAAGAAACTCGGAATCCTGCCGGCAGTTAAACGTATCCCGACCGTTGCCAGCGAACATCCCGACTTGACAAATTACCTTTACATGACTTATGCAGCAGAGGGTTATGATGTTAATTATTACAAGAACGAGAAATCAGTTATCGTACTTGGCAGTGGAGCCTATCGTATCGGTTCGAGCGTTGAGTTCGACTGGTGTTCTGTTAATGCTATTGAAACAGCACGCAAGTTGGGCTACAAGAGCATCATGATTAACTATAACCCCGAGACTGTTTCAACAGACTATGACATTTGCGACCGCTTGTACTTCGACGAATTGTCGTTCGAGCGTGTTCTTGACGTTATAGATCTCGAATCGCCTCGTGGCGTGATTGTATCAACTGGCGGTCAGATTCCTAACAATCTTGCTATGAAACTTTATCGTCAGAGTGTGCCCATCCTCGGAACTTCACCCATCAGCATCGACCGTGCAGAGAATCGTGGCAAGTTCTCGGCAATGCTTGACAAACTTGGCATTGACCAACCTCGTTGGAGTGCCTTGACAAGTATGGAGGATGTGAAGCAGTTTATCGACGAGGTGGGCTATCCTGTTTTGGTACGTCCGTCGTATGTTCTCTCTGGTGCTGCCATGAATGTTTGCTATACCGATGAGGAGTTGGAGCGTTTCCTGCAGATGGCAAGTGAGGTGAGCAAGGAGTATCCTGTTGTCATCAGCCAGTTCATGACTGAGACAAACGAGGTAGAGTTCGACGCAGTTGCTCAGAATGGTGAGATTGTGGAGTATGCAATCTCTGAACATGTTGAGTATGCCGGTGTTCATTCCGGTGATGCCACGATGGTATTCCCTGCGCAGCAGATTAGTTTTGCAACGGCGCGTCAGGTGAAGAAGATGAGCCGTGCTATTGCCAAGGAGTTGAACATCAGTGGTCCTTTCAATATTCAGTATCTTACAAAGGGCAGGGATGTGAAGGTTATCGAGTGTAATCTTCGTGCGAGTCGCTCTTTCCCGTTTGTCAGCAAGGTGTTGAAGCGTAACTTCATTGAGACTGCTACTCGCATTATGCTCGATGCTCCTTATGCCAAGCCCGACAAGAGTGCTTTCGACATTGACCATATTGGTGTGAAGGCCAGCCAGTTCTCTTTTGCCCGTTTGCAGAATGCCGACCCCATTCTTGGTGTTGATATGAGTTCTACGGGCGAGGTTGGTTGCATTGGCGAGAGTTTCGAAGAGGCTTTGTTGAACAGTCTTATTGCAACCGGTTATAAGATTCCTAACAAGGAGAAGGGTGTCATGATCAGCAGTGGTGGCACGAAGGAGAAGGTGGACATGCTTGATGCTGCACGAATGTTGACGAAGGCCGGCTATACGATTTATGCCAGTGAGGGCACGGCGAAGTTCTTGAATGAGAATGGTGCGAAGGCGATTGCTGTGACTTGGCCTGATGAAGAGAAGCCCGGAATGGAGAATGTGATGCAGATGATTGCCGACCATCGTTTCGATCTTGTGGTTAATATTTCCAAGAATCGCACGAACCGTGAACTTTCTAATGGCTATAAGATTCGTCGTGCTGCTATTGATCACAACATTCCTCTCATCACTAATGCTCGTTTGGCAAGCGCCTTCATCGAATCATTCTGCATGCTTTCTGTTGGGGATCTCAACATTAAGAGTTGGAACGAGTATTAAGGCATGCACATTCTTGAACTCCCTTCTTTCTTCCCGCCTCACGGCGGTCTGTTCTGCTTGGAACAGGCAAGGGCTTTGAAGGCTGCGGGTCATGAGGTGCGCATTGTGAGTGTTGTGGAACTGGGCGTTACGTTGGACCGCTGGTTTTACCTCACGGCACCTTGGCGAGAGGAGAGAAGGGAGTTGGAGGGTGTGGAAGTTTTCTGCACTTATATGCGGGCTGTCCCTAAGGCGGTCCGCTATAATGTTAATTATTGGGTAAGCCTTTGCGAGAAGGCTGTCGACAGGTATATTGTTCGTTTTGGCAAGCCTGATGTTCTGCATGCTCATTGTTGTAAGAGTGCGGGCTTGGCGGCCGAGGCGATTTCCCGACGTTTGGGTATTCCTTTTTTCATTACGGATCATATTCCTTCCGGTTTTTATGAGCGCGATTTCGGGCAGGGATGGCAGCGGCATGCTTGGCTGAAGGAGCGGATGCGTAGTGCCTATGAGGCTGCCAGGTGTGTGATTCCTGTCAGTCGTGAACTGGTGGACGACCTTGTGCCTTACTTTGGCAGGGCCTATCGTTATAGACCTGTTTCCAATGTTATCGATACGGATTTCTATTCTTTCCGTGAGCGTAAGCCTTTCGGAGGCCGTCCGTTTGTTTTCTGTTGTCTGGCTGTTGCCGATGTCTATCGCAAGGGTTATGATGTTTTGGCAGAGGCTGTCAGGCAGTTGGACAATGTGACGCTCCACATTGCGGGCCAGGGAACGGATTCTCGTTGTATGCGTGAACTTTTTGCGGGGCTGGCGAATGTGCATTTCCATGGCCATTTGGACAAGGCTGGTGTGCGTTCTTTGTTGTGGGAGAGCGATGCTTTGGTGTTGCCAAGCCGCAGCGAGGCACAGCCGTTAGTTGTGCTGGAGGCTCTTGCTACGGGTATTCCTGTGGTCGGCACCGAGTGCCTGCCTGCTTCTCTTCGTGTGCCCGATGCTTGTCTGCTTGCGCCCATTGGCGATGCAAGGCTGTTGGCAGAGGCGATGCGGAGCGTGATGAGCGTCCCGTGTTCTCGTGAGTTTTCCGATATCGTGCAGCGCATGGCTTCCCCTTCTGTAGTGGCAAGTCAGTTGACGTCGCTCTTCGAGAGTTGATGTCTGCTGGTCTCTATTTGTTTGACTTCCAGTGCGTTCTTCCGAGTTGTCTTGGCTATGGAAGTGTGTGTCGTTTGCCTTGCAGAGACACACGCTGTGCCTATGCTGAAAACATCTACTGCCTAATTGCCCGAAAAGGTTAACCTTTCCGGCCGACTTGGCGTGGCTCGTTGCCCAATTAGGCAGTAGATGTTTTCCGGAGAGGTTCTCAGCCTGACGAAGCAAGGACTGCATTTCCTGAAAAAAAAGCAAAAAAAATTTATCTTTATGCTTGAGATTGAGCGGATTTTTTTAACTTTGCATCGTTTGAGTATTGCTTTTGCGATGTTACCCCATCCGTAAGTTTCCATACGGGCAAGCAATCGTGTTTGTTGTATATTCACAACGAATGATTGAGAAAAATATATACATTCACACAAAATGATATCAATATGAAAAAAAATCTACTCCTTCTTTTTGCCGTTCTATGTTCGGTACAGTCAATGTTTGCCCTCACCATCGAGAGTGGCCAGTACTACACCATTGCCAATCGTAATGATGTCAATCTCTATGTCAAAGACACTGGCGTCGACATCATCCAGATGGGTGCGCTCGACGATGCTTGCTTCTGGCAACTCATTGCTACTGCAAACAATGGTTGCTACTACCTGAAGAACAAGAAGACAGGCCGCTATGCACAGCAGTGCAGCACCTCGGCCGAAGTCAATGTCACTATGGGAGACAGCCCGGTGGAATACCGTGTGAAGGAATGCCCCGCAGAGGGAACCGACATGTTCGGCCTGACATCCACCAACCAAAGCAACTGCGAATTCACCGCCGGCTGCATCGGTTGGAACTGGAAAGGCGACAATACCGTACAGACCTTTGCCGCCGCAGCCGGAACCAACCCCGCTCCTTCTGGAAATTCACCCTGGTGACTCCCCCGATGACCATCAGCACAAGTAAAGTCTATGTCATGTCAAACCGTCAGGACAACAACGTCTATGTCAAGGACAACGGCGGCGACGAACTCGCAATGGGCGCACTGGACAACGCCAGCCTCTGGCAGTTCGAAGACGCTGGCAACGGCCAGTTCTATGTCAAGAACGTAAAGACCGGCCGCTATGCACAAGCCTGCTCCGCAACAGCAGAAGTCCCCGTCGTGATGGGCACCACTCCAGTCGCATACGTTATCCTCAACTGTAGCGACAAAGAAGGCAACGATTGCTTCGGCCTCACCTCTGCCGACCAGGCAAACCTCACCTTCACAGCCGGCAGCATCGGCTGGAACTGGCGCAACGACAACATCGTACAGACCTACGCATCCGAAGCCGGAACCAACCACCGCTCCTTCTGGAAATTCACAGAACTCCAGCCTCAAACAATCACATCAGCAGGCTATGCCACCTACTGCGCCACAGAAGACGTCCTCGTTCTCGGTGCCCAAGCATACACCGCCACAGTAAACGGCACCTATGTAAGCCTTAACGAAGTTGCCGACATCCCAGCCGGCTCAGCCGTCATCCTCAAAGGAACAAACTTCGCAACCATTGCAAAAACAGCCACAAGCGACATCTCGGCCAACGACCTCGTGCCCTCAACAGGCATCACAGCCGACGGCACACAATACGTTTTGGCAGACAACGAAGGCACAATAGGCTTCTACAAAGCAGCCCCTGGCACAAACATACCCGCAGGCAAGGCCTACATCACCGGCAACGCAGGCATCAAAGCATTCTACTTCGAAGGCAATGACCCAACAGACATCAACACCATCCCCAACACCATCCCCAACGTAGAGAACATCTACAACCTTGCCGGACAACGCCTCAGCAAAATGCAAAAAGGCATCAACATCGTGAACGGAAAGAAAATCCTAAAGTAAAAAAGAGCAGATATGCCATACAAATATCAACGCGCACTGAAAGCATTGCCGGCCCTACTGCCGGCAGTCGCCTTCGCACAGCAAACGCAACGACCAAACATCATGCTCATCCTCGTCGACGACATCGGATATTCCGACATCGGATGCTTTGGCGGCGAAGTGGAAACCCCAAACCTGGACGCACTGGCAACATCAGGCATGCGATTCACTCAGTTCTACAATTCCGGTCGCAGCTGCCCCTCGCGAGCCCAACTCATGACAGGACGTTACGCACAAACCGTCGGCATCACAGGCATGGGGCAAAGCCTTTCGCGAGACTGTGTCACTATTCCCGAAGTCCTTCGCGACGCCGGATACCATACAGGCATGACCGGGAAATGGCACCTTTCCCTTACACAAGGATTGGGCAATAATGCCGATCAAATGAAATGGCTTGCGCATCAAAGCACGTTTAACAATCGTCCTTTCGCACCAGTCGAAACCTATCCATGCAACAGAGGCTTCGACCAGCATTGGGGAACCATTTGGGGCGTTACCGATCACTTCGATCCTTTCTCTCTTGTGCATAACGAGGAGCCTCTCTTCACCGATAGTATTCCCAAGGATTTCTATTATGCCGACTTTGTTGCGGATAAGACAATAGATATGTTGGACGAGATGACTGCCGACGGCAAGCCTTTCTTCATTTATGTTGCTTTTCAGGAACCGCATTGGCCTGTGCAAGCAAAGGAAAAGGATATTGCAAAGTACAGGGGAAGGTATGACGAGGGTTGGGATGTGATGCGTGAGCGCCGTTACAATCGTATGCTTGAACTTGGTCTTATCAATACCGATGAGATGCCTGTGGTTGAGAATGCTTCCGGCCGTAAATGGGAGAATGAGTCGAACAAGGCTTTCCAGGCGGCAAATATGGAGGTGCATGCGGCTATGATTGACTGTGTGGACCAGAATATTGGGCGAATCATTGATGAGTTGAAGCGTCGTGGTCTTTATGATAACACGTTGATTATTTTCACTTCTGACAATGGTGCTTCGAGTGAGAACCATGGCATTGGCAGTTTCGACCGTCATGATCGCACTCGTGATGGGCAGATGGTTGTTCATAATTCGCCTACGCCAGGTGGTCAGTTGACGTATAATTATCTGCATACCGGCTGGGCTGGGGCGGTGAATGCGCCTTTCCGTTACTGGAAGACGACGCAGTTCCATGGTGGTGTGGCTGCTCCTACTATTGTGCATTGGCCTGCAGGTATGGCGGAGGCCAAGGAGGGAACCATCATGTCGCAGCCTTGCAGTTTCCTGGATGTGATGCCTACTTGTATGGAACTTGCGGGTGCTTCTTATCCTTCGTTCTATGGTGGCAACAGCATTAAGCCGCTTTGTGACGAGGCACGCAGTTTTGTTTCTTTGCTTCAGGAGAGGGACGAATGGGATGACGAGCGTGTGATGTTTTGGGAGCACGAGAGGGGTAAGGCTGTCCGCAAGGGTAATTGGCGTCTTACTGCTTTGGCTAATGGTGGCTGGCAGTTGTTCGATTTGGCTCACGACCTGTCGGAGTCGAACAATGTTGCTGCGGAGTATCCGGAGAAGGTGCGTGAGATGAAGTCGATGTGGAACTCTTGGGCAAGGAATGTTGGTTTGAGTGTGGCGGAGGATATTGCCGACACGAAGACCGAACTAATCTTCCATTATCCTTTCGATGGCAATCTGGAGGACGCATCTCCTTCCAGGTATGTGCTTACTCCGAGCGCGAATGGTGTGTCTTATGGCAGTGGAAAGGTTGGCAAGGCTTTGCGCCTCAATGGCAATGGCCAGTATGTTGATTTGAATACTACCGGTATTTTTGATACGCGCACTACGCAGACGACGTTTTGTGCCTGGGTGTTCGATGAGAATACGGCTGCTCCCAATGCGAGCAATCAGTCCGACGGTAATGTGTATTTCCGCGACGAGGTTATTTTGGCCCAGAAGGATAATGCGGGCACGGGCCGTCTCTATCTTTATGCCAGGGCAGAGGTTCCCACGGGTGGTGGCGAGCCGACGTTTTTCTACGACAACTTCCTGGGCGCCTCCCAGCAGCGTGCAACGGCCGGTTCTCTCAAGCCGGGTACGTGGCAACACGTCGCTGTGGTGTGCAATCCGGCAGACCAGAGTGTCACATATTACATAAATGGTGAGCGCGACTGCACTGTCAGTTCGCCGGCTTTCGAGGCGTGTACCGGTGGGTTCCGCATGGGCGGGCACAAGGCGGGCAAGGATTATTTCAAGGGTTACATAGACGATGCCTGGTTCTTCAAGGGTGTTCTTTCTGCCGAACAGATTAAGCAGATTTACGACGGAACGTTCGACCCTTCGCCTTTTTATCCGGGCAATGACGACGACGAGCCTGCCCTGGAGGACTGGCCTCTGAAGGCTCATGCCTACACCATCCGCAATTTCAGTGGCACACCGGCTTATATGGTGGACAACAGGGCGAGCGACAATCGCATTACCTGCGAGGGCAGTGTGGGAGATGCGGCTTATTGGGTGTTCGAACCGACGAGGAATGCCAACTGCTATTTCGTGCGAAATGTGAAGACCGGCCGTTACATTCAAGGCTATGCTAAGGCTTCGGGCACCGTAGTCTGCATGGGCAACAATGGTGTGGAGTACTATGTGGCCTCTTCAACCTCAGAGGGTGGCAGGTATGGCTTTGCGTGTACTTCGGTCACGCCTCACGATTTCTCCTCCGGAACCATCGGGCTGAATTTGCGGGCAGAAAGCAATCAGGCCGATTGCCTGGTGCAGACGTATGCCGCTGCCGCAGGCACAAACCACCGTTCTTTCTGGACACTCGACGTTGTCCCCAACGATATTATTACCGGAATGGTGCTCCCTGTGCCGAATTCTACAGCAGATATGCCGACCTACGACCTGCTCGGCCGGCGTATCGTCGAAGGCTCCTCCGGCATCCACATCCGGCAAGGAAAGAAATACCTGCAAAGGCAGTAAGAAAAATAGGTTAAGGGTTTTGACAATAATGGTTAACCATTCCGTCCAAAACCCTTAACCATTATTCGAATAATGCTTAACCTTTTTTCGGGACAACCTCGTGTCTTATTCCTGAACTGGCAAAAGTCGCTGAATGTCATGGCCGTAGCCTCTGTGTGGAATCGTTTTGCCAAACAGCAATAGGGTAGGCCTCGGTGGGCATGTCGAATTTGCAGATGTCGGGCATCTTGTACGGCTTTTTCTTCTTCGTCCTGTAAGGAATCTCGCTGGGCAGAATAGGCGTAATCTCCATCTTGGCATAGCCGACATGGATAATGCCCAACTTCCTGGCAGCGGCTCGGCTGAGGTCGAGAACGAAACGCTTGGAGTAGGGGCCACGGTCGGTGACGCGAACAACCACAGACCGCCCGTTGCGCGGATTGCGCACCTGGAGCAAAGTGCCGAACGGAAGCCTCAGATGCGCACAAGTCATGCTGTCGCGATGATACAACTCACCGTTCGCCATGCGCAGACCATGCAACATATTGGCATAGTATGAAGCATAGCCCTTGAACATATTTTCGTGGTCGAGAATCAACGAATCCCTGTCCTCTGCCAGCACAGCAGTGCCACAAAAAAAGAACAGAAAAAGGATAGCAAACAATCTACTCATTGGAAAACAAAAGCGTCGTGTTACAAAAATCGGGCGCAAGTTAGGAATTTCTTTCTTATAAATAGAGCAGAATACACGTTTTTTTTCGCCAAATAGCCCAAGTATGATTTTTTTTTAGTAATTTTGCGTGCTAAACTTTTGAATAAAGGAAAATGAAAAGCATAGAAAAACTGCTCCCCGTATGTGCCCTCTGCCTGGGACTATTCACCTCCTGCATCTCAAACAAGAAGATGATATACCTGCAAGGCGCAACACAAGAATACGCCGTACCACAGGAAATAAAAGACTACTTCGAACTGAAGGTACAGCCCGACGACCAACTCGCCATCTCCGTCTCAAGCAAAGACGCAGAACTCCTCGCCCGTTTCAACAACAACACACTCATAGGTGGCGGTAACAATTCACAAACAGGCACAAACACCGTCAACGTCTCCTCCGGCGTCTCCTATTTCCGCGTCAATAAAAACGGAGACATCGAGTTTCCCATCTTCGGCACAATCCACGTCGGCGGAATGACAACAGGCGAGATATCAGCACTCATACAGAACCGAATGATTGGCGAAGGCTACATCAACGACGCCGTAGTCAACACAAAAATAATGAGCTTCAAGGTAACCGTCATGGGCGACGTCAAAGCACCCGGCACACAAACCTATCAAGGAGAACGCCTCACCATACTCGAAGCACTCGGCAAAGCAGGCGACCTCACAAACACCGCCCACCGCAATAACGTCCTCGTTATCCGCGAAGAAAACGGATTGAGAAAAGCCTATGAAATCAATTTGCTCGACAATCAGGCAGTCTTCAACTCACCTGCATACTACCTGCAGCAGAACGATGTCATCTACGTCCAACCCAACAAAAGCCAACGCGTAAAAGGCAGTACGAGTTATACCTGGCTCTCTGTCGGCAGTACCGTTGTCGGCATGATCGTCAGCATCGTTTCGCTCATCGTCGCACTCAAAAGATAATCACCACCTATGGACGCAAATAACAACAACACAACTGCACGCCGTCGTGTAGCCAAGAACAACATAGCAGAAGAAGCCCTTACCTTCCGCGACATATACGATATGTTTGTCGCCAACAAAATATGGTTCCTTCTCTCCGTCATCGTCTGCCTCGCACTCTCACGACTCTACCTTGCCACACAATCAAACATCTACTTGCGACAAGCCGTAATGCTCGTAAAAGACGACAATGGACAAGGAGCCAGCCGTCGTTCCAACATCAGCACAGACGCCTTGATGCAGTTGAACGGCGTCCTTGCCGGAACAAGTGTCAAGAATGAAGTCTTCATTCTGCATTCTTTCCAACTGGCACAAGAGGTAGCAAAAAAACTTCAACTGGACGTTATGTACAGCGTTCGCAGCGGACTGCGCAACGTTTCGCTCTACAATAAACGACCTTTCACTGCCAACTTCACAACAGAGTTTACCGTTCCGGCAAGTTTCATGCTGACAATCGACAGTTGCGGAGGCGGAAACATCACTGATGTTCAGTATGGTCCCCTCATGAAAGAGTCCGATTTCACTGCAAAGGTCGAGTGGGGAAAAGAGGTGAAGACGCCATTTGGCAACTTCGTTTTGACTCCCGATGCCGCCATGTTGGAGAATTTTGTTGGTATGAGTGTTAAGGTTCAGCGCATCAGTATCGAAGACGCCGCCATCATTTTGTACAATAAGGTTACGAGTGGTGAGGTGGACAAGGAGAGCACTTTGGTGCGAATCACTTGCACGGATTCCAACATTCAACGTGCTGATGACATCCTGAACGGTTTGCTTAATGCCTATAAGCAGAGCATTATCGACGATAAGAACCAGATTGCCAAGAGTACTTCCGAGTTCATTGAGGAGCGAATTGCTCTCATTCATTCCGAACTGAGTGATGTTGAGGGGCAGATGGCCGACTTCAAGCAGACCAGTGGCCTTGTGGATCTTAAGGCGAGCAGCGATGCTATTATTACGCAGAGCAGTTCTGCCCGCCAGCGTACCATACAGGCTGAGATGCAATACTCTATGGTGGGATATCTGGTTGACTATGTTACTCAGAACATGGACGAGAACAGTCTTATTCCAACAATGGGCGGCATCAACGACACGGGCATTGCTTCTCAGATTTCGAACTACAACCAGATGATGCTGAACCGCAACCGTTTGGCTGAGAACACTTCGGTGAATAGTCCGACTATTCATGACATGGACCTCAATCTTTCGCAGATGCGTGCTGCTGTTCTTGCTTCTCTCAAGGGCTATAGTGAGAGCCTTCGGTTGCAGGTGGAGAGGGCAAAGCAGGAGGAGGTTGCGTTGATGGGCAGTATTCAGTCTGTTCCCCAGAAGGAGAAGCAGGTGGTTGACATTGCCCGCCAGCAGGCTATTAAGGAGACGCTTTATACCTATTTGCTCAACAAGCGTGAGGAGACGGCTCTTCAACTTGCTATCACGGAGGCGAATATCCGTGTTGTCGAGAGGCCTTTTGGCGACCGTCATCCCATTGCTCCACGCACTCAGGTGACTATGCTTGTTGCCCTGATGCTTGGTTTGATGATACCTTTCCTGGTGTTCTTCCTGAGGAG
This sequence comes from Bacteroidaceae bacterium, assembly GCA_017461345.1. Classification (GTDB taxonomy): domain Bacteria; phylum Bacteroidota; class Bacteroidia; order Bacteroidales; family Bacteroidaceae; genus Physcousia. Next base: position 24,623 of record JAFTYP010000004.1, on the reverse strand, counting down.
GGTATTCGATACTACTGTGCATGGCCGTCGCGATATTGAGAAGTTCACTACTATTCCTATTTTGGGCGAGGTGCCTCACGGGCAGCCTGCCACCGGTGATTCCGAGATTGTTGTGAGCAAGCAGAACGATGATGTTCTGTCGGAGGCGTTCCGTATGTTGCGATTCAACATGTCGTTTATCAATAAGGATGCGCGTGTCATTATGCTGACGAGTACGATGCCGGGCGAGGGCAAGACGTTTATCAGTGGTAACTTTGCTGCTACGTTGGGCATTACGGGCAAGAAGGTGGTGCTTGTAGATGCGGATATCCGCAAGCGTACCCGTAGCCGTCTGATGTCGATGGACAATACTTTGGGTTTGACATCGTATCTTTCCGGTTCGGTGGACGATGTGCGCAGCCTGGTTGTCACCAAGAACAAGGAGTGTAATCTGGACTTCTTGCCGGCTGGCATTATGGCCCCCAATCCGGCAGAGTTGCTGATGACGGGCCGTTTGGAGCAGTGTATTGAGGAATTAAAGAAGTATTATGACTATATTGTCATCGACAATGTGCCTGCTCAAGCGGTGGCCGATGCCGGTATTGTCAATCGTGTGGCGGACATGACTCTTTACGTTTTGCGTGAGACGAAGATAGACCGCCGTTTCCTGCCCGAGTTGGAACGCTTGCATCAGGAGAAGATTTTCAACCACCTCTGCGTCGTTATCAACGACAGCCGCTCGAAGACCAAGAAATATGGTTACGGCTACGGCTATGGCTACGGTTATGGTTACGGCTATGGCAGAGCGGAGGAGAAGAGCCGCTGGAAGAGGATGTTCTCCCGCAAGAAGGACGTTTGATGTTCTTTCTACAATAGAGGCGCACCCCCATCGGCGGTGCGCTTTTTCTTTCCTACGGGAGGTGTCGTCGATATAGGTTAACCTTTCTGCCAATAATGGTTAACCTTTCTGCCCGTAATGGTTAACCTTTTTGGCAATAATGCTTAACCATTATTTTCGGCCTTTGCGCAGATGGTTTCGGATGGCTGCTTTTATGTGTGTGGGAATGGCCTGCAGGAGGTGTTGTCAGCGTTGCATACGGTCGCGTCCGGCATCTATCCTTAGGAAGGTGAAGAGCAGGATGGTGAATCCCCATAGCGATGAACCTCCGTAACTGAAGAATGGGAGCGGAATGCCTATGACTGGCGTCAGGCCAAGCACCATGCCTACGTTGATGAAGACATGGAAGAGGAAAATGCTCAGCACGCAGTAGCCATAGACTCGGCCAAACGTGTAGGGTTGCCTCTCTGCCAGGTGCAGCAGCCTCAGAATGAGCGTGAGGAAGAGCAGCAGCACAACGGCGCAACCGATGAATCCCTCTTCCTCGCCTACGGTGCAGAAGATGAAGTCGGTGTCCTGCTCCGGCACGTATTTGAGTTTTGTCTGAGTGCCGTTGAGGAATCCCTTGCCTTTCAGCCCGCCCGAACCAATGGCAATCTTTGCCTGTATCACATTGTAACCGGCGCCTCTGGGGTCGTCTTCCAAGCCGAGCAGAACACGGATGCGTGTCTGTTGGTGTGGCTCCAGAACATTGTTGAGCACGAAGTGTGTGGAATAGAAAAAGCCGATGCTGCCTAATGTGAAGAGGGCGATGAGCAGGTAGGACATCATGCGCTCGCGCAGCGAAAGGTAGAGCAGGTAGAGAACCAGCAGCCCGTTGGCAACGACCATGACCCAAACGGCATCGCAGGGATAGACATATTTGGCGAAAAGCATGGCTGCGGCATCAACCGTCAGCAGCGTCCCAATCAGTTTTCTCCTCGAAGAAGAGCCCTTCCTGCTGTCTCCCTTCGAGGACGACTTGGTGTAGGTCAGCATAAGGCCTACAGTGAAAATCTGGATGAGCAGCATGACAAGCCCGTGACCAAAACTCATCTGCTCGATGCCCCAAAGCGGTTCGTCGGCAAAACGGACGCCTACAACAAAATAGACAACAGCAGAAATAGCCGTAAAAAGGATGCAGCCGGGCATGCCCTCACGATAGAGAACCAAAAACAATGCACTGTAAACCAACGCACTGCCCGTCTCCTTCTGCATGACAATCAGGCCCATAGGCAGAACAATCAAGGCAATGCCGATGATGAGGTCACGCCAATTTCTGACGTCAAACCCATAGATGCTCATCACTTTCGCCAGGCACAGCGCAACACCAAACTTGGCAAATTCCGCCGGCTGAATGCTGAAACTGCCTATCTTAATCCACGACAGAGAACCTTTAATGTCGTGAGCCAGGAAAGGCGTCGCAAGCAACAATGCCAGAAAGCCTAAATATATAATGTATGAGAGCGATTCGAAAATCCGGTCGTCCAACATCGTAATGAGAAGAGCAAGCAGCAGAGACGTGCCAATCCAAACAATCTGCATGCCGCTACGGGACGAGAAATCAAGGATGTTCCCGGCCTGGTCGTAGTCATAACTTGCTCCGCAGACACTCATCCAGCCCAATGCCAGCAAGACAAGGTAAATGAAAATTGTCAGCCAGTCCAGCGAGCCCAGCAGCGAAGGTGCTTTCTTCTTGTTCTTTGCGTTCATGATTTCCGCCGGTTTTTCAGTTGATTTTGTAAAGATGCCTGTCCTCAAACTCCGAAGCAGTCACCTCGCTTTCCTCCGAAAGCCTGCCATTGATGTACTGCTCCATCATCAATGCCCCGATGGGAACACCATATGTCGCTCCCCAAGAGCCGTTCTCCACATAAACGCAAATGGCAATCTTCGGGTTCTCGCGAGGCGCAAAGCCCATGAATACACTGTGGTCTTGGCCATGAGGGTTCTGCGCCGTACCGGTCTTGCCACATACTTCGTAGGAAGAAGAATTGGCTGCACGGCACGTTCCGCCCAGCACCGCCTGGCGCATGCCCTCGATAACGGCATCGTAATGCTTGGGCTGGACCATCGTGTGATGCTTGCGAATGTAAAGTGTATCGAGTGGCATTCCCTGCACTTCCTTGACCACATGCGGGACAATGTAATAGCCTCTGTTTGCAATCGTCGCACCGAGGTTGGCAATCTGCAATGGAGTCAGGTTGACCTCGCCCTGCCCGATACTGATACTTATCACGGTCAGACCACTCCACCTGTTGCGATATACCTTGTCGTAGAACGGAGCATTCGGAATCATGCCACGCTTTTCGCCGGGCAGGTCTATGCCAAGTTTGTAGCCGAACCCCATGCTGACCATGTGGTCCTTCCATCTTGTCATCGCATCTCCCACCGTCTTATACTTCTGCCTGTTGCCAAACATATAATACAAGCCCCAGCAAAAGTATCCGTTGCACGAAGTGGCAATGGCTGGAACGAGAGGCAACGGAGAACCATGCGCATGGCAGCCGACCTTGAGACCTTTGAAATGAAATCCGTGACTGCACGGATAAGCACTCGCAGGCGTTATGATTCCCTCCTGCAGAAAAGTAAGTGCTTGGCTCGTCTTGAAGGTCGAACCAGGCGGATACTGCCCCATAATGCCACGGTTAAGAAGAGGCTTATGCGGGTCGTCTGCCAGCATCTTCTGGCTCTTGCCACGCTGTCTGCCCGTCATGATTCGCGGATCATAGGTCGGACTCGACACCATGCAAAGCACCTCGCCGGTACTCGGCTCAATGGCAACAATGCTGCCGAGTTTGCCTTTCATGAGCCTTTCTCCAAGAGCCTGCAACTCAATGTCGATACTCATCGTAAGGTTTCGCCCCGGAATCGGTGCGACATCAAACTTTCCATCCTGATAACGTCCCTTGATTCGCCCGCGTACATCTCGCAAGAGACTCTCCATGCCTTTCTCTCCGCGCAACATGGTTTCATAAGAACGTTCTACACCAAGTTTCCCTATGTAGTCCCCACTTCGGTAATAGTTGTCCTCTTCGATGTCCTTCGGACCAACCTCACCCACATCGCCAAGCAAGTGGGCGGCATTCGGATAGTTATATTGACGGATACTTCGCTTTTGAATGTAAAAACCGGGGAAGCGGAAAAGTTTCTCTTGAAAACGGCTGAACTCCTCGGTAGAAAGTTGACTCATGAAGAGTTGCTGTGTGTAAGGACTATAACCTGGATTGCGGCGATAGTCTTTAATCTCCTCCATTCTGCGCTCATACCAGTCGCGAGTAATGTCAAGACTCTCACAAAGATCAAGTGTATCCACGCCTTGCTGCTCCTTCATGATGACCATAACATCGTAAGCAGGCTGATTATAAACCAGAAGTTTCCCGTTTCGGTCGGATATGGCACCCCTGGCCGGATATTGTATTCGTTTTAGAAAAGCATTGGAGTCGGCACTGATTTTAAAGTCCTCGCTGAGGAGTTGAAGCGTAAAAAGACGTATGAGATAGACAATGATGATGACCACTGCCGTGCCGCCTATTACGTATTTGCGCTTTTCGAGTTCGTAGTTCCCCTCCATTATGCAGATTATTTTTGTGGATTACGAACATGTTCTACTAAAACAATCAGCATCAAAGAGGAAATGTAACTTACCAGCATACTGACGACAATGTCAGTAAAATGGAAGTAGGAAAAACCTTCGAGAGCGAAGTAAACGATATGATGGAGCAACAGAAGCACAGCAAGGAATTGAAAATAGTTCCAACGCCCCATGGTAGAGAAAGAAGGATGTAATTCTTCATCCGAGTCACGAGGAGCCATAAACGCCAGTATGGGAGGCTGGACAAGTGCAGTAAATGTTAAGGCTGCAGAACTGATACCTGCTGTTCCGGCAAAGATGTCGGCGATAAGGCCTATGCAGAATCCCCAAAGTAATGCAGCAGAACGGGATGTCCCCATGGGCAGGGTGATGACAACGAGCGTACATAATAGTGGCGCTCCGTAACCCCAAGGATGTACATGGTTGAGGATAAGCACTTGTACTGCCAGTAGTAACAGAGCCCATGTTATTCGTTTCAGTATGGGAATTATCATCGTAAACGAAGGGAATCAAGTTCTTCTTTATTTTGGTTGCTGATGACATTTACATGTCTGAGGTTGCTCATGTCTGTACCAAGAAGGATTTCCAGTTCATAGGCAAGTCCGTCGCTACTGTTCTTTATCTTAGCCACCTTGCCGAGGAATATTCCTGCGGGGAAGACATTGCTGAATCCGCTGGTCTCTACAATGTCTCCAACTTTAATTTGTGCATGGCGAGGAACGTCTTCCATGTATGCTCGGAGGGTATTTCCTCCTTTCCATTTCAAGTAGCCGAAGTAGTCTGTTCTGCGCAGGCGGCAACTGATGCTGCTGTGACTATTGAGTATAGATATCACGAGAGAATAGTGTGGTGTGACGGCACTGACGATGCCTACGACACCAGTTCCGCTTACAACGCCCATTTCCGGCTCAACACCAGCATTGCTTCCTGCATTGATGACGAGCAAGTTGTCTCTGTTCCTGACACTGTTGTCAACGATGTGTGCAGGGATGAGTTTCATGTCTCGCAACACTTCTGCTTGCTTCTTTTCTGTAACAGAACTGTCTTTCAGTGCTTCTGCCAGTAGGTTGCGAAGGCTGTCTGTCTCGTGTTGCAATAGAACATTGCGTTGCACAAGTTCAGCATTTTCTGCCGGCATTCTTAGGTATGCAAGTGCTTTTGCTTCCCATTCATGTACATAGGCTGCGATGGTATTGGCTTGCGTGAACCAAATGCTGCCTTGATAGTTGTTGTACTTGAAAAGCAGTAATCCACTGAACACTTCCAAAAGGAGGAAGAGTGCCCAGTGGATGTAAGCAGTTATGCGTTCGATGAAATCGTGCACAATTACATGAGGAATTCGAAGTTTTCGATATTTTTCAGTGCGACTCCGGTTCCTTTCGCTACGCTGTGGAGAGGATCGTCGGCAACATGAAATTCGATATTGATTTTGTCTGTCAGTCGTTTTGCCAAACCTCGGAGCAAGGCACCACCACCAGTAAGCCAGATGCCGTTCTTGACGATGTCGGCATAGAGTTCGGGGGGTGTCTCTTCGAGTGCGCCAAGTACAGCGGTTTCTATCTTTGCGATGGTTTTTTCGAGGCAGTGTGCAATCTCCTGATAGCAGACGGGAACTTCCATTGGGAGTGCTGTGATGCGGTTTGGTCCATGAACGATGTAGTCGTCCGGTGCATCTTCTCCGAGGTCGGTCAGTGCTGCTCCGACGTGTATCTTGATACGTTCTGCCATGCGCTCGCTGACTTTGACGTTGTGCTGACGGCTCATGTATTCTTGGATGTCGGCAGTCAGTTCGTCGCCTGCTATGCGAAGGCTCTTATCTGCCACGATGCCTCCGAGGGAGATGACGGCAATTTCGGTGCTGCCACCACCTATGTCGACAATCATGTTACCTTCTGGGGCAAGTACATCGAGACCGATTCCGATGGCTGCTGCCATGGGCTCGAAGATGAGATGTACTTCGCGTCCGCCGGCATGCTCTGCACTGTCGCGTACGGCTCGCAGTTCTACTTCGGTGCTTCCGCTGGGGACACCGATGACCATTTTCAGTGATGGTGAGAAGAGGCGGTTGCCGGAGTGTACCATTTTAATGAGGCCGCGCATCATTTGTTCGCAAGCATTGAAGTCTGCAATGACGCCGTCGCGGAGTGGGCGAATGGTGCGAATCTCAGGATTTGTCTTTTCGTACATCATCTTTGCCCTGTCGCCGACGGCAATCATGCGCTCTGTCCGGCGGTCGAGTGCAACAACGCTGGGCTCGTCGACCACAATCTTGCCATCGCAGATGATGATGGTGTTGGCCGTGCCGAGGTCCATTGCTATTTCTTTATTGAGGGAAAACCAGTTCATTTACGTGATTGGTATTTCTAGGATGTTTATTCGAATTTACTTTGCGAACCACTGATGGATGGCTGTGTCGTAGTGGCTGCTGACACCGAATGCTTGTGTTGCGAACCATTTACGGTCTGCCAATTCGCTTTTTGCGCCTTGTTTTTTGAGCAGTTCGAGCAGAGGTTTGTATTCTGCCTTTGAGGGAACGATAATGACATCGTTGAAGTTCTTGGCTGCTGCACGGATGAGGCTGATGCCGCCTATGTCAATCTTTTCGATGATGTCGGCTTCGCTTGCACCTGATGCAACGGTGTCTTCGAAGGGATAGAGGTCGACGATGACGAGGTCGATGGCAGGGATGTCGTATTGTTGCATCTGCTGTTGGTCGCCTTCATGCTCGCGACGACCGAGGATGCCGCCGAATACTTTGGGGTGAAGGGTCTTTACTCTGCCGCCCAGGATGCTGGGGTAGGTGGTTACGTCTTCGACTTTCTTGCAGGGTATGCCGAGGCTTTCGATGAATGACTGTGTGCCGCCTGTTGAGAGCAGTTCAACACCTTCTGCGTGAAGAGTGCGCAGAATCTCTTCCAGTCCGTCTTTGTGGAATACGGACACCAATGCGCGTTTTATTATCTTTGTTTCCATAATTTGTTGGTTTTTTTGCGTGTGCAAAGGTACTATATTTTATTGAATTTAGGATGTAGAACGGCGAACTTTTTTAGAATTATTTTCATGCAGCCTTTGGAGCATGTGGCTTAGAGCCTCCAAGGTTTGCGGTAGGAGGGCATGATAAGGCGGTCTGCTTCACGGTTGTGGAAGGTGTGGTGTTGGTCGTCGTAGGTGAGCATTTGATGTGTGCGGGCTGCGATGTTACCCATGTGGGCGTACTTGGCGCAGAGGCTTCCGTTCTGGATTGGGCAGGCTGTTTGTGCATCGCGCCGCAGGACGCAGTCGATGAAGTTCTGTGTGTGGTCCAGATGGTCGTTGTTGGAGGGGCGGGCGCTTTTTGCTTCTATGCGTTTGCCTTCGGGTATGACTTCCCAGCCTTCGCGGTTGGCGATGAGTGTGCCGTTCGTGCCTTTGAACTCAAGGCCATAGTTGCGTCCGTAGGGGCCGGACTCGATGGCTGTGTTGGACCACGATATGAGGAAGTTGGGGAACTGGTAGGTGACGTTGAGCGTGTCGAATGTTTCGGCGAGGTTGTCGGGGTAGGCGTGGTTGCCGCCTGCTGCCATAACGTGCTGTGGCATGCCTTGGACGTCCATACCCCACAAGGCCATGTCGAGCAGATGTACGCCCCAGTCTGTGAGCAAGCCGCCTCCGTAGTCCCAGAACATACGCCAGGAACCGTGGAAGCGTGTGGTGTTGAATGTGCGTTCAGGTGCAGGGCCGAGCCACATGTCGAAGTCGATGCCGTCGGGTACTGGGCTGTCTTTGGCAGGGTTGAGCAGTGCGGCGTAGGAGAAGTTTGCCCAGACATTGACGCGCCCGATGTGTCCGAGCATGCCACTGTCGATGTACTGCTTCATGCTATGCCATAGTTGTGCGCTGCGTTGTTGCTGCCCGACTTGCACGATGCGTCCGTGGCGTTGGGCGGCGGCCACCATTGCGTCGCATTCGCCTATGCTGTTGGCAAGGGGCTTTTCGACGTAGACGTCTTTCCCTGCCGAACAGGCATCGACGGTTATTTTGCAGTGCCAGTGGTCGGGGGTTCCAATGACGATGATGTCCACGTCGTCGCGTTCCAGGATGCGTCGGTAGTCGCTGTATGTGGCGGGTCGGCGGCCCCAGTTCTTTTCGGCTTCGACTGCGCGTGCCGAAAGGATGCCGTTGTCGATGTCGCATAGTGCAACGCAGGCAGTGTTGGGGTGTCGCATGATGTCCGAGAGGTCGTGCCAGCCCATGGAACGACAGCCTACGAGGGCTATGCCCAGGCGGTCGCTTGGGGCTGCTTTCTTGGAGATTGCCCCAGCATAGAGCGAGCGTGGGGTGATGATGCCTGCGGCCAGTGCTGTGGCCGACTGGCGCAGGAAGGTGCGTCTTGTCAGTTCGGGGTTCATGGTTTTGGGTTAATAGTTGGGAGTTGAGGCAATGGTTGCGTCAGATTCTCGTTTTCAGAGTGGCCTTATCCATATGTTTCGGAAACTGATGGGCTGGCTGGGATCGCCGTGCGATTGCAGGCGGATGGGCCCTTCGCCGTGTTTTACGGTGCGGGGGAAGCCGATGTATTCGGTTGTGCCTTGTATTTCGGTGTGGTTCTGCAGGACAATGCCGTTTTGTATGACGGTGACGTAGGGACGGTAGAGATATGTGCCGTCTTCCTTAAAGATGGGTGCCGTGTAGATGATGTCGTAGACGTTCCACTCGCCGGGAGCCCTCATGGCGTTCACCATGGGCGGTGTCTGCTTGTAGATGCTGCCCGTCATGCCGTTGACGTATGTCTCGTTCTTGTAGCAGTCGAGGATTTGCACTTCGTACATGTCCTGGAGGAAGACGCCGCTGTTGCCTCTGGACTGGCTTTCTCCCTCGATGTCTTTCGGCACACGCCATTCCAGGTGGAGTTGGAAACTGCCGAACTTCTGGCGTGTGAGGATGTCGCCTTTTGATTTGTCGACGGTCATCACTCCGCCTTTTACGGTCCATTCGGCGGGTTTCCCATCGGGAGTCATCCATGCCGAGAGGTCGTCTCCGTCGAAGAGAACAATGGCGTCGCTCGGTGCTGTATTCTGTTTGATGTCGCCGGGTGTCACGACTCGGGGCTGCGGTGTCCAGTACTCCGACATGCCGGGGCGCATGGCTTCGGGCTGCGGATAGTCTTTCTTCTCCTGTGCCTGGGTGGGGTTCAGGCTGGCCAAGGCGGCTGTTGCTGCCAGTAGAATCAGTTTCTTCATAGTTTGTCAGTGTGTTTTGATAGGTTTGCTTTGCAAAGGTATGAAGAATAATTGGAAAACGAAAACCGAAATCTAAAAAGTTGGCTCTTGAAATGGGAGGTTCCCTTTTGCTGTATTTGTTGCTGGAAGTCACCTCTTCACCCGTGTGTCAAAATGCCGTAAAAACAGGTGTTTTGCTTACATTTTGCTTTTTGCCGAGGCTCTGAGAATTGCGAAAAATCGGCCGCGACACGTCGTGGCTGAAAAGAACACATTCTCGCCGGGTTTTCGTAACAAACTGAGGCTTTGGGTGTTGTGCGTTTGGGTGTGTTTTTGGAACAGAAAAATCGGGGGTTTTAGGGCAGAAAAGTGGAGTTTTTGATGTGTTTTCGCTGCGATTTTCTTGTATGAAATCGCCCAACTTCACATGAGAAGTTGGGCAAACTAACGTGTCTATTTTGAAAAGTTCTCACGAGAAGTTGACAGACTTCTCCTTTCGCTTCCGTTTTCTTGACGCTTTTCTATCTAAATGCTCCCATATTGCATCCGAAATCGACGTGTCAAATTGTAAGTGTTTTGCCCGAATGCGTGGCAAAATGTCAGCCTACAGCCAGCCTTCCTGCCTGTACCAGCGGATGCTTTCCTCCACACCCTTTTCGAGCGTCCACTGTGGTGCATATCCGAAGTCGGCAATGGCGGGGGCAATGTCGCACTGCCAGTTGCGCTGCGAGAGGATGTGGTATTTGTCGTCGTTCAAAGCCGTCATCTTGCCGGTCAGCCGACTCATCTTGCCGCCAAGCCAGCATACGGCTCGCAACAGACACAGAGGCAACTTCAGGTGAAGCACCCATGGATTGCCGAGATGCTGCTGCACGAGGTCGCTGTAACTGCGGCTGTTATAGACTTCTCCATCGCTCAGGAAGTAGGCTTTGCCTTCAGCCTCCGGCGACACCATGCTCTTGAAGACGGCTTGCACGACGTCGTCCACATAGACAAACGTAATCTCCTGGGGCGTCAGGCCTGCGGCGACGTCGATGTGCTGCTTGATGCTTTGCGCCATAAGGAAGTAGTCGCGTTCGCGAGGACCATAGACCCCCGTCGGTCGCAGTATGGTGAAGGGGAAGTCCTTCTGCTCCGTGAGGAAGTGCTCGGCAGCCAGTTTGCTTTTGCCATAAACGGTGTTTGGCTGCGGTTCATCGGTGAGGAGAATGGGTTCGTACACCCAAGGATTCTCGGCCGACGGCTTGCGGACGGGCTTCTCCCTGATGGCACCGAAGATGCTCAAACTGCTCAGGAATACAAAACGGCGTGGCACCATCCCCGTTTCACGCAGAGCATCGATGAAGTTACGCGTGCCATCGGTGTTTGTGCGGAAGAAGTCTTCGGCATGCAGGCACTTCGTTGCGCCGGCAGCATGCACGATGTAGTCCCAGCCCTCTCCGCCCATCTCTGTCTTGTAGGCGAGAAGTTGCGAGCACAATTTCTTGGTGTTCAGCATGTCGAGTTGCGCAAAATGTATGCGCTCGTCTTGCAGATATTTCTTACTGCTTGTGGCGCGAACGCCAGCCCAAGTGTCGAAGCCCTGTCTGATGGCTTCCTCTACAATGAAACTTCCTATGAAGCCACTGGCTCCGGTGATGAGTATTTTCATAATTTCTGTTCCCTCTGATTGCCCCATAAGGGAGGGTTATTGATTGTTATTCAGTATCTGTGTGATTGCATCGGCAAGTTTCCTGGTCTTTTCCGGAGACTGAAGAATGTCGCGCAGCGAAGCGAGGAAGGCAACAATCGTCTCCTCCGAAGGCACGTCGCTCCTGATACTTTCGTCCGACGGGACATCCTCTTGCCCCGGACTCTCCTCGCAGAGCACCTCGTTTCCCGTTTTTGCAGGCGAGGCAGACAATGTCTGTGCTATTTCGCTCATGAAGCCTTTGAACCGCTCATCGCTGAGGAATATGGTGTCGTCGCCGCCGTCGAGCGCCCCTTCGAACATGGAACGTTTGAAGCGCAGCCTCTCTATCATCTTTTCCTCTATCGAACCTTTAGAAACAAGGTTCAACACTTGTATGGGCATATCCTGCCCGATGCGGTAGATGCGGCCTATGCGCTGCTCCAATGTGGCAGGGTTCCAAGGCAGGTCGAGGTTGATGATAATGCTGGCAGCCTGAAGGTTGAGCCCCGTAGAGCCGGCATCGGTGGAAAGGAAAATACGGCAGTCGGGGTCGTTCGTGAAGCGGTCGATGAGTTCGTTCCTCTTCTGCGCAGGCACACCACCATGCAGACACTCGTAGCGAATGTTCTTTGCAGCGAGTTCCGCCGCCACGATTCTGGTCATACGTTCCCATTCGCTGAAGATGACAATCTTGGCCGTGCCGCCATCCAAAGCGTCGCAAAGGATGTTCATCAGTTCGGCAACTTTCACATCGTGACGGTTCTCTCCGTCCTGGTCGATAATGTAAGTGCTGTCTGCCAGCATACGCATTTGCCCAAGCATGAGCAGCAGTCGCCGCCTTTCTTCTTCGCCCAAACTGCCTGTTCGTTGCCATTTGCTCACAAGTTTCGCTACCGCATTCTCCAATTCGTCGTGACGATTCTGTTGCACAGGCGTCATGGGGATGGACAAGAACTGGTCGGTGCGCTTCGGCAACTGCAGTTGAACACTTTGTTTGGTGCGCCTTATCAGCGTGTTTTTCAGACGTTCTCTGATGTCGCTGAGGTTCTTGTAGCCGATGGCCTTCCCCGTTTCGGGGTCGGTGACAATATGATCGTATCGGAAACGATACAGCGGAGCAAGACAATAGGGGTCGGCAAGTTGCACGATAGAAACAAGTTCGTCGAGTTTATTCTCAAGCGGTGTGCCCGAAAGCAATACATTGTAGTGCGCATCGATGCGCCGAACGGCTTGCGCCAACTGTGTGTTCCAGTTCTTGAGCCGTTGCACTTCGTCCAAAACAAGCAAGTCGGTAGAGAGACGGTCAAGTGTCTTTATGTCGTTTGCCAACGACTGGTATGAAACAATCTTATAGTGTGCCGGTGCATTATACAGTTCAGTGCGTCGGGAAGCATAGCCCTCCACAATCACAATCTGCTTGCCTGTTGTTCCAACAAACCGCTCAATCTCACTCTTCCATTGGTACTTGAGCGAATTAGGGCAAACGATAAGTACGCTTTCTGCCATCTTTTCCCGGAGATAAATCTCTGCCAGACAAATGGCTTGCACCGTCTTTCCCAATCCCATTTCATCGGCAATGATGGCTTTGCCCGCTTTGAAGGCAAAACGAATGCCTTCCTTCTGGTAGGGGTAAAGTTTGGTGGTTAACAGAGCATCCAATGCCTCGTCGGTATAAATGCTTTCGGCAAGTTTGATTCTCCCAAGCCGTTCTCGCTCGCTTATGACAGCCTCCAATGCATCAGGATAACAGCGAAAGTTGGGGTCAATGCTGCGTGCCTTCTCAATAAAGGTGTCGAAATGTGCAACGGCTTCCGGGCGTAAGACTGCTGCTTGGTCAAAGTATTCTTGCGAAAGGGCAGTCAGTTCCTTGCGATGAGTTTCGCCGATACGGATGCGGATGCTGCGCTGTCCGCGATAATCGACATAGACAGATGTGTAATCCGGCTCTTCACGATGCACCTCTTTCCCTTCTGCTTGCAGCCATAACTTCACCCCTTCCACGTGTTTGCATGTGCCAAGTCCGGAAGTCCGGAAGTCGGGACACGAACAATAGTTCCAGGGACTGAATTCTCCTCGATAGATGATTTTATATTGATGGCGTGACCTGGGATTGCGCACCCTGTACTCTCCGGGGCAGAAAAGCGAACTTGTTTCGCTGATGATAAAGTGCTCGCGTCTGGCTTGCTCCTGTCTCAAGGCCACTTGCCATTCTTCTAATCCCATGTCGGAGGGCTTTATGGTGTTGCTCAGTCTGTGCTGGTTGCGTGGACTTTCCATAGTGTTCTTTTTCTGCAAAGGTACGAAATTATTCATAATTATCAACCTGAAATTCATATTTATTTCATACCTTTGCATCGCAAAACTGTATAAATTTATGATAGACCTTAATAAGATTGCCGTCATCAGTGGTGAGTATAGTGTAAAATACAGCGAACTTCTTAAACGCGTTGAACTGTATGCCAAGACGACTCCTCGGGGGAAAGAGACCAAAACCGTCATCTTGAGCGAAAATCGCTTAGGCTGGGTGTATAGTTTCTTTGCGGTTTGGCTGCAGGAAGGCATAGCAGTTCCGGTAGATGCCACTTCTACGGCAGGTGATATTGCTTATATTCTTCGCGACTGCCAGCCGGATGCCGTGTGGGTTTCGAAAGAGCGTGAGGCTGTTCTTCAGGAAGCGATTCAGGAGGCAGGCGTTGAAACAAAGGTCCTGATTATTGATGATTATGAGTTTTTGCCTTTGGCGGAAGAGCCGACGACGTCCATTTTGCCCTGGTCTGCGTTGAGCGAACCGGACAATGATGACACGGCGGTCATTATTTACACCTCCGGCACAACGGGCTCGCCTAAAGGCGTTATGCTCAGTTATGCCAACTTGATGGCCAATATACATGCTGTTTCGCAGAATGTTCCTATCTTCAGCCCGGAACGCAGAACGTTGATTTTGTTGCCGCTTCACCATATCTTGCCGCTTTTGGGCACAATGGTTGCTCCTATATATGTTGGCGGCGGTGTGGTTATCAGTCCGTCGTTGACTGGTCCGGACATCATGGATACGCTTTGTCGCGGCAAGGTTAGCATTATGGTAGGTGTGCCTCGCCTGTGGCAAACGCTCTATGTTGGCATTAAGAAGAAGATAGATCAGTCGGCAGCCGGCAGGGCTCTTTTTGCTTTGTGTAAGGTTGCTAAAAGCAGAACTCTCAGCAGACTGTTGTTCAATTCCGTCAGAAAGAAGATGGGTGGCCATGTGGATTACTGCGTATGCGGCGGTGCTGCTTTGGAACGGGAAATAGGTGAGGGGCTGCGTGCCATTGGCCTTGATGTTCTGGAGGGCTATGGTATGACCGAAACTGCTCCTATGATATCCTTTACTCGTCCTGGTGATTATATTCCCGGCTGCTCCGGCTTGCCTTTGCCCGGCATTGAATGTAAGTTGGTGGATGGTGAATTGTGTGTCAAGGGGCCCAATCTGATGAAGGGTTATTACCAGCGTCCGGAGGAGACGGCGGCTGTTATTGACAGCGATGGTTTCTTGCATACGGGCGACCTTGCCTCGTTCGATTCGGCCGGACGCATTACGATAACCGGTCGTACGAAGGAGATTATTGTCTTGAGTAACGGCAAGAATGTTCAGCCGAACGAGATTGAGTTCAAACTGGAGAAGTACGATGCTTATGTTAAGGAAGCGGCTGTTGTCCAGGATGGCGACAAATTGTGTGCTATTATTGTGCCCCAAAAGGATTGGGCTGCAACGCTGACCGACGATGAAACGGCTGCCCAGTTGAAGCGCGAGGTGGTGGAACCCTATAATATGACTGTATCTGCTTATAAGAAGATTATGAGCGTTCTGGTTTATCGTGGTGATTTGCCTCGCACGAAACTCGACAAGTTACAGCGCTTCAAACTTAAGGAGATTTTGAAGGACGAACAGGGTGCGAGGAGCAAACGTCATGAGGAGAAGGCCGAACCCACCTTCGAGGAATACATCTTGCTGAAGCGTTTCATTGAACAGGAGAAGGGCGTTAAGGTGCATGCGGCAGACCATATTGAGACGGACCTTGCGTTGGATTCTTTGGACAAGATAAGTCTTCAGGGCTTCATCGAGAGCACTTTTGGCACTTTTGTCAATGCCGACGAGATGCCTGCCTTCCCCAGTGTGGAGGCTCTTGCTGAGTTTGTTGCTAAACAGAAGACGCGTATGGAGGTGGAGACGGTGGATTGGAACCAACTTCTTCATGCGCCTGTTGATGCTTTGAAGTTGCCTACGGCCGGATTTGCTTATCGTTTGTGTTCGCGCATCTTCAAGTGGTTCTTCTGTTTGTATAACTCACTCACCGTGAAGGGCAAGCAGAATGTGCCGGAGACGGGTGCCTGTATCCTGGCTCCCAATCACCAGAGTTTCATCGATGGTCCGCTGACATTGGCGGGTATTCCTTGGGGCGAACTTGGCGAGTACTATTTCTATGCCACAGAAGAGCATGTTCGTGGCGAACGTCGTCGTAGCATGGCTGCCAAAAGCAACATCATCGTCATGGAACGTGCCAACCTGAAGGAGTCGATTTTGAAACTCGCGAAGGTTCTCAGGGAAGGCCATCGTGTTGTTATTTTCCCGGAAGGTGCCCGTACGCACGACGGTGGAATGATTCCGTTCAAGAAGACTTTTGCCATACTTGCCAAGGAACTCCAGGTGCCTATTGTACCCGTGTGCATCAATGGTGCTTACGATGCCTTGCCTCGCAGCGGTCGTTTCATGAAGCCGAAGCATATAGAATTGACTTACTTGCCTGCCATAAATCCGACAGACAGTCAGACTTACGACGAACTGACACGTCAGACTCAAAATGCGATTGAAGCAGTTTTGGCCAAGTAAGAACGAACTTGGCAATACATGGACGCATCTGGGTGGTGCCGTCTTTGCTTTGAGTTCCATGTGGTTGGCATGGCTGGCCGCCAAACAGGGGCCTTTGATGACGTTCGGTGTCATCTGCTTCCTGGTGGGAATGTTCTTCATGTTTCTCAGCAGCACTGTGTATCATTGGGTAAGCAACGAGCGCCTTAAGAGCATTTTCCGCAAGTGCGACCACATAAGTATTTATATTATGATAGCCTGTTCCTACACGCCAATTCTTGTCGGCGTGGTGGGAGGCTGGCTTGGCTGGTTTGTTTTTGCCTTGCAATGGGCGGCGGTGATAGGCGGTGCCTTCTACAAGATATATGCTTTAGGGCGTTGGCCTCGCCTCTCGTTGGCTATCTATTTGATTATGGGGTGGAGCATTGTCCTCATTGCCGAACCGGTGTTTAAATCGCTGACGCCGCAGACCATGTGCCTTCTCGTTGCCGAAGGCTTGTTCTATACGGGAGGAACTTATTTCTTTGCCCACGACGAGCGGCCATATTTCCATGTCGTATGGCACGTCTTTGTCTTGCTTGGCGCGCTTGCACATTGGGGGGCGGTGCTTACATTGCTTATATAGGTTGCCGGAAAAGGTTAACCATTATGGTCAAAATGCTTAACCATTATGCCCGGAAAGGTTAAGCATTATTCCCAATTAGGCACACCAAGTTTTCCGGCAAGGCACAGCATGTTCCCCGTCGTGATATTAAGTGTCGTAAAATCAACGGTATAATCTCTGCCTCCATGCTCCTTTTCGCAACAACATAAAACGAAAGGAAATCATCGGCTCCGGTGCGCCGCCTTGCTGCTATCTGCGGCGTTTGCGTAGAGAGAAGATAGAGTGTATGCTCGAAAAAATGTTGGAGCAAAAGCGGAACCCTTGATAAATGAGGATGCCTTTCGTGATGAGACGGCTTACGCTCTGCAGCCTGTTCGACGCCTGAGGCGAAGCCGTGCCGGTCATGCTGCGGACGTTTTCCAGCATTGTAGTGCGCGACGTCTGCAACTGCTCCTTTACCGCCTGCTTCCTTTCCCTGATGGCGGCAAGGACATTGGGCGAGTTCGCAATGCCATTCATGGTGTCTCCTCCTTCCCGATGCTCTCGTCAACAATCAACTTTGCAATGAAACGCGTTACGGGTTGCACAATCCATCGTTTCCGTGCAATAAGAATGATGACAATGATGAGCAGCATAGCCCCGCCCATAATGGCAAAACTCCATGCGCCACCCACAATCTTCGCAAGCCACAGCGCAAGGGCCAATACAAGAAACAGGAGTGCTGCCAGAGCGAATATCAAACACAAAATGGTGGTGAGCGCTGCAGAGAGGAGCACGCTCAACTTCTCTGCAGTGTCCAGTTTCAAATATTCTTTCTGCAACTCCAGATAGTTCTTCGCTTCATTCCAGAGCGTTCGAAAACTGTCAGAATAACTCACAATCTATCGTTTTGAGTAATGATTCCTCCTCAACATGAGGAGTTGGGCGAGGCACTTATTCCTCAACCTTGGCTGCTTGCAACTCTTCGGCAATCTCGTCAACCAGGTCGGACATCTCCTGACGGTTGAGTTTAATGCCACGCTTGCGCAATGCCTCAGCAATTTTCTCACGTAAGTCGCTGCCCTTCTCGGGAGCAAAAAGCAAACCACACGCTGCACCTACAAGTGCGCCACCAATGAATGTTGCAAGAAAATCAAATGCTTTCATCGTTCCTATGTTTTAAGTGTTACTTTTACATTGTCTGCCACAAATTTAGTCTTTTTTTGTGTAACCTCTATGCTAAAATGAAGAAAAAATGTTGTAAAAAAGGTTTTTTTTGCATGTTTTGTTGCGTTTTCGTGTAAAAAGCACTACCTTTGCGTGCAAAATAATTAAGATTAAGAAACCTCCAAAAACATAATCCGACTTATGAAAAAGATTCTTTTGATGTGTGCTGCTGTATGTGCAGTGTTCGCAATGTCATCTTGCAAGAGCAAGGAAAGTGCTTACAAGAAAGCCTATGAGAAGGCAAAGGCACAGCAGACAGTAACAACAACTCCGACAACAACACCCGTTCAGCAGGTAACAACTCAGACTGTTACTCCCGTAACCACCACTCCTGTTGCTGATTACAGCAATGTAGTCGTTCGCAACGAGAATGTAACCTTCGTAGAGGGCAGCCCCTTGAAGCAGTACGGTGTGGTTGTAGCATCCGTAACCATTAAGAGCAATGGCGTGGCTCTCATGCAGAAACTTGCCGGCCAGGGTTACAACAGTTGCGTTGCTCAGGCTCAGGTGAACGGTCAGACCTTCTATCGTGTTGTTGCTTGCAGTTACGACACTAAGCCCGAAGCAGCACAGAAGCGCGCTCAACTCGAGGGACAATACCCCGGTGCTTGGTTGCTCTACAAGAAGTAGTTTCCCTCTTACATAGATAATGTGGGAAGAGTTCTCGCAATAGATTATGGGGTCCGTCGCACCGGTTTGGCTGTGACGGACCCCTTGCAGATTATACCGGGTGGGTTGACAACCGTCGAGACCCCCCAACTCCTTGCTTTCCTGAAGAACTACCTCTCGAAGGAAAACGTGGAGCGTTTTGTTGTCGGATTGCCTAAACAGACAAACGGACAAGACAGCGACAACCTGCCACGCGTGCAGGCTTTTGTCGAACAATTAAAAAAGACATTTCCTGCAGTCCCCGTCGATATGTGGGACGAACGCTATACCAGTGTGCTTGCCCAGCAAGCCATTCTGCAGAGCGGCATTGGCAAGATGGCTCGTCGCAACAAGGCACTCGTGGACGAGGTGAGTGCAACCATTATTCTGCAAGGCTGGATGGAAAGGCGGCCTCTCCTTTAATTATAAACTTTGAATTCAGAATACATTCATGATACTACCTATATATACTTTTGGCCAGCCTGTACTCAGGCAAGAGGCTGAGGAAATAGACAAGGACTATCCCGGGTTGGAGCAACTCATCAAGGATATGTACGAGACGCTTGAGCGCAGCGAAGGCATTGGTCTGGCTGCTCCGCAGATAGGGCTCCCCATAAGGCTTGCTATAATCAATCTCGACGTCATCAGCGAGGACCTGCCCGAATACAAAGGCTATGTCAAGACCTTTATAAACCCTTACATCGAGGAATACGACGAGACAGAGGAGGATGTTATGGAAGAAGGCTGCCTCAGCCTGCCCGGTATTCACGAGAAGGTGAAACGTCCCACACGTATTCGTGTGACCTATCAGGACGAACAATTCCAGGAGCACGACGAATGGGTTGATGGTTATCTGGCTCGTGTCATGCAGCATGAGTTCGATCATCTCGACGGCCGTGTCTTTACCGACCATCTGAAGGGCCTGCGCAAGCAACTCACGAACCCGAAACTTCAGGACATCCGTAAGGGAAAGTTCGTTTGTGGCTATAAGGTGAAAGTCAAGAGATAGACTATTGAAGAAGTTCCTGTCTATAATCCTTTTTGTGTGCAGTCTGAGTCTTACGGCACAGATTAACACAGACCGTGTCCTCCTGATGGGGCGCAATGCTTTGTATTACGAGGACTATGTGCTTGCCATCCAGCGTTTCAACATGGTTATCGGTGTGAAGCCCTGGCTTGGAGAGCCTTACTTCTACAGAGCCTTGGCGAAGTATTATCTGGAGGATTATCAGGGAGCGGAGATAGATTGCAGCCATGCAGTAGAGCGCAATCCTTATGCTTTGAACCATTATGTCCTCCGTGCATTGTGTCGTATCAGCCAGGACCGTTATGCCTTGGCCGAGGAGGACTACAGAAAGGCCATATCCATCAACCCTTTAGAGCGCAATTCGTGGCACAACATTGTGCTTTGCCAGATTGAACTCAAGCAATACGAGAAGGCAGATTCCTCGCTCGACGTAATGCTCCGCCATTGGCCTCACGATGCAGAACAATACACCATGAAGGCGCAGGTGTCGTTGCTCCGTACAGACACTGTGCAGGCAGAGAAGTGGGTGGACCGTGCACTCGGGCAGAACGAATACGATGGCAGAGCCTGGAGCATGAAGGCCATGTTTCAGGGACTGCGGGAGGAGTACAAGGAGGCGGAGTCGTCGCTCGACAAGGCAATAATGCAGATGCCCCGTATGGCAAACCTCTACGTCAATCGTGCTTTGACTCGCTATCATCAGGATAATCTGCGAGGAGCGATGTCCGACTACGATGCCTGCCTCGACATAGAGCCACGCAATTACCTTGCCCACTACAATCGAGGCTTGCTCCGAGCCAGTGTGGGAGAAGACAATCTTGCCATCGAGGACTTCAATTTCGTGCTCGAACTGGAGCCGGACAACACCATTGCCCTTTATAACCGTGCTTTGCTCCTGGACAACATAGGCGACTATAACGGTGCCATTCGCGACATCAGTGCAGTCATCAAGGATTATCCCGAGTTCTGGGAGGGCTACCGCCGGCGTGCATCCATCAGGCGGAAGGTAGGAGACACCTATGGCGCAGAGCGCGACGAGTTCAAACTTCTGCAGGCTCGGCTGGATGCTGCAGCAGGAAAGAAGCAACCGGTGCGGACGCGCAAGAAGAGCGAGAAAAGGATTGAGGACTACGCCGCTCTGGTAGAAGAAGATACCCACGAGGAAGAAAACGAATACGTCAGCGAGTATCGTGGCAAGGTGCAGAACCGCCAGGCAGAGTTGAGGCCGCAGCCCGTCTATTCTCTCGCATATTATAAAAAGGAGTCAGAGACGAATCCCTACGTTGCATACTGTTCGGAATTGGAGAAACTCAATGCCGCCCGTGTGCTTCCACAGCAGTTGTATCTCACCGACCGTGAAGCCCCGTTGACAGAGAAGCAAACCGAAATGCGTCAGGCATCGGTGCTCGACCTCACGCAGAAGATAGAAGAGAAGCCCGACGACAGGGACTTGCTTTTGCAGCGAGCATTGGACTACTACCACCTTCGCGACTTCGAGAATGCCGTCTACGACATGACGGCCCTGCTGCAGTCTCGTGGTACAGACGTGCTGGCACTTGTGTTGCGTGCCCAATGCCGTTTTGCCCAACTCGAGGTGTCGCGTACCACCGCAAGTGCATCCGACTTGCGTCTGGGCTATCTTATGGTGGTCCAGGATTATAACAAGGCGTCCGACCTCATGCCCGATGTGCCCTTCCTGCATTACAATGTGGGTTGTGTGGAGGTGCAGTTGGCAGACTATGTGGCAGCACAGAAGTCGTTCAGCCGTGCCTTAGCGTTAGATCCGCACTTCCCCAGCGCTTATTATGGGCGAGGCGTTGCCTACATCCTCGGCGGACAAATAGAAGAAGGTTTGAGCGACCTCTCGCAGGCAGGCGAGTTGGGACTTTATACGGCCTACAACCTCATCAAAAAGTACTCGAAAGAGAAGGATAAGGCAAAATAGCCTTGCCTGCAGTCTTGACCAACAAGTTGTGCATTGTCTGGCAATGAGGTCAAGATATCGGAAACACTCTTTCAGGTAGAAACAAAATCAACCAACAAAGCAGACTCCAAACGCCACGCGTCCATTTCGCCACGCGGACTGCAGGGGCGTAAATCTGCCACTCGTCGGCTTCTAAAACTACTCGTAAGTAATTGCCAAAGTTCTGCAGAGAAGTTGCCCGACTTCTCTGCAGAAGTTGCCGAAGTTCTCTGGAGTGTTGTTTCCCTCTCATGTCTTGTCCGCACGGAAGAATAGAATGATTTCTTTTTCAATCAACAGAGATTTTATTCAAATATATTTTGTTTGTGCTGCCTAATTTCGTAATTTTGCATAGACTAATACAGTTAAAACCATGAAAAAGCATCTATTGATTTTACTAAGCTTGCCTTTTATGGCGCATGCACAGAACACAATGAACATTGTGGAGGGAAGTAGTCCAATAAAATACAACAACATGATATTTGGACACTTCATCGAACATTTCGACACTCAAATCTATGGTGGAATCTTCGACCCAAACTCGAAATTCGCCGACGAAGATGGTTTCCGTACAGATGTGATCGAGGCTCTCAAGCAGATTAAAGTGCCTATCGTGCGTTGGCCTGGCGGTTGTTTTGTTTCTACGTATCATTGGGTGGATGGCGTCGGACCTGAGCGTCAACCAGTTTACGACAAAACCTGGCAGGTGGAGGACCCTAACACTTTCGGCACCGACGAATACATCAAATGGTGTCGTAAAGTAGGATGCGAACCATATATCTGCACGAACGCCGGTACGGGAACACCCGAAGAGATGAGCGACTGGGTGGAATACTGCAACCTGAGTGTAGGTAAATGGGGACGTATGCGCATGGCCAACGGATATGCAGAGCCACACAATGTGAAATACTGGAGTGTAGGCAACGAGAACTGGGGCGCTCACGAATTGGGTGCACGCACCGTGCAGGAGTGGGGACCTCTTGTTCGCGAGAGTGCCAAACTGATGCTCAGCGTAAGCAAAGACCTGAAATTGTTTGCGGCGGCTACTTCGAACAAGAACTGGACACTGCCGTTGTTGCGCGAAGCCGGCCGTCATCTCAACTACATTTCCATCCATGGCTATTGGGATCCTCTGTTCCATCATAACAACCCTGCTCCATTCATTGATTGCATGATGAAGACAGATGCTCCGGAGCAAGACATCCAGCGCACTATTGGCATTCTGGAAGAAGCCGGATTTGGCGGCGGACGCATCAAGATAGCCTATGATGAATGGAACCTCAGGAACTGGCACCATCCCTGGCACGGGAACTTTCGCCGTGGATTCGATTTGGAAGCACGACGCAAAAACGATATCCCGTCGCAATATACGATGGCAGATGCCTTGTTTTCTGCATGTTTCCTCAATGCTTGCCTACGTCACGCCGACATCGTAGATATCGCATGCTTTTCGCCAATAGTCAACACAAGAGGTGCCATTTTTGTTCACCCGGAAGGAATCCTCAAACGCACAACCTTCCATGTGTTCGACATGTATGTAAACCTGCTTGAAGACTATGTGCAGCCAATAGACTGGAATACAGAACGACTTGAGGGTAATAAAAACGCATCGACAGGCGTCCTCGACGGAGTACTTACCATTAGTGAAGATGGAACACGCCATGCTTTGGTCGTAGTAAACAAAGACCCAAAACAAAGTCGTAAACTGACTCTTGCAATAAACAAGAAACTGCCGCGTCGCATAGAAGGGAAAGTCCTTTGCGGAGCATCTCCTGATGACTACAATGAGATAGGTGCAGAAAATCGTGTGACACCCGAAGACCGTATGTTCGTCTTGAAAGACGGCTGTGTAGAATTGCCTCCGCATTCCTTGACGGTACTACGCTTCTGAAAATGTGAACTTACGCCAATATCCAACTTTTAAATAGTCCTAATATGAAACGCTTGGTTTTGATAATTGTAACGCTTCTTATGTCCCAATGCGGATGGGCAGAGGATATGGTAGGAGCATGGCTGTTACCGTCAAAAAACATCGGTGGTATAAATTATCTCCTTTATGAAGAGAAAGGAGGAGTTGTAGTGGATAACTTTAATAGTTGGGATGGCAGGTTGGAACTTCCGTCAATGGTAAACTGGGAAGGCAAGGACTATCCTTTAATTTTTCTGTCTTGGATTGCTTTTAAGGACTGCCAGACACTGACAAGTATTCTTATACCGGAAACGGTTCAAGACATAATTACCAGTTATTCAGATTATTTATGTGAAAGAGATGTAATAAAATCGCCCTTTGTCGGTTGCACTCAATTGGAGTCTATCGAGGTGGCAAAGGGCAACAGGTGGTTGTCTGCTGCAGATGGTGTTCTCTACAATTATGACAAAACGAAACTCTATAATTATCCAAGCGGTGCAAAGAGGACACACTACACAATCCCGGAAGGTGTCCAATACATCGGTACAGAAGCATTTATGGGATGTGTTAACTTGATATCGGTTTCCATTCCCAATACAGTAACCCAGATATTTCATCGTGGTTTTGCCTATTGTAGTAACCTGGAACAGATTATTCTACCAGACAACTTTTCCATTATTTATCCAGGAAGTTTTGCGGGTTGTAGTAAATTGGAGAGCATACATCTCCCAGACAATCTAACAGAAATTGAAACCGGTGCTTTCAATAAATGTATATCACTACGTAAGATTGTATTCCCGGAAAAGTTAAAAACTCTCGGATACAATATATTTAAGGGCTGTCAATTAGAAACGCTCGTGATAAAAGGAAATCTTGACGACAGTAGTATAAAGAAGTTGCTTCCTGATTTAGATGGGTCGACAACGATTTATGTGCTTGAATCGGAAGTGGAGCGTTATCGTAAATTATATTCTGGGACAGTGCTGCCTTTGGATGCCACAGGAATAGATGCTGTTGCAGACCTTCCTTCGAAGACAAGAGAAACCTTCGACCTGCAGGGCCGTCGCATCGGTAAGCCACAGCAAGGCATCAACATCAT
>JAFTYP010000018.1 GCA_017461345.1 Bacteroidaceae bacterium | reverse complement strand
CC
The DNA here is from genome assembly GCA_017461345.1 of Bacteroidaceae bacterium. Classification (GTDB taxonomy): domain Bacteria; phylum Bacteroidota; class Bacteroidia; order Bacteroidales; family Bacteroidaceae; genus Physcousia. The sequence continues at coordinate 1,582 of JAFTYP010000018.1, read as the reverse complement.
GAAGGCAAACGCAGTACCTACCACCGCTGGGATATTTGCCACTGGGTCACATCCTAAACTAACTGCTACGCCGCAGCCCATCAATACCAGCACCATTGTGCCGAACATTTCTGCCAAATACTTTTTCATTGTTTTTTAAAGTTTAATTAATTATTAGTTTTAGACGTTGCAAATGTAATAAAAAATATTTATTCTGCAATGATTATTCTGCTTAAATGTTCAGTTTAAGACTCTTACATTGTATCTCGTTGTCCCAAAGAACGGATTATATTCTTCAGAAGGAAGGTGGCATTCTGATTGCGTGCCACGCCTGGAGTTATCTTATAGGTATATGTTATATTGTCTGAGAGTTCTATCTCAAAACAGTAATTATGAAATCTGCCTGGCCGCTCGTCTGCCATCTTAGACAGTTCAAGGTCGTGGGTGGCAATGATGCCGCTGACTGGCTGTGCCGACATTGCTTCAAGGAACATGCGAGAACCGTTAAGCTTATCGAGCGAGTTGGTTCCTTTCAGTATCTCGTCGAGAATAATGAGGGTGGAACATGCCCCTCCAAAGGAGGAGGTGTGAGAGGGTTTGAGGTTATCTATTAATTGCTTTAGCCTTAGCAACTCGGCATTGAAGTAACTGATGCCACTCGACAGGTCGTCGCTTGTTCGCATACTCGTAAACAGGTTGTATGACGACACCCTTAGGCTATCAGCAAACACCGGCATTCCGTTCTGCGCCAGTATGTAGTTGATACCTATCGAGCGCAGGAAAGTGCTCTTGCCTGCCATATTCGCACCAGTGATGATATAGTAGTTGTTATCCGCTATGTTGAAATCGTTCCTCACTGCCTTGTCACCGATAAACGGATGATAAAGTCCTTTAGCCTCATACACCATTTCGTCCGACTCTACAATCTCTGCCCTACCCGACCTTGGTTCGTTGTAGGCAAAGGTTGCCATCGACACTAAAGCGTCCATCGTGCTCACCTCATCAATCCATTCGCCCACCTTATCGAGATAGCGTTCTTTCCATTTGATGAAGCGGCGCACAAGAAAATAATCGCTCAACAGGAACATATTGGCGAACATAAGTCCAAGAACATTGCCACGACGGTCGAGGGCATCGAGAATGCGGCGCAGTTCGTCAAAGGCAAGCGTTGAACGATGAGTGATGAACGTTGAGCGATGGACATCTGTATTAGCTGCAAACAACTTGTCAACTTGCTTACTCGTCAACTTGTCAACCATCTCACCTGTCAACCTTATCAGTTCCACATACCGCTTCATCTGCTTATGCAGATTGTTAACCGACTTGCTTATCATCTTTATCGAATTCAGGAACAGCATCATACCAACAAACAACTGCATCGTGGCCCACATCATAGCCATCGTTCCCGAAACGACACCAAAGAACGCAAGCACGACCACTGCCAACAGAGCTAAGATGGCCGTAACAGCAAGCACAAGTGATAATGGGGAAAGCGGAAAACGCGACAACGGCATTTCTGCCACACCTTCAAGTGCTTCCTGAATCTGCCTTGTCTCTATTTTCTGCCGTTGTCCCTGTGCCATGAAAGCAGCCCGTTCCGTCT
>JAFTYP010000017.1 GCA_017461345.1 Bacteroidaceae bacterium | reverse complement strand
ACCCATGTTTTCATTGATGCTTCGCTTGTTTCAATTGCCTCTGAGATAGCCTGTGTTAATTGTTCCATGTTGCCCCCGCAGTTATCAATCAAAGCCTTGATTGCTGCGAGTTCCGTCTGCATCTGCGCATATTGTTCCAAAGTTGCAAATGTTCCTTCGGCCCAATTATGCAGTCCTGATATTTCGTTGTTTACATAATTCTGCAGTTCTTCAATCTGTTGTGTGAGTTCTTCGTCCTTGCTTTGCAGTGACGCGATGAGCGTTTTCAGGTCTTTTAGCTCCTTTTCCAATTTTGCTTTTTCAGCTGCATCAGCCGCCGCATTGTTGTCAATCTGGTTTTGCAGTTCTTCCTGTTTGTTTGAGAGTTCGCTGATGAGTTGTCTCAGAGCATCGTGCACGGCATTAAGTTCAGTCAATGATGCATTGATGCCACCAATCTGTTGTTCAAGCATGGGGATTTTTGAACCTTCCAATTGTTCTAAATGGTCATAAATGTCATTGATCTCATCTTCATAGCAGCATGAAGAGAATAGCATCATAAACGATGCACACAAAATATAAATCAGTTTCTTCATAGTGTAAAATGTATAATATAAATTTTTGCAAAAATACGGCAATTATTCCACGAATTCTTGGTACACTTTGGTACATTTTGTTGTGCAGAATGTTTTTAACGAGAATAAATGAGAGGGATGTTAAAAAAGTTGCATATTTTTGCAGAAAGGAAATAAACAAATAGAATGGTATCTGTTCAGGAAATATACATAAGATTGCAGAAAGCGGTGGAGAAGGCAGTTGGGCGGCCAATGCTTACGCCATGCGATTTCGACTATTTGTCCAGTTGTGTATTTACTACAACAAAGGAGAACATCAGTGCCATGACCTTGAAACGATTCTGGGGTTACCTTGGCAAGAAGAATGAAAGACAACCGCGCCTGGGCACGCTGAATCTTTTGGCCCGGATGGTGGGCTACACGGATTGGATGACGTATTACAAGGAGTCGAGCGCTACGGGAAAAGTGGAGAGCGACTTCCTGAAAAACAAGTCTTTGATAACAAATTCATTGGCAAGGGGTGCCATTGTTCGCCTGATGTGGCACCCCGACCGTGTGGTTACCATAAGGCACGAGGGCTATGAGGTGTTTTCCGTTTTAGAGTCGGTGAACAGCAAACTGAACGCGGGCGATACTTTCCGTTGTGGGCTTGTGGTAGAGGGCGAACCTATGTATTTGGCTCAGCTGAAACATGAGGGAGGAGAACCTGTAAGCTATGTATGTGGACGTGAAGGGGGAGTGAAGTTCATTGTACTATAGGTGTATTATAAACAATCAAATGAGGAATTTAAATGAGGGTGGATTCTTGTACTCTCGGTAACAAGGATGCTGAGGAAATAAAACGCTTGGGCGTAAGGGGAGCTACCTCAAACTCATATCTTGTACGCATAGAGGGCAGGGAGTTCTTTATGAAACAGTTACGTTCCGAACTGAAGGACGATTGGCGATACCGTTCTGCCTACCAAAAGGAATATGAAGTAGGGCGTAGCATCAATGACAAGTATATAGTCAAGTATGAGTCGATTGACGAGAATGCCGATGGACTGTATATTCTCATGGAGCATGTGAATGGGCATACGCTGGACGAGAAACTGGTCCAAGAGCCAGAATACTTCAGTCGTGGTGACAACTTCGAGAAACTTTTCGTGCAAATCCTAAAGGGCTTGAAGGCTCTGCACGAGGCAAATGTGGCATACATGGACCTGAAACCCGACAATGTGATGCTCACACAAGTGAACAACGATGTTAAGATTATTGATCTGGGTTTTTGTTTTGCCGATGCCTACAGCCATACGGCGGGTTGCTCCTACGAATATGCTGCTCCAGAGCTGAAGGATGGTGCTTTGGAACGGGTGGATGCCCGCACAGACATCTATGCCGTGGGACGGTTGATGCTGTATGTAAAGGAGGCGGCATGTGTGAACGTCCCCAAACGCCTTCAACGGATTATAGACAGATGCATCCAGCCCGACATGCAGAATCGTTATGCCAATGTAGATGAGGTGTTAATGGACGTGACGCACAGACGCAAATGGCTGATGCGCTTAACCATAGCATCTGTATTGACACTGTCCTTCGCATTGGGATTTTTTACTTTTTCAAAGACGGATACCTATAGGTTTGCACAGTTGGAACTGAAATGGTGGTTCAGACAGCCTGCATACGATATCAGTTACGACGAGATATATTACCGCATACTGAGTGAAGACAGTTTGACCTGCATGGCAGTGGGCGGAAGAGAATTGAGAGACCTGTACATTCACGAGGAGGTACCTCACAACGGAAAGACCTACAAGACTGTGGCCATAGATAGTGAAGCCTATGCCGGATGGACCGTACAATCGGTATATATTCCAGATGGTGTGCGCGAGATTGGCGACATGGCTTTCAATAGATGTCATGAGGTATTGTCGCTGGATATTCCCGAAAGCGTGGAAAGAATAGGGATAAAGTGTTTCGATGACATGAAGGCTATGAGAAGTTTGTCTTTTTCAGGAAACATAAAAAAGATAAGTCACAATGCTTTTACCAGTTGCCGTGGGCTGAAGAGGCTGACCATTCCCGAAGGAGTGGAAGTGCTTGGCCTGGACTGCTTTGCTCACTGTTCGTCGTTGGAGAGGCTGTCATTGCCTTCTACACTTTCCACTATCAGTCGTGGGGTGTTTTGGTGTTGCACAAATTTGAGGGAGGTAACCATTCCTGCCTCTGTGAATACGATTGGTGAGTATGTGTTTTTCTATTGCGACAGCCTGACAGATGTTTATAATCATGCTCAGGTGCCACAGGTAGTGCCACCCATCTTCAATAAGACAGGAATAACTTTGCATGTGCCGGAGGGTACAGAAGAGGCGTATCGGCAAAGCGGAAACTGGAATGTTGCAAAGATAGTTGGTGATTTGTAAATGAGGGTATTTACTGTTGGATAGTTCTTGTTGCGTTCAATACAATTATCATTTATGTGAGATAGTTGTCGGGTTTTGTACGGCTTGTTGTCAATCCTGCACCGGGTTATTAATGTGAATAATTCATAATTTACATTAGATAGTCATTATGTCTTATTTCTGGATTCGTGTTTTTTCCTTATCTTTGCGATATACATTAATAATATAATATAGAAAAGAAATATGGCTACATTGATTAAAGACCTCGATCCTCAGATTATTTGGAAGAATTTTTATCTGCTTACGCAGGTGCCTCGTCCGAGTGGGCATCTCGGAAAGATACAGCAGTTTCTGCTTGATTGGGCGAAGGAACACGGCATTGAAGCCTTCAAGGACAATGCTGAGAATATTGTAATGCGTAAGCCTGCCACTCCAGGCAAGGAGAATCGTCCGTGTGCGGTGTTGCAGGCTCACATGGATATGGTGCCGCAGAAGACTGACGAGAGCACTCATAACTTCGAAACGGACCCCATCGAGACTTACATTGACGGTGATTGGGTGAAGGCGAAGGGCACGACGTTGGGCAGCGACGACGGTATGGGCGTGGCTGCTATTATGGCTGTGATGGAGAGCAGCGACATCGAGCATGGTCCTTTGGAGGCTCTTATTACGGCAGACGAAGAGACTTGTATGTATGGTGTGAACAACCTTTCTGCCGATACGCTGAAGGGCGACATTTTGCTCAACATTGACAATGAGACGATGGGTGAGTTTGTTATTGGTTCGGCAGGCGGTGTGAACATCAGTGCCACGATGCAATATAAGGATGTTGCCCCTGAGGAGGGTGACATTGCGGTGAGGGTTTCGCTCAAGGGCCTCCGTGGTGGTCACAGCGGATTGGAGATTAACGAGGGCCGGGGCAATGCCAACAAGTTGATGGCTCGCTTTGTGCGTCAGGCTATTGCCGACGATGAGGCGCGTCTTTGCTCTTGGCAGGGTGGCAACATGCGCAATGCTATTCCCCGTACGGCTATGGTTGTGTTGTCTATTCCGGAGGAGAATTACGAGGACCTTTGTGAGTTGGCTCAGTATTGCCAGCAGGTTTTCACCGACGAGTTCCGTGGTGTGGAAGAGGGCATTACGCTGACGGTGGAGCAGACAAAGATGCCTGCAGGCCAGGTGCCGGTAGAGATTCAGGACAATCTTGTCGATGCCATTATGGCTTGTCACGACGGTGTGTTGCGCAACATCCCCAGCATTCCGTCTGTAGTTGAAACGAGCAGCAACATAGGCATCATCAACATCGGAGCCGGCGAGGCAAGTGTTCTCATTCTGGCTCGCTCGAGCAATGAGACGATGATGGAGTACATTCAGGAGATGCAGGAGTGCTGTTTCTCTATGGCAGGCATGAAGGTTGAGTTTGGAGGGCATTATGGTGCCTGGCAGCCGAACTTCGACAGCCCCATCACGGCTAAGATGGTGGAGGTTTACGGCAAACTCTTCAACGAAGAGGCTAAGGTGCAGGTGTGTCATGCAGGCTTGGAGTGCAGCATCATAGGCGGTGTCTATCCGAAGATGGACCTTGTGAGTTTCGGTCCTACACTGCGCAGCCCTCATACGCCCGACGAGCGTTGCAACATCCCCAGCGTAGCCAAGTTCTGGGTGTTCCTGAAGGCTCTGCTCGAAGAGATTTAAGGCTGTCCGAAAACATGGCGTGCCTTTCTGCCCAACAAGGTACACCTATTTGGCCGGAAAGGTTAACCTATTTTGCCAACAAGGCACGTCATGTTTTTCAATAACCCACGCCATGTTTCCCGGCGAGGCCGAAGGCGTTGATTTTTAAGCACAAAGATATGAAACACTTTTTTGCTTTTCTCGTTTCTCTTGTCTGCACTCTTGTTGCTTTTGCAGGCAAAGGGTCGGAGCCGGTGGTGGTGGCTTACGTCACGTCGTGGACGCAGACAATGCCCGACCCGACGGTGATGACGCACATCAACTATGCTTTCGGTCATGTCAACGAGCAGTTCAATGGTGTGCGCATCGACAACGAAAAGCGTCTGCGCGACATCGTTTCCCTAAAGAAAAAGAACAGCAACCTCCGCATCATGCTGAGCATAGGCGGGTGGGGCAGTGGCCGTTTCAGCGAGATGGCTGCCGACGAGGCAAACCGAAAAGCCTTTGCCAAAGATTGCCGACACCTGTGCGACGAACTCGGCATCGATGGCATCGACATCGACTGGGAATACCCCACGCAGAACAGTGCCGGCATCAGTTCGTCGCCCCAGGACACCGAAAACTTCAACCTCCTGATGCGCGACCTCAGTCAGGCTCTGGGAAAGAAACTCTGGCTCACTTTGGCAAGCGTAGGCAGCGCACAGTTCATCGACTTCCGCACCTGCGTGCAGTATCTCGATGTGGTCAACGTGATGGCCTACGACATGGGCAATGCACCCAAACATCACTCGGCACTCTACCGCTCGCCAAACGTCGGTTGGCTCTGTGCCTCCGAAGCCGTCGAGGCACATCGCAAGGCAGGAGTCCCCTATAGCAAAATGGTTCTCGGCATGCCCTTCTACGGCAGAGGAGAAAGAGGAAAGTACATGGACTACAAGGACCGTTTCGCGCAGGCAGACACCGAACGATGGGACGCAGTGGCAAAAGCATCCTATCTGGCCGACAGGAACGGCAAACTCACAATGGGCTTTGACTCTCCGCGCTCCATAGCCGAGAAGTGTGCCTACATACATCAGCAGGGATTGCGAGGCGCAATGTACTGGGAGTATTCAGACGACAATCAGCAGGGCGACCTGCAAAGAGCCGTCTGGCAATGCATCATGCAGAGCGACACAGACCGCAGCAAAGCCTGTCGGAAAGCAGCCCTGCGCTTGGCCGCCGTCTTGAAAGACAATCAGAAACGGGAAGACATTACTCCCGACAGTTTCTTCCACGACTGGCGACAACTCAAAGGCGAAATGTTGCAGGAGAAAGACCCTACGGCACAGGCAATCTATCGTGCAGCAATGGCTCGACTGCTATGCCAAAACCAATGGCGTTCGCAACGCTACGACAGCCAGACCACCAGCCATCCCGACAGCATACAAGAGTGGAGCCAGCAGGAATATCTGGCACATGCAGCCAACCTCTATGCACAAGCATTGCAGAACACCGAAGCCCTCCATCGCTGCAAACTGACAGATGCGAAACCATTGGTGCAGCAAGGCAAAGACAATGCCATATTCAACAACGACCTTCTGTACATCATCTGGCAGAGTGCCAAACAGGACATCCCCCTTCAACTAAGGGGAAAACACCTCCTTCCCAATGTGGGCGACATCATCGAAGTATATCGCAGACACAACCTTCGCGAAGCAACATTGCTGCTTCGGCTCGATTCCATAGCAGAAACCTACAGCGAAAAACAGGAAGAAGCCTTGCTCCGCCTGCGTAACGAATATGCCGACTTGCCCACCTGCGCACAAGTCTATCTGCAACTCGCATCTTTGCCAAACAAAACAGACCAAGAGCAGCAGGAACTGTTGCAAGACGCCTTGAAGCGTTATCCCAAAAGCCGTCAGGCAAACGAGTTGCGCAATCGGCTCATCTCACTACGCCGTCCGCTGCTTTTCGGAAGGTTCCTCGAAATGTATTATCCCAAGAAGGATTACGACATACCCCTTCAAATCAAGAATATGCAAACAGGCAGCATCGCTGTCTACCGCATGCCGAATGACTTCGAGTTTGGCGACGAAAATACATCTGGAACAAGATTCGAACAGGTACAGCGCAACGGAACACTCATAGAAACGTTGCATATCGACATAGCCCCAGCATCTCCTCTCGAAATAAAACACGATACGTTGCATTGGCACACACCGGATTTCGGACAATATGCACTTGTCCTGAACGGCACCACAAAGGAGAAAACGGACAAATACGAACCCAAAACAATCCTGACACGCGTGTCGGCTCTCACATTTATGTCTGTTGCTTTGCCCGACGGGAAAGAGCGCGTAATGGTTACAGACGCAATGACCGGCAAACCTCAGCAGGGAGTAAAGGCCGCCTTCTACAGAAAAGACAAACAGAATTACACACAGATTGGAGAAAAAACTACCGACAGCAGAGGAATAGCCGAACTCCGTGTCGGACAGAATGAAACAGTATATGTAGAACTGTCGCGAGCCAAAGATACAACTCACAAGAAGGAATCTTTAGGTTGGCGCAATACTCAAAGAATAGAAAACAACGCCACTCTCCATTTTAATCTATACACAGATCGCAGCATCTATCGTCCTGGACAAATGGTTTATGTAGGCGTCATTGCCCATACCCAAGGTCACGACCGCCCACCACGAGTAGAAGCAGGAGCAGAATGTAAGCTCATATTCATCGATGCCAACAATCAGAAAATTGCAGAACATACATTGAAAACCGACTCATTCGGCACCCTGAAGGACAGCCTCCAACTGCCCGAATCGGGTTTGCCTGGTCGTTATGGCATTCGCATCAATAATCATTATCATGAATTTCTCGTCGAAGAGTACCGCCGTCCAACATTCCTGGTGGAGATGGACGAGGCTCCTGCCATCACTTTGCCCGTCGACAGCATCACTCTTACAGGTAGAGCCATGACATATAGCCAGTGGCCGGTAGGCAATGCCCGCGTAACCGGAACTTATCAATGGCAGCAAAGTTGGTGGTATAGGCGAGTCGCTCCAAGAGAATTACATAAGATAGATACCATTTTTACTGACGAAGAAGGCCGTTTCAGCATCACTGTTCCAGTTTCAAAGGCATTGACAAAAGAACAATTACAATGGGGACAGACACTGTCGCTCAATGTGGATGTGCTCAGTGTCGAAGGCGAAACGCAGCAGGGAAACACTCGTCTGACGCTATGCAGCACGCCCTTAAGGATGCAAGGGAACGTGCCTGAGCAGGAGAATCGAGAGTCGCTCAAACCATGGCGCTTCAGCCTTTTTGCAAGCAACGACAAGGCTGTGGAGGGTAATGTACTATGTATTTTATCAAAAGACGGCAAGGAAGTTGAACGTTTCTGCGTTCCCTCGGGAAGAGATACTGTTCCCGAAACACTTCGTTCCCTGCCTTCTGGCAAATATGACCTCTATGCAAAGGCTGAAATCAAAGGCGATACGGCATCATACAAAGCAGGTTTCACCATCTTTTCCATTACCGATACGCAACTTCAGGGCAAGCACGATTTGTGGCTTTACACGCCTTGTGACACCATATCCAGTGAGAAACCGGCACGTTTCCAAGTAGGAACGACCTTGCCGGAGGCTTGGATTTATTGCATTATGACAGGCGAAGGTGGTGTCGTTGGCGATACATTGTTGCATCTTTCCGACTGTGCAATGCTCGTCGAGGTGCCTTATGAAGAACGATTCTGCCATCATTTGTCTGTGACATTGATGTTGATGTATGAAGGAAACTTCAGGCAAGAGACAATAGACTTCAAACTAAAACAGCCGGATACGCAACTCAGAATGCATTGGGACACCTTCCGTGACCACTTGCAACCTGGGCAAAAGGAGCAATGGCGGCTTACCTTGAGGCATCCTGACGGCAGTCCTGCTTCGGCAAATGTTATGGTTGCCATGTACGATGCCTCGCTCGATGCGCTTTCTCCGTACAGCATGAATTTGCGGATTGACCGTAGTTGCAGGCGCAATGTGTTGCCTCGGGTCAATGCTTTCGAGTTGTTTGCTCGCCAACTTTACTGGGAAGTGAACCTGCCGTTGCGTTTCTTGCCTTATGACGCTTATGACTTTGGGAGGTGGAACGATGAGTTCTTCCGAAGTTCAATTATGACGAGAGGAGGCAAAACCATGCGTTTGCGTGGCGCGAGACAAGAGGGTGCTGCCATGAATATGTTTGCTGCGCCGATGGAAAAGGCAACGGTTGCAACAGGTGCTGTACTTTTTGATATGGGTGCAGAGCAGGTTGAAGAGGAGAGTGCGAACAGCGGAGTGGTGGAGGATGATGCTTTGCCCGAGGCTCCTACTGCAGCCGGACTTCGTTCCGACCTTGCGGAGATGGCTTTCTTCTGTCCGCAACTTCGCACCGACAGCAAGGGGCAGACATCCATCGAGTTTGCCTTGCCCGAAGGACTTACCTCGTGGCATTTGCATGGTTTGGCGCACACGAAGGACATGATGACAGCAGAGTGGCAGGAGACTGTTGTGGCGAAGAAGGAACTGATGGCAGAGTTGTCGTTGCCTCGCTTCTTGCGAAATGGTGATGAGGCTACGCTGACGGCTTCCATTCGCAATGCTTCGGAGAAACACCAGAAGGGCGAAGCCGTTCTGGAAGTCTTTGATGTTTCGGACGACAAGCGTATCAAGACGATGAAGGTGAGGTTCGAACTTGAGCCGGGCAAAGAGGCTGTTTATCGCATGATGTTCGATGCGAGCATCGAACATCCGTTGCTTGCTGTTCGGTGGAAAGCATCGGGCAAGGACGCAAGCGACGGCGAGGTACGTTATTTGCCTGTTCTTTCCGATATGCAAAGCGTTACAGAGACGAAGACTTATGTGCTTGAAGGGGATACAATGCTGTCGATGGACTTGTCGGCACTCTTTGCAAACGGTAACCCGAAGGCTGCCAATAAGACATTGACGGTTGAGCATATTGCCGAACCTCTTTGCCTTGCTTTGCAGACATTGCCATCCCTGACGGCTCCGACCCGCAGCGATGTTCTCTCTGTTGCCTCTGCCTATTATGGCGGGGCCCTTGCCTATCATATTGCACACACCTATCCTGAGGTTCGCACTTATATTGAGGAGCAGGGTGCTAAGGGTAAGGAAATGGAGTGGGAGAGCCCGCTTATGAGGAATCAGCAACTGGCGGATATTCTTCTCGACGAGACGCCCTGGGTGCTCGATGCGCAGCAGCAGAGGGCAAACCGACAGCGTCTGTCGTCGCTTTTTGCCGAGGTGGAGCAGGAGCGCCACCGCATTGTGTTGCTTTCGGCCCTTTCCGTTCGTCAGCACGAGGACGGCTCTTTCGGCTGGTTCCCCGGCATGAGGGGAAGTTTGGGTATGACGTTGGAGGTGGCAACGCTGTTGGCAAGGCTTGGCAAGATAAGAGGAGAATGGTTGGCTTTGGAAGCCGAGATACTCGATGGCGCGATGGCTTTCCTCGGGAAGGAAATGCACAAGGAGGTGGAGCGGTTGCGCAAGGCGAAGAATCCCGTGTTGTCTCTTGCTGAACTCCGCTACCTATATATATATATAATGTATAAGAAGACGCAGACCGACGACGTCCGTTATCTTGTTTCGCTATTGAGGCGACAGGCAGACGACCTGGACAGAGAGCCGCGTGCGCTTGCGGCAGTCGTGTTGCAGAGTGTGGGTGAGGCGAAGAAGGCACAGGCTCTGATGCCTCGCATCCACGAGTTGCTCCGTCATCAGGACGGTTCGTATCTTGCTTATCCGGGTGGCAACTTTGTGAGCATCGACCGTAAGGTGGAGACACACGTCAGCCTGATGGAGGCCGTCCGTATTGTGGAACCGACGGAGAAGGCGTTGCTTGCCGGCATGACAGAGTGGCTCATTCGGCAGAAGAGGACGCAGACGTGGGAGCATCCGGTGCAGTCGGCAGATGCGGTATATGCATTGATGCAAAGTCCGTTCAGCGGTTCGGAGGGCCGATGGGAAGGCCGGGTCGCTTACGACAAACAGGTCCGCAGCCTGCAAATGTCCGAGTCTTCGGCCGACTATGTCCGCGAGGTAATGGAATCTGTGTCGAGGGCAAAGGAACTCCGCATTGTCCAGCAGGACACTTCTCCTTTGAAGGGACAGGAAAACGGGCTTCTCTCCTGGGGAGCCGTCTATGCCCAATATCAGTTGCCGGCAGCGGAAGCGGAGAGCCATCGTGAGGGAATGACCGTTCGCCGCGAGGTCGGTGGGCAGGACGAACTTCGTGCGGGCGACCGTGTTCGTGTTCGTTATACCATTACAACCGACCGCGACTATGAGTATGTCTGCTTGCGTGCACCCCGTCCGGCAGTGGCAGAACCGGCGCAACAGTTGTCGGGATATCGTTGGCAGAACGGCATCGGCTATTACCAGGCCATGCATGATGCCAGCACTGAGTACTTCATAGACCGTTTGCCGAAAGGCACATACGTCGTAGAAGAAGAATGGCTCATGAACGGAAACGGCACCTATCTCCTGCCGTCGGCCCGTCTGTCCTGTCTCTATGCACCCGAGTTTCAGTCGCAGACCGCAGGCGAGAGAATCGAGGTGAAATAAGGGCGTCGGGACTCCCGTAAGGCTGATGTCGGAACGTGGCGTGCCTGTCTGCCGAAAAACCTTAACCATTATTCGAATAATGGTTAAGCATTATTGCCCGAAAGGTTAAGCATTCTGCCCGACTTCTACTGCCATGTTTGCAAACGCGGCACGCCTTCTGCACAAACAAGGGCGAACTCTCGTGCGCAAGCACCGGCCTAATTTATCTGGAAATGCTTGCAAATTACGGAGAATAGTATGATATTTGCAGAAAAATAACAACAAAACTTACACATACACCCACTATGAAGAAAAGTCGTATCTTGCTGGCACTTGCCATTTTAGCAGGTTGCCTGAATGCCACTGCGCAGACGGTGGAACGCACCTTCTATGTCGATTTCGGACAGAACAATGTGGCAAATCAGGGCTACAAGACTGTCGGAGCCGACGCCAACGGACACTACTGGAACAACATCTTCGGCAAAGGAACCGGTGCCCCCGACAAGGCCTATCCGCAGACCATCAGCCTCGTGACATCCAATAATGCTGCCACCGACTGCAAATTGCAACTCTCAACACGTTTCTCAACCAACGGCTATACGAACGGAGGACTGCAGAACCCCTCGAAATCACTGCTCGGAGACCTCGCAATCGAAAGCGCAACACAGGACTATATCTTCCTGGAAGGCGGACAAGACTATGGCGTCATTCATCTCAAAGGACTCGACCTCAACAAAGGCTACCGCTTCTATCTCTTCGGCTCGCGCACGGCAACAGACACCCGCGCAGCATGGTTCGACCTCACAGGCGAGAACTGCTGGCGAGAAGAAATGGCCATGTCCGGCACAGACATAGGCAACGGCGGATACGACGGCAATAACAACAACGTCCTGACCTCAGACGTCATCTTCCCCGACAAGAACGGAAACATCGACCTCACCATCATCAAGAAGAGTTCTGGCATCATGGTCTATCTCAACTGCATGAAGGTAGAAGAAGTCTCCGGCATGGAACGACCCAACCAGGAACTCACCCTGGCACAGAAAATGTACTTCGACTTCGGCGAGACAAGCAATGCCACCCGAGGACATCAGACAACCACAGATGCCAACGGCAACAAGTGGAACAACGTCACCTCCGGCGCAACCACCAGCAATGCCATCTCCGCCAACAAGACCATCAGCATCAAAAACAGCACCGGAGCCACAACCGGAGCAAGGTTCATCGTCGTGGAGAAAACCTATACCAACGGCATAAATGCCGGCGGCAACAACAACCCTTCGGCCAACGACCTGGGCGACCTCGCCGTCCAAACAGCAACAGAAGACTATGTCTTCATCGACAATGCCGAAGTACGCTCCTTCAAAATCTCCCGACTCAAAACAGACCGTTGCTACCGCTTCTATATCTATGGCTCACGCAACCACACAGACAACCGGTGCACACTCTATAACTTCAAAGGACAACGCATCTGGACAGGCGGACAGACCACATCGGGCTCCGAAGTAGGAGGCGAAGGCTATAACGGCAACCTGAGCAGCATCCTCCAGACCGACTACATCTATCCCGACAAGGAAGGCAATATCGTCATCACCTATCAGCGCGTGTTCGGCATGGCACACATCAGTGCAATGAGAGTGGAAGAGTACACCGGAGGCACACGCCCCGAAGACCCAATCGAATTCACCGGCCTTACATTAAGCGGAAATGCCGAAGACGTAACATTCAAAGCCATCGGCAACGATACCTACGAAGCCTTTGCCCGCCTCAATACAGGCACCTTCACCCTGACCGGAATTACCGATGGCGAACCCATCACACTCTCTGATAACGGCGACGGAACATTCGCCACAGAAGGCAACACACCATTCACCGTAAGCAAAAACTGTGTGGCACGCATCACCGTCAGCACAGCATACAATACAGTAACCGTGCTCCCCGTCACCATGAACATCCGTGGCAATATGGGCGCAGGCAGTCCTGCCGTCCCCTATAAAGGCGATGGCGTCTTCGAAGGAGAGGTAACATTGCAGGAGACATCTTCGCAGCAGTGGGTGGACAAGACGATGTATTTTGCACTCAACAACGACGATGCCTATGCCATCAAACGCTTGCAAGGCGCATCCACAAGATATGCTCTTGGCGAAACAGAAAAGGGGCAAAGCACAGAAAACATCTATCAGAACGCCGGAACATACACCATTACAGTTGACATGAAGCAGATGGTTTACAACATCTCTGCACCCATCGACGAGAATCGTATCTCAGTCTTCGGCTCTTCTGTCGCAAACGGACAAGGCGCAACAGACTATAAAGGCTATCGATATCTCTACGGACAACAACTCATTGCCCGTCATAAACAAGGCAAGAGCAGTACTCCCTTCTACACAAGCAACGTGTCTATCGGTGGCAACACAACAGTAAATCTCCTCAATCGTTACGACGATCTTATCCGCGACTTCGGCCGTTACGTTGTCTTTGGTCTTTCGCTCGGCAATGAAGGCATTCATGGTGCCAGCAATCCGGACGCCGTCTTCAATCAGTGGCGCGACAATATGCTCAAACTGATAAAGCAAGTTCGAGCAGACGGCAAGATACCTATGGTGATGAACAACTATACCCGTAGCGATTACAACGAGACAGACTACAATTATGTCAAGAGATTGAATCTCCTCATCCACGAGTGGGATGTCGCTTCCACCAATGTGCTGGGTTCTATCGATAAGGGTAACGGCCAATGGGCAGACGGCTATGTGGCCGACACCTATCACCAGAATACGGCAGGCCATGTGGAGTTCATGTACGCAATGGTGCCTTCACTCTTCGATGCCATCAAGGCAGGCAAACCGCAACCGGTGCGCAATCGGACAAAGAGCATGACCATCGAGGCAGGCAACGAAATATACTTCGAACCGGAAGAAACTGTTCATCCGTTCACAATCACCCTCCGCATTAAGGGAACAGAAGGTCAGGTTGTATGTCTGACTCAGGCATCCGGCACAGAAAAAGCAATCGTCCGGGTGAATGCCGACGGCACAGTTACTTATACTGCTCCTACCGGTTCTTCTGTAACCTCAACCACAAAGATTAACGATGGCAACTGGCATCATGTCACTCTGACAAGTTATTATGCACAGCGCCGCACCATTCTCTACATCAACAAGGCAAAAGCCGGCGAAATAGGAGAGCGTCTGGCCAAAATAGAGACGGTAAGTCTTGGCGATGCAAACAATAGTCGTGAGGTCAGCGAACTGTTCTTCTGGCGTTCTGGCATGACACCGGAAGAAGTGGCGGCTGTATGTAATGGCAAGATGCTTAAGTCCAGTCTTGAAATATATGCACCTCTTGGTGGCGTAACGGATATCGACAATCTGGCACAAAGCACAAACGAGGTGTATTATGGTCCTATGAAGGAAAAAGAGTACGAGAGAGGCTCGGCAGATGTTTTCTTCATTTCCGACGATGGAACAGGAGGCTTTGGCTCGGGTGAAAACTACGATAAACTTTTCGATGGAAGTTCATCAACCAAATGGTGCCTCAATGGTGGCGAAGGCAACCCCGTCTATGTCATCTTCCATGCAACACACCCCATCTATGTGACGGGCTATAAGATTACGACAGCCAACGATAATGCCTCTTATCCAGGCCGTAATCCTTTGTCGTGGACCTTTTATGGTTCTACTGCCGACAGCAACCCCGGCAAGGACGATGCTTCGTGGGAGGTGCTTGCTTCTGTCACCAACGACACAAAACTCCAGGACGTGAACTTCAAAACCTACACATATACTTTGCCTGCAGAAACAACAAAGGCATACCAGAGTTTCAAGTGGGAGATAACGGCACGAAAGGGAGGCGGCAACAATGTGATACAGGTTTCGGAGTTCATGCCTACTTATACAGATGCATTGATTGGCGTAGGCCGTCCCGACAGCGATTGGACAAGCGTGAATGCTGTTACGCTCCCTTTTCCGAATAGAGGCGAGGTATATAATCTTGCAGGCCAGCGCCTCAGCCGTCCAATGAAAGGCATAAACATCATACAAGGCAAGAAGTTCATCAATGTTCAACGATAAGATGTTTACTGTGGCCGGCGAGCCATCAGTGGTGACAGAGGTACGCAAGAAGGTGCTCCTCGAGTTTGAAGACCTTGAGTTTTATGAGGACGAGCATCGTTATGTGCTTTCGGGCAAGACATTGCCTTCCGTTACGAATGTTGTTCACTGTTTCATTCGTGAGCCATTCAACGAACAGCACCAGGCAGAACGCTATGCGCAGAAAAAGGGGATGACGCCGGAATACTGGATACAGCAGTGGCGTCAGAACTCCTTTCGTGCCATGAAACTCGGCACGAAGACCCATTCTTATGGCGAAAGCCTTGGCTATTTGCGTGCCGGATTGCCGGAACGCATTTGCCCAGCAATGCAGAATCAGTACATGAAGGAATATGGATTCCTTGCTCCGCTTCATCCGAAGGAGGAGGCTGCATTGAAGTTTATGAACGAGATGCCTCGCAGTATGCACCTTGTGCTTAACGAAGCCCAAGTATATAGCGGAAAGAATCCATGCCCGGAGAGAAATCTCAAACAGCAACTTGCCGGCACATTCGATATGTTGTATTATAACGATGGCGCCGACGGGCAGCCCGAAGGATTCGTCATTTTGGATTATAAAACAAACTCCAAACTTCAGAACGAATACAACCGCCGTTTCGGCCGAATGCTTCGTCCTCCTTTCGACTGTATGCCGGAAGAAGACTATACGCTCTACTCCATACAACTGAGTTTCTATGCACTGATGCTCGAGGATATTGGCATTCCTATTGTCTCCCGTCGCATTGTGTGGCTCAAGGATGGAGAGTATCAGATTGTCCCTGTTGAGGATCTATCCGAGAAACTCAGGCAAACCGTATAACCCTATATACAGAGATATATCTATGTCGTGTCTGCTTAGTTTTAAACTTATCTTTGCCATTGTAGGTTGGTATGTAGGTGGAGGCCGTGGGCTCATCTTCGGTTTCCTGTTGGGTTGGCTCTTCGACTCCATGTATCGGCGTCCGGTCATGCATTTCACTTTCCGCAATACTTCGGCAGATGACTTTACAGACAGCCGGAGGCAGAAGAGCGAATGGCAACCGTATGTGGATGTCACTTTGCAGGAAGCATACCGGACCCTGGGCATCCGCGAGACGGCAACCGACGACGAGGTGCGCCAAGCCTATCGGCAGATGGCTTTGCGCTACCATCCCGACCGTGTCGAGTCGAAAGGAGAGGCTGCCCGTGAAGCCGCAGAAGAGAAATTCCGCAAGATAACTGAGGCGCGCGACATTATCTTCCGGGCTCGTGGCATATAGAAGCCTCCATGCTCTGCGCAAAAGCAACGAAAGTGAAGTAATTATAGTATAAAGTATTTAACCCGTCAGCCGAGTATGGGAACAAGACAGACACCTGTAAACCTCCCGAGTCGGATTAAACTTCTAAACAGATTACTTGAATAAAGAACCCCAGACACTCCAGTCCATTTGTCCAAATGGACACGTCCGTTCAGCCAAGTTCACGTGTGAAGTTTTTCGGCATGACAAATGCAACGCAAAAAGTCCACTGCAACCACTATTTATGCTGTAAAATTAAGGGATAAAACACACATAGGGCCGAATCCTGTTTCTCGCCATTTTCAAAAAATAATAAAAGAAGAAAAAAAAAGCAGAAAAGTTTTGGTGATTATTAAAAAAGCACTAAATTTGCAGCAGAAAAGGTATAAAAGAAACATAAACTAATAATAAAACCTAAAATCTTATGAAAAAGAGAATTTTACTTTCCTTGGTGTCATTCTTCATGATGACAGCGATGTGGGCATCTCTTATTGATGCTTATCAGGTTTACCTGACTGCTGCTGCGAATGGCAAAACAAATGGTACTTCAGAACTTACTCTGAACCTGAAAAACAAGAATGCTATTAATTCATGGGTATGCACACTCGTTCTTCCCGAAGGCTTTACTTATGTAGCAGAGAGCATGACCGCTACTGGTGGCCGCTATGCAGAAGGCGTTGAGCCCGTGTTTGCAGAGACAGTAAATGCTGACGGCACTGTAACTTTGTCTTGCGAACTTCCCGAGGGAACTACTTATACTGGTACAGATGGTGCAGTTGCTACTATCCAGGTACAGATTGCTGCTACCGTTGAACCCGCTGATTACACTGTAGGTCTCAATACCATCAAGACCATCGAGGCCGACGGCACAATCCACTCTAAGGATGCCAACGAACTTGTTTGGACTGTTGAAAAGGGTGAAGATCCTTCTCTCAAGGGCGACGTAAATATTGACGGTGCTGTTGATATCGCAGACGGTGTATCTATTCTGAATGTTATGGCATCAGGCGAGGCTTTGGTTTCAGCCGATGTTAATGGTGATGGTGCTGTTGATATTGCCGACTTCGTGTCTGTCTTGAATATTATGGCAGGTGTTGAATAATCTTAATTAGAACAAATAACATAATAATAATCCAATAAAACAAATTACAATGAAAAAGTTTTACATGACATTGGTTGCTATGCTGTGCGGTGTTACAGCATTTGCACAGAACACTCTTACAGCAGAAGTTGCTAAAGTAGAGACAGGTGCAACATCTGCGGAACTCGTTATTGGTTTGACAAATGCTGATCCCATTGCTGCGTTCTCTTTCCGTCTTGCTCTTCCCGCAGGTGTGAAAGCAAAGGCTGCAAAGTATGTGACAGTTAATGAAGATCGTATTGACATGGACTGGGTAAGAGAGTATTCAGAGGATGAAGAGGCTGCTCCTCTTGATGGAGCATATGTTCTTGCCATTCAGAATGCATCTGACGGTAACAAGCAGTATTCACTTTATCCCAATGAGACTGTTGCTTTCTTGGGTAACGAAGGTACTATCCTGACTCTGCCTTTGACACTTACAGATGTTGCTGACGGCGAATACGAAATCAAGTTGTATGCGATTTCAATCTCTACTACAGGTGGTGTATCTGTAGCAGACGCAAAGGAAATTGCTGCTATTTTGAAAGTTGGTGAAACTGGCATCAACAGCATCAATGCTGACGACGTTAACGCTCCTATCTACAATGTAGCAGGCCAGCGCGTAAGCAAGGCTCAGAAGGGTATCTTCATCCAGAACGGTAAGAAGATTGCTGTTAAGTAAGCATCTCCCCATCTGATTAAGAAATAATATAACCCCCGATGGAAGGATTTTGAAGTGACCCCAAAAAGTTGGACGGATTAATAAAAATATTATTGGTAAAGAGTTCGGTATTCCACCGGACTCTTTCCTTTTAACCGGTATTTGATTCTTTTATTGTTGTAGTATTCGATGTAGTCTTCCAAAGCCTTT
>JAFTYP010000016.1 GCA_017461345.1 Bacteroidaceae bacterium | reverse complement strand
CAAAGGCTTTGGAAGACTACATCGAATACTACAACAATAAAAGAATCAAATACCGGTTAAAAGGAAAGAGTCCGGTGGAATACCGAACTCTTTACCAATAATATTTTTATTAATCCGTCCAACTTTTTGGGGTCACTTCACACTGTCCGCAGGGGGATTTTTCTATATGGCTGCCACAGTCGCCGAAGCGGCTATGGCTGCCATGGGAGTTGTCGGATTACTGTGCAGCCATCACGTTCAGGATGGATACAAGGTCGGCGATATCCACAGAACCGTCGTTGTTAACGTCGGCAGTTGTGTCTGCACCGCCTGCAGCCATGGTGTTCAATACAGAAACTGCGTCGGCAATGTCGACAGAACCGTCGCCATTGACATCACCATTCGCTGCAACGCCGATGCCATTGCCCGGAGTAACAACAGTGTTGTTGTTCCAACTCGGAATCACATAACGGCTCAGAGTCTTGCTGCCGCTTGAAGCAACATAGAGGTTGTTAGCATAGTCGAATGCAAGACCGGTAACCTGAGTCTCGGTGAGAGAGATGTTGTAAACAGGGTTCAAGTAAATCTTACCGTTAGCCATGGGAACATAGTTGGTTTCGTAAACAACCAACTTGCGCTCGCCCATAGGAATAGCAAGGTACTTGCCGTCTGAAGTAACTGCCAACTTACCGCTGTGGGTAGAAGTAGTAACGTCGCTGTAGTCCTCCTTGCCTTCAGCATCGAAGTGCTTGATAGAAGGCAGTTCGGCAGAAGGCTTAGAACTGTACTGGATGAACCAGAGACCGCCCATGCCGTCCTCGTGGATACCAACGTGGCTCGGAGTGTTGACGTAAACGCCATTCAGAGGCTCGAAGGTAGCAGAAGGAGCAGCAGCCCACTCGGTAGCAGTGCCGAGGTTGTAAACAGAGCAAGTGTAGTCGGTAGTATTGTTCTCGCCATTGCTGCGCTGAGCACCAAGAACGTACATCTGCAGGTCTTCACCCTCACCGTTGAGAGCAAGGCCTACTGCCATGCGGTTCTGTTCCTCGTCGCCAACATAGGTGATACCGGTAGCCTCGTCGAGTTCACCACCTGTGAAGACAGGCTTCCATGCCTCCTCGAGGTTGTCGGGGTTAATCTCGTAAACAGAACTATTGCTTGTGCCGGAAGCACGACCAACGAAGAGACGACCGTCCTTAGAGAAGCGGAGATCCTTAAGGTCGAACTTGTTGTTGTCGCCAGATACCATGAGAGGAGTCTTAGTCAAAACATCGAGACCACCATAGTAAGCACCAACAGAGTCAAGCATTGCATCGAATGCGAAGAGAGCACCAGGAGTTCCGGTAGAGAACATGTCTTCGGGATCCTCCGTAGGACGAGACTCGGTAACAAGCACCTGACCGAAGCCCTTGCTTGCAGGATTGTTGTTCGTTGCCAAACCGTAAGGAGAGTTGAACTTAATGCTCTCACCCACCTTCAGAATGTCAAGAGAACCCTTACCCTTAACCTCAACCTCGTAACCCAAAGCAGTAGGATCGGGACCAAGGTTTGCAGCGTCGACGCTTACAGAGTTAGCACCTGCTGCAAGTTCAGAAACACTCGCGGTGTAAACCATTGTCTCACCATCGTAGAACTTAACAGTAACAGCCTCAGCCTCAGCATTCAACTTGAACTCGACAACAACCTTGCTGCCCTTCAAGTTAGCCTGCATGTCATAAGCAAAGGCATTGAGTTGAGGATTGGGCTTCTCGTTCATGTACTGACCACCGTAGAAGTAAACAACATCACCCTCGAACAAGCAAGGAATGCTGTCAACACCGATAGTCTGGAACCATGCCAATTCACCATCGCTCTTGCTGCCATTCAACTTGTATGTAATCTCACCACTTGCCAACTGCTCCTTGGTAACGTTGCCAGCAGCAGTGCCGAAGTTGTTCAGGTAGAATACATTGTTCACAGTAGCATTGTCACCACGGCTCACAGGATTAGAACCGTTTGCATCAACAGTGTAGGAAGAAAGAATCAGAGTGTTCTTAATCTCAATCTTCTGGCCAGACCAACCGCAGACACCAGCGCAAGAGTTGGTAAGTTCGCCCAGAATCTCGCCACGAACGATACAGTTGTTCACAACAGTATTCTCACCATCATTGTTACCAACGATGCCACCATGAGTACCATCACCTTCGACAGCAGAATGGAGAACAACGTCAACATCACAATTCTCGAACACAGTTCTGTAAGCATAGCCGGCAAGACCTGCCATGAACTTCTGGTCAGAGAAGTACTCACCGTTCAACTTCAGGTTCTTGATAGTAGCACCGTCTGTAGTATTGAAGAAACTGCAACGCTCCTCAGGAAGATTGATATATACATTATTAATAGCGTAACCCTGACCATCGAACGTGCCACGATAAGAATAGTCATTACGGTTGATGGGCAACATACCAATACCGGCCATGTCAATGTCGGCAGTAAGTTTTGCCTTAACAGTGTAATCGCAGAAACCAGCAGCAGCACGGAAGAACGCAAGATGCTTGGGAGTGCTGAGCAAGAAGTAACCCTCTTCGTCGCGAGGAGCAACAAAGCCCTCAACAAGCGGGTCTTTCAGTTCAGCAGCAGCAAGAGCCTCTTCTATACTGTAAGTACCTTCCAAGTATCCTGCCAACATTGGAGAAGAAACATCATACATATTCTGCATCTCTTCTTCGCTGAAGAGCCATTCGCCGGTCTCAAACCATTCGCCGAGTTCCAAATCCTTTTCAACCAAAGGAAGGTTTGCACCCTCGAGGTTAGAAAGGTAGTTTCCTGCAGCACCAAGTTTAATATAAGCCTGCTTGCCTTCGTAGATCTTCTGGAATACATCAGAGAAACCTGCTACAACTTCTTCAGCAGACAAATCAGAACCGCCTTCAGCAAGTTCTTCCAACTTAGTTCTATATTCTGCGGGGAAGTTAGGAGCAGCCTCGAAAGTAAATTCATCATACATGTAATCCATGATGGTCTGAGCACGCAAAGTCATATTGTCAACAACCATGCTGATGCCTTCGTCGGCAGTCTCAGCGTCCTCGCCAAGATACTTCATGTTAATTGCTGTCCAACCGGTCCAGTCGCTGCCATACTTCGTACCGGGGTTCTTAATACCGATAGTAAGCAGACCATCTTCAGTAACCTTTGCAAGTGTGTAAACCTTGTAACGGTCGTCGTTGGCTGCAGCGGCAATACCACCAGGACCATGAACAGCATAACCAAGGAGAGTAGAACCTAGGCTTTCAGCTGTTGCCTTATCCTCAGATTCGTAGTCGTCAAAGATTTCGAGGTCAAGAGCACCATTGCCATGCAAGTTACAGTTAACCTGATCGATAGTATCTTCAGCAGCAATAAAGTCCTCTATAACAGTGGGGAAGTAGTTGAATGTGCCGTTTGCATAGATACCTGCAGCATAGTTTGTGCTGTAACGGTTGTTGCTGGGACGGAAAGCAGCATGAGTACTGATGAGATAATAACCGGGCTTCAAGCCTTCGATTGTCTGATACATGTCACCTGTTACGTCCCAAGCCTCAACACCTACAATCTTACTGAGTGCAGGATCTTCGGTCTTAAGAGTGCCTGTGCCTGTTGCAAAGCCATCAGTCCATTTAGCGTTTGCGCCTTCAGAGAAGTCACCGTTGAGAATCATTCCGCTGATATCGGTGCCAGGAGCATAGTCTTCGGCAATAGCCTTAGCCAGCCATTCGATTACGCGTTCTGTCTCCTTCTTAATCTCTGCGGCTGTTGCGGTGTGCACTTCTACAATATAGTTGTATGTACCGAGAGGATTCTCTTCTGTTGGTTCGTCTGTTTCTGCGAGATAGTACTCGAGAGCCTCACGGATTTCGCCGTTGAAACTATCGTCTGATTCGAGGCGAGCCTTAATCTCTTCGCACTTGTCGATATATGTCTTATAGACTGCTGCATTGACTGCAACTGAATCCTTCTTGGCGTTTACAGAGTCGATGGCATCGGCAAACTCGAGGATGGTTGTTGCCTCGCTCAATGCTGCGACGCTATTCATGAAGTCGTCAAGGACAGACTGTGTTGCAATTATGCCAGAATGAGCCTCTTCTTCATAAGTCTGAATTGCGCCTGACACTTCGTCGATGTCTGCTTCGTCTACAATAGAGAAGTATTGTTCAGCAGCATAGATGACTGTACCATGAGAAGGATCGGGATAAGGATACATATCCTCGCCGATGGTCTGATACCAGTAAGGAGTACGGAACTGGCTGCCGTTTGCACGCCATGCCAATGCACCGCTCTCGAAGTCGGCTTCGGTTACCTTGGGCACCTGAGTACCATAGCGTGCGTAGCAATTGGTCATTGCTTGTTTTACGCGGTCGTTGCCATAACGAGCGAAGTAGCGGTCTTCGTTTTCGTAGCCTTCTACTGTGCCGACAGCGAAGCAGTTTGTTACTTCTGCCCAGTCGCCCAGCCAGCCTGAGAACGAGCCGTTTTCTTTCGGACCATATACGTTGCCGACCATACCGCATCTGTCGATGGTGACACGACATGCAGAACTCATAACGCAACCGAATACGCCGGCTGCATTGGGGCCGCCGTTTGCTGATACGTCACCACACATCATGACGCCGGAGATGTTGACGTGACCTGCCCAAGGAGCAGTCATACCAACAAGGGCTACATAACCGTTTCCGAGGAGAGAGCAGGTTTCGTCGAGAACGACGTTCTTGATGAATACGCCTTCTGCATTGCGTGCTTCCTCGTCGGTGAGGCCGCCGAAGCCCTTAGAGGGCAAACTGTTCATAACGGCGATAAGGCCAACGCCCATGGTTTCGGGCATATTTACGATGAGGTTGCTGATGATGTGGTACTGACCATCGAAGTTACCATAGAAGGGTTTGCTTTCTGTTCCGACAGCAGTCCAGCGGTCGCTATAGCCATCCATATCGATGTTGTCGACGAGGCGTGCATTGACGTTGAGGTTCTTGGCTGCGTAGTGGTTCCACCACAGCAGTTCTGCGCCATTGCTGATCTCGTACCATCCGTCGACGGGCGTCATGTAGTCTTCCTGCAGAGAACCGCAGACTGTGCAGAAGCCTTCTTCGAATTCATGTGGAGGAATGTCGATAGAACCGGAGGGGGTATTGGTGTAATAT
The DNA here is from genome assembly GCA_017461345.1 of Bacteroidaceae bacterium. GTDB lineage: Bacteria > Bacteroidota > Bacteroidia > Bacteroidales > Bacteroidaceae > Physcousia. Next base: position 91,628 of record JAFTYP010000016.1, on the reverse strand, counting down.
GTATCGCCGAGGGGCAAGCCGTCGCAACGATACTCGGGGGCAGAAGAATAGACGAGTGCGCCTTCCTGCTTGATAGGCATGGGGAAGAGGTCGGAACCGATCTTCTGATAGAAGCGGTCGAGTCCTTCCTGCTTGTCGTTGAGGAAGAATGCGAGTTCACCGTTTTCTATGCCTTCGTAGTTTTCATAGAGGATGAACTTTTCGTTGTCTCCGTAGCCATAGTCTGTAGTTGCATATACGTTGGCGCAAACGATGTTGCCTTGGTTACGTGAGATGGTCTTTGAGTCGCCAGAACCGTTGTTGATGGTGCCGAGGAAGGCACAGTTGGTGTAATAGGTCTGACCGCTTGCCCAACCGCAAAGGCCTGCAAGACATTCAGAACCTTCGATGCCGTTGATGTTACCGGCATAGATGGCGTTCTCCACATTGGTCTTTGTTTCTGCCACACCGATAAGACCGGCGGTGGTGTTGTCGCCTATCCTGGTTGAGTTAATCTCGATGTCGGAGAAGACGTTGCGGATTTCCACACGGTCACGACGTGTGCGTGACGTAATTGATGCTGCATACTGTGCGTTGGTAGAGATGCTACCGTGCATGATAACGTTCTCGAATGTGCCGGAGAATTGGGGGAAGAATGATGCTTCGTTGCCCATTTCGCTCATTTCGATGGTGAGAGTGTGTCCCTGACCATTGAAACTGCCGTCGAACCAGTTGCTGTTGTTGAAGATGTAACGTGTGGGCTCTGCTGTGTACACGATGTCGTTAACCATCTTGAGGTTGAACTGAGCACCATTCTGCATACGGTTTCTACCTTCTGCAAGGTCGATGTCTGCTGCGCTCTTCAAGAGGAAGGTGTGATCTGACTCGTCGAATTCAAGGCATTTGGTGTTGTATGTACCGCAGACGGTACAAACACCGAACTTGTCATATGAGTGTGGTGTTGCCTGTACGGTGCCTTCGTTTGAGAATGTAAGCTCGTTTTCGCTCTTACCGTCGCAACCTGTTACGTCTGAAGCGTACACCTGATCTGTGCCGAACGCTGCAGGAACGGGGAAGGGATCTACACCGATTGTCTGTTTCCAGCCTATGTGACTCTGGTCGTTGTTCAGCTGATAACAGATGCGACCATCTGCCAACTGGTCGTAAGGCACAACGGTTGTTGCCTTGTTGTTACCCCATTGGTTGGTAACATAGTTGTTGTAGTTGGCACCTTTGTAGTAATTAGCGTAGCTGTCTTCGTTGTATTTCTCCAAATCAATTACAACAATTTTGCCATCGTTACGTGCGATGTTGTTACTGCCGCCGTTTTTGATGTCAAAGTCACTACCGTCGCTTATTACCAAACAGTTCATTATGGTACTTTCAACGTTTGCCCAACCGATGATACCACCACAGTTTTGTGTGGTTGCACCCTTGATGACGAACTTTGCCAAACAGTCTTCGATTACAGTACCTTGATAAGCTACTGCAACGATACCTGCGTGGGTTGCGTCGCCCGCGAAGGAGCTTGTTACGGTCAAATCAACGTAACAACCCTGGATTACACCGGCACTCCATACTGCGATACCTGCTGCATGCTGCTGATTGGTGGTGATGTTACCTTGCACCTTCAAGTTTTTGATGACTGCATGTGGGCCAACATTACGGAAGAGTGCTGTACCTGCAGACTCATCGTTAAAGGTGTTTACGGTGATGGTGTAGCCCTGACCGTCGAAGATGCCCTGGAAGTCCTGACCATCACGACCAATCATTGTAGCATCGAGTCCTTTGTCGATATTAGCCGTCAAAACGGCTTTCGCATAAGGATCCGAACCATTCACGAGTTCGGCAAAGGCCTTCAGGTCTTCTGCCGAAGCAATCTGATAGACACCTCCCACTTCGGAAAGCGCCCACACAGCCGTGGAAGCCGCAAACATCATTGCGGACAAACACAGTTTCTGTAGTTTTTTTCTCATGATTGTTTGTTTTGGGTTAATAAATAGAGTTAATAATTTGTGTTAATTGCTTAGTGAATTTTTTTTACAAAACTACGCACATATTCTTGGCAAAGATAGTTTTTTTCCATATTTGTTCAAAGGTTTTTGTGTAAAAATCTGCACCTCGGACAAAAACGTAGCACAGAAGGCCGAAAATAAGCAAAATAATATCAGCAGGGAGTGTCGGTTTTGTAAAATATAACTGCCAAATGGCTATTACAAAAAAGGTTAACCATTATCGTCGGAATGGTTAACCATTATTGGCAGAAAGGTTAAGCATTATTTGAATAATGGTTAACCTTTTTTTCGTGCCCCCCGGAAGGTGTCTCGGAGCGGGCTACGGCAAGAGGTCGGAAACGTCGTGGCCGAAGTGCAAAAGTTCGCGTACGACAGAACTGCTCAGGGCAGCAAACTCGGGAGAGGCGGGCAGGATTATCGTCTCAATGCCAAAGAGTTGACGGTTGACGTCCGCCATCTGCATCTCGTATTCGTAGTCGGCAAACGAACGGACTCCACGAACGATGGCCACCACTCCGTTCGCCTTGGCAAAGTCGGCAGTCAGCCCACTGTAGCACCCCACCCTTACACGCGGATTGCCGGCATAGAGTTTGCGTATCTTTTCCGCACGCTCCTCGGGAGACACTGCACCGGCCTTGCTCTCGTTGCAGCCCACGCCTACAACCACCTCGTCGAACATCAGCAACGCCCGACGCACAATGTCGGCATGCCCCCGAGTAAAGGGATTGAAAGAACCGGGGAAGAGAACGGCGGATAGCCCCCTCCCCTTCCCTCCCCCAAGGAGGAGGGAGTTATCGGCAGATGTATTCATATTATCTTTCAAGTTCATTCCTTATCCTTTCCAATACACTTTCAATGTCCGACAACACCTCTTCGTTCGAAAACCGAACAACACGGAAGCCTATCTGAAACGAGATGCTTACGTCAGCATAATGTCTGCAAGAAGTCGTTCCTCTCCACCTCGGGGGAGAGGTTAGGAGAGGGGGCTTCCCTCTGCCAGGTCCTCCTCAATGACAAGATTGTCGATGATGAAGTTCTGGCGGTCCATAGTATTGTCGCCCATGTAGAAGTCCAAAAGTTCAGCCACCTGGTCGGACTTCTGGAGAATAACCTGGTCGAGACGCATATCGGGGCCAATGAAGTTGCGGAACTCATCTGGACTGATCTCACCCAAACCCTTGAAGCGCGTTATCTCAGGCTCCGGGCCAAACTCGTCAATCGCACTCTGACGCTCCTCCTCCGTATAACAATACTGCGTCACAAAGTCCTTCGAAATACTCAAATGGCGCGGACGCTTGCCGTCGCTATACGAAGAAACATCCTCCGCATCGTTGCGCGCAGCCAGTTCCGCCTCAAGAGCATTCACCTTCATCTTGCCAAGTTTCGCCTTGCGGGCACGCACCCTGAACAACGGCGTCTGCAAGATAAAGACATGACCCTTCTTCACAAGATCGGGGAAGAACTTCAGGAAAAACGTAAGCATCAGCAGACGAATGTGCATACCATCATCGTCGGCATCCGTAGCAACAATCACCTTATTGTAGCGAAGGCCGTCCAATCCGTCCTCGATATTAAGCGCAGCCTGCAAGAGATTGAACTCCTCGTTCTCGTAAACCACCTTCTTCGTCAGGTTGATACAATTCAAAGGTTTGCCTCGCAGGCTGAACACTGCCTGAGTATTCACGTCGCGACTCTTCGTAATACTGCCGCTTGCCGAGTCACCCTCCGTAATGAAAATGCTGCTCTCCTCCTGGAGCGTACCCTTCACATCAGTCAGATGCACCCTGCAATCACGCAACTTACGGTTGTGCAGGTTAGCCTTCTTCGACATCTCCCTCGCCTTCTTCGCCACACCGGCCATTTCCTTGCGCAACTTTTCGCTTTCCGCAACCTTCTGCAAGATGATGTCCGCAATGTCGGTATTCTTGTGAAGATAGTTGTCCACCTGTTCCTTAACGAAATCGCCAATGAACTTATCGATGGAAATGCCACCCTCCGGCTCCGTGGTAGTACTGCCAAGTTTCACCTTTGTCTGGCTCTCGAAAAGCGGCTCCTGTATGTTTATGCTGATGGCAGCCACTATGCCGTTGCGGATGTCGGCATACTCGTAGTTCTTTCCGCTGTAGTCCTTGATGACTTCAGCAATATATTTCTTGAAAGCAGCCTGATGCGTTCCGCCCAAAGTGGTGTTCTGGCCGTTGACGAAAGAATAGTATTCCTCGCCGTTTTGCTTGGTGTGAGTGAACGCAATCTCAATGTCCTGGCCGCGAAGATGAATGATGGGATAGAGCGATTCGTAGTCCATTCGGTCGGAAAGGAGGTCGCTCAATCCGTCGCGCGACAGTATGCGACGCCCGTTGAAGACAATGGTCAGACCGGTATTCAAGTAGGTATAGTTGCGAAGCATCACTTCGATGAACTCGCTTCGGAAGGCATAGTGCTTGAAAAGGGAAGCGTCCGGCTCGAAGAAGACTGCTGTTCCGTTCTCGTCTTCCTGTGTTGCTTCGGTTACATCGCTTTGCAGGATGCCCTTGCTGAACACGGCTCGTCGTGTCTGTCCGTCGCGGAAACTCTGCACTTCGAAGCGTGCACTGAGGGCATTGACTGCTTTGAGGCCGACGCCATTGAGGCCGACGCTCTTCTGGAAGGCTTTGGAGTCGTACTTGCCGCCTGTGTTGAGCATGGAGACGGCCTCTACGAGTTTGCCCAAAGGGATGCCTCGTCCGTAGTCGCGAATACTGACGCGCAGGTTGTCTTCTATGTCGACTTCGATGCGTTTGCCTGCTCCCATTTTGAATTCATCGATGCTGTTGTCGATGACTTCCTTCAGGAGAACGTAGATACCGTCTTCGGCTTGTGAGCCATCGCTAAGGCGTCCGATGTACATGCCGGGACGCGTTCTGATGTGCTCCATATCGGAGAGGTGGCGTATATTATCTTCGCTGTATTGTGGAGAGTTCATTGGTTTTGTATGTCGTTGTTGTCCGTTTTTGCCGGTTTGGTGTTTATTGTCTTGGCGAAGACTGCGCGGTGTTTATGTATGGTGCAGTCGAGGTTTTTCCATTGCATTTGGCTTGCGGTGTTGTCTTCCAGTTGTGGGTGCGACTCTGCCCATTCGTATCCGCAACTGATGCCGTGGGGTATGAGGTCGGCAAAGAAGAGTGCATTGGCTCCTTTGTCTTGGTATTCGGGCAGAACGCCGACGAGGAGCATATCGAGAATGCGGTGTTTGCGTTTGAGCCAGAGTTCGTTTGCGATGTGAATCCACCCGAACGGGAAGAGTTTGCCTTTTGCTTTCTGTACGGCTCGGCTCAGGCTTGGGATGCACACGCCGGTGCCTATGATTTCGCCTTCTGCGTTTTCCACGACGGTGAGGAAGCGGCAGTCGAGCATCATGATGAAGCGTTTGGCGTACCATGCCATTTGGTTTTCGTCGAGTTCGCTGTAGCCGTAGAGTTCTGCGTAGGCTTTGTTGACGACACCGAGTATTTTTTGTATGTATCCTCCTTTGCGAAGTTCGTTTTTACTGCTGAAGTGGCGCACCCGGAAGCCGTAGCGTTTCTTTGCCATTTCTGCAATGCGGAAGTATTTTGTGTTGTTTGCGGCGTGTTCTCCCCTGGGGATAAACACTTTGCGTTCCACCCATCCTGTCTCTTTTTCCAAACCGAGGCGTGCCATGTGCTCGGGGTAATATGGGTGGTTATATATGGTGCAGAGTGTGGAGAGTTGGTCGTATCCGTCGGTAAGCATGCCTTCGGGGTCAAGGTCTGTAAAGCCGAGCGGACCGACGATGCGTTCCATTCCTTGCGAGTGTCCCCACTGTTCTACGGCGCGAAGCAGTGCACGACTCACTTCTATGTCGTCGATGAAGTCTATCCAGCCGAAGCGAGCGTCCTGTTTCCCCCAGCGTTCGTTGGCACGGGTGTTGACGATGGCTGCCACACGACCTACCACTTTGCCGTCTTTGTGCGCCAGGAAGTAGGCTGCCTTGCAGAAGCGGAAAGCGGGGTTGCTGTGTGGGTCGAGCGTCTCGAGAGTGTCTTCGAGCAAGTCGGGCACAGCATACGGACAGTCCTTGTACAGTTCGTAGTTGAAGCGGACGAAAGTCCGCATCTCCTTTGCTGTGGTTATCTGGGTGACTGTTACGTTGGACATATCGCTTTTGTTGCTATTTTTTATATACATTAGTCGCGCAAAGTTAGCAATAAATATCGGATTTACGGTCCTTCGGAGCATAAAAAACAGCAAATTTCAACATTATTCACACTTCGTCTGCTGCTTTCCTGCCTGCCACCCCCAAAGCCTGGCCCTCAAAAATGGTTAACCTTTCCGGCAATAATGGTTAACGTTTTCGGCAATAATGGTTAACCATTCCGGACGGCCTCGCCTTGGGGTGTTTTGCAAGACAAAGTGGTGGCGAAAAGACATCCGCGCCGAACCGGCGCAGAAGGCTTCTCCCGTTGCCGTCAAGGGCTCAGCGTTTGGCTATGTAATTCTCTGTGCTTCTGCACGTTTCGCCAGCAAAACGACAGGCCGTTGCAACGAGGCGTTGCCAGCCGTCGCGGTCGAGTTTTGCAATATCCTCTGGCATGATTTTCTCCCATATCAGGGCACAGGCGAAACCGGCGTTGAAACTGTCTCCGGCACCGACTGTGCTGACGACATCCGGCACTGGGGGAGCCTGGAACTCGTGGTAGCCGTCGGGCGTACAGACGGTGATATTTTCCGCTCCGGATGTGCAGATGAAGTAGGGGCAATGCTGACGGATGTACCTATTATATATATCGCGCGCGACGCGAGAGGCGTAGAGAACCTCGACATCGTCTGTGCTGCCTCGCACGATTGTGCTGTGGCCGATGTTCCAAACGATGGCAGGCATGAGCGAATCCAGTTCGGCAGCATGGTTCTTGCGGAAGTTGAGGTCGTAGTAAACAATGCTCTGCGACTGCTCTGCCCGCTCGAGGAGTTGTGTGATGAGGGGCCGCATACCGTCGCAAACGGCAAAGTGAGACCCATAGACAAGTACGTCGCCATGCTCCAGTCGGGGCAGCGTCCAGCCGGGAATCACACGGGGCGTCTCATTATAAAACAGGTAGTTGGCATCGCCATTGTCGGCAAGAAAGGCCAGACTGATGGCACTCTTCTCGCCTTGTCGCAGCAGGAAATGCTCCGTCTGCACACCATTCTCCTTCAAGAAGTCTGCCGTCTGCTGCCCCACGCTGTCGCTTCCCGTATAACCCACAAAGGCACACGGAACGCCGGAACGCCCCACACTGATGATACTGTTGAAGGTGCTGCCGCCATGCACTGCTGCCACCGGCTGCCCCTGGCGAAAGAGAATGTCCAGAATGGTCTCCCCCGCACCGATTACTTTTCTGCCGTTTTCCATTTTTTTCTTCACTTACCTTGCAAAGATAGTGAATATCTGCGAACGGAACAAACTGCCTCGTGTTTTTCTCACCTCTTTTGTTTTAATTTATATGGTTTCGCACCTTTTGTTTAAAAAAGTAGGCTTATTTTTTGTTTGTTTTGTGTTTTTGTGTTAACTTTGTGCCAAGAATTAAAACAAAAGGTATGACAACGGAAGAAAAGATTGGAGTTTTGGTGGAACGTTACTGCAGAAACCGCTCGCACTTGGCAGAGATGTTAGGCGTAACGCCACAGACTGTGAACAACTGGGTGTATCGCGACCACATTCCTCGCCGTGGTATCGATGCCATCATGACACACTTTCCGGAGTTGGACCTCGAGTGGTTGCGAGGCAGCAGCGTGTCGTTGTCGCACGGCCCGCTGCCCTTGCCGGAGGATGAGGACGACGACGATGACGACATGCCCTATGCCATCGGTTCTGCCGGCACGCCTCGCTGGGAGCCGTCGGCAGCGAAGCCTGCTCAGGAGAGCAGCCATTCGGCGCTTTTCGTGTCGGGCATACAGCCGTCTTTGGGCGATGTGCAGCAGCCCGACGTCAAGGAAGGTCTTGTCCCTCTGCAGATGCCCCGGCGCGACATCAAGTATGTCTTCCAGTGTCATGGCGACAGTATGTTGCCACGCATACAGGATGGCGACTACGTAGGCGTAGGCGAAGCGCTGGGACGCTACGAGGATTTCCGCAAGGATGTGCCATATCTGGTGCAGACCACCGACGGGCGGCTGATGGTGAAGATGGTGCAGGACCCCGGTCCGCACTCGCCCTTCCTGCTGCTTGGCACTGCAAACCCCAAATATCAACTTGCCGACGGCGGCCGGCTTGCCAAGAGCGAATTCCGTGCAGCCTACCGCGTCATCATGGTCATGAGAGACATCTGAACGGCCATTGCCAAAGGCCGTCGGGAGGGCCTCCCGACGCCTGCTCTCGGAATGCTTAACCATTATTGCCCGAAAGGTTAAGCATTATGGGCGGAATGGTTAACCATTATCGACAGAAAGGTTAACCATTATCGACACCGCCACCTGCGGGCACCGAACACTTCTTGCTTTACACTATATATCATGGAAACACTCATACAGATAACCGGCCTGCAATATGCCTGCGAAGGTACCGACGTGGCCACACTGATGGCAGAACTGGAAGGCAGCGTCCGGAAGTGCTGCTCGTCAAGGAACAGACCAACGACTTCGGCATCGTGGTGCGCGCACTGACCGGCACACGCAGTTGCGGCGTGGTGAGCCGCTTCGACCTGGAGCAGACGCTGGGCATGATGCAGCACGACAACACACCGGTACTCGTGGGACGGGTGGCCGAAACAAACAGCGAAGGGCGGTGCTTCAGCGTCTCCGTCTGTGGTGACTACCCCACCCTCGACTCCTCTGCCGCATACAACAACAGCCTCTGGGACAACTGGCAATGGACAGGCGCACCTCTCATGGACAGCAATCCGGAAGAACGACGCCTCGACATCAGCCTGAAAATCGCTTCGGCAGAACTGCAACAGCATAGGGGCGTGAACAGGCAGACACTGCTCGAACACCTCAACATCATACTGCAACTCGCCAACTGGGACATCAGCAGCGAAACACAACAGCAACTCGGCACCATACGACGACTGGTGGGACGCCATCCGGACAGCGAAGTGCGAGCCCTGGCTCCACTGCTGCGCCACAGCCTCAACGCACTGGGCAGCAGACAACGCAGCACAGAGTTTCGCGACATCTACCTGCCACAACTCTGCAAAAGCACTGAAGCAGAACACATGAACAACCTCTGGTGTCAAGCCAACGTCGGCCACCTCGGCAAACCCGAACTGTGGAAACCGACCATCATACGCCAGTTGGAAACCATCGAAGCCAACCTGCGCCTGCTGCCAGCCGGACTCTACTACCAGACAGAACGCTTCGACATGCTCATGCACCGCCTACTCTACATCGGTATACCACGACGAAAACTCGTCATGCTCCTCTCTGCCATCGTACTCCGACAATTGCTCCGACAGCAAATAGGACTGCAAAACGCCACAGCAGACAATGCCGCCGAAGAACGAGAACTACAACTCGCACAACAACTGGCACCGACATTCTACGGCAACACCACCAAGGCACTCAACTTCCTGATGCTCGTCAAAGGAAAAAAACCATCAGACATCACACGACTCGTCAGCCAGTGGGTGGCCGACAAACACATACGCGTCGCCCTGTGCCACAGACCACTCTGGACCATCCTGCACGAGGCAAACATCTACACCGCCACAGAGTCCAACTGGAACGCCATGCTCGACATCCGTAAAAGAACATACTGAAAAACACAACAAAAGCACCACCACTACTGGCGCACAACTGCCTTCATGAGCGGACCCTCAAGGACAATTTCGCCAGCAGCACGCATGGCATCGATGACCTCCTCCAGACCATCCGGACGAAAGCCTGCAAGGTCAAGTTCATAACTGTTGCACGGACCATCCTGAAGTTGGCGAAGAATATGCGCACGCAATGCCGCCCTCTCGTCCGTAGCCCTCTGCTCCGACCTCCTCCTGCAGCAAACATCGCAAATGCCACAGTCCTTCTCGGCCTCCTCGCCAAAATACTCCAACAACAATCGGCTACGACAACAATCGGAATCTGCATCCGCATAACGCAACATCGCCTCGGCACGCTCTGCATAACGGTCGCGCCTCTCACCGTAAACGGCATGCGGAAGCACCACATCCTCCTTGGCCACACGGCGACAACGGAACGTGACACGCGGCAAATGCTTGCGCGGAACATACGAAACAATACAATGTTGACTCAAACGACGCATCACCTGATAAAACTCGTCGGCAGAAATACCCACCTCCGCACACAGCATGTCCTCGTCGACAAACACATAGTCGACAAAAATCCCACCGTAGCGGCGCAACAAACACAACACAAGACGCTCCTCCGACGGATACAACAAACGGAACAGTTCGTTGCGCGAAACATCAATACGCAGACGGCTGGAAACATCGTCCTCGTTGCTGTACTCAATGTAACCGGCCTTGTCCAACAAATCGAGAGCACCGCCAAGCATCGCCGGATAATAGCCATACGTACGGCAGAAAACATTGATGTTCAGTTCGCGCGTCACAAGCATACCATCGCCCATGGCAATGCAAAAGAAATAACACAAGTGCTCATAAACATTGCGAACATAGTCAATCTTAGGAAACTGCTGCACCATCCGGCTCGAAATGCGCTGACGCTCGCTGCCATCAGTCAGCAACAAAGCATAAGCACGCTCACCATCACGCCCAGCACGACCCGCCTCCTGAAAATAAGCCTCAACCGAATCGGGCATGTCAACATGAACCACAAGACGAACATCCGGTTTGTCAATACCCATGCCGAAAGCATTGGTCGCCACCATAATACGCTTCTCGCCACGACGCCAACGCTCTTGATTCTCATTCCTCTTAACAACAGGCAAACCCGCATGGTAATACGTAGCCGAATAGCCCAGTTCCTCCAACTGCCCAGCCATTTCGAAACACTTCCTCCGATTGCGTGCATAAATAATACAGGAACCCGGAACCGAGTCGAGAACATGAAGAAGAGAATCCTGAACACTCTCCACTCTCCGCACCACATAAGCCAAATTCCGACGCTCGAAACTCATCTTCAGAACATTCCGCTCACGAAAACCAAGTTTCTGCTGAATATCATCTACCACAGCAGACGTAGCCGTAGCCGTCAAAGCAAGGACAGCACACTGAGGAAAAACCTCGCGAATAACAGAAACACCCAAATAAGACGGACGAAAATCATACCCCCACTGACATATACAATGCGCCTCGTCAACCGTAACGAAACAAACTTTCATGCGACGCAACTTACCCAAAAAGAAAGAACTGGATAAACGTTCCGGAGAAACATAAAGGAACTTATAAGCACCAAAAATGCTGTTGTCCAAAACTGTCAACACCTCCTCGTGCGACATGTTATTATTAATGTATGCCGCCCTAATATTACGCCGACGCAAAGCCTCCACCTGATCCTTCATAAGAGAAATAAGAGGCGTCACAACAAGACAAAGACCTTCCATGGCAAGAGCAGGCACCTGGAACGTAATGCTCTTGCCACCACCCGTAGGCATAAGGCCAAGCGTATCACGACCCGCACCTATACTCTCAATGACCTCACGCTGAATACCACGGAAATCATCATAGCCCCAGTACTGTCGAAGTATTGAAAGGTACCGCATCTACTTAATAATAACTAATCCTCCTCAAACAAGAAGAACCAACAAAAAACATCATTCCCTCGGCTTGATGTCCTCTATCTGCAGTTGTACCTCGCCACGCTTGTGACTGTTCTCCTCAATATGATAAACAATGTCGAAGGCACGCTTCGTCTTAATATAACGTGCTTGGGAACTCTGCCCAAAGGCAATACCGTTCATCACATTGCTACTCTTGGAATCAACAAGTTCCAGTTTGATGTGTTCCTGGTCGCGCCCTACCACCTTGCTTGTGCCATAGTCATAAACCTGACGGGTACAGAAAAGCGGTTTGCTGTTGTCCGGACCATACGGAGCAAAGCGTTTGATGTCGGATGCCATACGGCGGCTTATGTCGCGGAAGTCTATTTCCGCATCAATGCACAACACAGCATTCACTTGTTCCGGCCTAATGTGTTCTTTTACATATTGCTCGAAACGTTGACGGAAAAGCGGAATGTTCTGTGCCGGCAAACTCAAACCTGCGGCATAAGTATGTCCTCCGAAATTCACGAGAAGGTCTGCACAACTTTCGATTGCCTTATAGACATCGAATCCTGGAACACTGCGTGCCGACCCGGTTGCCATTCCGTCTTCGTTGCAAGTAAGAACGACGCTTGGTTTATAGAAGACTTCTGTCAGGCGAGATGCCACGATGCCGATGATGCCACGATGCCACTCTTCGTTGAAAAGGACGATAGAGTTGTGTTCGTGTCGGTGTTCGAGAGTTTTGACGATGCGGTTTGCTTCCTCCGTCATGGACTTATCCAAGTCCTTGCGTTGCTCGTTGTATTCGTTGATGCGTTCTGCCTTTTCTTTTGCTGCAGTGTGGTTCTTTTCTATGAGAAGTGCTACGGCTTCGTTGCCGGTCTGCATTCTTCCGGAAGCATTGATACGCGGACCTATTTTAAATATAATGTCGCCCAGAGAGATTTCCTTGTCCTGCAGGCCACATATCTCCATGAGGGCTTTGACGCCAACGCTTGGTGCGCTGTTCAACTGCCGCAGTCCGTGATAGGCAAGGATGCGGTTTTCCCCCATGATAGGCACGATGTCTGCTGCGATGCTTATGGCACAGAGGTCGAGCAGGGGTATGAGTTGTGAGAACTCTATGCTGTTGCTTATGGCAAAGGCTTGTATGAGTTTGAATCCTACGCCGCATCCGCAGAGGTGTTCATAGGGATAGGTATTGTCGTGTCGTTTGGCATTGAGGATGGCAACGGCAGAGGGTAATTCCGGTCCTGGCACATGATGGTCGCAGATGATGAAGTCGATGCCTTTTTCTTTGGCATAGGCAATTTCTTCGGTTGCTTTTATGCCGCAATCGAGAACGATGACGAGTCCGACTCCTGTTTCATAGGCATAGTCTACACCTTTGCGTGAGACGCCGTAGCCGTCTTCGTTGCGATCGGGGATATAGTAATCGAGATTGCTGTAGAATTGCTGTAGGAAGCGATAGACCAGTGCTACGGCTGTACATCCGTCCACATCGTAGTCGCCATAGACGAGGATGCGTTCTTTTCGTCCGAGTGCTTCGTTGAGACGGTCCACTGCCTTCTGCATGTCCTGGAAGAGGAATGGGTCGTGCAGGTCGGTGAGTTGGGGGCGGAAGAATTTGCGTGCGTCTTGTACGCTTTCTATGCCGCGCCTTATGAGCACACGAGCAAGCACAGGGCTGATTTTCAGCTCTGCTGCCATTTCTCCTGCAAGTTTGATTTCTGCTTCGGAAGGCGGGATATGACTCCAGTCGTAGTTCATTTATTTGCCGTGGGCGTTGTCTTATTTTATGTATTCTGCCAGGTCGGTGAGGCGCATATCTCCTTTGCGGAGGAATGTGTCGTGCATGGCAAATGCGGCAGAGAGTTCGTGTTGTGTTTGTCCACCGCGTTTTTCTGCGTAGCGCATGTAGTCCTGCAGCATGGGTCGGTAATCGGGGTGTGCCACTTTGATGAGTTCGGCTGCCTTTTGCATGTCGCTCTTATGACGGAGGTCTGCCACGCCGTATTCGGTGATGACTGCGTCGATGTAGTGGTTCGTATGGTCGATGTGGCTGACGAAGGGTACGATGCTGGAGATGGCTCCGCCCTTTGTTGTTGAGCCGCAGGTAAAGATGGTGAGGTATGCGTTTGCTGCGAAGTCGGCTGAGCCGCCGATGCCGTTCATCATCTTTGTGCCGCAGATTTTGGTGCTATTGACGTGGCCATAGATGTCACACTCGATGGCTGTGTTGAGTGCGCATACGCCGATGCGTGAGATTACCTCGGGGCTGTTGCTGATTTCGGAGGGTCTCAGCACGAGTTTGTCTTTGAAGAAGTCGATGTTATCGTAGATGTCGAGAAGACATTCGTTGGTTACGGTGAGTGAGCAGGTTGATGCCGAGAGGACGCGTCCTTGTTTCATGAGTCCTACGGGTGCGTCCTGCAGGACTTCTGTGTAGATGTTGAAGTTGGGTACTTCCGGGCATTGTCCGAGTGCGCCGAGCACTGCGTTTGCTCCGCTGCCTACGCCGCTTTGCAGATTGAGGAAACTTTTTGGTATGAGTCCTTTCTTGAGGTTGAGCAGGAGGAAGTCGGCTACGTTCTGACCTATTTGTGTTGTGATGGGGTCGGCGTCTTTGAAGGAGCGTGCTTCGTCGGGGACGTTGCATTCGATTACGCCGACGATGCGGTCGGCATCTACTTCGATGTAGGGTTTGCCGATGCGGTCGCTTGCCTTGGTTATCATGATGGGCTTGCGGAAGGGGTGGTCTTCTATTTCGTAGACGTCGTGTATGCCTTTGCTGTTAGGGCTGTGGAATGCGTTGAGTTCCACGATGATGCCTTCTGTGGCGAGGCGGCATACGGTTGGGCTGATACCGCCTGCGGCTGTGAGATATATGTGTGCTTTGTTGCCTACCTTTTCGATGGCGCATGCTTCGATGATGGCCCAGTTTACTTCTCCTATGTAGCCTTGGCGTATTTGTGTGGCCATGTTGGAGAGGTTGTAGTCGAAGTAGTTGAGGCTATTGCGGTTGACGTTCTTGCGGAAGTCCGGGTTTGTGGTGTAGGGGGCACGGAAGTCGATGGCGTCGGCATTGGAGAGTTCGCCGTCGCAACTTTGTCCAGTGCTGGCACCGGTGAAGATGCTGATTTTGAAAGGTCTTCCTGCTGCGTGTTCTGCCTCTGCCTTTCTGGCTATTTCTGCTGGTGTGCACTTGGGTGCGCCTGCGGGTGTGAATCCGCTCAGGCCGATGGTTTGTCCGTTCTGGACGAGGGCTGCTGCTTCGGCAGCCGTAATTCTATTGAAGTCCATTGATGTGTTTTGTTTAATGTTTTGCGCACAAAGGTACAATTTTTTTTTGGATTTTCCGACCTTTCTGCGCTACTTTTTACTCACATCGCCGGAGGATTTACTTGAGGATGGTGTCGCGAAAAAAGAATTTTTGATAATTTTTGCCCATTTCATCGCATAAATCGGCTGTTTCCATGCCTCGCTCCGCTGCCACTTTATTATATAGAAATGATATGGGATTCTGTTCGTCGTCGCTCTCAAGGAGGAGTCTTTCGAGGGGACAGAGGCGCAGACTTTCGGTATTGTGGCGGAAGCCGAAGCCGACATGGAAGCCGGCATCGAGGAGCGAACGCAGTTGTTGTGGCTTGCCACGGAAGCCGTGAAGCATCCAGGGCATTGTGGGATTTTGCTCTCGGCGCAGGCGCAGCAGGCGGTCGAGGGCCTTCACGCAGTGTATGATGAGCGGTTTGCCGAGCCGTTCGCTCAGGGCGATGTGTTGCAAGAAGACTTCCTCCTGCAGTGCCATCGAGGGCCCACGTGTTGCGTCGAGCCCACATTCTCCTACGGCAAGACAGCGGGAAGCCTCTCCTAAATCCTCCCCTAAAGGGAAGGACTTACTTTCTCCCCTCTCTTCAGGGAGGGGTTGGGGGTAGGCTCTCCAGGGGTGAATGCCCCAGGTGTCTCGGCCGGCAACAACGGCCACGACGCCGTTTTCCGTCGGCAGATGGTGGGTATGGAAGTCGATGTAAAGCATGTCGGATTCGTTTCTGAAAGCAGTCTTTTCAGCAGCCTTGAGGTGTCTTGCAAAAAGGCTTAACCTTTCTGGCAATAATGGTTAACCTTTCCTGTGATAATGGTTGAGGTGTTTGGCAATAATGGTTAAGGTTTTTCGGAGCATTGCTGCATGGCACGGGAGGACAAGGCGTAAGCCTCTCACCCTGAAGCCGTTCTATGGCACCGGATCGTAACCGCTTCCGCCCCACGGATGGCAGCGCAGCAGACGACGGACGGCCAGCCAAAGCCCCTTCAGCGGACCATGCTTCTGCAACGCCTCCACGGCATACTGGCTGCACGTAGGCGTGAAACGGCACGCGGGAGGAAACAGCGGAGAGATGAAACGCTGATAGAAACGGATGGGCAGGACGAGCATCCGCACCAGCAACAACGAGAGTTTATGAATTAGAACACGTACTTTCATGGATACGCAACAGCAGTGTCTGCATCTTTCGGAACACCAAATCGGTAGGCATGAACTCGTTGCACGTCCACAGGAAAGCAATGTCCAAACCACCATCCAAAGGCAAAAGCAACTCCTTCTGCAAACGGTAAGCCTCACGCAACTGACGCTTGACGGCATTGCGCATCACGGCACGCTTGAAATGACGCTTGGAAACAGACATCATCACACGCACACCCGCAACCTCGCTCCGCATGAAAACCGCCCTGATGGGATACGCCGACACCGAACGGTGTCCGCCCTTGAACAAATCGTCGAGCACCTTGCGACTGCACAAACGCTCGGACTTACGAAAAACATGTGTGCCCGCACTATCCATTTGCCTTGCGCAGATGGTCGTCTATGGCAGCCGAAATACTGGGGTAAACAGGCGTAGGAGCCTCTATGTCAAGGCGTAAGCCGGCATCGCGCACCGCCTTCGCCGTAGACGGACCAAGTGTGCCGATAACAACATCGCCTTGCTCAAAGGCAGGGAAGTTCTTCTGCAAAGACTGCACACCACTCGGACTGAAGAAAATAAGCATATCATAGTCGAACGGCTCATCCTCGGAGAAATCATTGCTCACCGTACGATACATCACAGCATCCGAATGCTTGATGTTCTTGCTGTCCAGCATCTCGCCAAACACTGGATTGTGAACATCACTCAAAGGAATAAAGTAACGCTCCGACTTGTGCTTCAACATCACCGGCAACAAATCGTCAATCTTGCCCGTTGCACCAAAGAAAACCTTACGCTTGCGGTACTGGACATACTTCTGGATGTACTGAGCCACCGTCTCCGTAATGCAAAAATACTTCATGTCCTCAGGAATGGCAATGCGCATCTCACGGGCAAGAAGGAAAAAATTATCGATGGAAAGGCGAGAAGTAAAAACAATCGCCGTATGGTCAAGAATGGAAATCCTCTGCGCACGGAACTCCTTCGGCGTAAGACGCTCTACCTTGATGAAAGGACGAAACACTATCTCCACATTATGACGCTTCATAATGTCGAAGTACGGAGAATTAGCCGAAGTCGGTTCGGGCTGGGAAATCAGAATCTTCTTTATCATCGTCTGTCGTAATTTTTCGCTATATTTTAACAACCGAAAGCAGTTCCGAACACATCAGAACACGCCACAAAACAAGCAATGGCACTACTTCGAGAGTGCAAAAGTACACAAATAAATGCAAAGTGCCATATAAATTCGAGAAAAATATCCGATAGGTCTTAAAAAGGTGCAATATCTTCACAAAAATAATCGACCACAAAGCCAAATCGAACATTACTCGTGGAGAAACAGGCAGATACACCACCACCAGCGCCACAGCCAAAGACAACCACGACTCCAGCACAAGAAGCAACGTATAAAACCGTCGCCATGTAAAGATTTTTTCACTGCTAAAAAACACCCATTCAACAAAACAACCCATCATCCGCTTCAGCAGAAAATAAACCACCCAAAGCAAAAAGAACGTCACAAAAAGAAGATAAGGAGTCTCGCCAAACAAGTAAAAAGCAACATCGTGCTGCGTATAAGCAAACGACACCATGGCAGCCGACAAAGAAAGCAAAGCCACAGCAACCAACCGCGTTGAATAACGGAGCGGATCGTCCACAAGAGGCTCGTCCTTCTTGCCCGCAATCGGAAAAAACATGTCCCGCATCAAATCGCGAAAACCACTTCCCAACCGCAACACAAGGTTAGCCGCAAGCACCAGACAGACAAACAACACCAGCCCACTCCACCCGTCGTGGCGCAAACGGTAAGGCGTCGCCGTAGCAGAAAAGCCATAAGAACGAAGAGGAACCTCCGTACGAAGCAAACTGTCCGCCCCAAAGAAACTCAAATCCCCATAAGGCGTCAACTCCTCAATCGGAACACCATTCAAAGCCGTCACCGCAGGCAAATAAACCGAATCGCTGTGGCTCATATCTTGGCAAAGCGGCGGATGCTCGCATCCCAAAGCGGCGTTTCCAGCGCCATCGTGAGGGCTTCCTCCGGAGACGACGCTACACGCCATATATCAGCATGCACCGGACGCATGAAGTTCTGCCGGATTGCCTGATTCAAAGCCTCTATCATCGTATCGAAATAACCGTTCGTATTCAAGAAAACAATAGGCTTAAGATACAAACCCAACTGTTTCCATGTGATGAGTTCCATCATCTCTGCAAACGTTCCGCAACCGCCCGGCAGGAAAATACCAGCATCGCTCATCTCAGCCATCTTGGCCTGACGGACGTGCATATCCGTCGTCTCGATGATTTCCGTCATACCATTGTGGCACCAACCCTCTTCTATCATAAACGTCGGGATGATGCCTATGGCCTTACCTCCCGCTTCGAGACAGCCATTTGCACTTTCGGCCATGAGCCCCATGTTGCCCGCTCCGTTGACAAGCGTCAAGCCTTTTTCGCCCATCAGCCTTCCAAGTTGGCGTGCATCGCGGAAGAAACTGTCGTCTATCTGCATGCTGCTGGCACAATAGACTGCAATACTGCGTACCATTTCCTTCGTCAATTTATATGTTTTCCTTTTAGAGAGAGAAGCATTTCTTTATCTCTTCCACATAATCAAGTTTTTCCCATGTGAAGAGTTCCACTGTCACTTCCTTCGTTTCGTGATAGAGCGATTCGTACTTTTTAGTAACTGTTTGCGGTTCGCGGCCCATGTGTCCGTATGCCGCCGTCTCCTCATATATGGGATTACGCAGTTTGAGTCGTTGCTCTATGGCGTAGGGGGTGAGGGAGAAGATGCTCTTTATCTTTTCGGCTATCTCGCCATCTGTCATGTTCACGTGGCTCTTTCCGTAGGTATCGACGAAGATGCTGACGGGTTCTGCCACGCCGATGGCATAACTGAGTTGTACCAACATTTCGTCTGCCACGCCGGCTGCGACCATATTCTTTGCTATGTGTCGTGCGGCATAGGCTGCCGAGCGGTCGACTTTCGAGGGGTCTTTTCCGCTGAATGCTCCTCCGCCGTGTGC
Source organism: Bacteroidaceae bacterium (assembly GCA_017461345.1). GTDB lineage: Bacteria > Bacteroidota > Bacteroidia > Bacteroidales > Bacteroidaceae > Physcousia. The sequence goes on along the minus strand of JAFTYP010000016.1, from coordinate 72,481 downwards.
GCCTTTGCCGCCGTATGTGTCGACAATGATTTTGCGTCCGGTCAGTCCTGTATCGCCATGTGGTCCGCCGATGACGAACTTTCCGGTCGGGTTGACGTAGTATTTTATTTTTTCGTTGAAGAGGTTGCGGATTCGTTCTGAATGTATTCCTTCGAGCATGCGTGGCACGAGGATTTCTTTCACGTCGTTTGCGATGCGCTGCTGCATGGCCTGGTCGGTGTCGAACTCGTCGTGTTGTGTGGAAACGACGATGGTGTCGATGCGCTGGGGTATGCCTTCGTCGCTGTACTCTACGGTGACCTGGCTCTTTGAGTCGGGTCGGAGATAGGTCATTACCTTTCCTTCTCGGCGGATTTCGGCAAGGGTTTGGAGCAGGCGGTGTGCGAGATCGAGGCTGAGTGGCATGTAGTTTTCGGTTTCGTTGGTGGCGTATCCGAACATCATGCCTTGGTCTCCTGCGCCTTGTTCTGTGCGTTCTGCCCGGTCGACGCCTCGGTTGATGTCGGCACTCTGCTCGTGTATGGCTGAGAGTACGCCGCAACTGTTGCCCTCGAACATGTATTCGCTCTTGGTATAGCCGATGCGGTTGATGACTTCGCGTGCTATGCGTTGCAGGTCGACGTATGCTTGTGTTGTGATTTCGCCCGCCAGGACGACTTGTCCTGTAGTGACGAGTGTTTCGCATGCCACTTTCGAGTCGGGGTCGAAGGCAAGGAGTTTGTCGAGTACGGCATCGCTGATTTGGTCGGCCACCTTATCGGGATGGCCTTCGGAGACTGACTCCGATGTAAACAAATAACCCATAATTGAATTAATCTTGTTAAGTATTAATAATGTATGGGGAGAGAAGTCGGCTACAAATGCACGAGGTGTGTGGTATTTTTCCTCTTTTTAGCATTTTTTTCTGTGGTTGCAAGCAGCCCAAATCTATCCACATTCTGTTGTTTTCGGCTGCAAAGGTACGAAGAAAATGAAAAAGGAAGAAATGTAAAAGGGAAAATAATTGCTTAAAGCGGGAAAAGTCGTAACTTTGCGCTTGATATGAGGAAAGATTTTGAAATCATGGCCCCTGTGGGCTCGCCCGAGTGTCTGGCTGCTGCTATTCGTGCTGGTGCCGACAGTGTTTACTTTGGCATTGAGAACCTGAACATGCGTGCGCATTCTGCCAGCACGTTTTCCATCGACGATTTGCGCCGTATTGCGGAGGAGACGCGCCGTTTCGGGATTAAGAGTTACTTGACGGTGAACACCATTATTTATGGTGAGGATCTGGAGTTGATGCGCAGGATTCTGGATGCTGCCCACGAGGCGGGCATCAGTGCTGTCATTGCCAGCGACGTGGCGGTGATGCTTTATTGCCGTCAGATTGGGCAGGAAGTCCACTTGAGTACACAACTGAACATCAGCAATGCGGAGGCTTTGCGTTTCTATGCGCAGTTTGCCGATGTGGTGGTTCTGGCGCGTGAGTTGAACATGGAGCAGGTGGCAGAAATCCACGATTCCATCGAAAGAGACGGCATCTGCGGCCCGAGTGGCAAGCCGGTGCGCATCGAGATGTTCTGCCACGGTGCCCTCTGCATGGCCATCAGCGGCAAATGCTACTTGAGCCAGAGCAACTGGGGGCGTTCTGCCAACCGTGGCGAGTGTATGCAACTCTGCCGTCGCCGCTATACGGTGCAGGATGTGGAAACGGGTACGGAACTGGACATCGAGAACCGTTACATTATGTCGCCGAAGGATTTGAAAACCATCCGTTTCATCGACCAGATGGTGGATGCCGGTGTTCGTGTGTTCAAGATAGAAGGCAGGGCTCGTGGTCCGGAGTATGTGGACACGGTGGTGCGCTGCTATCGTGAGGCCATCGACACGCTGACCGACCCCGAACTGGGCAGAAAGGTATTCCAGTCGAGGCTGGACGAGTGGGACGAGCGGCTGGCTCGCGTCTTCAATCGTGGTTTTTGGGACGGTTATTATCTGGGCAAGACCATTGCCGAGTGGAACGACTGCCACGGCTCGAAGGCCACCGAGCGCAAGGTGTATTGCGGATATGCGGTGCGCTACTACTCGAAACTGCAGGTGGCGGAGTTCAAGATAGAGGCCTGCGAACTCAATGTAGGCGACGAAATCCTCGTCACAGGCCCTACCACCGGAGCACTGCGTGCCACGGTGAGCGAGATACGCTACGACTTGAAACCGGTGGACACGGCTCGCCAGGGGCAACGCATCAGCATACCCGTCCCGGCAAAAGTCCGCCCCAAAGATAAACTCTTCGTCATCAAGAAGATAACAGACGACGTGTCGGCTTAGAAATAATGGTTAACCTATTTGGCAATAATGGTTAACCTTTCCGACCATAATGCTTAACCATTCCGCCGATAATGGTTAACCTTTTTTCCAGACGAGGCATACCTTTCCGCCGAGAAGGGTATGCCTCGCTTGCATTTTCCCCTCATCGGGCTTGTCTGTTTGTAAAAGCACTTGTAAAACTTGTATTCTCTTCTGCAAGTGTCACGCTCTGCCTACCTTTGCACTTGAATTCAATAAACAACGGACAGCCGGCTGTCTCATTTTCAAAAACAACCCAATCCATCGGAAGAAATGAGACAAGATGTTCAGAAAAACAAGGTGGCAGAACTCGCAGAAAGCCTGCCCGAAGAGCGTAAGAAACACACGGTAAAACTGACCGACGCCCATCGTCGGCTCGTGGCCAGCCACATGCCTCTGGCATACGCAATGGCATGGCAGGCGAAGAATAGCGGCGTCTGCATGGACGACCTGCGGCAGGAAAGTTGCATCGGGCTGTGCGAAGCCGCCATGCGCTACGATGAAACCCAACAGTGCCACTTCGCCACGTATGCCCGATACTGGTGCCGGAAGATGATACTCAAAGCCATCAATCGAGAAAAAGCAACTGCCGAAACAAACGCCGACACACTGCAGGATGTGGCAGACGAAGAGACACTGCGCTCCGGACAGCAGCGCCGCATAGACCACGCACTGGCAGACCTCACTCCCACAGAAAGGCAAATCGTCACACTCTACTACGGCATCGGCACACCACAGCCACTCAGCATTGCCGAAACGGCAACAGCAATAGGAATCAGCAAGGCACGCGCATCGGTACTCCACCTGCAAGCACTGAAAAAACTCAATGCAGCCCTCGCCAAACGACCCCTCGCCGACTACCTCACCACATGGCTCCAATAGCACACCACACCTCAATGGCAATGCAAAAAGAAATAACCTGTTTTCTTTGCATTGCCATTAGTTTTTCGTAACTTTGCCCTCGGTAAACACCGCACAAAAACAAACCAGACAATGAACAAAAACGGGACAAAGAAGAAACATCACTTCATGCGACTTCTGGCCAGGCTGCCGCTGAGCGTGCTCTACCTGCTGAGCGACATCGCCTACCCCATCATGTATTACATAATAAGGTACAGACGCCGACTCGTCCGCGAGAACCTCACCTGCTCCTTCCCCCAGAAAAACACACAGGAAATCATACGCCTGGAAAAAGCCTTCTACCGCAATCTCTGCGACATCTTCATAGAAGCCTTCAAATGCCTCAACATCACAGACCAGGAAATGCGCCGCCGAGTGGAAGTCGTCAACGCAGAACTGCCCGAACGCATCGCAGCCAAAGGCAAAAACGTCTTCATGCTCCTGGGGCACTGCGGCTGCTGGGAATGGGCACAAGAAGTCTGCACACACTACAAAAACCCCAAGAAAAACTGCGAAATATACAAACAAATCGAAAGCCCATACTTCGCCTCACTCATGCACGAAGTGCGCAGCCGCTGGAACACCACACAGATAGAAATGAAACAAACCGTGCGCACCATGCTGCAAATGAACGCACAAGGCGAACCATTCCTCTGCGGCTTCATACAAGACCAACGGCCCGACATAAAAGCAAAAGACAGCATCAACTTCCTCAGCCAACAAACATGGTACGCACCAGGCGCAGAAGAAATAGCAAAAAAGGTCAACGCAGAACTCGTATACCTCAACATAGAAAAACCATCACGAGGACATTACAGACTGACATTCACCGAAATGCAACAAACAGAAGAAGAGAAAAACGGACCATTCCCAAACTCACGATGCTTCTGGCGACTGCTCGAACAAAACATCCGCCAACAGCCCGAAATATGGCTCTGGTCGCATAATCGGTGGTATAAATAAGACTTAACATGAGTAATGAACAAAAAAACTTCTGTGTTGATGCCGTCATAACATGGGTAAACGGTAATGACCCCATACTAAATGCAAAGAGAGCAAAATATATGCACGGTGACACAACACTGCTTGCAAAGGACATTGCTGGCGCCACACGATATGTAGAACGCGGAGAAATACATTGGTGCGTGCATTCCATCAATAAGTTCATGCCATGGATTCGACGAATCTTCATCGTAACAGACGGACAAGATCCAAAAGTAAATAGTAAAATTCCCGTTGAAATAGTTGACCATAAAATAATCTTTCGCGACTATGAAAAATACCTGCCCACATTCAACTCCCTAAGCATCGAAGCCATGCTATGGAGGATACCCCAACTGAGCGAACACTTCATTTACCTCAATGATGATCTCCTCATCTGTCGCCCGGTAACACCCGACACATTCTTTCCACAACATGGACACATTCTCTGCCACGGCCACATAGCCTCACAGCCATGGACACGCCTTCTCTATGCCATAAAAGAACACCTCGGCACATGTCCAGTCAACCATGTCAGACAAATGATGCTCGCTGCAAAATTCGCAGGATACAAAAATAACTACATACATCTCTCACACACACCACATCCGCTGCTCCGTAGCACCTTGGAGCACTTTTACACCACACATCCAGAACTCCTCATTCAAAATATACAGAACCGCTTTAGAAACCTTGACCATTTTCGAACCGACGAATTGTGCTACATGCTGCTGCTGAAACAAAACAAGTTGAAAATCCGTCCTGTTCATCCTGTACTTATGCGCTACTATTCTAAGAAAGGAATGATAAATTTGGAATGGACACTACGACGCGTAACAAAAACTGGCAGTAAGGTTTGTTTCGCTTGCTTCTACGCATTAGATCAAGTAGACGATAATATTTATGCACGCATCAACCAATTTGTCGACGATTTGCTAATGGAAGAAGGTTGATCACCTTACCTAAATACCCCAAAGACACTTAAGATAGTACTTCCAATAATTGAAGTTTTGTACCACTCTCTGTCCAAAACCCTGCGGCACCCCCACAAAGGCTTGGCTTATCATTCGCTGCGAAGCTACATAAACTGATAGATATCGCTTAGGATAACGGAAGTGCTTTACAAGCACCTCTGTTTCCTTGTCAGTGAGTCTTATGCCAAATACCTTCCGATGGAAATGCCTAACAATGGTCATCTTTTCCTGCAAATTAAGAACTCTGTTCCTAGAAGCAAAGCCCATAGAAGAGAATGCCACAAAAGCCTTGTCAACAAAGTGTACCTTGTGCTTGACTGCTATAAGACGCAACATCATATCATAATCTGCAGCAAGTTGGTAGGAACAATCATATCCGTCAACATCCATCAGTGCGCTTTTAAGGAACAGCATCGAAGGATGTGGGATAGTACAAAAAAGGAACACCCTATGTAGATGACGTTGCGGATGTCTGTGTAATCGATGGCGAAAGAATTTACCTTCGGTCAGTATTGGAGCAAAAGTAAAAGTACAATTGCTCCGTTCTAATGCCTTTACACAAAGAGCAATCCCGTCTTCACAACAATAATAATCATCTGTATTGAGGAATATGACATACTTTCCTCGTGAAAGGGCAATTCCGCGATTCATAGCTTCGTATATACCAGAGTCAGGCATGGAAAGTATGCGTATGTCGTGACACGGATTGTCGTATGCTTTCAGGAGTTCCAGTGTACCATCGGTAGAAGCTCCGTCTACGATAACATGTTCTATTGAGACTCCTGTCTGCTGCTGTACAGAATCAAGATTCTTTCGAAACAAGGCTTCGCGCCCGTCTTTTAGAGGATTAAAACAGGCTGTTACAACACTTACCGTAACAGAAGAGTGAAAGCAAACGGAGCCAGTACTTGCCGGCTTTTGTATTACTGCATCTTGAAGTTGTTTGCAGGAAGGAAGATTAAAGGACATTGCTAAATCTTTTTGGTAATTTCACAACGATTCTCAGTTCGAACATTGCAGGTTTGTTGAGGGCATAAGGCGGACGGCACCATGTTTGGCAGATGCGTGCGAAGCGAGTCCAGCGGTCGAAGTCGTGTGCTTTCTTTTCTGTTGCATACCTTATGGTTCGGCTACGCTTGAGGATGTGCTTTTCCCATCCTTGTGCCACACGGTCGGCATCTCCCAAGCGGGCTTTTAATATCTTGCTGTCGGCATAGCCGAAGTGCATGAGATAGAGGTCTTTGGCAATGTGGAAATTGTGTCCCTTGACGCGGTGGAATCCGCTTCCCCACCGGCAAGGCTTTGCTATGATGGACGGTTTGGTGTAGCGTGTGCCAATTTGTGCGTAGCGTCGTTGCGAGAGGAATGTTGCGTCCGGTGTGAGGTCGCCTTCCTCACCGAGTCTTTGTCCGAAGTCGAGTCCTAAAGCAGAGAGGCTGACATCTATCTTCTGCTGCGACAAGAAGTCCTTCAGTCCTGCGCCAAGTTTAGGGTCGACCACAATGTACTCGTCTGCATCGACACCGATGACGAGGTCGTATCCTTTGGCAAAGAGTTCTGTTGCCTTTTCGGACAGGAACTTGAGTCTTGCCTTTTCGGCTGACACCACTTGTGTGCCTATTTTAGGATGCACGCAAGCATTTGTCCCCTGGCAGAAGTCCGCTATTTGTTGGTCTTCGCCATCATAATAGATGTATAGGTTCTCCTTACCCAATTCACGACCATAGTATTCCACCCACTTCTGCAGGAAGAAGTCGTCGTTGCGAACCATTGTAAGCACTGCTATGCGTTTGATCTCAGACATTTAAGGTAATACTTTATGTAGTTGAACCATTGTGAGAGCCTTGCGGCAGGACTTTCGGGTATTCCTATGAAGTGTTTTCTGATGTATTTCTGCAGGTGTTTGTAGATGTTGAGGTATTTGAGTGGAAAGACACGATGGCGGAAGATGTATTCAGCATCGTCGTGGTCCATGTTCAGGGCATAGAGGTTGTGGAAGAAGGCTTGCAGACAGCGTATGCATTCGTCTTCAATGAGTTTTTTGTTCTCCTGTAAGGCAGAGAATCCGCCCAGGGTGAAGGTGGAGAATGCGTGTGGCACGAAACAGCCTTTTGCTCCGGCTACAACCATGCGAAGCAGCAGATCGTAGTCTGCGGCGGAGCGGTAGGAGGTGTCGAAGCCGTCTATCTTCATCAGAAAGGAGCGTGATGTGAGCATCGACTGGTGGGAGAAGCACCAACTGATGAGGAAGCGATGGATGCGTTTCTGCGGTGCGAGTTGCGGATTGCGACGGACCGACGGGTCGCTGAAACAGATGGGTGCAAAGGTAAAGTCGCATTGCATTTCTTCTACTCTCTCCAGCGAAAGTGCCATCCCGAAGGGATTATGGAAGTAGTCGTCGCTGTTAAGGAAGATGACATAGCGTCCCCGGGCGAGTGCGATGCCGCGGTTCATGGCATCGTAGATGCCGCTGTCGGGCTTGCTCAGGATGCGTATGTCGTGCCTCTTCGCGTTGTAAGTCTTCAGCCACTCGAATGTTCCGTCGGAAGAATTGCCGTCTATAATAAGATGCTCCAAACGGACATTCTCCTGCGCCTGCACAGAATCTAAATTCTTCAGGAACAATTCCTTACGACCAGACTTTAAGGGATTGAAACAGACCGTCACAACCGTCACGTCAACATCTACTGCCAAGTCGGTCGACTTGGCAGTAGATGTTGGCCGATTTGGCAGTAGATGTTGGCCGATTTGGCAGTAGATGTTTTCCGAACCCCTTAACAGTTCTTCTTTAGACGGTATACGCGACATATTTTCTTCCATTTGTTTTCCCCCTTCCATCTACAGCAACACGTGCAGCAACAATGCTAAATTAGTAAGAATCAACATCGTGCAGATGTAGATAAGGATTCTGATAAGTTTATTGTGTTTCCTGCGCTTTCTGAGAAGATGCTCACGTTCGCCAACAGCCGCACTGAGCGACGTCGTGCCCTCACTCCCCATCCAACTCTTTATGGCATTGTACTCCTTAAGGGCAGGCACCACCCTTTCCATCGTCTGCCTCCAAAGCCCAGTATAATATCTGTCTTTGATTCGCAAAATCTCCGCCTTGCGTTCCTGCTTCAATTTCTCTGAAGCATTATCGCCCGTACTGATGCCTCCAACCATAAAGTTACACACAGTCATATCAATCCTCTCGAAACTCTTGCCCTGCACGAGCAAGGCAAGCCATTCCTCCCAGTCGGCATAAATGCGGAAACTCTCGTCGTAAGGACGCTTTCTCACAGCCTCTGTGCGTATCAACATCGCCTGATGACACATATTATCATCAAAGAAATAAGCCAAATCGGCAACATCCGGAGCAAATCCCAGCCTGGTCGTGCCATCCTCGAAAACAAGCATCCAGTTGCCGTAAATGATGTCGGCATCAATATCCCTCTCAAAAACCTTCTCCAAAACATCATCAGCAAAAAACAAATCGCCCGAGTTCATGTAAATACAATACTCCCCACGCGCATGTTCCGTACCCTTGTTCTGGGCATTATAAACACCCTTGTCCGGTTCGCAGCACCACCAAGCCAGTTCCTGGCTATGCTCCTCAAGAAACTCCCTCGTGCCGTCCGTACTGCCACCGTCAACCACAATCCATTCAAAATCGCGGAACGTTTGCCGACGGATGCTGTCGTAAGTCTCCTTCAAACCCTGAAAGTTGTTATACGAAATAGTAACAATACTTACCTTCATATGACGAATGATTTAAACTAATACCTCTTTTCCCTTTACAAAAACACGTGACAAACAAGCATAACAAGCAAGAACATCAAAACAATGCTAAGCCACAGCAAAGCACGAATAGCACGAAGATGCTTCCGCCCCTTGGCAGAAAAAGTCTCCCGCATGCTGCACATCTGACACTGCACACTAACAAACTGCTCCTGCAACAACCCCTTTTCGCATAAAGCATTACGTAATGCCTGACGTTCTTCATCAAACACCTTACTCAAACGAGTCTTGTATGCACCATAATTCTGCCGAATGTCTGCATTGCCAAAGAAGTCCAAATACCTCACAACGGCCTTCTCAATATTCAGATTCTCCAAAGCATACTCACGACTCCAGACCGCCAAATCCGGACTATACTTCTGCATTTCCATAATAAAAGACTGATCATCATACTTCAGACGACTCGCCTTTCCCGTACAATTGCACGACATACTCTTCTCGATATTCAAAGGCGTAAGCATACCCTCACCGAGAAACTCATTCATATAATGTTCGCGAAAATCATACACAAGCACAGCCCTTCCGCAGGCCATCGCATCATAAGCCGACCTGCCCAAACCAACAACAAGGTCACTCTGATTGATGAGATCCTCAATCGCCCATACGTTGTCTGTAAATTTGTTGCTCTGAAGGAACTTAATACCTGCTTGCTTACAACATTTGCGAATAAAGTTATTGGCAATATCCGAATGGCAAAGAGACAGAACAGTAGTAAGCGTAGGCGACACAGGCTTCTTAGGATAAAAGCGCTTGCAGTCAATACCATTCGGAATGACAATCGATTCATAGCCCAAGCCCTGCAGATGTCTTTTAATTTCTTCCGACACACCGACGTATGCATCAGCATAGGGCGATGGTTGCTCCAGTTCGGGAATGGTTCCGTGACAGGTTTGAATGACATATCCATAAGGCCACAACTTCTCGACGACTGTGTTGTGATTGGAAAGAATTAAGTCGTAAGAAGTCTTTGACATAAAAGGAACGCCTTTTTCCTCCAGCAAAGCAGACACTCGGCCACGGACTATGGCAAAGTGTTCCACATCGTGTCCGAGGCGCAGCAACTCCATTGCCAATGCATAAGTGTAGTTTTCTGTTCCGCCTGTCTTTGCCAGGTAATGTGTGCCTAGTAGTATCTTCATGATTTTTACAGTTGTTGCATGTCGTAGAGGCGTTTGTAGTAGCCGTTGAGGGCGATGAGTTCGTCGTGTTGTCCGCTTTCTACTATTTCGCCTTCGTAGAGGACGTGTATGATGTCGGCGTTCTTGATGGTGGAGAGTCGATGTGCGATGGCTATGGTTGTTCGGCTCTTCATGAGGCGGTCGAGTGCTTCCTGGACGAGGTGTTCGTTTTCTGTGTCGAGTGCTGATGTTGCTTCGTCGAGGATGAGTATGGGTGGGTTTTTGAGGATGGCTCGTGCTATGCTGACGCGTTGGCGTTGTCCGCCGGAGAGTCGGCCTCCTCGGTCGCCGATGATGGTGTTGTATCCGTTTTCGGTTTCCATGATGAAGTCGTGTGCGTTGGCTATTTTGGCGGCTTCTATGACTTGTTCCATGGTGGCGTTTTCTACGCCGAAGGTGATGTTGTTGTAGAAGGTGTCGTTGAAGAGGATGGCTTCTTGGTTGACGTTTCCGATGAGTGAGCGGAGGTCGTGGAAGCGTACGTCGCGTATGTCTTTGCCGTCGATGAGGATTTGTCCTTCGCTTACGTCGTAGTATCGTGGTATGAGGTCGACGAGTGTTGACTTGCCTGAGCCTGACTGTCCTACGAGTGCTATGGTTTTTCCTTTGGGTATGGTGAGATTGATGTGCTTGAGTACGTTGCGTCCTTCGGTGTAGTGGAAGGTGACGTTGCGCAGTTCTACTTGTTCTTCGAAGTTGTTGAGTGGCAGGGGTTGTGCTTTTTCTTTGATGGGGTTGTCTGCTTTGAGTATGTAGTCGATGCGCTCCATGGAGGCGAGTCCCATGGGTATCATGTATGATTGGCGTGTGAGGTCTTTGATGGGATTGATGACGCTGTAGAGGATGACCATGTAGAAGATGAAGGTTGAGGCGTCGATGAATCCGTTGCCGTCCAGTATGAGCCATCCGCCGAAGAGTAGTACGATGATGATGATGAGTGTGCCCATTGACTCGGACACTGGGTGTGCGGCGTTGATGCGCATCATCATGCTGATCATTCCTTTGCGGAATTCGTTGTTGATGAAGTTGAATCGTTTGGCCATTTTCTCTTCGGCGATGAATGCTTTGACGATGCGCAGTCCGCTGAGTGTTTCTTCTATTTGTGCCATTATTTCGGCGAGTCCTGCCTGCACGCCGGCGGATTGGTTTTTGAGTCGTTTGCTGACGGTGCCCATGAGCCATGCGGCGGGTGGTGTGACGATGAGGACGAAGACGGTGAGTTGCCAACTGACTGTGAAGAGTGTGAAGAAGCAGATGAGGATGGCGATGGGCTGTTGTATGAGTGTGGATATGGCTGATGTGACGGAGTTCTCCACGACTTGTATGTCGGTGCTCATGCGCACAATGATGTCTCCTTTTCGTTCTGCGGAGAAGAAACTCAGTGGCAGTCGCATTATTTTCTTGTACATGTCCATGCGTATGTCGCGTACGACGCCGGTTGAGAGTGGCATCATGATGTTGGCGGCTGCCCAGTAGCCGGTACATTTCAGGCATGTCATGAAGACCATGATGCCTCCCATGAGGCAGAGTGTGAGGAAGGCGCCGTGGCTGGCAATGAGTTCCTGCACCCAGGCGTAGGCGTTGTTGACGATGAGGTCTTTGTTCAGCGTGCTCCAGGTCCAGTCTTTGTAGGTATAGACGTTCTGGTCTATCTTGAAGAGGATGTTCAGTATGGGTATGAGCACCACAAAGGAGAAGACGTTGAGCCACTGTGCCACGAAGTTGAGCACGATGGACCACACGATATACATCTTGTAGGGGCGGAAGTATCGCTTTACGATGTCGAGGAATTGCTTTATCATATTTTTCTATGTCGGTTGGCCTTTGGCGCAAGCCTGAGGCGCATTGTTTTTCGGTTCTGTAGGGTTCTGTTTTGTTGTTGCTGTGGTGTGTCGGAAATAATGGTTAAGCATTCTTGCCATAATGGTTAAGGTTTCCGCCCGGAATGGTTAAGGTTTTTGGCCGGAATGGTTGAGGTTTTTTCGGGGCGTGGCGTAGGGTGCGTTTCGGCGCATCGTTTCCAGTTGGTTGTAACTGCCTTGCAGTATGGCTTTTGCGTGCAGGAGCCGGTGTCCGTCGTCAGCAGGGCGGTCGGTTATCAGCACCTCGCCGTCCAGGTCGTAAACACTCGTGCCGGTGCTGTCGGCAAAGAGCAGTCCGGCAGGCCAGTTGCAATAGACAAACGGATAGGTGTACTTGCGGCTCAGCACATTGCGGCTCCACGGATAGTCGTCGTGCGGAATGCCCATCTGCGAGAGCAGCGTGGCAGCCAGATCGCTTTGGTTCATGAGCACATCCATGCGGCGAGGTTCCCTCACGGCACCGCCCATCCAGAGCATCGGAGCACGGAAGAAGCCCGGATCGTCGTAGCCCTGACGGTAGAAATAGCCATGGTCGGGCAGCATCACCACGAGCAGATTGTCCCACTGCGGCAGGCGGCGCAGGCTGTCCACCATGCACGCCACACTGTGGTCCGTATAGGCAAACGCATTCAATATCTTGTCGTCCAGACGATGATAGGGCACATCCCAGGGCTCATGGCTCGAGAGCGTCTGCACCACCATAAAGTGATGTCCGCCCTTCCACTGGCCCACAACCTCCACAGCCTTCTGGCACGAAATACTGTCATACACACCCCAGGAGCCGGAAGCCTGGTCGGCAGAAAACGCCGTATCATCGTAGAGATGGCGGAAACCCACATTCTCCAGATACTCACGCTTGCCCATGTTCGTCATCTGGCCGGCATAGATGAACGACGTCTCATAACCCTCACGCTCCAACGAACGCGGCAGCGAAGGCAAAACCCTATGCATCTCCGTATGCTTCATCAGACCGACATCCGTATAACTCAACCAGCCGTTGAAAGCCGACACAGTGCCCCTGTCCGTACGGAAAGAGTTGCTATAAAAATTCTCCCAGAAGACACCCTCCGGAATCATACGGCTCAAACCCGGAGCAACACCGGGCAAACCACCCAGTTCCTCCACAAAACGGCTGCCGAAACTCTCCATGAAAACCACCAGCACATCAGGCCGCCGCGTCGTAAGCAACGTGTCGCGGACATCACAGCCCGTCTCCGGATAAAGACTCCCCACAAGGTCCGAATACTCCCACTCGGGAAGAAAATCATAACGCCTGGAGAAATCATCGCCCAACCGTACACTCGAAGCAAAAGCAAACACAGGATTCACCGCAGCATGGTTGGCCAAAACCTTGCCCCCCGCACTGTAAACATCACTCTGACGCACAAACCACAAGCCCGACACCACCAGGAAAATCCAGATAATGCTGACATTGCGCATCCATAAACGCTCGCCACGACCGGCAGACAGACGCTTCGGAGTAAGAAAAATGCAAGGAAGCATCGTCCACAAAGCCAAAGAAAAGAAAGCCCCGAAACGCATCAGAATATAAGAAAGGCTCACACTGTTGGTAACACCCTCCGAATGAGAAGCATAACTCAGTACAACCATACCAAGTTTGAAACGCCAGTACTCATACAACACAGCATCGCCGGCAACAACAGCAGCCACAGCAACCCCCATCAAAACATAATAAGGCACAAGCCAAGAGCGCAGCCTCATCGACGGAAAACGCAAAGCCAACAAGCCCGCAACCCATGGCACAACAAGCAACATCGCCGCCACAACAACATCATGCCCCAGTAAACCCCGACGACAAGCACCAAGAGTTTCCATAAACGACAACTGCTCCACACAACGATTATTCAAGACAAATCCCACCCTGCCTATCAGGAAAACGATAAGCAAATGACAGTAAAGGAACTCAAGATAATGTATGCTTCGCTTCATCTCCATTGTCTATTGTCAGTAGTCCGTTGTCCGTTGTCCATAGTCCGACACACCATTCATTCACTTTCTCCCAAAGTCGGCAGGAATCTCACCCCACTCCTCCGTGTTCCACTTCAGTACCTGAGCATGATCGGGGTTCTGCCAAAGCCAGTTCTCCGCACGGATAACAAGGTCGAGAACCTGAGCCGTCTTCTCGTCGCGCTTCAGCGTTGTCTTCGCCTTCCTGTTCCTCACCCACGCCATTCCGCTTACACTGTCGCTGTAAACCTTCATGTCCCAGCCGTTCTTCTTGATGTAAGCCAGCGCATGGACAATGGCAAGAAACTCGCCGATGTTGTTCGTTCCGTGTATCGGGCCGAAGTGAAAGAGCCTTTGTTCATTGCCAAGATACACACCCTGGTACTCCATCGCACCCGGATTGCCACTGCACCCGGCATCGACAGCAATGGCATTGAAATCGACTTTGCCTTTCAACTTCTCGTAATCCATTGTCTACATTCGTTCAGGAACCTCGATGCCGAGCAGACCCATGCCGTTCTTTATCACCTGACCCACTGCTGCCGAGATCATGAGACGCACCTGCTGTTTCGTCTTATCCTCTTCCTTGAGCACACTGAAGTCGTGGTAGAATTGGTTGTATTCCTTGACAAGTTCGTAGCAATAGTTGGCGATGCAACTGGGGTTGTAGTCCTGTCCTGCCTGACGCACTGCTGCTTCGAAGCCTTGAAGTTTTTGGATGAGGGAGATTTCCTTGTCGGCGAGTTCTGTTTCGAAAGCCTTTTCGTCCAGGATTATCTCGTTGTTCCACTTTCTGAGGATGCTCTGGATGCGTGCATAGGTGTACTGGATGAACGGGCCTGTATTGCCGTTGAAGTCGATGCTTTCTTCGGGATTGAAGAGCATGTTCTTTCGTGCGTCTACTTTCAGTATGAAGTATTTGAGTGCGCCCATGCCTACGATGCGTGCAATCTCTTGTGCTTCCTGTTCGGTTATGCCTTCGAGTTTGTTGACTTTGTCGGCGCTGAGTTCTTTTGCGTCGCGTATCATGGCGGCAACAAGGTCGTCGGCATCGACCACGGTGCCTTCGCGGCTCTTCATTTTGCCGTTGGGGAGTTCCACCATTCCATAGGAGAAGTGTACGAGGTCTTTGCCCCATTTGAATCCGAGCCTGTCGAGAAGTATGGAGAGTACTTGGAAGTGATAGTTCTGTTCGTTGCCCACGACATATATCATCTTGTCGATGGGATAGTCTTGGAAGCGTAGTTTTGCGGTGCCGATGTCTTGTGTCATGTAGACACTGGTGCCGTCTGAGCGGAGGAGAAGTTTTTCGTCGAGTCCTTCGTCCGTGAGGTCTGCCCAGACGCTGCCGTCGGGTCGGCGGTAGAAGAGTCCTTTGCCGAGTCCTTCTTCCACTTTCTCTCTGCCTTCGAGGTATGTTTCGCTTTCGTAGTATATTTTGTCGAAGCCGACGCCGAGGGCTTGGTATGTTTCGTCGAAGCCTGCATATACCCATTCGTTCATCTGTTTCCAGAGGGCGCGGACCTCAGGGTCGTTTTGTTCCCACTTGACGAGCATTTCGTGTGCTTCCTTGATGAGTGGTGCTTCTTGTTTGGCCTGTTCTTCGTCCATGCCTTGCGAAACGAGTTGTTTCACTTCTTCGCGATAGTGTTTGTCGAAGGCTACGTAGTAGTCGCCGATGAGGTGGTCGCCTTTCTTGCCTGATGTTTCGGGTGTTTCGCCGTTGCCCCATTTGAGCCATGCGAGCATGGATTTGCAGATGTGGATGCCTCGGTCGTTGACGATATTTGTTTTGACCACTCGGTTGCCGTTGGCTGCCATGACTTGTGCCAAAGCCCATCCGAGCAGGTTATTGCGGACGTGTCCGAGGTGGAGGGGTTTGTTGGTGTTGGGCGAGGAGTACTCTATCATGACGAGTGGGCTTTCGTCTGTGACGGGCAGGAAGCCGAACTTGGGATTTGTCTGTATCTCCTGGAGCAGTTTTATCCATTGGCTCGAACTGATGCAGAGGTTGAGGAAGCCTTTCACGGCATTGTAGCCGCTGATGACTTCCGGCAGTTTTGCCATCAGTCGTTCGCCTATCTCCTGCGCTGTGGCGTCGGGGGCTTTGCGACTCATCTTGGTAAAGGGGAATACCACGAGTGTTATCTGTCCGTCGAACTCTGCCCTTGTCTGCTGCAACTGCACCATTTTGTCTGCCACGGGCTGTCCGTAGAGTTCTTCCACGATGGCCTTCACGGCCTCCGTTATTCTGTCTTCTATCTTCATATCTTGCTTCGATGTATATTATATGTGCGCTGCAAAGATACGAATTCTTTTTGTGAATAACAAAGGAAGACTGGCGAAATAGCCTAATGGAGCCGATTATCTTGACATACTTCGGTCGGTCGGTCGACAAAAGAGGCTGGTCCGGCCGTCAGGAAAGGTTAACCTTTCGGGCAATAATGGTTAACCTTTTCGGGCAGAATGGTTAACCTATTTGGGCGGAATGGTTAACCATTATTTTTCCACCACCATGTCGAACTGGCAGAAGGGGTCTGTCTGGCGTGCCAAGTGCCTGGTCATGGGGGAGATGCCGAACAGCGGACTGTATGTGGAGGCCTTGATGGTTTTGCCGTCGGGCATGAACTCCAGGAGGCGGAGCCAACCGTCGCCTCCGTTGCCTTCCCAGCCTCCGCCGAGGCACTGGATGTTGAACATCATCTGATGCACGTCTCTTCCTGCCGAATTCTTATCGCAGCGATAGGCGTTGTTCACTTCGTGGTCGTAACTGCTGCCAGGCTCCTTGCCGTCGGAAGAGGCAGGATGTCCGGTATGTCCGCACACCGCCAGCCGGATGTTCTTGCAGGGATAGAGCAACTTCTCCCATATCTCGCGCCCATAGTTGCGCGGCTCTATCTTGTAGCCCTCGTTGTCGGTGTAGTGCGCCGTCTTGCCTTGCAGCAGAGAATGGGTGAGGAAGACCACCGTATGGTCTTTGTACTTCTTGCTGTTGCAAAGCCCTTTGGCCCACTCCAGCACCTCGTCGCGAGGTGCCCACTCCGAGCCTATGACCAGTATTCTGCCCCAAGTGTCGGTCTTGAACTCCCATGCGGCATTCTCCAGCGAAGCCTGTCCCTGCCGGTTTGGATAAGCGGCCACCAGGTGTTTCGCCGTCTCGGTGTTGCGTTCGGCAGTGTAGTACTCGGCATAATGCGTGAAGGGTTCGTCGCCACGCACGTAGCCATACTCGTGGTTGCCGGCGGCTATGATGTAAGGCACCTTGCCATCCAGCCTTTTGAGGCAGTGGCTCGACCATTCCCACATCTGCTTGCTCGTCTGGTTCAGCATGTTGCGGTTGAGCACTACGTTCTCGTTTTGCTCGATGAGGTCGCCCGTGAAGAGCACCGCCCTGATGTTGAGTTGCTCCACATTATCGGCAATCCATGCCGTACAGAGTTCGAAGATGGGCTGATTGATGTCGTATTTCGTGTAACCCTGTGCGTCGCCAAAGACGACGAAGGTAAACGATTCGGGGTTGTTCAACTGCAGTCGGTCGGCCCGATGTTGTGCCATTGCGGCAGTAAGGCCTGCCAGCAGACAGAGAATGGTCAGTATGTGTTTCCTCATGGCTTGTGTTTGTCTGGTTATTTTGTTCGTGTAAGTTTGAATGTTTTGCCTTCTTCAAACTCGCCGTACAGGTAGTTTCCGTCGTCGCTCAAGGCGAGTGTGTCTCGTTCAGCCCCGTCGTTGCAGAAGACGAGGTTGTCTTTTGTGGTGTAAGACATCTTCTGTGTGGACGGTGTAAGCGAGATGGCGGCCTTCAGGGCCTTGCGTTGTGCCCATCCGAGGCCTGCGGCCTTCAGGGCATCCTCGTCGAGTGTTATGTCTGCCTGCATGACGAGTTCTGTGTCGCTCTTGAAGGTTGCTGTCATTGCGGTCTTGGTTGCCTTCATGACTGCCAGTGAGAATTTTATGGCTTCGTCTTGCTTTGCCTTGATTTGTGCCTTTTCATCGGCCGAGAGTGGTGCGCCTTTCTTGTTTTCTGCCTTGGCAATCTCCTGCCCGACCACTTCGGCCATCTTTTTCTCCAAGTCTTTTTCGTAGGCTTTCATGCCTTCGGCCATGATGTCGGGGTGATGGTATGTGCGCCCCGAGAGGTTGGTCTGTGCCTGAAGGGCAAGGGTGAACAAGACGAAGAGGAGTGCCGAAATCTGTCTTTTCATGTTGGTGTAGGTTGTTTTTGTTGTACTTATTTGCCGAGTATCTGCGTGGCGTGTTCTTTGGTCTTCACTTGTTTTCCGGCGTATATCTGCTCGATGGTGCCGTCTTCGCCAATGATGAAGGTGGTGCGGATGGTGCCCATCGACTTCTTGCCGCACATCATCTTCTCGCCCCAGACGCCCATTGCCTCGATGAGTGTCTTGTCCACATCGGCAATGAGGGGAAAGGGCAGTGCGTGTTTCTCCTTGAACTTCTGGTGCGAGGCAGCAGAATCCTTGCTCACTCCCACCACTTCGTAGCCCGATGCCTGCAACTCTTCGTACCTGTCCCTCAGGCTGCAAGCCTCGGCCGTGCAGCCGCTTGTATTGTCTTTGGGGTAGAAATACAGCACCAGTCTGCGGCCCTTGTAGTCGCTCAGGCGGATGTCTTTTCCGTTCTCGTCCTTGCCCAAAACCTCGGGCGCCTTGTCTCCTATGTTCATTTTTCGTCGGTTTTTTGTCGGTTTATGCGGACAAATATACGAATTCGCCGAGACACGGCAAAACAAATCCCACAAAAAGAAGACATACCGGGCAGACTTGGCGGAAAAACATGGCGTGGGATGTCGGCCGGAAAGGTTAACCATTATGCCCGAAAAGGTTAACCATTATTGGCGGAAAGGTTAACCATTATTGGCAACAAGCCACACCTTTCCCGGCAGCAGCCTCGAAGGCAACTGCCGACGAGCCTGTCGGCCAGCCGATGAAACCATGCAAAGGACAGGCTTCTGCAAACATTTGCAAACCGAACACACAACTGCAAACTATTGCAAACAAAAAAGTTTGTCGTATCCATCTTTTTTCCTTAACTTTGCGGTTGATGAACGAAATAATGTCCATACTCACCCAGCGCGAACTGTTCCTCGTAGGCCTCGGAATGGTGTTCTACGTCGTACTCTTCGTCGTGACTGTGCTGAACAGCCGACGCAAAGTGCTGCAGATGCAAAAAAGACTCGATAAGGTACGCGCAATGCAGGAACAATACGACATAGAAGGCAACAGACAAAAGATTGCCGAACTGGAGAACCTCATCCAAAAATTGGGCGACGAAAACTCCATGCTAAGGCTCGAACTCGAAGAAAAGAAAGCCACACTGGATTACAACAACAAGGTTGCCATCATAGACAACGCCAGACGACAGCAGGCAGAGACCGTCATCTTCTCGTCCAACGCCTACCGACGACTGCAAGAATGCCTGAACTCCGGGAAAAAACTGAACTGCGAAGACTGGGGAGAACTATCACTCCTGCTCAACAGCATCTACACCGGTTTCACCGAAAAACTCTACAGCCTCTACCCCATGAGCGAACATGAAAGCCACGTCTGCCTGCTTATCAAGATGCGCATACAACCCAAAGACATCGCCATACTCACAGCCCACTCCAAAGAAAGCATTGCCACCACACGCAGCAGGCTATACAACAAAGTGTTCGGACGAAAAGGCTCCTCCAAGAATTGGGACGACTTCATCCTGTCACTCTAATACTATAATACATAACATACTAAATCCTTTTCATCATGATTGAGTATCTTTCACTACATTTATGGCAGATATGGGCCGTCCTGGCGGTCGTCTGTCTCATCCTCGAACTTACCGCCGGCGACTTCTTTATCCTGTGTTTCTCCATCGGAGCGGCTTCCGCCTGCCTGACAGACGCACTGGGCGGCAGCATAACACTGCAACTGGTGGTCTTTGCCATCTCAACGCTTGCATGCCTCTTCTTTGTGCGTCCCTTTGCACAACGCTTTCTGCATAAGGGAGAACCCAACCGTCCGAGCAATGCCGACGCACTGATTGGGCGCAAAGGCCGAGTGGTGGAAACCGTCAAGGCCAACACCTTCGGACGCGTACAGATTGACGGCGACATCTGGAAGGCTGTTACAAACGAGGCGAACGACATTGCAGAAGGCACAACTGTCTGTGTCGTTTCGCGCGAAAGCACCATCATAACTGTTGAGACTATCAAATAATTATTAATTCTTATATTTAACAACAAACACTATGGTTACTTCTATTTTAATTGCAATTGTTGTTTGCGTGATCATCTTTGCCAAGATGGCTTTGGTGATTATCCCTCAGTCGGAGACGAAGATTGTGGAGCGTCTGGGCCGTTACTATGCTACGTTGCAGCCCGGCATCAACATCATTATTCCATTCATCGACCGTGCCAAGTCCATTGTGGTACTTAATCATGGGCGTTATATGTACTCTACAACCATCGATTTGCGTGAGCAAGTGTATGACTTCCCCAAACAAAACGTTATCACAAAGGACAATGTGCAGACGGAAATCAATGCTTTGCTTTACTTCCAGATTGTGGATCCGTTCAAGGCGACCTACGAAATCAACAATTTGCCCAATGCCATCGAGAAGTTGACGCAGACCACTCTGCGTAACATCATCGGCGAACTGGAACTGGACGAGACGCTGACCAGCCGCGACACCATCAACAAGAAACTTTCTGCCGTACTCGACGACGCTACAGACAAGTGGGGTGTGAAGGTGAACCGTGTTGAGTTGCAGGACATCACGCCTCCCGACAGTGTGCTGACGGCTATGGAGAAGCAGATGCAGGCCGAGCGTAACAAGCGCGCACAGATATTGACTTCGGAGGGACAGAAGGCGGCCGAGATTCTGGCTTCCG
Source organism: Bacteroidaceae bacterium (assembly GCA_017461345.1). GTDB lineage: Bacteria > Bacteroidota > Bacteroidia > Bacteroidales > Bacteroidaceae > Physcousia. Next base: position 51,627 of record JAFTYP010000016.1, on the reverse strand, counting down.
AGGGTGAGCGCACGGCTATCGTCAACAAGGCCGAGGCTGCCAAGCAGGAAGCCATCCTGCAGGCTGAGGGTGAGGCACAGGCTCGCATCCGTGTGGCGGAGGCAGAGGCTAAGGCCATAGAACTCATCACCGAGGCTGTGGGCAAGTCCACCAACCCTGCCAACTATCTCCTGGCACAGAAGTACATCCAGATGATGCAGGAACTGGCCGAAGGCGACAAGACGAAGACCGTCTACATGCCCTACGAGGCCACCAATCTGCTCGGTTCCATCGGCGGAATCAAGGATTTGTTCAAAGCCACCGAGTAAGCAGACATGCGCCGAAGAGGTTAACCTTTCCACTCAATTAGGTTAACCTTTCCGGCCATAATGGTTAAGGTATTTAACGAGAAAGGTTAACCATTCTTGACGGAATGGTTAACCTTTATTTTTGCATGGCTACAGGGCCTCTTTTTCCTACCCGAAGAAGATGGCGGCAACGACCATGGCGGCGATGATGCCGAAGAGGTCGGCAATGAGGCCTGCGGCAACGGCATGGCGCGTGTGGCGTATGCCTACCGAACCGAAATAGACTGCCAGAATGTAGAATGTCGTGTCCGTGGCTCCCTGGAACACACAAGAGAGACGGCCCACAAAGGAGTCGGCACCATACTGCTGCATGGCGTCCACCATCATGCCCCGCGCACCACTGCCGGAAAGAGGCTTCATGATGGCCGTCGGCAAGGCTGCCACATAGTCGGCACTGCCACCACACAGTTCCACCACCCTGCCTATGCCGCCAACAATAAAGTCCATCGCTCCCGAAGCACGGAACACACCGATGGCAACCAGAATGGCAACCAGATACGGAATGATGCGCACCGCCGTCTCGAAACCACCTTTGGCTCCCTCCACAAAAGCCTCATAGACATTCACCCGTTTCCGTACACCGGACACGATGAAAGCCATAATGATGCTGAATAGCAAGACGTTGGCAACCACCGTACTCCACAGGTTCATCGTCGCCTGATCCACCTGCGTGGAAAGCCATATCACAGCGCTCACCACCAGACAAATGCCCAGAACAAACGTCATGATGGCACGGTTGAAGAGATTGATGCGCTGGTAAAGACTCGTAACAACCATGCCGGCAAGCGTAGCAACCGACGTGGCAATGAGAATGGGGCAAAAGACATCCGTAGGCTGAGCCGCACCCATCTGCGCACGATACACCATCACACCCACAGGAATGATGGTCAAGCCACTCGTGTTCAACACCAGAAACATAATCATGGCATTCGTGGCCACATCCTTCTTCCTGTTCAGTTCCTGCAAACCCTCCATAGCCTTCAGACCCAAAGGCGTGGCAGCATTGTCCAAACCCAACATATTGGCACTGAAATTCATGAAGATATGACCAAAAACAGGATGACCGGCAGGAATCTCAGGGAACAGGCGGACCAACAAAGGAGACAGCCAACGCGCCAAACTGTCAACAAGACCTCCGCGCTCGCCTATCTTCATAATGCCCATCCAGAGAGACAAAACACCCGTCAAGCCCAACGAAATCTCAAAAGCCGTCCTGGCATTGTCGAACGTACTGTTCATGATTGCCGGAAAAACATCCGTGTTCCCCAGCAAAAGTTGCACTGCAGCAATGAGAAATGCAATGGCAAAAAAACCAATCCAAATATAGTTGAGAACCATAAAACCTGTACTTATCCTGTTTACGAGAAAAGGTCACCCTGAACAGGTTCCCTGCTGATGCGCAGATGCTTGTAAGCCAAATCCGTCACCTCACGACCCCTGGGCGTACGCTTTATAAAGCCTTCCTTGATGAGGAACGGCTCGTAAACCTCCTCCACCGTACCAGCATCCTCGCCAATAGCCGTGGCAATCGTGCCGATACCCACAGGGCCGCCCTTGAACTTGTTGATGATGGTGAGCAGAATCTTATTGTCTATCTCGTCCAGACCATAGCGGTCGATGTTCAACGCCTCCAAGGCAAAACGGGCAATCTCAAGGTCGATGCGGCCATTACCCTTCACCTGAGCAAAGTCACGCACACGGCGAAGCAAGGCATTGGCAATACGTGGCGTGCCACGACTGCGGCTCGCAATCTCCGCCGCCGCGTCCGAATCGATGGGAACACCCATAATGGCACTCGAACGCATGATAATCTTTTTCAGCGTCGCAGCATCGTAATACTCCAAATGCATATTGATGCCAAAACGGGCACGCAAGGGGGCAGTGAGCAAACCGCTGCGCGTTGTGGCACCAACAAGCGTAAAGGGCGACAAATCTATCTGTATGCTTCGTGCCGACGGCCCCTTGTCTATCATGATATCAATACGGTAATCCTCCATCGCGCTGTACAGGTATTCCTCCACAACGGGCGAGAGTCTGTGTATCTCATCAATGAAAAGTACGTCGTTCGGGTCAAGCGAAGTGAGTATGCCGGCAAGGTCTCCGGGCTTGTCCAGCACAGGTCCGCTGGTGAGTTTGAAGCCCACACCGAGTTCGTTGGCTATGATGTTGGACAAAGTTGTCTTGCCGAGTCCGGGAGGACCATGCAGGAGAGTGTGGTCAAGGGGCTCGCCTCTGTACTTGGCAGCCTCGACGAAGATGCGCAGATTCTCCACCACTTTCATCTGTCCGCTGAAGTCTTCGAAGCAGAGTGGTCGCAGAGCATTCTCGAAGTCCTTTTCCTTTTGTCGTCCTTCCTTTCTTATGTCGAAATCTTCCACTGTGGGTTTTGTGTTAATGGGGGTTAATGTATGTTGTTTGTCAGGCGTTCGAGGGCGGCGTCTTCGGCCTGGTGCATTTGTTTTTCTTCCTCGTCTGTTTTGTCGCGAAGGCCGCACAAGTGCAGCAATCCGTGCACGATGATGCGGTGGAGTTCTTCGCGGAATGTGGCATCGTAGAGTTCGGCGTTGGTGCGAACGGTGTCGAGGCTGATGTAGATATCACCGCCGATGGCGTTGCCTTGGGAGTAGTCGAAGCCTATGTGGTCTGTGTAGTAGTCGTGTCCGAGAAAGCGTCGGTTGACGTCGAGGATGGTTTCGTCGTCGACAAAGATGTAGCAGATGTCGCCCACCACCTTGCCGTAGGTGGCGGCAACGTGCTTGAGCCAGTCCGACACCTCTGTCTTTTGGATGTCGGGCATTGTTGTGTTCTGGGCGGTGTAACTTATCATTCTGTTTGGAGGAGTTCGACGGCTTTCTTGACTACGTCGTCGTCTTGGTAGATGATGGCGAAGTATTCGCTCATGTCCCAGAGGTCGCGTGCCACGAGTCCTTTGACGATGAGTTGTATGTTGCCTATGGCTTTTTGTCGTTCTTCTTCGTCTTTTGGTCGGATGTTCTGTTTCTCTCCTTCGGCAAAGATGTCGTTGATGACTTCCTGTGGCACTTGGAAGTTGTCTTTGAACTGTTGGAATGTGGGGTATGCTTTAGAGAGTTTCTTTCGGTTTTTGTCTATGTATCGGAGGTTTGTATTGATGATGATGCTTTTGGCCGACAGTTCTCTGTAGCATTTGGCGTAGCGCATGGTGTCGAGCGGGACGAAGTAGTCTGGCATGATGCCTCCGCCTCCGTAAACGGTTCTGCCTTTGCGGAGTGTCTGATAGCGCAGCGAGTCGGGGAAGTGTATGCTGTCGGCGTTGGTGAGTTCGCCTTTGTTGTATCGGTTGATGACGTCTTTGGCGTAGTCGAGTCCTTTGCCTTTTTCGTAGGGTTTCTGTATGCTTCTGCCGCTCGGGGTGTAGTATCTGGCGGTTGTGAGGCGTATCATGCTGCCGTCGGGCATGTCGAAGGGTCGCTGTACGAGTCCTTTTCCGAACGATCGCCTGCCCACCACGATGCCTCTGTCTTGGTCTTGTATGGCGCCGGAGAGTATCTCGGCTGCCGATGCGCTGTATTCGTCGATGAGGACCACTACTCTACCCTCCAGGAAGCAGCCGCCTCCTCTGCTGCGGAACTCCTGGCTGGGCACGCTGCGTCCTTTGGTATAGACTATCATGTCGCCTTTGGGGAGGAATTCGCTGGCTATCTCTGCTGCGGCTTGCAGGAAGCCTCCTGAGTTCTGTTGTATGTCGATGATGAGGTCTTTCATGCCTTCTTTCTGGAGTTTGGCAATGGCATCGACCACTTCCTTGTGTGTTGTCTGTCCGAAGTTGTTGAAGCGCACGAGTCCGATGGTTGGTGTTACCATGTAGGCGGCGTCTACGGAGTTGACGGGAATCTTGTCGCGCACGACGTTGAACTGCAGTGTGTCCTTGATGCCGCTGCGCACCACGCCGAGTTTTGCCACGGTGCCTTTCGGTCCGCGCAGGCGGTGCATGATTTCTTCGCGGCTCATCTTTACGCCGGCAATGGTTGTGTCTGCCACGCTGACAATGCGGTCGCCTGCCAGGATGCCTACTTTCTCGCTGGGTCCTTTCGGCACGGGTTGTATGACGAGCAGTGTGTCTTCCAGTATGTTGAACTGCACGCCGATGCCTTCGAACGAGCCTTCAAGCGGTTCGGTAAACTTCTTCGTGTCGGACGCATTGGTGTAGGCGGAGTGCGGATCGAGTTTGGAAAGTATGCCGTTTATGGCGTCTTCTGTGAGTTTTTTGCTGTCCACGCTGTCCACGTAGAAGTTATTTATCATCACACTTGCCATCACGAGTTTCTGGAGGTTCCTCTCCAGGTCGCTCATCGTATTGTTCCTCTCCGGCGCATTGCCGAAGCGCAACTGTGCCGAAAGGCTCATTCCCACGAGCAGGGCAGCAGCAGCGATGGTGAATCTCTTCATATTATATATGTGGTTTTATGCTTAATCGGGACAAAGTTACGTTTTTTTTTCGACATACAGACGCTTGCTGTAAAAAAGAACTGAAAAAGCCTCTTGCCGAAACGTCCGACTGCACCCTGAAAATAAAGGTTAAACCTTTCTGCCGATAATGGTTAACCTTTCTGCTCGGAATGGTTAAGCATTCTGATAAGAAAGGTACACCTTTCCCGGCGGAAGGGTGTACCTCTATTCTTGAACATCTCGGCAGCCGTATTACTTACTGGCCGCTCTCCTGCAACATCTGGAAGAGTTTGTCGAGACGCGGAGCCATGATGATTTCCGTACGACGGTTGCGAGCCTTGCCCTCGGGCGTCGTGTTGACATCCACCGGCTTGAACTCTCCTCGTCCGCATGGCAGAATCTGCAACGGATTGACGCCATAGGTTTCCGTCAGGATGCGCACCACACTCGTGGCACGTATCACACTGAGGTCCCAGTTGTCCTTGAAGACTGCCGTCTTGATGGGTATGCTGTCCGTATGGCCCTCAATGTAAACATCGATGTCCGTCTGGCGGTTGAGCACGTCGGCCAACTTGCCAAGTGCCTCCCTACCCTGCTCGTTCACGACAGCCTTGCCCGACTCGAAGAGCAACTTGTCGCTCATGGCCACATAAACCTTGCCGCCCTCCTCGCGGATGGTCAACTCGTCGCTGCTGAAACCCAACAGCGCATCCTTCACACTGCCAAGCAAATCCTTCACCTTCTGGTTCTGCTGGTCTATCAACTGCTGCAGTTCGGCAATCGTCTTCTCGCGGTCCTGCAACTCACTTATCTTCTGGGCAAGGTTGGCATTGAGTTTCTTGTTCTCATTATGACCACTGGCAAGCAACGCCTGATAGTTGCGCACACTGCCCTTGAGCAAAGACGTGTCGGTCATCAAGGCATTGACACGCTCCTCGAACATCGCACAGTCGTTGCGACTTATGCCAAGCAGGTCGGCCAAACTGTCGCGGCTATAAAGCGCAGCCAACCGGCCAAACTCGGCCGTCTCGAACTTCTTCTTGCTCACAACACACGATGAGAGCAGCACTCCGGCTGCTACAAGCATCAAAAAAACCTTTTTCTTCATTTCTTTTTCTATTTTGAAAAATTTCCGATTACCTATTTTCAGGCTTAAAACTCTCCACACCAATCGTTTACGTCAAAAACGAGCCTCTGAGAATCGTTTCTTTTCGTTCGGCCGACCATCTGTGCGGAAAAAATCGATTCTCGCGAAGGAAAAATCGTGATTCGGCCAACAAAAATGTTCCAACCGTTCGCACCTTCCCCAAAATCGGGCTAACGATTAAAAGAACTTCACCTCTTCGCCCAGCACCTCGCTCAACAGCAAATTGGCCAGTCTGCTTGTGCCAAGACGGAACCATTGATTGGTGAGCCACTTCTCGCCCAACACCTCTTTCACTATTGTGTAATAGACCAGCGCGTCGCGTACAGTATTGATTCCGCCCGCAGGCTTGAAGCCAATCTGGATTCCCGTCTTGTTGTAATACTCCTTTATTGCCTGGCACATCACATAAGCTGCTTCGGGTGTGGCAGCAGGCACCTCCTTTCCGGTGCTCGTCTTTATGTAATCCGCTCCGGCATACATTGCCAAAAGGCTGGCCTTCTTAACGTCCGAAGCACTCGGCAACAAGCCCGTCTCCAGAATAACCTTCATCTTCCGGTCGCCACAGACAGCCTTCAACTCCTCAATCTCATCGCAAAGCGTCTCATAATCGCCACTCAAATACTTGCCCACGCTCATCACAATGTCAATCTCCGTTGCCCCATCCTTCAAAGCCAACGCAGTCTCCACCGTCTTCACCTCAATCAAAGCCTGCGACGACGGGAAGGCACCACTGGCACAAACCACCTCAACACCCTCCACCTCGAGTGCCTGACTCACAATTTTAGCATAGCACGGATACACACATATCGTGGCAACATGGGGCAAATCGGGATAGGTATCCTCGAACTTATTAACGCGTTCTGTAAAGGCAAGCACCGTCTCGTCGCTGTCCGTCGCCTTCAAAGTTGTCAACTCTATGCTGCCCATCAGGAACTTCTTTACTGCCAAAGTATCATTCTCGGGCAAGCATTTCTCCACAATAGCAGCAACCTTTGCTGCCACATCGCTGTCCTTCAGCGCAATATCATACTGCGAGAGCATCTGCTCATACTTGCTTTTCTCGGTTGATTCCATCTTATTTCAGTTTAATGTTATTCTTGTGTCTTGTGTTGTCACGCTGTGTTTTCTTCTCGAAACTACGTTTAAGAGCGTCCGTCAGGTTCACCCCTGTCTGGTTTGCCAAGCAGATAAGCACCCAAAGAACATCGGCCATCTCCTCGGCAGGGTCCTGGTTTTCGCCCTCCTTGAACGACTGTTCGCCATACTTTCGTGCCATAATTCTGGCCAACTCCCCTACCTCTTCGGTCAAAATGGCCATGTTCGTCATCTCATTAAAATAGCGGACACCATAGGTTTTTATCCACTGATCTACTCGTTTCTGTGCTTCGTTCAAAGTCATTTCTTCAAGGCTTTTGGGTGAATATCTACAGGAAAACACATCATTCCTTGTTCTTCGTGTCCATACATATTGTTACTGGGCCGTCGTTCACGAGTTCGATTTTCATGTCCGCACCGAACACTCCCGTGCCAACCGGCCTGCCAAGTCCTTCGCCGAGGACTTCCATAAACCGCTCATACATTGGCACTGCGTGGTCATGACCTGCTGCTCGGAGCCAACTGGGGCGGTTCCCTTTCTTGTAACTGGCATAGAGTGTGAACTGACTGACAACGATGATATTGCCGCCGACGTCAAGGATATTGCGGTTCATGACACCATTTTCGTCGTCGAAAACACGCAGACCCAGCACCTTTCGGCACAGCCATTGAACATCTTCCTCTGTATCCGTTGCCTCTACACCAAGCAGAATCAGGAAACCATGCTCAATGTTTGAAACGACAGACCCGTTGACTTTCACGTCGGCTCGCTGTACACGTTGTATGACTGTTCTCATCTTTTTTCTTTTATCGGCGAGGGTTATCCCCTACTCTATCACATTATATTATATGCAAATCTACGATTTTTCGGTGTTTTGTGCAAGCATTTGTTTCAAATTCTTTGCCTTTGCCGGACCAACTACAGCAGCAAGTTCTGTCTCGTCGGCTTCGGCGATACGCTTTACGCTGTGCCATTTGCGCAACAGGAGTTGTTTTGTTTTGGGTCCGATGCCTGGTATTTCGTCGAGAATGCTTGCCACTTGTCGTTTACTTCGTTTGTCGCGATGGAAAGTTATAGCGTAACGATGGACTTCGTTCTGTATCTGTGCGAGGAGATTGAAGAGTGGCGAATTGAGTTTTAGCCCTATAACTTGTGGCGGAAAGCCGTAGAGAAGTTCGTTTGTGCGGTGCTTTCCGTCCTTTGCAAGACCGGCAATCGGTATGGAAAGGTGCAGTTCGTCTTCGACAACGGCACGCACAACCTCCATTTGTCCACGTCCGCCATCGGTAATTATCAAGTCGGGCAGAGGCGTTTGCTCTTCTATCATACGGGTATATCTGCGCCTAACGACTTCCTGCATGCTGGCATAATCGTCCGGACCCTGTACGGTTTTTATGTTATATTTGCGGTAATCCTGTTTGCTGGGCTTACATTTTTGGAAAACAACACAGCCCGCAACGGCATCCGTGCCACTGATGTTGGAGTTGTCGAAACATTCAATTCGCAAGGGTAGGGTAGGGAGTCCGAGCGCAGACTGCAGTTCTTTCATGAGACGCACCTGTTTTTGCTCGGGATTCAGTTTGTCGCTTTGTGTGAGACGATCCTTTTTATATTGAAGGACATTCAGTTTGGAGAGTTCCAGAAGTTTCTTCTTGTCGCCTTTTTGAGGCACGGTAACGAGCAAATTGTCGCCTAAATGTTTCACGGGGAACGGCACTATAACTTCCTTACTTTCACTGCTATAGCGTTGTCGCATCTCTACAATTCCTGCAGCAAGGAGTTCCTCGTCGGTCTCTTCCATACGCTTTGCGTATTCGAAGGTAAAGGCTTGTGTGATGCAGCCGTTTGTGACGTGGAGGTAATTGATGTAGGCTACCTTCTCGTTATTCTCGATGTTGAAGACGTCTATGTTGTGGAGTGTGTTGGAAACGACCTCGCTTCGGCTGCGATAATTCTCGAGGAGGAGGTATTTCTGCTTGATGGTTTCGGCTTCCTCGTACTGCATTTTTGCCGCACACTCTTGCATTTTCTGCAGCATTTGGCGTTCTATGCCTGCCGTATTGCCCTTGAGTATTTCTTTTGCTTCTGCAATGTATTCCATGTATTCGTCGCGACTTTGTCGGAGAACACATGGTGCTTTGCAGTTTTTTATATGGTATTCGAGGCACTCTTTGTGCTTGCCGGCTGCAATGGAGTCTGCTGTTATCGACTCGCGACAGCGGCGGAGCGGATAGAGTTTCCCTATGAGTTCCAGCAACATATGCATGGTTGGGATGTGACTATAGGGGCCGAAGTATGTGCCGAAGCCTTTGATGATTTTGCGAGTTTGAAAGATGCGTGGCAGGTATTCGTTGGTGACGACGATGCTCGGGTAAGTCTTTCCGTCCTTGAGAAGTATGTTATATCGGGGCGACCACTGCTTGATGAGGTTGTTTTCGAGCAGCAGAGCGTCCTCTTCTGTCTTGACTACTATATACTTGATATCGTGTATCTTAGAGACGAGAATAGCAGTCTTTCGGCTGTTGTGTTCTTTGGAAAAATAGGAATAGACACGGCGTTTCAGGTTCTTTGCCTTGCCGACATAGATGATGGTGCCAGTCTCGTCGAGATACTGGTAGCAGCCCGGACAGTCGGGCAGATTGCTGACAATGCCCATCAGGTAGGCACGAAGTTCATCCTTCCCGGTCTTTTCCATTGTGTTTATATTGTCGTGTTTTTCCGTTTGGTTTTGTTTGATTGCCAAATGGTTATGCAATTTTCAGATACACCTTTCGGGGCGGCTCTGAAATAGGTTAAGGTTTTTGGCCAGAATGGTTAACCTTTTCGCCCGGAATGGTTAAGGGTTTTGCCAATAATGGTTAACCTTTTCCGAGAGACAGGCTGCGGGTGTGTTTCGACTCAGATTGTCAGGAGTGCCGTCACCTCTGTGTCCTTGTCGAAAACTGCCCTGCCATTCAGGCCTTCGATGGTCAGTTCGATGATGAAGTTGACGTATATATTCTTGGGACAGAACTGCTTAACGAGGTTATAGGCCGCCTTCATGCTGCCGCCTGTGGCAAGGAGGTCGTCGTGGAGGAGCACTACATCCGACTCGTTGATGGCGTCGGTGTGAATCTCAATGGTGTCCTTGCCGTACTCTTTCATGTAGCTTTCCTGCCGCGTCTCGGCTGGCAGTTTTCCGGGTTTGCGACACATGACGAAGCCGGCACCCAGCCTGACTGCAAGCGCAGCGCCTACGACGAAGCCACGACTCTCTATGCCTACGACCTTGGTGATGCCTTTGTCCTTGTAGAGTTCGTACAGTTCGTCGACCATCACCCTCATACATTCGGCGTCTTTATACAGCGTGCTTACGTCCTTGAACTGTATGCCGGGCACGGGAAAGTCCGGTACGTTGCGAAGATTTTTCAGTAGCAGTTCCTTGCTCATGTTCAGTGTTTTATGCTATATGTTGTAAGATTGTTTCACGTGAAACTTAACGGTTCATCATCACCAGCAGCACATTGATGTCGCTGGGGCTTACGCCTGGAATTCGGCTGGCCTGTGCCATTGTCTCGGGATCAATGCGAGTCAGTTTCTGACGGGCTTCTGTGCTGAGCGACTGTATGTCGTTGTAGTTGAAACGCCCCCTGATGCGTATGTTCTCCAGACGCTGGATTTTGTCGGCAATCTCCTTTTCGCGGCGTATGTATCCGCTGTATTTCATGCGCACTTCTGCGGCCTCCACGATTTCCTCGCGACGGTCTGCAATGCTGTTCATCTTGGCAGCCAAAGCCGGAATGAGCGGAGCGAGATTGGAAAGCGTCAGTTGCGGACGCATCACCAGGTCGATGAGTTTGCAGCCACGCTGCAAGGGTTCGCTGCCCAGAGCCTGCAGTCCGTCGTTGACATAAGCAGCCTTCACGCTGTATTGGGCGCAGAAAGACTCGAGTTCCTCGATGGCCTGCTTCTTCGTCAGCCAGTGGTCGAGACGCTCTCGCGTAGCCAAACCCATTTCGTAACTGCGCTGCGTGAGGCGAGCATCGGCATCGTCCTGACGCAAAAGGATGCGATATTCGGCACGAGAGGTGAACATACGGTACGGCTCGTCCACGCCCTTCGTCACAAGGTCGTCTATCAAGACCCCGATATACGACTCGTCTCTGCGCATCACAAAAGGCTCCTGTCCGCCGACTTTGCGTGCCGCATTGACACCCGCCACCAAGCCTTGTCCCGCAGCCTCCTCGTAGCCCGTGGTGCCATTCACCTGGCCGGCCATGAAAAGGCCATCCACAACTTTCGACTCCAGCGAGTGGCGAAGTTGAGTGGGGTCGAAGAAATCGTATTCTATGGCATAGCCCGGACGATATATCTGCAGGTTGCGGAAAGCCGGAATCAACTTCAAAGCCTCAATCTGCGCATCGATGGGGAGCGAACTCGAAAAGCCATTCAGGTAAAACTCCTGTGTAGAACCGCCTTCCGGCTCCAGAAACAACTGATGTTCAGTGCGTTCGGCAAAAGTGACAAGTTTCGTTTCGATGCTCGGACAGTAGCGTGGACCGATGCTCTGAATCTGCCCATTGTAGAGCGGAGAGTCGGGTAGGGCAGCCCGAAGCCTGTCGTGCACCTGCTCGTTTGTATAGGTAATCCAACACGGCAACTGCGGCAACATACGCGGCTCGCCCATGTAGGAGAACTTATGGAAGTCTTGTTCTCCATCCTGACGCTGCATGAGAGAAAAGTCCACCGAACGGCCATCGATACGGACAGGCGTGCCCGTCTTCATTCTGTCCACGGTAATACCACAGGCAGCAATGCTCTCCGAGAGATACAGACTCGGCAGTTCGGCACAACGGCCACCGGGAATCCTGGTGCGACCGATGTGCATCAGACCGTTGAGAAACGTGCCGGCAGTAATCACCACACAAGGTGCCTTGAAAACAACCCCCTGTATGGTTCGCAAACCACACACGTGAAGTTTGGCAACTTCTGCAGTGAAGTTCGGCAACTTCTGCAGTGAAGTTTTCGTTTCCTCCGTGAGCAGTTCCACAACCTGGTCTTGCCAGATAGAGAGATTCTCCGTATTCTCGAGGATTTCACGCCAGGCCCAAATGAATTTTGCCCTGTCGCACTGCGCCCTGGGACTCCACATGGCAGGCCCCTTCGAACGGTTCAACATACGGAACTGTATGGCTGTGGCATCCGTCACCTCACCTGTGTGGCCGCCCAAAGCATCAATCTCGCGAACAATCTGCCCTTTGGCAATGCCACCAATGGCAGGATTACAACTCATTTGGGCAATCTTGTTCATGTCCATCGTAATGAGACACGTCCTCGCACCCAACCTCGCAGCAGCCGCAGCAGCCTCACATCCGGCATGGCCGGCACCAACAACAATTACGTCGTATTTGTATTCCATTCGTTCTTAGGCTCATCAAAATAACGTACAAAAGTAGGCATTTCTGCCAACATTTCCTTAAAAAAGTTGCTCATTTAACCTTTTTTGTGTACTTTTGCCTTCGACATATACCCTAAAATAGGTACGTACGCGAAGAAAAGTAACACTAAATATAACTTAATTCAATTTTTCTATGTGGTTAATTAATTCATCAATCGGCAGGAAAGTTGTGATGTCCTTAACCGGCATCGCCCTGATTCTCTTCCTGCTGTTCCACGCGTCAATGAACGTAGTGGCTCTTATCAGTGCCGAAGGCTACAACATGATTTGTGGCTTCTTGGGTGCCAACTGGTATGCCGTGGCAGCAACAGTCGGCCTGGCAGGTCTTGTGGTTCTGCACTTCATCTTCGCCTTCTGGCTGACATTCCAGAACTGGAAAGCACGCGGCACAGACCGCTACGCAGTGACCAGCAAGCCCAAGAAAGTAGAATGGGCCAGCCAAAACATGCTTGTCCTCGGCATCATCGTCATCCTTGGCATGGGACTTCACCTCTACAACTTCTGGGCAAAGATGATGCTCGTTGAACTCGTGCCATGCACAGGCAACCACGAACTCGCAACAAACGGCGTGTACTGGATAGCAGAAACCTTCTCCTGCCCATGCTACACCGTCATCTATCTCGTTTGGCTTGCTGCCCTTTGGATGCACCTCAACCACGGTTTGTGGAGTTCAATGCAAACCCTCGGCTGGAGTGGCAAAGTATGGTTCAACCGCTGGCGTGCCATCAGTTGCATCGTATCCACCATCATTATCCTGATGTTCGCCGCCGTTGCCGTTGCATACTGCTTCGGCTATCGTCCCTGCGACTTCAACGATGTTGTCAATGTTGCCAACGCTTGCCATGCAGGTGGCCTTTGCTAATTATATAACTAAACTAATCCATTAATCTATAATCTACCAAAATCATGGCAAAGACAATAGATTCCAAAATCCCCGAAGGACCAATAGCAGAGAAATGGTCCAACTACAAGGCACACCAACGCCTGGTGAACCCCAAGAACAAACTTAAACTCGACGTCATCGTTGTCGGCACCGGTCTGGCAGGTGCCAGTGCAGCCGCTTCGCTTGCCGAAATGGGCTTCAACGTATATAACTTCTGCATTCAGGACAGCCCCCGCCGTGCACACTCCATTGCAGCACAGGGTGGTATCAATGCCGCAAAGAACTATCAGAACGACGGCGACTCCGTTTATCGCCTCTTCTACGACACTGTGAAAGGCGGTGACTACCGTGCTCGTGAAGCAAACGTCTATCGTTTGGCAGAAGTGAGCAACGACATCATCGACCAATGTGTGGCACAAGGCGTTCCCTTTGCTCGCGAATATGGCGGCATGCTGGCAAACCGTTCTTTCGGTGGTGCACAGGTAAGCCGTACCTTCTATGCTAAAGGTCAGACCGGCCAGCAGTTGCTTCTCGGTGCTTACTCTTCTTTGAGCAAGGAAGTTCAGCGTGGCAAGGTAAAACTCTTTACCCGTTATGAGATGGAAGACGTCGTTGTTGTTGACGGCAGAGCCCGTGGTATCATTGCCAAGAATCTTGTAACCGGCAAGTTGGAACGCTTCAGCGCAAATGCTGTTGTTATTGCAACCGGTGGCTATGGCAATGCTTACTTCCTTTCTACAAATGCTATGGGTTGTAACTGCACGGCTGCTATTCAGTGCTTCCGCAAGGGTGCCATGATGGCTAATCCTTCTTACGTTCAGATTCACCCCACTTGTATTCCTGTTCATGGCGACAAGCAGTCTAAGTTGACTCTTATGTCCGAATCGTTGCGTAACGATGGCCGTATCTGGGTTCCGAAGAAGTTGGAAGACGCAAAGGCATTGCAGGCTGGCACAAAGCAGGGTTATGAGATTCCCGAAGAGGACCGCGACTACTACCTGGAGCGCCGTTATCCTGCTTTCGGCAACCTTGTTCCCCGTGACGTTGCATCTCGCGCAGCGAAGGAACGTTGCGACAAGGGCTTTGGTGTGAACAACACCGGTCTTGCCGTGTTCCTCGACTTCAGCGAGAGTATTCAGCGTCTGGGTATCGACGAAATCCTTCAGCGCTACGGCAACCTCTTCGATATGTATGAGGAGATTACCGACGTCAATCCGGGCGAGAAGGCTTGCACGAAGAATGGTGTTGACTATTACCACCCGATGATGATCTTCCCCGCCATCCACTATACCATGGGCGGTGTTTGGGTTGACTACGAACTTCAGACTACTATTCCCGGTCTTTTCGCCATCGGTGAGTGTAACTTCTCCGACCATGGTGCCAACCGTCTTGGTGCTTCTGCACTCATGCAAGGCTTGGCCGACGGTTACTTCGTACTGCCTTATACCATACAGAACTACCTTGCCGACCAGAACATCTGGCCGCGTCTGTCCACCGATATGCCTGAGTTTGCCGAGGCAGAGAAGGCTGTCGAGAAGGAGATTGACCGCCTGATGAGCATCAAGGGTAAGCGCAGTGTTGACTCCATCCACAAGGAACTCGGCCACATCATGTGGGAGCATGTCGGCATGGGCCGCACGAAGGAAGGCTTGGAGGAAGGCCTGAAGTTGCTGAAAGAACTTCGTAAGGAGTTCGACACCAACTTGTTTATTCCCGGTTCTAAGGAAGGTCTCAATGTTGAACTCGACAAGGCTATCCACCTTCGCGACTTCATCCTGATGGGCGAACTTGTGGCTTACGATGCTTTGCACCGTGAGGAGAGTTGCGGCGGCCACTTCCGCGAGGAGCATCAGACAGAGGAAGGCGAGGCAAAGCGCGACGACGAGAACTTCTTCTACGTTGGCTGCTGGGATTATCAGGGCAGCGACGACAAGGCTCCCGAACTCATAAAGGAACCCCTCAAGTATGAAGCAATCAAGGTTCAGACACGTAATTACAAGAATTAGTCATGGCAAAGAATATATCTGTTACAATTAAGTTCTGGAAGCAGAACGGCCCTAAGGAAAAGGGTCACTTCGACACACACGAGTTGAAGAACATTCCCGACGACACCTCTTTCCTTGAGGCGCTCGACATTATGAACGAGGAACTCATAAGCGAGGGCAAGGAGCCTTTCGTCTTCGACCACGATTGCCGCGAAGGTATCTGCGGCATGTGCTCGCTCTACATCAACGGTACGCCTCATGGCAAGACGGAGCGTGGTGCCACAACCTGCCAGTTGTACATGCGTAAGTTCAAGGACGGCGAGACTATCACCGTAGAACCCTGGCGTTCTGCCGGTTTCCCTGTCATCAAGGACTGCATGGTGGACCGCAATGCCTTCGATAAGATTATGCAGGCAGGCGGTTATACGACTGTTCGCACCGGCCAGGCTCAGGATGCCAATGCCATTCTCATCCCGAAGGATGATGCCGACGAGGCTATGGACTGCGCCAGCTGCATCGGTTGCGGTGCTTGCGTTGCAGCCTGCAAGAACGGTTCTGCCATGCTCTTCGTAAGTTCCAAGGTGAGCCAACTTGCTCTGCTTCCCCAGGGCAAGGCAGAGGCTGCACGACGTGCAAAGGCTATGGTGGCCAAGATGGACGAACTGGGCTTCGGCAACTGCACCAACACCCGTGCCTGCGAAGCCGTGTGCCCCAAGTGCGAGACCATCAGCAACATTGCCCGCCTGAACCGTGAGTTCATCAGCGCAAAACTTGCTGACTAACGAAAGCATAGCCTTGTCTGCCTGACAATGCCCTGTGCGAAGATGTTCGCCACCGGCAAGTTTGCAGACTGAATGCTTGTAGTATATTAAACCCCATCCTGCTCTTTTTCAGATAGCAGGGTGGGCGTTTTTTTTCTTTAAAAATGTTAAGGGGATAATAATGGTGGCAGAAGTTTCGTTATTTATGTAGAATGTTTTTAATACTCACCCTTAATTTTATTTCTTATGAAAGCAACAAATTTATGGAAAGTTCTCAGCGTGTTGTACATCGTTTACTTTGTTTGCAGCGTTGTTGTACTGCTGCTGATTCTGTGTCACGCGGTTCCGTTCACGATGATGGCGCTGGAGTGCTGGCAGATGCCGTTTTTGCCTGTGGTTGCACCGCTGATTTGCTTCATCACTTCGGTGATGGTTCCCGAAATCGTTCCAACTCTCTTCTGGGGAGCCATCGCAGCCGTTGAACTTTTCTTCCTCTATAAAGCCGTCAGATACGTACTCAAATAATGGGGAAAAAGGCTGTGATGTCGGACTGACATAACGCTACGTAAATCCACCTATACCAAACGAAAGGGAGTCGCCACGGGCGGTTCCCTTTTTTGCATCCACTGGGTTGTTGGAAAAATAGGTTAACCATTCCGGGCAGAATGGTTAAGGGTTTTGGCAATAATGGTTAAGCATTATCGGCAGAAAGGTTAACCATTATTTTCAGAGGCTTGCAGTGATGTCGTCGAGGGGTACTTTCTGCCAGTCGAAAAGGGGCAGAAGGTCTTGGGGAAGGGTAGGGGTCGGCTCGGGCAGAATACCGGCCAGATAGGCGAGAAAACCTACGATTTCATCGGCATTTTTGTGTTTCTGGCGCAGACATCCCAGGTCGAGCGAGAGGTCGCGCTTGCAGAGTCGCTGCCCCGCCTCGTTTGTCAACAGAGGATGATGGCAGAATGTCGGCTCGTCGAAGCCCAGTGTCCGGTAGAGATGCAACTGCTGCGGAGTGCTGAGCAGAAGGTCTCTGCCACGAACAACCTCCGTCACGCCCATCAACGCATCGTCCAGAACCACAGCAAGTTGATAAGCCCATGCACCATCCTTGCGTCGCAGAATATAGTCGCCACAGTGGCGGGCAAGGTTGATGCACTGAGGTCCATAGTGTCCGTCGCAGAAGGTGATGTCGCAATCGGGCACGATAAGACGGACGGCAGACGCCCTGTTTTTGTCGGTTTCATCGAGCAATCTGCCCCTGCAAGTACCCGCATAGACGATGCGTCCGTCGCTTTCATGCGGAGCCTGCGTAGCCATAATGTCAGCACGGGTGCAGAAACACGGATAGGTAAGCCCGTCCTTCTCCAGTTTCTCCAGGTATTGCAGATAGATATCGTGGCGTTCGCTCTGCCAGATGATGTCGCCGTCCCACGGCAGACCAAGCCATAGCAGGTCGTCCTGCAGTTGCTCGGCAAACGCCTTGCGCGAGCGGTCGGGGTCGAGGTCCTCAATGCGCAAAAGCCAACGCCCGCCCTTGCTCCTGGCAGAAAGCCACGAAAGCAAGGCACAAAACACGTTGCCCAAGTGCATCCTCCCCGTCGGAGAAGGCGCAAACCTGCCTATAACATTGTTGGAAATCACAGCGTTCTGTCTGCCACAAAAGAAGCCAACAGATGGAGAGCATCACCAATCTGCCCGTCGATGTCCTCCGGAATAAGTCCGTCGGCCATGCCCTGCATGTCCTTCATGTGCCAAACAGCATAATCCAGACCACCCTCTTGCACAGCAAAGTCCATCAGTTGGCGAATCTCCTCCTGCGTTGCCTCGCCACGACGCACCTTCAAAGCAGTCTCACGGAACGACGAAGCCTCGTCCGAATGGTTGAGCGCATAAATAACAGGCAAAGTGAGTTTGCCCTCACGCATATCGCTGCAGACCGGTTTCCCCACCTCCGCCGTGCCATAATCGAATACATCGTCGCGCAACTGGAAGCAGATGCCTATGAGTTTGCCGAACTGCGCCATGCGCTCCGCCTCTGCCTCCGAACCACCGGCCGCAAGCACACCAAGCCGCGCACTGACGGAAAACAAACTGGCAGTCTTTCGGCTGATGATGTCGAAGTAAGCCGATTCCGAAAGTTCCACAGAGTCCTGGCTCTCAAGTTGCAGCAGTTCGCCCTCGGCAAGCGTTTGGCCAAGCCTGGATATGTGTTGCACAATGCGCAAATCGTTTGTCTGAGCAGCACACTCCAGCGCCTTGCTCAAAATGAAATCACCGGCAAGAACAGCAACCTGGTTGGAGAGTAAAGCACTAATCGAAGGCAATCCACGGCGACGATCACTTTCGTCCACCACATCGTCGTGAACAAGAGAAGCCGTATGGAGCATCTCCAAAGCAAGCGCAACACGGATAACCTGGTCGTTTACCTTTCCAACCGTGCGAGCAGCCAACATCACAAGCATCGGACGGACTTGCTTTCCGGGTGCTTTCATGAGGTGTTCCACTGCCTTTTGCAGCATAACATTGTCGCTGCAAAGCGTCTGCCGGAATACTTCGTTGAACTGTTCCATTTCGGCAGAAACAGGTGCCTTGATTTGTTCCAGTACCTCCATTTATATAATCTTTAGGCTGCAAAATTACATAAAAAAGCGCATCTTTCATATTTTTTCTTTAATTTTACCAAATAAAAAGAAAGGAAACGATGCAGAAACTCTATTTACTCGACGCATATGCACTTATTTATCGTGCTTATTATGCCTTTATCAAGAACCCACGCATCAATTCAAAAGGAGAAAACACTTCGGCAATTCTGGGTTTTGTCAATACCCTCGACGAGGTAATGACTAAGGGTCAGCCCACACATCTTGGGGTGGCATTCGATCCTCACGGGCCTACTTTCCGCCACGAGGCATACCCTTTGTATAAAGCACAACGCGAAGAGACGCCGGAAGCCATACGTTTTGCGGTGCCAATCATCAAGGATATCTTGAAGGCGCGTAACATTCCGGTGCTCGAGGTGCAGGGTTATGAGGCAGACGATGTGATAGGAACACTTTCGCGCCAGGCTGATTCGATGGGCATTGAGACCTATATGATGACTCCGGACAAGGATTATGGCCAACTTGTTACGCCTTGTGTACGGATCTACCGTCCCGGTTTGGGCAAGAGCAATGAGGCGGAGATTCTTGGGGTTGAGGAAGTGAAACGGAAGTGGGGACTTGATTCGCCGCTTCAGGTCATCGATATGCTCGGATTGATGGGCGATGCTGTGGACAACATACCGGGTTGTCCGGGAGTAGGGGAGAAGACGGCACAAAAACTCGTTGAGGAGTTTGGCAGCATAGAAGGTCTTTTGGCTTCGACGGACAAGTTGAAGGGTGCGCTCAAGGCGAAGGTGGAGGCTAATGTGGAACAGATACGTCAGAGCAAATGGCTGGCCACTATCTGCACAGAGGTACCCATCAGGCTCGATATGGATGCACTGAAGATTCAGGAGCCCGACTACGAAAGACTGAACGAACTGTACAAAAGGCTGGAATTTCGCCAGTTGCTGAGCAAGACGAGCAGTGCCAAACCTGCGCCTGCACCAAAGGAAACGGCAAAAACGTACAGCGACGGCTCCACTCAACTGAGTCTTTTCGATATGCCTATGCAGACCTCTGCGAGCGATGTGCCTGTGGCTGAGGTGAAAGCTGACAGTGGTTCTGCCGCAGAGATGATGGTGATGGACGACGGTATGGTGGTGGGGCACAACCTGAAGGCGCAGTGGAAGGAACTGAAGGCTCAGGGGTTGACTTCAAAACCTATGTTCGATACGGAGATTGCCCACTATCTTCTCCATCCGGAGATGCGCCACCATCTTGACTATCTGCTGAGCGTTTACGGCTGCAATGACATTGGTGAACTGAAAGTTTTCTTTGAGAAACAATTGAAAGAGGAAGGTCTGTGGACGCTTTTCTGCGAGATAGAGATGCCATTGATGCCTGTGCTTGCGGAAATGGAGGAGGCGGGTGTGATGATAGACACTGAGGGATTGAAGGAGACGAGCCGCCTCTTTACGCAACAGATGCTTGAACTGGAGGCAGAGATACACAGCCTTGCCGGCACGGAATTCAACATCTCCAGCCCCAAGCAGGTGGGCGAAGTGCTCTTCGAACGCCTGGCTCTCGACCCAAAGGCGAAGAAGACGAAGAAGGGGCAGTACGTGACCAACGAGGAGGTTCTGGAGGCTTTGCAGCGCAAACACCCTGTTGTGGGAAAGATACTGGACTACCGTGGTGTGAAAAAACTGTTGAGCACGTACATCGATGCCTTGCCGCAACTCATCAATCCGCAGACGGGACACATACATACGTCGTTCAATCAGACCGTTACCGCCACGGGCCGTCTGTCGTCGTCGAACCCCAATCTGCAGAACATACCGGTGCGCGATGCCCAAGGCAAGGAGGTGCGAAAGGCTTTCATCCCTTATCCGGGACAACTCTTCTTCAGTGCCGACTACAGTCAGATTGAACTTCGCATCATGGCTCACCTAAGCCAGGACACCAATCTCATTGAGGCTTTCGTGCAAGGCAACGACATACATGCTGCCACGGCTGCAAAGATTTTCAAGAAACCGCTTGAGGAGGTGACTTCGGACGAACGCCGGAAAGCCAAGACAGCCAACTTCGGCATCATCTACGGCATCAGCGCCTTCGGTCTGGCAGAAAGGATGGGTGTGTCGAGAACCGAAGCCAAGCAACTCATAGACGGTTACTTCGAGACCTATCCGGGCGTGAAGGCCTACATGGACAAGAGCATTGAAATGGCTCGCGACAAGGATTATACGGAGACCATCTTCGGGCGTCGTTGCCAACTGCCCGACATCAACTCGGGCAACGCCGTGGTGCGTGCCTATGCCGAACGCAATGCCATCAACGCTCCCATACAGGGCAGTGCTGCCGACATCATTAAGATAGCCATGATACGCATAGGCCGTCGCATGAAGCAGGAAGCCTTCCAGTCGAAGATGATGCTGCAGGTTCACGACGAACTCAACTTCTCCGTCGTGCCAGAAGAGAAAGAGAGACTGCAAAGCCTCGTGATAGAAGAAATGCAAGCCGCCGCACAACTGCGGGTGCCTCTCATTGCCGACTGCGGATGGGGCGCAAACTGGCTCGAGGCACACTAAAGACATAGCCCTAAATAATGGTTAAGCATTATTGCCAAAAACCTTAACCATTATACAAGAAAAGGTTAACCATTCTTTCAATAATGGTTAACCTTTATTTTCACCTGCACAGCAGTGTTCTCCTACTTACTCATTTCAAGCATACGGTTGATGCACTTCACAGCCTTCTCCGCCACCTGTGCATCGACCTCTATTTCAGGCCATTCGTACTTCAGACAGTTGTAGAGTTTCTCCAGAGTGATGAGCCTCATGTAGTCACACTCATTGCAGCCACCGCAGTTATCCTCGGGCGGAGCAGGCAAGAAGGTCTTCTGCGGACACGCCTGACGCATCTTGTGCAGAATGCCACTCTCCGTCACCACAATAAACTCCGTAGCACTGTCCTCCTGACAGAACTCGAGAAGAACCGCCGTGCTGCCCACCTTGTCGGCCACCTTCACCACCGATTCCTTACACTCCGGATGCACAAGAACCTTGGCGTCTGGGTGCTCCTGCTTCAACTTCAGTATGCCCTCCAGGCTGAACTTCTCGTGAACATGGCAAGCACCGTTCCAGAGAACCATGTCCCGGCCCGTAGCAGCATTGATGTAACCACCAAGATTACGGTCCGGACCAAACACAATCTTCTCCTCCTTGGGCAAGGCATTCACTATCTTCATAGCGTTGCCACTGGTGACAACAATGTCCGTCAGAGCCTTCGTGGCAGCCGTAGTGTTCACATAACTAATGACCGTATGGCCGGGATGCGCCTTCACGAACGCCTCAAACTCACCGGCAGGACAACTCTCCGCCAGCGAACAAGTGGCATTCAGGTCCGGCACAAGCACCTTCTTCTCAGGGCAAAGAATCTTGTTCGTCTCACCCATAAAGTGAACACCACACATCACAATGATGTCCGCCTCCGTACGAGCCGCCTGCTGAGCCAAAGCAAGACTGTCGCCCACAAAGTCCGCCACATCCTGAATCACACCCTCCGTATAGTAGTGCGCCATGATGACAGCATT
The DNA here is from genome assembly GCA_017461345.1 of Bacteroidaceae bacterium. GTDB lineage: Bacteria > Bacteroidota > Bacteroidia > Bacteroidales > Bacteroidaceae > Physcousia. Next base: position 29,372 of record JAFTYP010000016.1, on the reverse strand, counting down.
CTTCTCCTTGCACATACGGCGTATCTCAGCCTTCAAGTCCGTCCCCTCAGGAACAGCCTCCGTCACGTAGCCCGCAGCCTTCCAACTGTTATCAACCATCATATATCATTATATAATTTATATATATATTTAAAATAAGAATTTATGATGATGATGATATGCGGTTGATAAGTTGATAACTCCACAACCCATTTTCACATCATCCAAGTTGTCAACACCAAATCAACCCTTATACACCCCTTATCAACCACTGCCTTTAGCCCCATATTCTTTAATATAAAAGAAGTTCGCCACAGCAGAGAAGAAAGTTTTCAACTCATGTTAACAACATGCAAAGTTAATAAATTTCCTCAAAAAGAAGCCTTGATAAGTCCAATTTTTTAGGTTGAAAGTATTTTTATAACATTTCATAATTGTTGAAAAACTGAAGAAAGACGACTTTTTTATATCACCGATGTTAATAAATAGGAAGTTATTAACACAGTTATTAACATTATTTGTTAATTTTGCAGCCACACAAACAAAACAGAAAAGCATGAGGAAGTTGAAGGTAACCGAAATGGGCAGGCTCACACTCGGCGAGTTTCGCCAGACAGAAAAGCAACCCATAGCAGTAGTATTGGACCACGTAAGGAGCCTGCACAACGTAGGCAGCGTGTTCCGAACGAGCGATGCTTTCTGCATAGAGGAAGTGCTTTTGTGCGGCATCACTGCTCAACCTCCTCATCCGGAGATACACAAAACGGCACTCGGGGCAGAGGAAAGTGTTAGTTGGCGTTACTTTAAAGAGACGGAAGAGGCTGTCGATTACCTCCGAAAGCAAGGCTACACACTCCTGGCAGTAGAGCAATGCGAGGGCAGCAGGCTCTTGCATGACTTCCGAAAGGAAGAGGGAAAACGCTATGCCATAGTGCTTGGCAACGAAGTAAAGGGTGTGCAACAGCACATTGTGGACTGTTGCGATGGCTGCATAGAGATACCTCAGTGGGGAACGAAGCACAGCCTTAATGTCAGTGTGGCAGCAGGTATCGTGCTTTGGCACCTGTCGGACAAGAACCTCAGGTAGTGCTTTTTCTCTATTTTGGCAGTAGAAGTTTGATAGTTTCCTATAGATAGTTTATGAAATACCTGTAGGAAAATATCAAACTTCTACTGTGTATTTTTTTAATTACTTACTGAAGCCTTCAATGAGCAGCCGTTTTGCTTCGTCCTTTTTGCTCTTTGTGTTATCCAGAACTTCCTTGGCATTATCGGCTTCTGCCTGCAGACTTTCCAGATTGTTCTGCAGTATTTCAATGTCTTTCTTTATGCTTTCCAGGTTTTGTTTCTCTTTTTGAAGGTTTGAAAGGGCTTTTGTTACTTTGTTTTCTGCCTTTGTTTGTTTTGCTTTTGCCTTTGTAAGTTTGTTGTTTATCTTGGCGTTTTTTTCTTCTATCTTGATGTTTGCGCTTTGTGCTTTACTGAAGTTTTTGTCGGCTTTCTTCTCGAGTGATGCTGCTTTCTTTGCGACTTTCAGGTTGTTTTTTGCTTTCTTCAGTTCGGCATCTTTCTTTTTTATTTCTGCTTTGATGTTGGAGTTTTTGTTTGTTTTAGCGTTTTTCTTCAGTATGGAGAGTTCGCTTTTGAGTTTTGTCACTTGGTTTTCATACTCTTTTTTCCAGTCTTGACAGGTTTTTCCGTCGTTCATGTCTTGTGCCATCATGGGCATTGCGATGGCGAGAGCCAGTGTTGTTAGGATGGTTTTCATAGTGGTAATGTTTTATTTGTTATACATTATTTACTGAGTTCTATGCAGACGTTGTCTTGGAAGGCACGTCCTGTGGAGAGTGGTGCCACGCCTTGGTTGATGATGGCGAAGGCGAGTACGTGTCCGTTGCTGGCGGTGATGTATCCTGCCAGCGATGCTATGCCGCTCATGCTGCCTGTTTTTGCCCGCACATTGCCTTCGGCCGGTGTGCCTATCATGCGTTTTTTCAGTGTGCCGTCGAAGCCTGATATGGGTAGTGAGGGCAGCAGTTGTTTGTGTATGTGTTCTGTATGCCAGGCATATCGGAGCATGGCGACGAGCATTTCGGCAGATGCATAGTTGTAGAGCGACAGCCCGCTGCCGTCGGCCACTTTGTATTGTTCGGGCTGCAGGCCTATTTGTTCCATCAGTTCTGCCGTGCGTTGTGCTGCTTCTTTCTGGCCTGCTCCTTTCTTTCCGACGGTGGCTGCTGTCTGGTAGAACAGACATTCGGCATAGATGTTGTCGCTCTTTTTCATCATAGGGTCGAGCAGTTCGTCTATATTATGTTGTATGGAATAGACGGAGGTGCTTGCCGGAGTGTTTTTTGAGGCTGTGGTTTTCGGGTTGTGCACCTTTATGGTGAAGGCGGTGTCGCACTTGATGTTGGCTTTTCCGAGTGCCTCGATCCATTTTTGCTTGAAGCAGTCTTTGCCATCAGCAAGCAGTGCGGAGAGCGGGCCGTAGTCGTCGTCCCAACACCATCCCCAGCCGTATGGTGTGTCTTCCCTCATGGTGAGGTCGAGAACCACCGAGCCTGCTATGCTTTTGATGCCGTGTCGTTGTCGTATCTGTCGTGCTGCCACGGTGAGTTCGTCTGTGCTGACCATGGGGTCCATGCCGCCTACCACGATGAGGTCGCCCTGCAGTACGCCTTTTGTCACCTTGCCGGTGATGCGGAAATCTGTCTGGAACTGATAGTTGCCCTTCAGGAAGTGCAGAGCCGTGATGGCGGTGACGAGTTTCTGGCACGAGGCAGGTCTCATTCTGTGGGCGGCGTTGACGGCATAGAGGGGCTTGTTGTCGGTCAGATCATACACGTAGAGTCCCAGTTGAGACGTCTCGAAGAGCGACGACAGGCACAGCGTGTCGAGTGCCATTTGCTTTGCATATTGCCACGTTCCCTGCGGTGCGTACTCCACCTGCGAGACGGGCGGCCTGGCATAGACTACGGGTTCTTTCTCCTCCGCCTTCTCCTGTTGCACGCCGACCACCGTCTGCTGCACCCCGTAGGGCAGTGCCGGCATGGCGTCGGCATGGCGCACAGAGCGTCGCACGGGCCGTTGCGAGGCACACGAAGCCACAAGCAGAAGCAGAAAAAGGTATTTCAAGTTTTTCATCATGTAATGTCAGACTTCGCCACAAAGGTAGAGAGAAAGAAGAAATAATACAACGAAACGACAAACTTTTTTAACGAGTAAAACCCATTTTCTCCGCCCCTCCAAACAAAGCCGCAGGCTAGACACGAAAAAAAGGTTAAGCATTATCGAAAGAATGCTTAACCTAATTGCCCATAATGCTTAACCTTTCCGGGCAGAATGGTTAACCTTTCTATTTTGTCATCTATAGGGCACTGTTTCATGAACTTAAGCAATAAAACCGATAAATAATTTTGTAATTAAAAAAAATAAATTAGAATTTTGTAGACGAAAACAGTTGTTCGAAAAAACTTAGGTTTATGAAAAAGTACAGATACATAATGGCCTTTTGCATGACCATAGGTCTATTGGCATTGTCGGCCGAAGAGTTCGTAGGTTTTTACTTCTGGAAGAATGGCATCTACGTCAAGTACGACATCAGAGAAATGCTTCTGGAAAACAACAAAATAACCATAGGCGACACCATAATCGACGTGAACGAAGTGGACAGCATCACGTTCGAAAAACCCGATGAAACCGTACAAAACATCACCGATACACTCTACATCACCTATAATGGAAGTGCGGCAACCGTCACCCCGCAGAACGTCGAAGGCATCACCACACAGACAGACGGCGCCGCAGTCACCATAACAAACACCAACACCGACCGCGAAATGTGCTTCGTCCTCAGCGGAGAAAGCACCACAGGCAGTTTCACCTACAACGGAGACTACAAGGCCTGCATCCGCCTTGCCGGCGTCAGCCTGAAAAGCACCAACGGCGCAGCACTCGACATCAAGTGCGGAAAACGCATCGCCCTCGAACTGCTCGAAGGCACAAACAACTACCTGGAAGACACACCAGACAGCCTCGGACAAAAAGCAGCCCTCTATTGCAAAGGACATCTCGAGGTCAGCAAGGGCGGAACACTTAACGTCAAAGGCAACAACACACATGCCATCAAAACAAAAGAATACATGCTCGTCAAGAGTTCCACAGGCAGCATCACCGTCAGCGGAGCAGAAAAAGACGGCATACACGCCGGCCAATACTTCAAAATGAACGGCAGCACAGTCAACATCAGCGGCGTGAAAGGCGATGGCATACAAGTGGAAGCAACCGGCGAAGGCGATGATTACGACGGACAAATAATGCTCCGAGACGGAACACTCGACATCAGTGTCACCGAAAGAGGCGTCGACGGCATCAAAAGCGACAGCCTCCTCACCATCACTGGCGGCACCATCAACATCAACACCACAGGCGACGGCAGCAAAGCCATCAAGAGTAAAGACAACCTGACCATCAGCGGTGGCAACATCACCATAAACCAAAGCGGACAATACATCGTGGAAAACAACGACCCGGGCTACGTCGTCGCCATCAAAGCAGCCGGCAACATCGACATCACAGGCAGCACAATCGTCGTCAACAATACAGCCGAAGCAGGTAAAGGAATCAGCGCCGACGGCAATCTCAACATCAGTGAAGGAGACACAAAGCCCGTCATAAACATCCAAGCCCACGGCTCTGGCGCAGCACTCGACCTGTCGCGCAACGTCGAAGTCAGCGGCTCGGAAAGCGGAGACGGCAGCGGCGGCGAGGAAGGCGACCAGGAAACTGTCTATCGCATCTGTGTCGCCCTAAGTTCATCGAACAGCACACATTGGAAACAAGTCGTTTATCTCTACACATCGAGCGGCACCAAAATAGACCAACTCACCAACACAATCACCGTCTCGGCCACAGGGCAGACCACACAAACGTTCTATTATTACGACTTCGACGAAGTGCCCGACGGGACATTCTACTTTGCCAGCGACGACTACACCCGTTCCGGAGGAGGCAAAGGAGGCAGCGGAAAGACCTATGCCATACTAACATCTGCAGTGAATAGCCCAACAGAAACCACGCCAACCGTCTATTATTACATCAACACGGCGTCCTACACCAGAGGAACCACTGCATATACTTTTACCGTAAGCGACTACACATCGCGCTACAAGGATGGCACCATCACCGATAGCGGTTCGGTGGCAGCGTCCGGAAGCAAGTTCGCAACGGCAACAGGCATAAAGGGCGATGCGGACATCACCATAGCCGGAGGCGACATCACCATCGACTGTACAGGCGCAGCCGCCAAGGCTATCTCCTGCAACAGTGTGCTGCAGACACTCGGAGGCACAATCAATATCACCAACAGCGGAGCAGGCACAGGCACTACAAGCAACTACTCCACCGCCAAGGGCTTGACCTGCGACGGCAGCATCGACCTGCAGGGAGGCGACATCACCATCACCATGTCCGGTGCAGGAGGCAAAGGCATCAAGAGCGACGGTACACTTGTCATTGGCAAGAGCGACACCGAAGGTCCGAACCTCACCGTCAAGACAAGCGGAGCCAAATACCTGAGTACATCGTCGGCCAAGGCCATCAAGGCACAAGGCGCCATCACTGTCAACGGAGGCGAATGTGTTGTCAACACCACGCAGAACGGGGCGGAAGGCATGGAGAGCAAACTCAAGAGCACGTCATCTGTGGCAATCAATGGCGGAAGGCTGTACTTCAAGTGTTACGACGACTGCATCAACACGGCAGGCTGCATACGTTTCGACGGAGGCATCACTGTCTGTTACAGCAACGGCAACGATGCTATCGACAGTAACTATGGCAGCAGCGGGGCCATACAAATAGGAGACGGAACCGTCCTTACCTACACTTCGGCAGGCGGACCGGAGGAAGGCATCGACTGCGACAATAATTCTTACATACAGATTACCGGCAAGGGCACAGCCATCAGCGCAGGCGGAAGCCAGGGAGGCGGTGGAGGCTGGGGCGGAAGCAGTTCGTCGAGCAGCATAGGCAGTGCCGTACAGGGCTACTATCTCAGTTCCTCGTCCATCAGTTACAGCACGAACCGTTATTATATTATAGCCGATGCCGACGGCAACAACCTGGTCACTTACTCCTTCGAGGCTGGCGTCAGCAGTTCGCTCTCACTCTTTACGGCTACGGGCATGACAAAGGGCAGCACCTACACCATCAGGTATGTCACCACAGAGCCAGCCGATGCCACCACCGCATGGCATGGAATCTACCTCGGCAGCAACGTGCAGGGCAGCAGCGGCAATCAGGTCACAAGTTTCACGGCACAATAAAGATACACAGCAAGTTACGCGGCGGACTAACATCTCGTCTGCCAGGCACGAAAAAAAGGTTAAGCATTATCGAAAGAATGCTTAACCTTTTTGGCAATAATGCTTAACCTTTCCGACCGGAATGGTTAACCTTTCTGAGTGACTCCCTACGGGGGTGTGATGTTGTTGCCGAACGGCTGTTGTTCAGAAGACGGCACGGACTATCTGGCAGACGTTGTCGGGCTTGGCCATGGTGTAGTAGTGTATGGCGGGGACGCCGTGCTCCAGGAGTTCGCGACTCTGGCGGATGGCCCAGTCTATGCCCAGACGGTAGGCGTCTTCGGCTGTGCGTGTCTTGTCCATCAGACTGACGAGTTCTTGCGGAATGTCTATGTGGAAACTCCGCGGAAGCATGTCTATCTGCTTTTTCGTCGAGATGGGTTTCAGTCCGGGGATGATGGGAACGCCGATGCCCGCCTTGCGGCAGAGGTCGACAAACCGGAAGAACTTGCAGTTGTCGAAGAACATCTGTGTGACGATGTAGTGGGCTCCGGCGTCCACTTTCTGCTTGAGGTGCTGGATGTCGGTCTCCATGTTTGCAGCCTCGAAGTGCTTCTCGGGATAGGCTGCCACGCCGATGCAGAAGTCGGTGCTGTGGCCTTGCTTCACTGTGGGGTCGAGATATTGTCCACGATTCAGGTTGCTTATCATCTCCACCAGTTCCGAACTGTGGGCAAAGCCGTCGCTTTCGGGCTGAAAATGCTTTTGTCCGGGCAAGGCATCGCCGCGCAGGGCAACGATGTTGTTGATGCCAAGAAAGTGGAGGTCAAGCAGTTCGCTCTCCACTCGGCTTGCCGAAGAGCCGCCACAGATGACGTGTGGCACTATCTCCAGTTCGGGATAGCGGCGCATGAGGGCTGCTGCAATGGCAACCGTGCCGGGGCGTTTTGCCAGAGTCATCCGTGTGTAACTGCCGTCGCCGTTGGGCACGAACTCCACTTCGTCGCGGTGGCAGGTGATATTCACAAATGGGGGATGGAACTCCATCAGGGGGTCGAGGCTCTGATAGAGACGGCTTGCGTCGCTGCCTTTCAGCGGAGGCACGAGTTCGAAACTGGCAAAGGGGCGTTGGCTGCCGTTCAGTATGTCTATGACTTTCATGTTATGATGAGTGGTTTATGTATTTGGATAACAAGTTTTCGCCTTCCTCTACGCTAATACCCCTGCGCCGGCAATAGTCCTTCAGTTGCTCCTGGTCTATGCGACCTACAGGGAAATATGTGGCTTCGGGGTGGCTGATGAGAAGACCGCAAACAGAGGTCGATGGCCGGATGCTGTAGTGGTCGGTCAGGCTGACAGTCATCTTCTGCTCTGCCTGCAGTCTGTCGAAGACGATGCGCTTCAGCGAGTGGTCCGGACAAGTGGCGTAGCCGAAGCCGACTCGCATTGACCATTGACCATTTTCCATTGAGGAACTCAGCCATTCGGCAGCAGCTTCTGCCAGACGGGCACAGAGGGCATGCATCATCAAACGCTCGGTTTCATCGGCAGATTCCCGGGTGGGTTGGGCAGTCACCACGAAGAGACCGACGGGGGAGGGTTGCTCTTCGTCGAAATAGTCGGCAAGGCAACGGTAATGCTGTGCGGCAGATTGGCTTCGGAGCATCGGCAGGTGCTGTCCGTCTTCTGTGAAGACAATGTCGTTACCTTGTCGTCTGGCAGGTTCTACCTTATATAATATGTCAACCTTCAGCAAGTCTTTTTCCATGCACGACTCAAGGAACCGCTTGCCTTCCAGCAGTGTTTTCTCCGCTTCGGGGTTGGTCAGGAGTTGAGTTAGTGTTTCACCCTTGAAGCCCCAGAACAGCAAAAACATCCGCCAGTCGATGAGAGAAAGGATAGCCTCACATTGAAGATTGACCATTGAGCATTGACCATTAATGGATTCGCTGTTTTGCCAATGGTATTGTGGACGTAATTTGTTGGCCTCTTCGTAGGGCGTGAGAGGCGAATGATGCTCGTTGTAGGCATCACGAATCTGCCCCTGTTCGGCCTTCATCTGCTCGATGAAATGGGCAGAATCGGAAGATAATCGTTTGGCAAGCACAGAGGTTTGCGATGCATCGCCGCCATAGATGACCAGACCATCATAGAGAGGTGCCAACTTCACTGCCGTGTGAACGGCCGATGTCGTTGCCCCTCCCACCAGGATAGGCACATCGAGATGCTCCTTCTGGAATGTCTCGCAGAGTTTTTCCATCTCCTTGAGCGACGGAGTTATCAGGCCGCTGATGCCAACGAGGACAGGCTTGTGCCTCAATGTGGCCTTGAGAATCATCTCGCAAGGTACCATAACGCCTAGGTCAACCACCTCGAAACCGTTGCACGCCAACACAATGCCGACAATGTTTTTACCGATGTCGTGCACGTCGCCATTGGCCGTGGCAAGCACAATGCAAGGCTTTTGCCCCCTGTCAGCCTCTTCCGGGGTGGAGGAGTCCTGTGCCGTGAGGATGGCAACAGCGTCCTTCATCACCTGAGCCGAACGGACAACCTGTGGCAGGAACATCTTTCCTTCGCCAAACAAGACACCGATATGTTCCATCGCCTCCATGAGAGGACCTTCGATGACGTTTATGGGCTGACCATATTTCATTAAGGCTTCTGGCACATCTTCTGCAAGATGGCTGCTGTCACCCTTGGTCAAAGCATTCACAAGACGCTGTTCAACAGGCAGCACCCCTCTGTCTTCCCCCGATGGGAGGGTATCCAAGTGAGTCTCCTTCCCCTTGGGGGAGGTTGGGAAGGGGCTGTTTAATAGCCTGTCTGTCGCTTCGTTGTCGGTGTTCAGGATGACGTCTTCGACGGCTTTGAGCAGGCCGGGTTCGATGTTGTCGTACACCTGAAGCATCGACGGATTGACGATTGCCATGTCGAGACCAGCACGTATGGCGTGATAGAGGAACACCGAGTGCATGGCTTCCCTTACCTTATTGTTACCTCGGAAAGCGAATGAAAGGTTGCTCACGCCGCCGCTTGTCTTGGCATGGGGCAGGTTTTGCTTTATCCATTCAACGGCTCGAATGAAGTCGATGCCATAGTTTTGATGTTCTTCGATGCCGGTTCCGACCGAAAGTATATTGACGTCGAAGATGATGTCCTGTGGCGGGAACCCAATGGACGTCAGGAGGTTGTAGGCACGACGAGCAATGGCAATCTTTCTTTCGTAGGTTGTGGCTTGTCCTTCCTCGTCGAAAGCCATCACAACAACAGCGGCTCCCAGTTGGCGCAGTTCTGTGGCTTTGGCGAGAAAGTCTTGCTCGCCTGCTTTGAGACTTATGGAATTGACGATGCATTTGCCTTGTGCGTTCTTCAGTCCGGCAAGAATTGTAGGCCAGTCGCTGCTGTCTATCATCAGGACGGCCTTGCCCACGGCAGGTTCTCCGCTGATGTGTCGGCAGAAGGTTTGCATTTCCTGTTGGCTGTCGAGCATGGCATCGTCCATATTGATGTCGATGACAGTTGCTCCGCCTTCTATTTGTTGACGGGCAACGGCGAGTGCCTCGTCGTATTGTTTCTCTGCAATGAGTCGTGCAAAACGCCTTGAGCCTGCCACGTTTGTGCGTTCCCCGACGTTGGTGAAGTTCTGTGTTTTACGGTCGATGAGCAGTGGTTCGAGACCGGAGACGCGCAGTTTGTCGTCCTTTGCCGGCACTATTCGTGGCTTGATGTTGTGCAGGGCATCGGCAATCGCCCTGATGTGTTGCTCGTTCGTTCCGCAGCAACCTCCGGCAATATTGATGAGGCCTGCTTCTGCCATCTCGCGGAGATGTCGGGCAGTAAAGTCGGGCAGTTCTTCGTATTCGCCCATCTGGTTGGGCAATCCGGCGTTGGGGTAGATGGAAATCGGCAAGGGGCAGTTGGCAGACAACTGTTCTACGAAGGGGCGCAAATCAGTGACACCGAACGAACAGTTCAGGCCGAAACAGAGCAGATAGGGGTAGTGACAGATGCTCGTGTAGAACGCCCAGAGTGTTTGCCCCGTAAGAGTTCGGCCGCTTCGGTCGTTGACGGTGACCGACACCATGACTGGAATTTGCCGATGAAACCGACGATTTATGTCGCTTATGGCATAGAGGGCCGCCTTTGTGTTGAGGGCATCGTAGCAGGTTTCGAGCAGAAGGAAATCGGCACCGCCTTCGAGGAGTGCCTCGGCCTGCTGTCGGTAGGCTTCTGCCATTTCGTCGAACGACACGGTGCGGTGTGCTGGTTGGCTCATGTCGGAGGCAAGCGTCAGCGATTTTGCTGTGGGTCCCATGGAGCCGGCCACGAAAATTCTTCTGTCGTTGACCGTTGAACATTGAGCATTGACCGTTGACCGTTGTCCGTTGTCTGTTGTCCGTTGTCTGTTGTCCGTTGTCCGTTGTCCCCCAAAAGCATCGGCTACTTGTCTGGCAAGGCGTGCCCCTTCGCGTGCCATCTCTGCCGCGATGTCTGCACAGCCATACTCTTGTTGGCTGATTCGGTTGGAAGAGAAGGTGTTTGTGGCTATGATGTCGGCGCCTGCCTCGATGTAAAGTCGGTGAATGTCCTTGACAACTTCGGGCGCTGTCAGGCAGAGAATGTCGTTGTTGCCGGCCAGCGAAACCGGATGCGAGGCGAAGCGTTTGCCGTGAAAGTGTTCGGCAGACAGCCCAAACTGCTGAATCTTCGTGCCCATTGCACCGTCGAGAATGAGGATGCGTTGAGCCAGCAAGTCTCTTATGTCCTTAAAAGTCTGTTCCATTTCCGAATGCAAAATTACGAAGAAAAATTAAGATTCATGGACGAAGCAAAGAGAAAAATGCAGAAGACCAACAGGACGACGCAAAACTTGGCATGGCTTGTCGGGCAACTTGGTGTGGCTTGTTGGGCAACTTGGCGTGGCTTGTCGGGCAACTTGGTGTGGCTTGTCGGGCAACTTGGCGTGGCTGTTTTTTCGACATTGCATCCCTCTTATTAAAAGAAAAATAAGTTTTTCTTTTGCTGTTCGCTGTGTTATTCGTACATTTGCACTTGAAAACATGTCATTAAAGACAGCAAAAGGCAATGATTAAGAAGAGTGATTTCCTGATTATAGGCAGCGGAGTGGCAGGCATGAGTTATGCTCTGAAGGTGGCAAATGCCGGCAAGGGCAAGGTGACGCTCATCTGCAAGACGTCTCTCGAAGAGGCCAACACAGCCAAGGCACAGGGTGGCATCGCTGCAGTGACGAACTTTCTTGTCGACAACTTCGAGAAACACATCGAAGACACCATGGTGGCGGGCGACTACATCAGCGACCCGGCAGCCGTAGAACAAGTGGTGCGCAATGCTCCGCAAAGCATCAAGGACCTCGTGAAGTGGGGCGTCAACTTCGACAAGAAAGAAGACGGAGAGTTCGACCTTCACAGAGAAGGCGGTCATTCCGAGTTCCGCATCCTGCACCATGCCGACGACACAGGAGCCGAGATACAGCGTGGGCTGATGGAAGCCGTCAGGCAGAATCCCAACATCGAAGTGTTGGAACATCACTTTGCGGTGGAAATCATCACTCAGCATCACCTGGGCATCCGTGTCACACGCCGTACGCCCGACATCGTTTGCTATGGTGCCTACGTCCTCAATCCCCATACGGGCAAGATAGACACTTACCTCAGCAAGATAACACTCATGGCCACCGGCGGCACAGGAGCCATCTATGCCACAACATCGAACCCAAACATTGCCACGGGCGACGGCATAGCCATGGTCTATCGTGCCAAAGGAAAGGTGAAGGACATGGAGTTCGTGCAGTTCCATCCCACAGTCCTCTACAATCCTCAGGAGTCGCATCCTGCCTACCTCATCACCGAAGCAATGCGTGGCTACGGCGGCATACTGAAGTTGCCTAATGGCGAAGAGTTTATGCAGAAGTACGACGAACGCCTGTCGCTTGCTCCCCGCGACATCGTGGCTCGTGCCATAGACCGCGAGATGAAGATTCACGGACTCGACCACGTTTGCCTCGACGTCACACACAAAGACCCGGAGGAGACCAAACATCACTTCCCCAACATATACGCCAAGTGCCTCTCCATCGGAATAGACATCACGAAACAGTACATTCCTGTTGCACCCAGTGCACACTACATGTGCGGCGGCATTCAGGTCGACCTCGACGGACAGAGCAGCATACGTCGCCTCTATGCCGTTGGCGAATGTGCCTGTACCGGACTTCATGGCGGCAACCGTCTGGCAAGCAACTCGCTCATCGAGGCAGTTGTCTATGCCGACGCAGCAGCAAAGCATGCCTTGGAGGTCATAGACCAGTATGAATTCAACGAACGTATTCCCGAATGGAACGACGAGGGCACACTGACCAACGAGGAGAAGGTGCTCATTGCACAGGACGTGAAGGAGGTGAATCAGATTATGAGCACCTACGTAGGCATTGTCCGCAGCGACCTTCGTCTGCATCGTGCATGGGAGCGTCTCGACCTCCTTTACGAGGAGACAGAACATCTCTTCAAGCGTGTCAAGCCTACACGAGACATCTGCGAACTGCGCAACATGATAAACGTGGGCTATCTCATCACACGTCAGGCACTCGAACGCAAGGAGAGCCGTGGCCTGCACTACACCATCGACTATGCAAAGCATGCCCTGGACAAGGATTAGGCGACAACGGACGACAGACAATGGACAACGGACGACAGACAACGGTCAATGTTCAATGCTCAATGCTCAATGTTCAATGATTAAACTGAAATGAAGAAAGGCATATTCGGCATACTTGTCAACATGGAGAGCATTTTTCTGCTCTTTGCCATGCTTGTAGCCATCTTCTACGGCGAGGACAGTTGGTTGTGTTTTCTGCTGACTGCGCTTGGCACGTTTGCTGTCGGTTCGTTTTGCATTTATTTGAGCCGCAAGGAGATAAACAAGAGGATGAACAGAGCCGACAATTTCCTTATTGTTGCTCTTTCGTGGATAGTGTTTTCTGCTGTGGGAATGGTGCCTTATCTTTGTCTGGCAGACATGGATGTGGCGAGTGCCTTCTTCGAGACGACGAGTGGTTTCACCACGACGGGTGCCACCTGCATCAACGATATCGAGAGTCTGCCTAAGTCTTTGCTCTTCTGGCGTGCCCTTACGCAGTGGATAGGCGGTTTGGGAATTGTGGTCTTTTCCTTTGCCCTGATTCCTGTCTATGAGATGAAGAACAGCAACATCTACTCGGCAGAGGTGACCGGTCTGGGTCTCGACAAGTTGAGGCCGAAGATTGGCTCTACGGCACGCCGTGTGTTGCTCATCTATCTTGTCCTGACCGGTGCTTGTGCTTTCTTCTATTGGTTGGGCCCGATGAATCTTTACGATGCCGTGTGTCATGCCTTCAGCACCATTGCCACGGGTGGTTTCAGCACTCATTCGAAAAGCATAGCCTACTTCCAAAGCAGTTACTTGGAGTATGTGGCGTCTGTGTTCATGATAGTCAGCAGCCTTAACTTCTCGTTGTATTACTACATGAGTATTCGTCGCAGCCGTGTGCTCTTCCAGAACGAGGAGGTGCGTGTCTTCCTTGCCTACATTGCTGTGGCAGTGGTGGGCTTCGTGTTGTTGTTTTACTTTTCTCCTGTTCCGGCGAGTGCAGAGGCCTTTATGCCTAAGGGTTTCGAGGAGACGTTCCGTACGGCGCTGTTCCATGTTAGTTCCATTGCCACGAGTACAGGCTTGTCTGCGCAGAAGTTCGACTATGTGGCTTGGGGAGCGTCATTCTGGATGCCTACGGTGGTCATCATGGCTATTGGTGCTTGTGCCGGCAGTACGGCAGGCGGCATAAAGATTATTCGCATCATCATCTGCGCCAAGAGTGTCTTCAACGAACTGGTTCTCATGCTTCATCCCAGAGCCGTTCTGGGTGTGCGCATAGGAAAGCAGATTGTGCCCGACAACAAGGTGCGCCAGGCTTTGTCTTTCATTTTCATATACATATTGCTTGTGGTGATAGCCATGACCTGCTACTCTCTGCTTGGAGCAGACGTCGATACCGCTCTGGGCAGCAGCATCAGCATGCTGAGCAACGTTGGTCCCGGCACAGGCATCACCGGTCCTGCCGGCACGTTTGCTGTGGTTCCGTCTGCCGGCAAGTGGCTGATGAGTGCTTATATGCTCATCGGCAGGTTGGAAATCTTCACCGTCCTTTTCCTCTTCATGCCTACCTACTGGAAGGACAGAAAGTGAGGACACATACACGCAAATGCTCCTTCCCGGTTTCGTTTTAGAGGGGTAAGCCGTAATCTTTTTTTCTTTTTGTGTGGAGTTCTTCAGGGCTTTTTGTGTGCCTTGAGGAGCCTTTTCCATTATATATATACGCGCACGCGAGGGCGTATCGGCACCGGTGCGCCAGAAAGCCGTCGGCCGATGTGTGGCAACGGGTGTTTCTGCCGTGTGCTTTCTGTTGTGGTGTCTGTGCGAGGACGTGAAGATTACCAAATATCATTTACCATGTTAAGTAGAATGAAAAACGTTAAAAAACAGTTTTGTGTATGACAGCAGTAAAGATTGACTTCCGCCCCACGTTCTCTTCCGGCGGAAAAGAAGGCGGCATCCGAATGGGAACACGCCGTTTACAGGAGTACGTCACGAGTGCAAGGCACACCGACAGGAGCAGTGCAGCAGACGACACGCCTGCAGACCACGCAGCAAACAACACCACAAACCATTTTTTTGTGTTCATGGAGCATGTGATTGCACATCTGAAAGCCTTGGGCAAGGAGCGCACTCCGGAGACGTATGCA
Source organism: Bacteroidaceae bacterium (assembly GCA_017461345.1). Taxonomy (GTDB): domain Bacteria; phylum Bacteroidota; class Bacteroidia; order Bacteroidales; family Bacteroidaceae; genus Physcousia. The sequence goes on along the minus strand of JAFTYP010000016.1, from coordinate 14,290 downwards.
GCCACGCTTCGCAGTTTCCGACGCTTTCGCAGAGGCAGAGACTTGACGTTCGACGAGGTGGATTCCGACCAGATGCTGGCCTACGAGTCTTACCTGAGGAGCAACGGCGTAAAGCCCAACAGCACCTCGTTCTACATGCGAATACTCCGAGCCGTTTACAACCGCGCTGTGGAGAAGGAACTGACCGTGCAGCGCCATCCCTTCAGGCACGTCTATACCGGTGTGGACAAGACGGTGAAGCGTGCCGTTCCGCTACGGACCATCAGGCGCATCCGGGAGATGGACCTGTCGGACTCGAGCGCACTTGCATTTGCTCGCGACGTGTTTCTCTTCTCCTTCTATACGCGCGGCATGTCGTTTGTCGATATTGCCTACCTGCGGAAGAAAGACCTCTGCGGAGGCGTGCTGTCGTATCGCCGACGCAAGACCGGTCAGCAACTCTTCGTCAAGTGGGAAAAGTGTATGCAGGAAATCGTCCATCGCTACGACAACCCCCAATCGCCCTACCTGCTGCCCATCATCAATCCGGCCGGCGAAGTGGAGCCGCGCCGCCAATACATCTATGCCGCACATCGCATCAACCGCAACCTGAAGGCCATCGGCAACCGTCTGGGGCTGTCCGTACCTCTCACCATGTACGTCAGCCGACACGCATGGGCAAGCATCGCCAGAAGCAAAAACGTGCCACTGTCCGTCATCAGCGAAGGCATGGGACACGACTCCGAGCACACCACACGCATCTACCTTGCCTCGCTGGACACCATGGCCATCGACAGAGCAAACAGCAAAATTCTGAAATCGCTCCTTTAGTCTGCCACCCGGCAACAGTCCGTGCTGAAAACTTCTGCAGTGAACTTTGCCGATTTCTGCAGAGAACTTGCCCGACTTCTGCAGAGAAGTTGATGAAGTTCTGCAGAGAAGTTGGCAGGAAGGACGCGTGGTGTTTTCCGTCGTCACAAATCGGGTTGTTACATCAGCCGTGCGACGGTGCATAAAAACAATGGAGGTGTGCCATTTCGGCACACCTCCATGCGTTTATAGATTCAGTTGTCTATCTGCGACAGATTACCACTCGTTGTCCCAGATGCTGCCACCTTTGGTGGTGTTGTCATTGCTGACATCGTTGTACTCCTTTGTATCAGCAGGACCAGATCCTTCGCTACCAGGAACTGACTCTGCAAGCATATTACACATAGAAAGTGTTACAACTTGCATTTCGGGGCTTAAATATTCTTTTTTCATAAATCTAAACTTTTTATGTTTCTCACGGACGACATTGCTATCGCCCGTGAGAGGAATTAAAGTGTTAACCAATTAAAAGAGAATTTTCTTACCGTTCTTGATGTAGATGCCACCCTTCTTAGGCTCGCTTACACGACGACCCTGCAGGTCGTAGATGTAGTCGTTGCCATTGTTGTTCAGACTGTCTTCTACAACGTCGTAGATGATGGTTGCACCGTTCTCGTCCTCTTCGCCGCAAACAACAATCTTCATTGACTTCATGGGAGCCATGGTCGTAGGATCACTGCCATCGCGAGAACTTCTTGTCATATAGAAACGGAAAGGATTCAAAGAATAGTCCTTGCCGGTTTCAAGGTGATGCCATTCGCCACCACCAACAACATAGTCGTTCTTAGAATCAAGTTCTTCTGCAAGAATCTGATGATAGTTACCCTTGATTTCGAACTTCTCAGTCATTGTGGTGCAGTCATAGACATTTTCCTTGGCAGCATAGAGAGTTGCATCTGTAAGGGTAATCTCCATTGTTACTGTCTCACCAGACTTAGAGCGGATGAAGTAAGGATAGTTGGCCTTGAGTGTCTTGGAAGAACCATCTACACCTTTGCTTTCGCAATGAATGAGGATAATTTCCATTGAGAACTTGTCAAGTTCACCATTATTGTCGCTGTCTGTTCTGCGAACGTCGTTGATGTAAGCCACATCAAACTTGTCAGCCAATGCACTTACAGGAACAGCGAACGGAACATAGAACGGAGTCCAAGTGTTCTTAATGTTGCTACGCTTGTAAGTCAGAGTACCAACAGTAATTTCTTTTTCATTGACAAATTCTGTAACTTCACCATCTACAAGTACGAGTACTGTTACCTCGCCTGTGTATGCTACAGTGTAAGGAGCAGCATCGCCTGTCAACTGATAACCCATAGCGAGGAGTGTTTCGTCGATCAGTTTGTCGAATGTACCGCCAGTAACGAAGCCCTTAAGGTCACGACCTTCTGCAGTCTGGAAGTAGCTGATTTCACCGAAGTGACCACCAGTTACAGCAGCCTCGAAGTTTGCACTGGGTTCGAGAGAGAGAACGCCAACCTTACCGCCACTGATAGCGATAGAGCCCTTAACGTCCTTGGTGTTCTTGGTTGCACCGTCGCTGGGGTTCTGCATCCAGATGGTAGAAACCTCACCACCGCTAACTACAACGCTGTTCTCCTTAGTCTGGCTGTTACAGAACTGACGGATACCGTCGTAGTAGAGAGAGCCGGAAGCAATAACCTTACCACCCTTGATGTTAACAACAGCATCGGCAGATGTAGAGTTGTTGTCGATAGCATAACCAATCTGGTACTGTGCTGTTGAATGGTTCTCGATAGTAGCATCTTCGATAGTGAGTGTACCACAGTTAGTGATAGTGTTCACAGCATAGCCTGTAGAACCAGCGAGTGTGTGGTTGCAGATAACAGAACCATTACTGATAGTCAATGTACCATAGTTGGTAATTACCGCATAAGCCTTAGCCTCGGAAGGTGTACCAGTCACGGTCTTGTCGTTGAGGTCGAGAGTAACCTTCTTTGTATTAACAATAGTTTCGCTAACCTCAATGTCTTGAAGAACAGTAATAGTTTCTCCATCCTGTGCAGCAGCGAATGCCTCGGCAAGAGTTGCATAGTATGTCTCGCCAATCTTGGCAACAGCCTTAATTGCGGCTACAAGTCCGTTCTCTGCCTCTATTGTAGCATAGCCTGCAGCAGCAAGTTCGTCGGCATACTCGGCCTTAACCTTAACAGTGTTACCGTTGAGGTCTGCTAAGATGTTACCAGTAATGGTACCAGCAACAGTTACGCTTGAACCTGTTGTTGTGTTCTCACTTGTGCCTATGAAACTGATTGCATAGTAGTGGTCACCGTTAGCTGTAACAGTACTTTCTGCATCAACATTTACGGCAACATTGTTTGCACGTACGGCAATTGTTGAGAATGAGTTACCCTCAACGTCGTTATCACCTATAGTACCTGACAAGTCAGAGTTAGCAAAGTTGAATTCTGAGTTATCTGAACCCGGCTTAACGTAGAGTACACTGTAACCGCTGATAGCAGATTCTTTTGCTGTAAGCTTAGTCTCAACGAATGTGATGATACCGTAACCTGTTGTACCGGCGTTAATCTCAACATTCTCCATTGTAACCTCGGTACCATTATCAGAACCACCGATTGTCAAAGGCTGAGGATTGCCGTATGTTGTGTACTCATCAGCAATGAGAGTTACATTGGTCAATGTAAGCTCAACTGCCTTACGAGTATCTACGCAGCGCTGTGCTGCCTCGATAGCACCGTTCTTGATAGTAGCGTTAGCATATACCTCGAATGCTTTCTTGGCAGTAGAAGTTACCTTCTTGCCGTTGAGGTCGAGTGTGATTGCCTTGTTGATAGTGATGATACCAGAAGCTGTGATGTCGCGGATGAGAGTTACTGTCTCGCCAGCCTGAGCCTTGGCGATAGCATCCTCAATTGTCATGAAGCTGTAAGAGTTGCCATCTGCATAGCGGATAACAGCAACCATTTCAGCATTCATACCATTTACAACGGTAGAGTCGCTGATATTGATCTTACCAGTAGAAGTAGCGTTAGATGTAGCCTCGGTATCCTCGGCAGCAGAACCTGTTACGTCAATCTTACCACCAGTGATGTTGATAACTGTACCCTCAGCAGATGTCGTACCGTCGTTGTTGAGCTTAACGGCTGCATAGCCCTCAACTGTATTGTTGTCAACAGCTGTGAATACAGTGTTCTCTGCATTGATAACGCTGTTCTCACCCCATACGTTGAGTGCGATGTTACCAGCAATGTCAGAGTTCTTGATTGTAATCTCAGCATTGTCGGCCGAACCGGGCAAGTTAACAGCGTATGTTACGTTTACACCCTTGACTGTTACACCCTCGAGTGTGAGCTTACCGTCCTCGTTGTAATTGATACCACGCTGGCAGTAAGAAGATGTGCAGTCTACAGTGAGGTTCTTGATTGTTACCTCAAGCTTAACACCATCAGCTGCAGGAACATCGATAGCACGTGCGCTTGTGCCGTAGCCAGTGTAAGTCAAGGTCTTGCCATTACCGTCAAGAGTGATAGACTTAGCAATTGTAATCTTCTCAGCAACTGTTACGTCGCGGATGAGAGTGATAGTATCACCTTCCTCAGCCTTATCAATAGCAGCCTCGAGCGAGGGGTAGGAATAGTAGTAGTTACCGCCATTGTAGATGTAAGCTACATTAACGACAACTTCATCGGTCTTGCCATCAATAGTGATTACACCACCCTCGGCACCATTCTTAGCCTTCTTGGAGTCGCCCTTGATGTCGAATGTAACACCTGTAGTTGCAATCTTAGCGCCCACAGCATCCTTGTTCAATGCAAGAGCAGCGTAGTTCTCAGCCTCAGTCTGGTCGTTGCAAGTGATTGTACCACCATTGATGGTTATTTCAGAACCAGGAGCACCTACGTTGACAACGTTCAAACCTGTGAGGTTAGAACCGCTGATTGCAACAACAGCATTAGGAGCAGAAGCAGCCACGTTAACAGTGTAGTTAGCAGCTGTAGCAGTAACGTTGTCGACAGTTACGTTAGTAGCGTTCTGGATAATGTTGATTGCACGCTCACCGCTTGCGTTGATAGTGAGGTTCTGAATCTTTACACCATTAGCCTCAGCACCGCTCACGTTGATAGCGCGAGCATTTGAACCAGTTGCAGTAGAAGTCAAAGTCTTGCCGTTACCATTGAGAGTGATAGCCTTGTTGATAGTGATGATACCAGAAGCTGTGATGTCGCGGATGAGAGTTACTGTCTCGCCAGCCTTAGCAAATTCAATAGCATCCTCAATTGTCATGAAGCTGTAAGAGTTGCCATCTGCATAGCGGATAACAGCAACCATTTCAGCATTCACACCATTTACAACGGTAGAGTCGCTGATATTGATCTTACCAGTAGAAGTACCGTTAGATGTAGCCTCGGTATCAGTGCAAGCAGAACCAGTTACATCGATCTTACCACCAGTGATAGTGATAACAGAACCCTCAGCAGAGGTTGTACCGTCGTTATTGAGCTTAACGGCAGCATAACCCTCTGCAGTGTTGTTGTCAACAGCGGTAAATGTAGTGTTCTCTGCATTGATAGTACTGTTCTCACCCCATACGTTGAGAGCGATGTTACCGGTGAGAGAAGAGTTGTTGATAGCAACTTCACAATTGTCAGATGAACCGGGGAGGTTGAGAGCGTAAGTTACGTTCGTACCCTTCACAGTTACATTGTTCAATTTGAGCACACCGTCATCGTTGTAGTTGATACCACGCTGGCAGTAGCTTGCAGTGCAGTCTACAGTGAGGTTCTCGATGGTTACGTTAACCTTTGCATCTGCATTAGCAGGAACATCGATAGCACGGTCAGAACCAGTGTAAGTGATAGTCTTACCATTACCGTCAAGAGTGATAGACTTGTTGATGGTGAGGATGTAGCTCAAGTTGAGATCGGCAAGCAATGTCAATGTCTCGCCATTGGTGCAATTGGCAATGGCATCATCGATTGTTGCGTACTCCGTATCCCCGACCTTTGCGACTTGCGCATTGACCGAAACTGCGAAGCATGACAACATCGCCGTAAAGGCAAAAATGAAGTACTTTAGTTTCATTGTGAATTAATTTAGTTAAACAATAGTTGTTATTTTAATTGTATCGTATTTTATGGCGGAGAATGGATGTAATAAACTTCTCTTTTTAAGAGAAAGCCATATTTTCGGGCACAAAGGTAGCACAAAAACACAAAACAAACATCTTTTAACAAAGTTAAATGGTTTTATTTACTTATTCTTTTGACATTATTTAACAAAGCAGAAGAATAATATGACGCAAAGCAAGGAAAAACACAAATCTCTTGGGAAGAGAAAACATTATCGTGGCAAAATTACACATTATTTTATTAATTGCTGCAAAATATACAAAAAAGTTTCTTTTTATGCTGTTTTTTGACCTCTACATTGCAATTTCCTATTCTTAGAATACAAGAAATCCAACAAAAACTACTGTTTTCGTCTCCAATACTACCTTATTTCGTGCAAAGATACCATTTCAGTGCCTCGAAATACCATTTTTGCTCCTTAAAACCTTTGTTCTTGCCTGTATGAGAGGGCTTGATTTGGGCAGACGGAAAACATCTCCAAAGAAGTTGACAAAGTTCTCTGCAGAAGTTGGCGAAGTTCTCTGCAGAAGTTGACGAAGTTCACTGCAGAAGTTGGAAAAGTGGGCTCGTGGGAGAGGGTACTTTACCTCTAAAAGACGATGAAATAAGCATTTTTTGCAATTTTCTGCTGTGCATTTGCCCGTAGCAAAATACTGCTGATGCAAACGGGGTCGTACGCTGTTTGCATTGCCTTCCTTGTCGAAGTGGAGCATCTGCTTTTGTGTCTGTCTCTTCCCAAGAGAAGTGACTTGTTAATCTCAAAATATCGGGTATGAGTTTTGTTGGGAAATTTTGCATAACACTAATTGCTTTGCTATTAGGTGTGGGGAGTATGTATCCCCAGGAAAACAGAACGGAAACGTTTCTTTCTTCCTCAGACGATGGATGCATTGTCAGCATCGATACGTTGGGCGACCGTATTCGTAAGAATCAGCGTTTCGAGAACATCGAGGTGCATTTCAGGCTCGACAAACATTATCTCGACCTCGACTATATGGGCAACCGTGCCTCTCTGCAGAAGTTTGCCCAAAAGGTTGATTCCATCGGCATTTCGCGAATCGACTCGGTGGTGGTCGTGTCGCAGTCGTCTCCCGAAGGTGTTTACGAACACAACCTCTGGCTCTCCAGAAACAGAGCCAACACGATGCGCAAGCACATTCAGGACACACATCCGCAACTGCGCGACCGCCTGACCGTCTATCCCGACGGCGAATCGTGGAAGAGGCTGCGCGAATATGTGAAGAACGACACCTTGATGAAGAAGGAGACCATAGAAAAGGTTATCTCCATCATCGATTCGGACATCAATATCGGCACGAAGAAATGGCGTATGCAGCAGTTGCCGGTGTATCGTTATCTGCTCGCCACTTACTATCCGCGCATACGTAACTCTTCGTTCATTATATTATATTATAGCGAAGAGGCAAAGCCGGAGCCGCCTGTAGAGAAAGAACCTGTAGTGAACGAACCTGAGCCCGCTCCCGTGGAAGGTGATAAAGCGGAGGAGTCGCCTGTAGTGGTACCGGTTGTTCCTGTTCCGGAGGAGTGGACGCCACGAGTACACCTTAAGACCAATGCAGTCGGCTTGGGACTCGCCATTGCAAATGTCGGTGCGGAAATCGACTTTGCCAAGCACTGGTCGTTCACTCTGCCCATCTGTTATTCGGCGTGGAACTACTTCCGCAGCACCATCAAGTTCAGAACATTCTCCATTCAACCGGAGTTCCGTTACTGGCTCTCCCAGAAGAACGATGGTTTCTTTGCCGGAGCACATTTCGGACTCACATACTACAACTTTGCTTTCAATGGCGACTATCGCTATCAGGACCACGACGGCACAACACCTGCCATCGGCGGCGGCTTGAGCGTAGGTTACCGTATGCCTATCAGCAAGAACAACCGCTGGAGGATGGAGTTCTCGCTCGGTGCCGGTGTCTATCCGCTCCACTACGACGTGTTCCACAATACCAAGAAAACAAAAGACGGTTTGATGACAGAAACAATCAAGAAAACCTATTGGGGCATCGACCAGGCTGCCATATCGTTTATGTACACGTTCGACCTTAAGAAGAAAGGAGGCCTGAAATGAGAAAACTCCTATGGCTCATCGTCAGCCTTCCTCTGCTGTTGCTCACAGCCTGCGACGTCCACGAATTCCCCGTGGCACCAGAAACGGTGACCTTCCATCTCCGCCTGAACTACGAAACCGAGATGACCGAATGGAAACATTCATACGACGGCACATCGGTTGTAGAACAAGGACTGGGCAAGACATACGACAACCATCTGGCAAACGGCAAGATACGCTACATAGTCCGTGCCTATCCGGCACAAGACAAACAGCGTACGGCGCAAAGTGCAACGGCTGAATTCGTCTTTACAAAAGACATAGCAGAAGGCTACGACCACGAAGTGACGCTTGCCCTTCCGCCGGGAGACTACAACATACGGGTGTGGTCGGACCTGCAGCAGACTGGCGACAATACATATATATATAATACAGACAACTTTGCAAACATCATGTTGCAAGGCAACCACCGAAGCAACACCAACTATCGCGATGCCTTCCGAGGTTCGAACAGCATCTCGCTCGTGTCGGACATCAGGGAACGTCTTCCCGAAACATACGAAATCACCATGCAGCGACCGCTCGCAAAGTTTGAGTTCGTTACAAACGACGTTGCAGAGTTCATAGAAAAAGAGTCCACCCGCGTTGCTGCCGAAGCAAACGGAGAAAGCAGCCTGCCTTCCATCGACGTCTCCACAAGAGCCGTAAACATAGAAGACTACAGAGTGGTGTTCTATTATGTAGGCTTCATGCCTTGTGCCTACAGCATCTACACCGACAAGCCTGTCGACTCGTCAACAGGCGTCCTCTTCGAGTCGACACTGAAGGAACTGTCGGCTTCCGATGCGTCAATGGGCTTTGACTATGTGTTTGTAAATGGCACAAGGTCGGCTGTGACAGTACAGATCGGCTTGTACGACAACGAAGGTCTGCAACTCTCCATGACAGAACCTATCGAAGTTCCACTGAAGCGAAGTCATCACACCATAATGACAGGAACATTCCTCTTGATGGACGCATCGGGAGGTGTCGCCATCAATCCGGAGTACGACGGAGAATACAATCTCATATTCCCATAACGGAACAAATCACAAATAAAATATATATCACCCAAAAACAACAAAACAATGAAAAAATTACATCTTTTCTTACTTGCAATGTGTGCCTTTATGTTTGCATGCACAAACGAGCAGGAATCTGTTTCACCCGAGACAGTAGAGGTTTCATTCTGCCTCGACGTAGAGAATCTGCCTGTCACACGTGCCATCAGCGACGGCACGGGCGCCACACAACTCATGTACGGTGTGTTCAACGAAGCAGGCGAGTTGATTATCAGTAAGAATGTTGTGAACAACGTGACAGCATTGCTCACTCAGGAAGGATACAAGATGAGTGTTTCCCTGACCAAGGGACAGTCATACAAGGCAGTCTTCTGGGCACAGAACCCAAACTGTGAGGCATACACCGTTTCCGACGATATGCAACTGACGGTCAACTACGAGGGCATCAACAACGATGAGGCTCGCGACGCATTCTATGCAGCAACAGAAATCTTTAAGGTTGAAGGCACTCGCACTATAGGCGTCGTGCTGAAGCGTCCGTTTGCACAAGTCAATGTAGGTGCTTTCCCCTTCGATTTCGAACATGCTGCCGAACAGGGTGTGGACATTGCAACGTCTTCTGCAAACATCCAGAACGTGCCCAACCAACTCAACATGTTCACTGGCGAGGCTACTGGCGAAGTGGAAGTAAACTACTCGTTGAACACAATCCCCGAAGAGGAATTGGTGGTCGATGTCGATAACAATGGCGTTACCGAGTCGTATGTTTATCTGTCTATGTCATACTTGCTGGCTTCTCCCACGTCTTCAACACACGCAATGTCGTTTGTGTTTGCCGAGGCAGACGGAAGCAACCCCATCGACTTCAACACCGGACTCGAGTCAGTGCCCGTATGTCGTAACTGGCGCACCAACATCGTTGGTCAGTTCCTCACCGGTGACATCTCGTTCAATGTGAAGATTGATCCCATCTACGAAGGCGAAACCATTAACTCTGCAGGCTTGTACTACAACTTCAGCGAAGACATCCTTATCGAGGACAAGGTGTTTGCTTTCAACACAGACGAAGCCGCTACATTCACCTCACAAAACAACAATCTACTTACGTTCAACGACGTAACCTTCTCCGGAAGAGTTCAGTTCATTGCTTTTGGCGAGTATCGCGACAAGGGCAACTATATAAACTTCACCAATGTCTTGAACAGAGTTGTGGCAAAGGACATGGTTGTAGATCATCCGGGCATTGAAAATGTGAAGGCTATCGACTATATGTGTCCGCTTGTCTTCCTGCGTGGTGTAAACACCGTCAACGATTGTGAGTTCACAGGAACAACCACCACAGCCGTTCCCTTCCCCGACAACTATGGCGACATGCGCGAACCTTTGCCCTACGACTGTGGTGTGCCCAATAACTGCGCTGCAGTGTTCAATAATTGTGTAGTTGACAGACTCTATGCCTGGAGCCATTCGATGATTACGCTTAACGATACGAAACTGAAGTACATCCGATGCAGTACACACCACAATTCGTTTGCAGATGCACACCTTACAGTTGGCCCAGGCACTGTTGTGGACGAGATTTTTGTTACAAGTTCAGGCTTGGCAAAACGAGCGAAGGATGAAAACGGCCAATATCATTGGATTGACGATCCTGCAAACAGATGGGCTCCTTCAATTATTGTCAAGGCCGGTGCGGTTGTGAAGCGTTTGGATATGAACAACCGTCCTTCGCTTGACAAGTACGGCAACTTGTCTGTCATCATCGAAGAAGGTGCAACCGTAGGGGAGATTGTCAATGCCATCGACGAGATTCCCAATCCTGCGCCAAGCATCTAATTGTCGAAACAGAATACATGAAAGCACTTAAATAAGAAAATTGGTGTCTGCTGATTTATAATGAAGTTATCTTTTAAATATCTATTAGTCCTCGTAGGCATTACATTGCTTGCCTCTTGCAAGGAAGACAATCTTGTCTCCTCGCACGATGTGGAGAAGAGTATGACCGTCAGTTTCTTGTTGCGAACAGATGCAGACAAGGAAATGAGCACGCGTGCCATCAGCGACGGCAAGAGTGTCGACAAACTGTGTTTTGCTGTCTTTGCAGAGAATGGCGATGTGGTTGTCCCCAAGACATGGAACAGTGGCATTTCGAACATTACGTCCGCTGCAGGCACGTCTCTGAACATCACGTTGCCATACGGCAAGCGTTACAAGGCGGTGTTTTGGGCACAGAACAGCCAGACGCAGGCATACACTGTTACCGACGACATGAAGGTGTCGGTAGATTATTCCCAGTCGTGCAACGACGAGAATAGTGATGCCTTCTATGGTGTGTCCGATGCGTTTACTACGGCAGACGACGTGGTAGAGGTTACGCTTCGTCGTCCTTTTGCACAACTGAATGTGGGTGCATTCCCCTTCGACTGGGAGTACGTCAAGGATTTCCATGGTTTCGACATCACGAAGTCGTCCATGCGTGTTCGTGATGTGCCTCACAGCATCGACCTCCTTACGGGCAAGGTGTCCGACAGGGCCAATGCTTCGCTCAAGCCAAAGGCTCTGCCTGTGGGGAACCTTGTTGCCGATGTGGACGACAACGGCACGTCGGAGGAATACACTTATGTCTCCATGGCCTATCTTCTGGCAGACAAGGAGCCTTCGACGCACACTGCCGAGTTCTTCTTCCTCAACGATAAGAACGAGGCTGTGATGTTCGAGAACGAAAGTGCAAACAATGTGCAGTTGCAGCGTAATTGCCGCACGGACTACTTTGGTCAGGTGCTGACGAACAACGGAGAGATAAATGTACGCACATACGACGACGACGGCAATACGGCAGGTGGTGACGTGTATTACAATGTGTCGCAGGACTCTACGATATCAAACACCATCTACAATATGTCCGACCACAACACTGCCATGCAGTTTGCAAGCGAGGACGGCCAGACCATAACCTATAACAACTTGCTCTTCACGGGCGACATCTGGACCATCGAACTGGGCGAATATCGTGGCAGTATGTATGTCAACTACAACAATGTGCTCAACAACGTTGAGTTGCGCAACCTGTCGGTTTCGTCGTGCATTGAATGTCACGAGTGGTACTTCTCGCCGGCATGCATTGCTTATGGCAAGACGATACTCAACAACTGCAAGATGACCGGCACCACCACAACCCGGACAACGGTGACCGACAAGCATGGTGTCGAACACAAGGTGATACCTGTCGATATTGGTGTGCGCAACGAATCAGATGCCGTGTTCAATGGCGGCATATACGGCACCATATTGGCCTGGACTCATGCAGTGGTGGAGTTGTACGACGTCATCATAGACACCCTCTTCTGTGGCACGTGCGACTCTACGAAACATTCGTGGATGACGATTGGTTCCGGCACAACCATCAAGAAAGTTGTTTGTTGTGAACCGCGATGCCCATACGGAGGCAAGGAGTATTCTACGACCATGACCATCAAGAGCGGTGCAAAGATCGACACGCTTCAGTTGGTTTCTACCGATGTGGAGTTCCTGATCATAGAAGACGGAGCATCTGTGGGCACCATCATGTGCGAGGGAGTGGAGTACACCTACAAGGAGTTGCGAGAGGCAATGGGGCTGGAGTGGTCCGGCCTTTAATAGGGGCGGCCTCCGCATTGCCATTTAATCCGAAGAAAAAGAAATTGCTTTAATTTAATTAATAAACAAAATGAAAAAGAACCTGATTTTAGGAATGTTTGCAGCCACGCTGCTGTCAACATCATGCACAAACGAGGATTTGGCTACATCTCAGTCCGAGAACGACGTTCAAGTCTCTTTCAAACTTGGTCTCGAAGGCGGTATTGCCACCCGTGCCATCAGCGACGGCACAGGTGCCGACAGATTGGTTTATGCCGTGTTCGACGAGAACGGCAACCGCATCTCTACCATCGCTGCTGTGGACAAGACAACATCTTTCCCCACAACCGAGAGCATCACACTGGCTAAGGGCCAGACCTACAAGATGGCTTTCTGGGCACAGGACAGCGATTGCGATGCCTACACTGTGAACACCAACGACATGACCGTTGCTGTAAACTATGCAGCCGACGTCAACAACGACGAGACTCGCGACGCATTCTTCAAGACCGTAGAGTTCACCGTAACCAGTTCCACTTCCATCAATGTTGAGTTGAAGCGTCCGTTCGCACAAATCAATGTTGGCGTCTATCAGGACGACTGGGATGCTGCCGTTGCTTCCGGCATCGAAATCGAGAAGTCTTCTGTAGTCATCAAGAACGCAGCCACCTCCCTTAACCTGCTCACCGGTGCTGTGGGCGAAGAGACTACCGACGTAGAGGTGTCTTATGGCTCGGAGGCGATTCCCGCCGAAGCCTTCACCGTCGATGTAAACAAGGACGGCGACTTCGAGGATGAAAACGAGAAATACGTATGGCTCTCCATGAGTTACATTCTCGTTGCCGACCACGACGCAACAGCCGACCAGAACGGCTTGCTGGGCACCGACAGAACCACCTTGCAGGAGTTGCAGTACACCTTCACCCCGAAGAGCGGCAACCCCATCGTCTTCAGCGAAGGCTTGACCAGCGTTCCCGTACAGCGCAACTGGAGAACAAACATTCTGGGTAAGATTCTGACTGGCGACATCCAGTTCAACATCTCCATCGATCCCACATACGATGGCGACATCTTCTTCCCCGAAACACAGACAGAAGGCTGATTGTCGCTTCCTTGCCCGATAGCAACGGGCAGGAACCGATAGCAGACAACACTACGCATGGGAGTGTGCCATTCCGGCACGCTCCCATTGTTTTCCCCGCACCTCCATGTGGCTGATGCAACAGCCCTATTCGTAGGGAAGAAAAACACCACACGTCCACTTGGCAAAACGGACGCGTCCTTCCGCCCAACTTCACGCGTGTAGTCAGGCAACTTCTCTGCAGAAGTTGGCGAAGTTCTCTGCAGAAGTCGGGCAAGTTCACTGCAGAAGTTTTTCGGGTTCTCCGGGAGTGATGGAAATCAACACTTTTGCAGACATAAAAAATACCCCGCCACGATTGTCGAATCTGAACTGCACCCCAAAAGTTAGACACAAAACTTTTGGGGTGTTTTATGTACAGACATCATAACTTTGAAGAACGATTAAATATCGTAAGTCGTTTGCAATCTGGAGAGCCTCTTGAACCTCTGTGCAAAGAGTTGAAATT
>JAFTYP010000015.1 GCA_017461345.1 Bacteroidaceae bacterium | reverse complement strand
TATATATTTTCCAACCTCCAACCGTGGTCTCCGTGGTAAATCATCTGCTTGGTCATGCCTCCATCAATGCAGATGTTCTCGCCCGTAATAAAGCCAGCCTTGTCGCTACAAAGGAACAATACCATATGCGCTATGTCCATAGGATTACCTACTCTACCGGCAGGTTGCTGCGTGGCATCGGGACCTTCGTAAACAGTGTATGCCGTATCTATCCAACCAGGAGAAATGGAGTTCACCCTTGCCATTCCCGACAAACTTACTGCCAATGCGTGAGTGAGTGCAGCAATGCCACCTTTGGCTGCAGTATAACTCTCGGTCTGCGGTTGGCTCATGCGGTCGCGTGACGAAGAGATGTTGATGATGGATGCACCATCCGCCAAATGGTTCTTTAGCAATTTCACCAAGTAGTAGGGTGCAGTTACTCCCACACTCAAGGCATATTGGAACTCTTCGTAGGAACATTCGTCTATCCCTTTCATCAATGGCAAAGCATTATTGACAATAACATCCACTTTGTCATGCTTGCTCAACACCTCTTTCGCAAAAGCCTCCAGCACATCTTTTCTGGAGATGTCGCCGACAAAATGCTTTCCCTCCTGCTTGTCAATCACATATACTTCGGCTCTCTGAGAACGGAACTCATCGGCAATGCATCGGCCAATTCCATTGGCACCACCGGTTACTATGACTACTTTATCTTTGAACATAAACATCTTATTCTTTTATATCATCAACATAATCCGCCCTTCGGCCTTTGTAAAAGTATCGGGATGGCGACAAATCACAGCATACACCTGATTGGAGATTACTGGTTGCCCATGCCTGCGGATGTATAGCCTCTGGCGGTTTATCATTTGTAATAACTTTGGAACCTACCTTTTATTAATCATATAGATTCCTATTGTGGCGAGAAGTGCGGCCAAGAAGTATCTCCAATAGAATGGTTCGTGCAGGCAAAGGCATGAGGAAAGTGCTCCCACTACCGGAATGAGCGAATTGAAGATAGCAACTTTTCCTACAGGATTACAACTGAGCAGTTTGTTATAGAGGGTAAAGCCGAGAGTGGAAATGCAGATAAGCAGAAAAAGAATGATGGCACCGGTTGCTGTGAAAGTGGGAAGACTGCCATGCATAAAGACACTGCAAGCCATGAGCATTAGGCCGCCGAAGGCAAGGCTGTAGCCTGTTCCGACAAAGACATCGACACGTTTGCTTAACCCACGTGTCATCAGTCCTGCTATTGCCGAGCAAAGGGCATTCAGGATAATCATACCATCGCCAAGGAATGTAAAGGTTCCACTACTTCCTTCTCCGATGTGCAGCGACAGAATTCCTGTAAATCCAACAATACAACCAACAATTTTGCGTAAAGTGAGTTTGTCTGTCTTGAAGAAGATGCATGCCAACAATACCAGCATAAACACACCAAGGGAGTTGAGTATAGCAGCACGAGAGCCTTGGCTATGCGAAAGACCAATATAGAAAAATGCATAGTGCAGAGTGGTATTAAGCAGTGCAAAAGCAATGATATAAAACCAATTTCGAGGATGTTTTACTGTGAAAGGGCGGTGCGTGCCACGTGCTACACAAAGGACAATCAGACCGGAAATGGCAAAACGGATGCCGGCAAACAGCATCTTGCTGCCCGTCATTTCGGGCGAGATGTCGAACGCGGCAAAGCCCAGTTTAATGAGTGGGTAAGCCCACCCCCATGCTATGGCTGCCGTAAGAGCGAAGATAACCACCCACACAGGGCGTTGAAATATACTGACTGGTTCTTTCACGTTGTATTTATTTTCTTTGAAACTAATATGTACTGGCGTTTGCATGACTATTGGTCTGCAAAAATACTAATAATAGTTCACATTATAAATAATAATAAGTATCTATTTACGTATTGAAGCAGAATACATTTGGCAAGGTTAGTCGGCCTGCCATGTTATCATATGTTATCAAGATGTCCTGCCAATATAAAATATATTTACACGGTCAGAAAAAAATGAGCCAATAATGAAAAAAAAATAAACAGCGTGACGCTATAATTGCAAAAGTTTATATAATTTTGCACCGAAAAATAATTACGCAGATGACACGGGCAAGAAATTGGCTGTCAAAAGGCATATAAGCAGAGACATTGAGTTCGAAAAGGAAACTCTGTGTCTCTGTGTTTTTTATGAGGATACAACTTTGACAGGCCATTCCTGAAATGAATCCGATTTCTGCCCACCAGATGACGAGGAGATATAAACAAATAATATAGAGAAGATATGAAACAAGACATGATTGTAATTCTGGACTTGGGAAGCCACGAAAACACCGTGGTTGCTCGAGCCATTCGTGCATTGGGTGTATACAGCGAAATCTATCCGCACGACATTACTGCCGAAGAGTTGAAGGCTCTGCCAAATGTGAAGGGTATAATCATCAATGGTGGTGAAAACAACATCATCGATGGCGTGGCTATTGACGTATTGCCCGAGATATACGAAGCAGGTGTTCCTGTGATGGCTGCCGGACACGACAAGGCTCTCTGCGAGGTGAAATTGCCTCAGTTCACTAATGACGAGGAAGCCATCAAGGCTGCGGTGAAGGGTTTCGTGTTCGACACCTGTAAGGCAGAGGCTAACTGGAACATGAAGAACTTTGTGGCAGACCAGATTGAACTTGTGCGTCGTCAGGTAGGCGACAAGAAGGTATTGCTGGCATTGTCTGGCGGTGTGGACAGTTCTGTTGTGGCTGCATTGCTGCTCAAGGCCATTGGCGACAACTTGGTCTGCGTGCATGTGAATCATGGTCTGATGCGTAAAGGCGAATCGGAGAATGTGATTGAGGTGTTCCGCAACCAACTTTCTGCCAACCTGGTGTATGTAGATGCCACAGACCGTTTCCTTGGTTTGCTCGAAGGCGTTGCCGACCCCGAACAGAAGCGCAAGATTATCGGCGGAGAATTTATCCGTGTGTTTGAGGAAGAAGCACGCAAGTTGGCCGGCGGCATCGACTTCTTGGGCCAGGGCACCATTTATCCCGACATCGTGGAGAGTGGTACAAAGACTGCCAAGTGCGTAAAGAGCCACCACAATGTAGGCGGTCTGCCCGAGGACCTGCAGTTCGAACTCGTTGAGCCTTTGAAGCAACTCTTCAAGGATGAGGTTCGTGCCTGTGGCGTTGAACTTGGCTTGCCCTACGAGATGGTTTACCGTCAGCCGTTCCCAGGCCCTGGTTTGGGTGTACGTTGCTTGGGTGCAATCACACGCGACCGTCTGGAAGCACTGCGCGAGAGCGATGCTATTTTGCGCGAAGAGTTCGCCCTTGCCGGACTGGACAAGAAGGTATGGCAGTACTTTACCATCGTGCCCGACTTCAAGAGCGTAGGTGTGAAGGACAATGCCCGCAGTTACGACTGGCCGGTTATCATTCGTGCCGTGAACACCATCGATGCCATGACTGCCACCATCGAGCAGATTGAATGGCCCATCCTGCAGAAGATTACCGACCGCATCCTCAAGGAGGTGCCCGGTGTGAACCGTGTTTGCTACGACATGTCGCCGAAGCCAAGCGCAACAATCGAATGGGAATAATCTCTTCGTTACTATACAAATGCCCCTGGCCGATAGTGAAGTGACCCCAAAAAGTTGGACGGATTAATAAAAATATTATTGGTAAAGAGTTCGGTATTCCACCGGACTCTTTCCTTTTAACCGGTATTTGATTCTTTTATTGTTGTAGTATTCGATGTAGTCTTCCAAAGCCTTTG
>JAFTYP010000014.1 GCA_017461345.1 Bacteroidaceae bacterium | reverse complement strand
TTTCGTGATAGATTGGAGGTTTGGAATCCCGGCACATTGCCATATGGATTGACAGTACAGAAATTGCATGGTCCTCATAAATCTTTACCTGCCAATCCGTTGCTTGCCGACCCTATGTATTGGAATGGTTATATTGAAAAGGTAGGTACAGGAACTGAAGACATCATTAACAAATGCCGCGAATATGGCCTTAAAACTCCGGAGTTTTATCAAGAAGAAGATTTTAGAGTTGTCATTTGGCGTGTAAATGAAGAAAGTGATCCAAGGTGTTCCAACGATGATCCAACAGCGTTCCAAAGCGTTCCAACGGACGAAGAGAAACTATTGGAGGTCATAAAGGGAACTCCCTCAATTTCAAGAGCAGAACTTTCTAGACGATTAAAAATCAGTGAACGTCAAGTTAGAAAGATAACAGACCAATTGCGAGAAAAAGGCGTATTGATTCGTGAAGGCGGAAACTCTGGGAAATGGATTGTACGCAATATCTAACATAAAGTAGCCAAACTCTTTGCTCAATCAAGGAATTTGGCTATTTTTGTATCAGAGTTGTTTGACAAAGCATAATGCGGAAGATTGGTGCGATCTCGAAGTCGCCAAATCGTTACCGACAACTTCCCACATAGCTTTTGCTATTTGTATATCAATCAGGTACGTAATAATTTATTATCCAGGGCAAGATACGAAATAAATGCGAGACAAACAATAAGCAGACGCGAAAAGTAGTCGCAACAAAACAACTGCTTGCTCTACCTTGTAAAGATAAGAAAAAACTTCTGCAGAGAAGTCGGACAAGTTCTGCAGAGAAGTCGGGCAAGTTCTGCAGAGAAGTCGGGCAAGTTCTGCAGAGAAGTTGGCAAACTTCACACGTGAAGTCGGGCAAGTTCACATGTGAAGTTTGCCGGAAGGACGCGTCCATTTTGGCAAGTAGACTGCAGGACTTGGAACGGACCACTTTTCTGTGTACGTAAAAATTGCCCTCGCCTTGTGCATTTCACACGGGGCGAGGGCTGTTCTTGATTGTTCTGTTTTGTTCTTTTGGGAAGGGACTTAATTCTTCACACGGACGGGGCGAACGCTCCGGCCGTCAAAGCGGAGGCTGTAGCCGTTCGAGTAGATAGGGTTGGAACCGATGCCCATGCTGTAAGCGAGGTCGCTGTCGCTCGTACTGAGCGACAGCGACCAATAGTAGCCGACGCTACCTAGACTGCTGAGGCTCGTACCGTAGTGACAACCGGCAGCCGGCAAAAAAATACTGTTGCCGTTGCTCTTGCTGGTTATATTTATGCCATAGAAGCCATTCTGAGTTGTCCATGTTGTAGTAGTGTAACTGCTATTGCAAAGTTCTTCGCATTGTTCAATACTCGGCATCTGCCAATCAGGACCCCAATTTACGGTGGCAGCATCGTCAGATGGTTCAAGTTCGGTCTTGTTGTCAACTGTGCCGTCACTGCTGCTTGTGCAGTACTTCGTCATTGTAGTCTCTGAACCATTGCAGTATTTATATGTGTTCCAACTATAATCATTCTTCGGTTCTGTCTCGCCCCAAGCAAAATAATCACCCCATTCCTCGGGCTTTGATGCGCCTACATTGCACGTTGCCCACAATGTACCGGAAGGCAAACCAAGGTCAACATAGTCATGAACATCCGATGTCCCTGAAATGTCAGAATTTGTTACTGTTACGGTGCACACTGCCTTTACGCCACTACCATCTGTTGCTCTACAAGTAATCGTGCAAGTGCCTGCAGCAACTGCTGTCACCTTGCCTGTCTCGTCAACCGTAGCAATGCTCTTGTTACTACTTCCCCACCTAACATTCTTTTTCGTAGCATACCAAGGCATAACTGTTGCTTTTAATTGCATAACTGCCTTAAGACGTAATTGGACTTTCGTCCCATTCAGTATGATTTCAGCAACTTTAATCACTTTATTCCTTTTAACACGGACGGGGCGAACATTACATCCAATGTAACGGATGAAGAATTTATCTTCATGGAAAAAGGCGTAGTTTCCACCAAAGAGCGAACATGTCCAATAATATGGGCTATTAACATCAGAACGCCTTGTACCGTCGCGATAACCGGCAGCCGGCAAGAATATACTGTTGCCATTGCTCTTGCTGGTTATCTTCCAGCCTTTAACGCCATTCATGATTGCCCATGTAGTGGTGGTGTTACTGCCATTGATGAGTTCATCGAACTGTTCCTTGCTCGGCATCTGCCAATCTGTCCCCCAATTCACGGTGGCGGCATCGTCCATTGCCTCAAGTTCTGTCTTGTTGTCAACTGTGCCGTCAATGCTGCTTGTGCAGTACTTCGTCATTGTAGTCTCTGAACCATTGCAGTACTTGTAGGTACTCCAGTTGTACGTTGTCTTCGGTTCTGTTTCGCCCCAAGCAAAATAATAGCCACATTCTTCGGGACTTGATGCGCCTAAATTGCAAGTTGCCCACAATGTACCGGAAGGCAAACCAAGATCAACATATTCATAATACTCAATTACTGTAACCTTTAATCCTGCCTTTACACCACTACCATCTGTTGCCGAACATGTAATCGTGCAAGTGCCACCAGCAACAGCAGTCACATTGCCTGTTTGGTCAACAGTTGCAATACTATCATTACTGCTTGCCCAGACTACCTTCTTATTGGTTGCATTCTCAGGCAATACAATTGCTGAAATTTGTGATGTTTTACCAAGACCAATAGAAAGTCCTGTCTGATTCAACGTAATGCTTGCAACAGCAACGACACCATTCACACGAACAGGGCGGACGCTTTGACCGAAGTCCCGAGAGCTGGAAGTAAAGTTGATTCCGTCAGAATGGAAAAACAAATCCAACGCATTGGTAGCATTACTCGACCAAAGTGAACGTGACCAGTAATTACCCATTGATGCATTTTGAAAATTCGTACCATAACGACGGTTTGCCGCCGGCAAGAAAATACTGTTACCATTACTCTTGCTGGTTATCTTCTTGCCTTTAACGCCATTCAATGTTGTCCATGTAGTGGTGGTGTAACTGCTGTTGTAGAGTTCCATGCATTGTTCATAACTTGGCATCTGCCAATCGCTGCCCCAGTTTACTGTGGCAGCATCGTCTGATGGTTCGAGTTCAGTCTTGTTATCAACGGTGCCGTATTTACTATTTGTGCAATACTTCGTCATTGAATCGCTTGAACTTTTGCAGTACTTATATGTGTTCCAACTATAATCTGTTTTAGGTTCTGTTTCGCCCCAGGCAAAGTAATCGCCGTATTCTTCGGGACTTGATGCGCCTACATTACATGTCGCCCACAATGTACCAGAAGGCAAACCAAGGTCGACATATTCGTGAACATCGTTTTCTTCTGCTTCCGTATCAACAAAAACAATACTGTCCAACTCTGAAACATTACATTCGATGGTTTGATTACCCTCCATGTAGAATACAATCTTCTGCACTGTTGTTTGAGCACTATTAGTACGCACCGGGCGAACGCTCGGGCCGTAGTAGCGGTAGTAGGTGCTCGTGCTGATATCGCTGGAATCGAAGCGCAGGCCGTAAGCGCGGTTGATGTTGCTCGTAGAGAGCGAACGCGACCAATAGTTGCTGCTGCTACCTGCATTGTTGAGGCTCGTACCCTTGCGATAACCGGCAGCTGGCAAGAAAATACTATTGCCGTTGCTCTTGCTGGTTATCTTCCTACCATATACTCCATTCATGGTTGTCCATGTAGTGGTTGTATAACTGCTGTTAATAAGTTCTTCGAACTGTTCCTCGCTCGGCATCTGCCAACCGCTGCCCCAGTTCACTGTGGCAGCATCGTCAGATGGTTCGAGTTCGGTCTTATTATCAACTGTACCCAAACTGTTGTTTGTGCAGTACTTCGTCATTGTATCAATTGAACCTTTGCAGTATTTGTAGGTGCTCCAACTGTATTCATTCTTGGGTTCTATTTCGCCCCAAGCAAAGTAATCACCATATTCCTCAGGGCTATTGGCACCTACATTGCAAGTCGCCCACAAAGTACCGGACGGCAAACCGAGGTCAACCCATTCGTGGGTTTCGGCTGTATCGCCTGCACCATCAGTAAACACCAAACTATCAACTTTTTCTACGCTATACTCTACCACCTGCTTGTCGGACAGATAAAGTTTTAACGTCTGTGCCAAAGCAGACTGAAATCCTGTCAATAACAACAAGACAGCAACAAGACCTCTTGTTTTCATATTCAAACCTTATTTATTATATATAATGTGTTCTTCTTACTGAGTAGTCTAAACTTCACTTCTGCTTATGTCTCTTGTTCTTCTCCAGGTATTGCAAGAGATCGAATGGGCGGTCGGTTTGGATAACGGCAGCACCTCGCTCCAATATCCATCCCCAACTCTCGTCCGGTTCTCCCAACTCTACGGCACGGTCGTCATCATGACCATCGCATAGACTGCTCCAAATGCTGTTTATCCAAACCTTGATGCCTGCTGCACGAACCTTACGGAGCAGCCGCTCAACCTCATCGTTATATTTGCCAATGCAGCATTCTATGGCAACAGGACGAATGGCAATAAACTCATTGATGCTACGTTCTGCATCCTCCGAATTAAGATTGACAATAGGCATATAGATGACCTTATCGAGCACAGCCCCATTTTCCTTCTTTACCTTCTCAAGAGAGTTGCCCGACTTAATAATCACCTGATTCGTCGTTCCTGTTTTCTCCATCAATTCATACACCTGCTGGAAGTAGTCATATCCCTTGTCGATATTGATAAGAATCTTTCCTTTACAAAGCAAGAGCACTTCTTCGAGGGTAGGAATATGGTTACGAGTCACAGAAGCACTGTGCTGAGGACGCAGGCGCAAGCGTTGTATCTCGTCGTATGTCAAGTCTGCAACCTTACCCTTCCCGTTAGTACAACGGTCGACTGTGCGGTCGTGCATCAATATGAGTTGACCATCCTTTGTGCGTTGGATGTCAATCTCTATCATGTCTATCCCCTTGTCGATGCAACTTTGGAATGCAGGAATGGAGTTCTCTGGATGGTTCCTCCAGTCGCCACGATGTGCAACAATGGTAACATACTTTGGATTATGGAAAAGATTGTCGCGCAACTTGTCTGACCTCTCCTCTGCAAAGATGCACGAAGAGAAAATAGTCAGAAAGGCAAATAGAACAAGTTTTTTCATGATATTAAAATGTTTGCTAAACAATAACTAGTCATCTTGCGTTGTGCATGATACTGTAACCGGCCAGGCGATCGTGGCGAGCACCTTGGGCACGATAGTAAACCAAGACCTGATACTCGTTCTCTGTCTCGAAGAAACTACCCATCGCCCGTTGCATCAAGCCGTCTTTCTGGATAAACTCGTAACTGTAATATCCTTGCTTCAACAGGATGGCGGCATGGTATTCTTCTTTCAGTTCATCGTATTCCATTCGGCAGTCGGGATTGAAGGTCTGCCCAGTCCAGTTGCCGCTTACATAGACATCGCCCCCTTGCAAGCGAGGTGTCTGCAAGAAGAAATGCACCACAACGTACTCTGCCGTTGTGGCATCGTCATAATCGTCGGCACTTCGCAGTACAAAAACACCATTCTGGTCTTCGGTATAACTGTAGGCATGGTCGACCGTTGCAGGGAAAAGCGTAGCATGATAGTATGGTTCGAACCAATCGATGCGGTCCACTCCTGTGGCTGTACGGTGCACATCGAGTATCTCGAAACGATGATACTCGTTGCCTGCGGGGAAGATAAGTTGTCTGTTGTGCGTAAACTCCACCGAATTGGGGCGACGAATGTTTGGCACAAGCCCCTCCACACGACTGTCCCAACGGCGATTCTGCATCACAACAACCTTCAGTTCTCTGTTCGGGTCAAAAACAGACAGCCCTCCGAACCCAACCGACAAGGTCATCTGCTGATGACTGTCGTTGAAGTCGACATCGGTATTGCTGCTCAACTGGGCAATGATGCCTGCCTCCTTCTCGTAAAGACAAAAACGGGCTTCGAGCACAGGCTCGTCTTCCATATCCTCCTCGTAAATGCGGACACGATAGTTGCCACTCAAACGCAAACGGAGTTCCTTATTAGGAATACGAAGCCGATAATGTGTGTAGATTTGTGTGGTGTTGAAACTCTTTTCGAAGTCTTCTATGAGTTGGTCGTTAAGTCCCTCCAGGAAATCGCTTTCGAAGAGGCCTTCTGTAGGTTGCCAATCCCAGTCGCAATGGTCAATGTGATAATAATAACGCTTGTAGTCGTGGCTCATTTCGTCCCATTCGATGTCAATGTGCTGACGACCGTCAAAGGGCATATATGGCGGCAACGTCGGGTCGTCGTCAACCGTCAATGTCAGTGTCCGCACATTCCTATCGAAGATTTGTTGCGTCTGGGCATGAGACGTAAAACAAGAAAACGGGAGGAAACAGAGAAGCAAAAGAATGCTCTTAAGGATATTCGTATCGTCGTTTGAAGCACTGCTCTCGCCCTTCAGTATCGGCAACTGCCAATGACATCTGACCGCAAGAATACGAATGACAATAACGCTGAATGCACTCAGCAAGGCACTGATTTCCAAAGTAAGACCAAGTTCCAGACAAACAACATACGCCAAGCCTCCTGCTACACAAGCAAGAGCATAGATTTCACTTCGGAAAATAAGTGGGACATCGTTCATCAGGACGTCTCGAATGATACCACCGCCTGCACCCGTCACTGCACCCATTGTTATGGCCACCCAATAAGGATGCTCCAGAGCAAGTGTCTTCTCCAAACCGACAACATTGAAAAGAGCAAGTCCGATGGTATCGAAAATAAACCAAGTATAATTATGGTGGATGATGTACTTGCCAAACATACCGACGGCAAGGACTGCCAGTGCACAACAAATAAAGTAACTGCTGTCTGTCATCCAGAAAGGATTGACACCAAGCATAATGTCGCGAATCGTTCCACCTCCTATGGCCGTAGCCATGCCTACAATCCACGCACCGAAGATATCGAAATGCTTACTGCTGGACAGGCGAACGCCGGAAATAGCGAAAGCAAAGGTTCCGATGAACTCGATGATAACGAATGTAACAGGCAACCGAAACGTGTTGCCCAAGTCTTGCAATATTTGGATAAACCAGTCGAACATTTGTTTATTCTGTCAGGCCAACTTTAGTCCACTCATCAAGCAACGCCGTTGCATCACGTCTTGCAGTCTCGGCATCTACCTCATACTCCTGCTGTAACAAAGAAGTCAAGGTCTCGGCATCGAAATCCTTGTCGATAATGTTCTCCCAGAGAAAAGTTGCCGACTCGTTGAGGCTGATAACCTTATTGAAGTTGATATTTTCTCTGCCATAAGCCACGATGATGTGTTCACCACATACTTCGCGAAGTTCAAATCCTTTCTTAATTCTCATATTATTGTTTTATAAATGAACAACAGATATCTTCTTATTGGTCTTAACTTACGCCACAACTTGATGCGACGCACTAACTGAGGGTCGTCGGCTGATATGATACGATTGGGACGGATATATTGGGTAACGACTCCGCTCACATCTTCCTCCCTGCAAAGTTCCACTCCCCTCACATTGCCATCGCCTTGCAAGACAAAACCATCGTTTCGCTTCTGAATGATACGGTGCAGGACATAATGCCCCGGAGATATTTGCGCAAGGACAGCATCGCCAACATTATAATTGTCGCGCTTCTCCAAAAAGACTCTATCTCGCGTATGCTCAATGAAGGGACGCATGCTATAGCCTTTGACATATATGGCATAGGGTTTCCCTTCCCGCAACATCTGCGACACCTCGCCCAGCCAAGCATCGTTCGGCAGTTCATGACGAGGCTGACAGGAAACAATGCCATTGCGTTTGCGATATCTCTTCCGTAAAGGAGTCAGCAAAACAGTTAAAAGTCTTCTTATCTTCTCCTTCATTTGGCTATTGTATCATGACAAAGAATTGCGGCTTCGGCGTTAGGAAGACAGCCTAATTCATGCACTCCAACAAGTTGTATGAGTTGGCTGATGCCATCGCAGATGCCATTATATACTCGTTTGTCCCATTTCATATTACTCATTGCAGGAAGAAGATTGCAGAAAGCCTCAACAGGATTGAGTCTGCGAATAGTGTTCTCCGGCCGTTGCTGAATACGGACTATGCCACCAACGGGAGCCTGTATGTTGCGGTAGCAGCGTGTCTTTCCACTCCATGGACTACCATATACGACGGCCTGACCATCGACAATGCGGACTACCGGATTATCATCGTTCATGAGGTCACAGCCAGGTATATTATCGTACCAAAGACGTGTGTGAGTACTCTTACCCGTTCCGCTTGGAGCAGTCATAAGATAGCCCTTGCCTCCTTGACGAATAACCGATGCATGCATTAGCATTGTTGCAGAGCAGGCAGAGGCAAAGGCATATGCCATCATCAATGCATTGTTCAGCCCATAGTTACGTTGCACCCATGTCTTGCCATAAAGCGACACACTACACTGGGAGAAGTCTGCATTGCTTTGCATTCGGCTACATAACACATCATGAATATCATGAATTGAATACAAGTATCCGCCATCATCCGTCCTATAGACACCATGGTTGCAGCCTCCACAATCAAACTGCCCTATCTCATCATTCTGTTGTGGCCAATCGAGGTTGTCATCAACAAGCATGGTGAAAAGCAACTCCGCCGGCTCGTCCTGCAATCTAAAAGGGGCAAACGAAGGAATGAGATCGTCATTGTTTTCCTCATTGACAAAGCGGACAGCAATAGAATGACCGCCTATTTCATAGTAACAGGTCATCATTCTGTAATTTCCTCAATGTACTTCTCCGACTTGAATCGGAACTGGCTTTGGTCGACTAAAACCATTCTGAATTCCTTGCTCTGAACGTAACGTTTGTGCAATGAGAGATAGTGACGCTCCATAGTCTTACGTTTAGGACCGAAAAAGACGGCTGGGACATAAGGACCGCCCTTATATGTTGCTTCCAAATAACGCTGAAGTTGGAATGAATAGAGTTGACGGTCCTTCAGGAACTTTGTCTTCTTTTCGACAGTCACACTATCCACAAGGTGCATATCGGTAATAAAGACCACAGAGTCTGTTAAAGACATGGCAACGCCAATCATATAGACAGGCTTCTGATACACTTTGTGCTTCTTGGCACCAAATGTCTGTACACTAATCATACCGAACAGACACAGAAACAACATTATCTTAACGGTTATCTTCATCGGGGGATATATTTTTGTGTGCAAAGGTACTAAAAATCCCCAAATCAAACAAAGGATTCGGGGATTTTTTAGGTTAATCTATTCGACCTTAAAAGGTTCGAGGTGCAGTCGTCTATTCGTTCAATTCAATTACCGGGCTGAACCTGCGTCCGCTGGGAGTAATGGCCTTTATCCAAAGGACGCGTTCGGTACTCTGGTTGGCATTCTTTACTGCCTCTTCCCAATCCTCTACCGTCTGCATCTTTTGGTCGTTGACTTGCAGAATGATTGTTCCCTTACTTGCGCCTGCCTGCTTCATCTTTCCGTTTCGGATGGCATTGACAACCAAACCATAATTCAGACCAAATGCTCTCTTCTGCTCCTCGCTAATAGGCTTCAAGGACACACCCATCTGGTCGAGATCTACTTCTTCCATCACCTTGGTTGTTCCCTGAGTGTTGCGCAGAGTAACATTTATTTTGTGCTCTTGCTTGCCGCGCTTGTAGGTAAGGCTTACCTTGTCGCCGGGACGGTGTTGTGCAATGGCCTCCTGCAACTCAGACATTTTTGTTACCTTCTTCTTGTCGAATTCAGTCACCACATCACCTCTCTGCAAGCCTGCCTCTTCTGCGGCACTGGCATCGGCAACATTGTCAATATAAACACCATCTACTACGTCCAAATTCGGCTCGTTGCCTTTGGCCTTTTCACTGTCAATCCAATTCGAGACATCTATGCCCGAAACACCAAGCACGGCTCTTTGGACGGTGCCATAAACCTTAAGGTCTGCAACAACCTTATTCATGATTGTTGTTGGGATGGCAAAGCCATAGCCACTATAACTTCCTGTTTGGCTATAGAGCATTGCATTGATGCCTACCAACTCGCCCTTTTCGTTGACAAGCGCACCGCCCGAATTTCCGCTATTGATAGCAGCATCGGTTTGTATGAAACTCTCGATGCCATTCGCTCCGAGCGAACGTGCCTTGGCACTTACAATACCTGCCGTAACGGTACTCGTAAGATTAAAGGGATTGCCAACAGCCAATACCCACTGGCCAAGCCTAAGATCGTCGCTGTTTCCTATCTTTATTTCCGGCAGATTTTTCTCGTCGATTTTGATTAGTGCCAAATCAGTGGTGGGATCACAACCTATGATGCGTCCCTTAAACTCACGATTGTCGTTGAGTTTAACCTCTATTTCATCGGCTTGTCCTACAACATGGTTGTTCGTAACGATGTAGCCATCGTCCGAGATAATGACGCCACTACCCGACGCATGGCGGTCTGGTTGTTTGTATTCGCGCATTTGAGGATGTCCACCCCTGCCGCCGAATCCGAAAATATCGCCGAAGATGTCGTTGAAGGGGTCTTGTACTTGTACGCGTTGTGTCTTGCCAGTCTGTGTCACTTTGATGCTCACTACCGACTCTACGGCTCTTTCTGCAGCCCCGGTCAAATCAACCAATCCTGATGGAACTGCCACAGACTGTGAGGTCTGAAATGCATGCAACACGGGAGTTTCTGCATTCGAGGCATCGTGTGAGGTCGTAGTGTTGCTTCTTACCACAGCACCTGTAACTGCACTGCTGCCCAGCACAAGAAGGACAGCGCCAATCCAATTTTTGCTTGTCTGTTTCATCTTTCTCTTTATTTAATGTTTTCTTTCTTTCGTTTTCTCTGTTGAACGTTATTCAACACTGCAAAATTATGAAGAATATGCCAACTGTTGTTTTATCATTTTCAACTTTTCAACATTCAGACTTCTTATTAACTGTTCTTAAATCGGACAGATTTGTTTTTCACATTTATTTATCTGTTTCTAATAACATTCCAACAAAAAGGATGCCAAATGCATTATGCTGACAGCGGGCTTGTGTGTCCGTCTGTGCACTTGTGATTTCCCTTATTCAAGTATTGGAAAGCCTGTAATTTGGTTCTCTCTTGTAACCTTTATTGAGAATAAACGAATAAAAACATGGTTTGTTGGTTCTATATTCTTAATTTCTTTGTACCTTTGCCCGCAGAAACAATGCAGTGAACCGGCTTGTCGCTGCTTTTGTCTGTCTTTTTACAAGGGCGGACCGGAGGAGAGGAAAGTCCGGGCAACGCAGGGCATCCCGCTTCCTAACGGGAAGAGGTCCGCGAGGGTCAGTTGGTGCAGAAGAAAAGAACCGCCTTGCTCCATGCGAGGTAAGGGTGAGAAGGTGGGGTAAGAGCCCACCAGGTCGGCAGTGATGTCGATGCTGTGCACACCGGGAGTTGAAAGTTCATGTAAACCGGCGAACACAAAGAGAGGGCGGCCCGTCCGAGCCGGAGGGTAGAACGATAGAGAACAGTGGTGACGCTGTTCGTAGATAAATGGCAAGCATGGTCCGAAACGGGCTATACAGAACCCGGCTTACAGGTTCACTGCTCTTTTTTTGCTATGGTTAGTCTGGAACATATATGGAGTGTCAATGAGAAAGGGCTCAGCCCGTTGCAGCGTCTGGGACTGCGGGTGCTGAAGCGTTTCGTTATCTCTTGGGAGTGCATCACCAAGAATAACATTATGAACTATGCTTCGGCTCTCACGTACAGCAGTATGCTTGCTGCCGTTCCGGTGATGGCTATTGTCTTTGCCATTGCTCGAGGTTTTGGTTTTGACACTATCATCGAGACAAAGTTGAGGGAGGTTCTTGAGGGTAATCCTGATATTGCCGACACGATTCTCTATTTCGTGGACTCTTATCTGCAACACACAAAAGGCGGCGTCTTCATCGGTATAGGCTTGATATTCCTGCTCTACACATTGATTTCGCTGACGTCGAACATTGAGAATGCTTTCAACAAGATATGGTTTGTGACGCGTTCGCGTTCCGTTTATCGTCAACTTCTCGACTACATCAGCATCTTCCTGCTTGTTCCTTTTGTTGTGGTCATCATCAGTGGTCTTGGTGTTTTCCTGCAGACTTTCAGGGCTTTGCTTCCAAACACGCAGTTGTTCGGCAAGACGGTTACCTTTATGTTGCACATTTCGCCCATTGTCTTTGCCATACTCACATTCATGGCACTCTTTACGCTGATGCCCAACACGAGAGTCAAGTGGCGACACACTATTTGGCCGAGTGTGCTGACGGGAACGGTTTTCATGTTAGTCCAGTGGCTCTACGTCCACTATCAGATTAAACTGAGTGCCTATAATGCCATTTACGGTTCGTTTGCGGCGATTCCTTTGTTCATGCTTTGGACACAGATTTCATGGTGTATTTGTCTTTTCGGAGCGCAGTTGTGCTATGCCAACCAGAGCCTGCAGACGTATGCTTTCGAACGTATCAGCGACAAGTTGAGCCGCCGCTATCGCGATGCTCTCATGCTGCTGCTCATGACGCGCATCTGCAAACATTTTGCTTTGGGGCTGAAGCCGTTTACGGCACACCGTCTGGCTGTCGATACGCGTCTGCCGGATAGTCTGGTGGACATCTTGCTGGGAGAACTGACAGACATGCAGTTACTCGTCGAAATGAGTGGTGAGCCCAATGAAGAAGCGCGCTACTTGCCGGCCATCGACATACATCGCATCACGGTCGGAATGGTTACGCGTCGTGTGGAGTCGCATGGCATCGAAACGCCTTCGCTTGTATGGCAAGCCGGCACTCCCGAATGGGATTCGTTGCGTACGCTGCGCAACGAGGCCAAGGATGCGCTCCTCATCGACCTCTGAACAAGCAGAAAAGCCACGGAAACGGCAGCCTCGAGAAATATCTTTTTGTAAGGAAACTGCCATTTACGCTGTCATTTTGTCAAATCTACAAGTGGTTAAAAACTGGAATAATTCGCCTTTTTCCTCCACTTCCAAAAGCCTTCTCGTCATCTTCCCACAGCGTTCCGTCGAACATCCCACGTTAAGTTGGTCAAAAAGGTGTGTCTTGTTGGGTTTCGAGGCAGTAGAGTTTTACTCTCGGAAAACGCCAAAAATGCCACAGAATCATGCCGTTTTGCCATGTCTGGCTTGCAAAATCGGAACATTTTGTGCAACATCATAAAAATAAGTCATTGAGTCTCAGCGCACATTCGTTCTGAGCGCAAAACGCATTCAAAAGGCAGAAAAGTATGGGAGGAGTGATTTTAAGCGATTAGAAGCAAAGGCATGAAAATACAATTTGCAAGCAAAATGGCATTTTTACTTGCAAATTGTCAATTATAAATCCTCCGAAAAACAGACTCTCAGAATGGGGTCATAGCAAACACACAAACGTGAAATGTTCGGCAAACACCTGCTCGCAACACGGGCGAGAACGGAAAAGGCCGAAGAGTGTGCTGCCACTACCGCTCATAGAGGCATAGGCCGCCCCCTGCCTATACAGTTCCGCCTTGATTTCTGCCAGCAAAGGATGACCGGCAAAGATGCTGTCCTCGAAATCGTTCACCATCCTGTCCACCCATTGCCCCACTGGCAACTGAGCCGTCTCGAGTAGCGAACAAACCGGACGGTGCGGCCGCACTCCGGCATATGCTTCACGAGTGGAGACATGAACCTCGGGCTTGACAAGCATCAAATACCACCCCGCAAGGCTCAACGATATGGGCGTGAACACATCTCCTATTCCCTCTGCATACAAAGGCTTCGGATTGACAAAAAACGGGCAGTCCGCACCCAGTCTGCCTACAAGGCCTTTCATCTGCTCTTCCGAAAGCGCAAGGTCAAACATCTCGGAGACTGTACGCACAGTGCAAGCAGCATCACTGCTTCCACCACCCAGGCCTGCACCACTCGGAATGACCTTCTTCAAGTCGATGCTAAGCGGCGGAAACCGATAACCCTCCTGCCGCAAAAGCCGTACGGCACGCAACACCAGATTGTCCTGCACATCGCCATCGAGCGGACGGCCGCCCAGCGTCAGTTCGTCCTCCGTCCCATTCTCGCGAATTGCCAGTTCGTCGTAAAGCGGAACAGGATAGAAAATCGTTTCAAGATTATGGTATCCGTCCGGACGACGTTCGGTAATGTTCAGGCCGAGATTGATTTTACAACCTGTCTTCACGCTGTAAGGTATAGTCATTGTCTGTCTGTTTTTATCGTGTAGCCCGGCCGACACAAACGATACCACCTGTTATACGGCCAAGGCAGACTCTTTGCTATGCAAAAATAGCACTTTAAATGTAAAAACAAGCGCAAGAAGAGGTTTTTTATGCAAAAAGACAAAATCCTCCTAAATATAATTAGGTATTGATTACAAAAAAGCATAACTTTGTGAACCTTTAACAGCATAATGGACCACAAAAAGACCATAAAACACGAAGGCATCGTAGAGAACATCGGAGCAGACCATTGCACCGTGCGCATCTTGCAAGCATCCGCTTGCAGCAGTTGCAGTGCCCGCCAACTCTGCCGCAGCAGCGAAAGCAAAGAAAAGGTCATCGAAGTCAAAGGGAACTACAGCACTCTGAACGTAGGAGACACCGTCACATTGGTAGGTTCCGTGCGTCAAGGACTTCGAGCAAGCCTGCTTGCCTACGTCGTTCCACTCATCCTGATGCTCGCATCGCTCTTTGTCGGAGCACACATCGGCGGAGAAGCCATAGGAGCATTGAGTGCGCTGGCAGTTCTTGCAGTCTATTATACCCTGCTCTATCTGCTTCGCAACAAAATAGGCAAACACTTCTACTTCAAAATAGAAACAAACCAAACAAAATAAATACTATGAATATCATTCTGATTGCAGTATGTGTATTGGGACTCATCGGACTGGCATCTGCCATCGTCCTCTTTGTCGTCTCACACAAGTTTGCAGTACACGAAGATGCACGCATCGCTCAAGTCGGCGAAGTCCTGCCCCAGGCAAACTGTGGCGGATGCGGCTATCCGGGCTGTTCAGGCTTTGCAGCCGCATGTGTCAAGGCAGCCGACGAAGGCAGCCTTGAAGGGAAATTCTGCCCCGTAGGCGGACAACCCGTCATGGAACAAGTGGCAGGAATTCTCGGACTAACCGTAGAAGCAACAGCCCCAAAAGTAGCAGTCGTGCGATGCAACGGCACATGCGAGAACCGTCCGCGACAGGCACAATACGACGGTGCCAAGAGTTGTCGCGTACAACAAATGACTGGCATGGGCGAAACAGGCTGCGGATATGGCTGCCTTGGTTGTGGCGACTGCGTGAGCAAATGCCAGTTCGACGCCATCCACATGAACCCCGAAACCGGTCTCCCCGAAGTCGACGAAGAAAAATGCACCGCCTGCGGAGCCTGCGCAAAAGCATGCCCGAGAGGCATCATTGAGATTCGTCTCAAAGGCCCTAAAGGCCGTCGCGTCGTCGTCCTCTGCAACAACAAAGACAAAGGCGCTATCGCCAACAAAGCATGCAAGGCATCGTGCATCGGCTGCGGCAAGTGTGTGAAGGTATGCGAAAAGTTCGAAGCCATCACACTCGAGAACAACCTCGCCTACATCGATGCAGAAAAGTGCAAAATGTGTCGCAAGTGCGAGGAAGCATGCCCCAAAGGAGCCATCCATGGCTTTAACTTCCCTCCTAAAAAAGAAAAGCCTGCAACAACAGAACAACAAGTTGAACAAAACGTGTAAGCAGATATGAAGACATTTAAAATAGGCGGTATCCACCCCGCAGAAAACAAACTGTCTGCTGCAAGCCCCATACGCGAAGCAGCCTTGCCCAAGCAGGCAGTCTTCAGTATGTTCCAGCACATCGGCGCTCCCGCCAAGCCAATTGTCAAAAAAGGCGACGAAGTAAAAGTCGGCACCCTGTTGGCAGAGGCAGGAGGATTCGTAAGCGCACCCATCTATAGCAGCGTAAGCGGCAAAGTTTCGAAAGTAGATGTTGCTCTCGACGCAAGCGGAACTCGCCGAATGGCAGTCTATGTGGACGTTGAAGGCGACGAGTGGGAAGAGAGCATCGACCGCTCATCCACCCTCGTTAAACTTAGCAATCGTCCCGAACTCGACAGCAAAACAATCATAGAAAAAATAAAAAATGCCGGCATCGTCGGCATGGGCGGTGCAACATTCCCCTGCCACGTCAAGTTATCTCCACCTCCTGGCAGCAAAGCAGAGTGCGTCATCATCAATGCCGTGGAATGTGAGCCCTACCTCACAGCCGACCATAGGCTTATGCTTGAACATCCCGAAGAAATTCTTGTCGGCTTGCAACTCATCATGAAAGCCGTTGACGTCAAGAAAGGTTATATCGGCATAGAAAACAACAAGCCCGACGCCATTGCCCTGATGACAGAGAAAGCAAAAGACTATGAAGGCATCGAAATTGTTCCCCTCAAAGTAAAATACCCCCAAGGTGGCGAGAAGCAACTCATCGATGCCGTCATCGGGCGTCAAGTTCCTGCACCTCCTGCCATTCCAATCAATGTGGGAGCCGTTGTACAAAACGTCGGTACAGCATATGCCATCTATCAGGCTGTCATGAAAAACAAACCACTTATAGACCGCATCATTACTGTTACGGGAAAAAGCCTACAGCAGCCAAGCAATCTCTTGGCACGCCTTGGCACGCCTTTCCAACAACTTATTGACGAATGTGGCGGTCTGCCAGAAGACACAGGCAAGATAATTGGTGGTGGCCCGATGATGGGTAAAGCCCTGCTTAGCCTTGACGTTCCCATGACAAAGGGTTCGAGCGGACTGCTCATCATGAACGAGAAGGAAACTCGTCGCTCTATGCCGCAGCCCTGCATCCGTTGTGCAAAGTGCGTCAATGTCTGTGCAATGGGATTGGAACCTTATCTTTTAAGCAAGATGTGCGCTATGGAAGACTGGGAAGGCGCAGAGAAGAATGGCATCGTAAGTTGCATTGAATGCGGTAGTTGCCAGTACACTTGCCCCAGCAATCGTCCTCTGCTTGATATGGTTCGTGTAGGAAAATCTACCGTTATGGGTATTATCAGAAGTAGAGTTGCAAAGTAATAAAATGTAAATGATTAAAGAAATATAATGATGAAACCAATCATATCATTATCACCGCATATTCATGGAGGCGATTCTATACAAAAGAATATGTATGGTGTGTGCATTGCACTGGTCCCCGCGCTGCTTGCCAGCCTTTGGTTTTTCGGGCTTGGTGCTGCCATTGTGCTTTCCGTTTCGGTGCTTTCCTGTGTCTTGTTCGAGTGGGCAATCACTAAGTTCCTGCTGAAACGGTCTGTCTGTACTATTTGTGATGGCAGTGCTATCCTGACAGGTTTGCTGTTGGGTTTCAACTTGCCGAGTAACCTTCCGATTTGGATTATTGTTATCGGTGCTCTTGTTGCCATTGGCATCGGCAAGATGACATTTGGCGGGCTTGGTCAGAATCCATTCAACCCGGCCCTTGTCGGCCGTGTGTTCCTGCTTATCAGTTTTCCTGTGCAGATGACATCGTGGCCCGTTAGTGGTCAACTCACAGCATATACGGATGCGGAAACTGCTGCAACGCCGCTCTTTATTATGCAGAATGCGATTGCGAATGCTGACCCTTCGGAGCTTGACAAGTTGCCTGATGCTGCAGAGATGCTGCTCGGCCAAACTGGAGGTTCATTGGGTGAGGTCAGTGCTTTGTTGCTTTTGCTTGGTTGTGCCTTTATGCTTTGGCGCAAGATTATCACTTGGCATATTCCGGTAAGTATTCTTGGAACGGTTGCTGTCTTTTCGGGCATTATGCATATGATTGATCCTGTTTATGCGATGCCTCATGTTGTGTTGATGAGTGGCGGCTTGGTGCTTGGTGCTTGCTTTATGGCAACGGACTATGTTACTTCGCCTATGACGGGGAAGGGTCAACTTGTTTATGGTGTCTGCATTGGTTTGCTGACTGTGATTATCCGCAACTGGGGTGCTTATCCCGAAGGCATGTCGTTTGCAATTCTCATTATGAATGCCTTCACGCCTCTCATCAATACTTACTGTAAGCCGAAGCGTTTTGGCGAAGTTATCGGAAAGGAGGGAAAGAAATGAAGAAACTTGAATCTACCTGGTATAATATGGCTCTTGTGCTGACGGGCATTGCTGTTGTTGCCGGTGCGGCGCTTGGTTATGTCAACAGTGTGACTGCTCCGACCATCAAGGCTCTTAAGATTGAGCAGGAGAAGGCTGCCGAGCAGGAGGTTTTGAATGGGCAGGAGGGTTCTGCCATCAAGATAACCGACCCGAAAGGCTTTGGTGGTGCTTTGACTGTTATGGTGGGTCTTGCCAACGATGGCACGATTCTTGGCTACAAGGTGCTTGAGTCGAACGAGACGCCGGGACTGGGCGCTAAGGCGCAGGACTGGTTCCAGAAGGGGCAGAAGGGTGACATCATCGGCAAGCAGGCCGGCAATCTGACTGTGAGCAAAGATGGTGGTGAGGTGGATGCCATCACGGCATCTACTATCACGAGCCGTGCTTTCTTGCGTTGCATCAATGCTGCCCGCGAGTCGCTTTCTGGGAATTCGGACGCACAGAGCGGTGCTACGCCGCAGGCTAAGGAATCTAATAATAATATATAATGTATAGGAGGCTACGGAAATGAAGAATATAAAAGTCCTGCTAAACGGCATTATAAAGGAAAATCCCACTTTTGTACTTCTGCTTGGCATGTGTCCGACGCTCGGCACGACCAGCAGTGCGCTGAATGGCATGTCGATGGGACTTGCCACGATGGCTGTCCTTATCTTCTCGAACCTTATCATTTCGCTTATCAAGAATTTGATTCCCGACATGGTGCGTATTCCTTCGTTCATCGTTGTGATTGCGTCTTTGGTTACTATTCTGCAAATGCTCATCAAGGCTTATGCTCCCGAGGTGGACGCCAGCCTTGGTCTGTTTATTCCGCTGATTGTTGTAAACTGCATTATTCTGGGTCGTGCCGAGGCGTTTGCGGCTAAGAATGGTGTTGTGGGCAGCGTTATGGACGGCATAGGAATGGGCATTGGTTTCACCATTGCGCTCACCCTTCTGGGTGCGGTTCGTGACTTGCTCGGCACTGGCAAGGTGTTCGACACGACGCTCTTCCCCGAAGAATATGGTGCGCTCGTCTTTGTTTTGGCTCCGGGAGCCTTCATTGCGCTGGGTTATCTCATTGCAATCATCAACAAAGTCAAATCGTAAACAGTAAATCGTCAAAAAGCAAATTGATATGGCATACATACTCATATTCATCACTGCGGTCTTTGTTAACAACATTGTTCTGTCGCAATTTCTTGGCATTTGCCCCTTCCTGGGTGTCAGCAAGAAAATAGATTCTGCTCTTGGCATGGGTGCTGCCGTGGCTTTCGTGCTCACGCTTGCCACCATTGTCACCTATCTTATCCAGATATATGTGCTGAATGCGTTTGGGCTGGAGTACCTTCAGACGATTGCCTTCATCCTGGTGATTGCGGCACTGGTGCAGATGGTAGAGATTATTCTGAAGAAGACTGCCCCCGCCCTTTACCAGGCTCTTGGCGTGTTCCTGCCGCTCATCACAACCAACTGCTGCATCCTCGGCGTAGCCATCCTTGTGGCCAACGGCACATATGCCACACAGGGGCTCGAGCCGAACCTGCTCACCGGCGTTGTCTTTGCCATAAGCACCGCCCTGGGTTTCGCCTTGGCACTCGTCGTCTTTGCAGGCATCAGAGAGCAACTCTCCATGATGGACATCCCCAAAGGCATGCAAGGCATGAGCATCGCCCTGGTCACAGCCGGCCTGCTGGCAATGGCCTTCATGGGCTTCAGCGGAGTGGACAACGGACTCAAGACATTGTTCGGACTTTAACACAAAAAAGCATCCCCAAAAACATCTACTGCCTTTATGCCAATAATGCTGTACCTAATTGGCCGGAAAGCCACAGGTATTTGGCAACAATGCTGTAGGTATTTCACAAGGATGCCACAGGCAATAAAATCAAACACAAAACATCATAACATGAACATCCTATTGACAGGTGGCGCCGGCTACATTGGCAGCCACACACTCATCGAGTTAGACAAAGCAGGACACAGCGTCGTAGTAGTCGACAACTTCTACAACTCACAACCCGAAGCAATCCGACGCGTAGAGAAAATCATCGGCCACGAAGTAACACTCATCGAAGCCGACATCCGCGACCGCGAAGCAATGGACAAAGTCTTCACAGAACACAAGATAGACGCCGTCATCAACTTTGCCGGACTCAAAGCAGTAGGTGAATCAGTAGCCAAGCCACTGACATACTACGAAACAAACATGAACGGCGTCTTCGTACTCGTCGACGTCATGCAAAAACACGGCTGCAAAAACATCATCTTCTCCTCCAGTGCAACCGTCTATGGCGACCCCGCCATCATCCCCATCACCGAAGAATGTCCAAAAGGCCAGTGCACCAACCCCTACGGCTGGACAAAATCCATGATAGAACAAGTCCTGATGGACATCCAAAAAGCCGACCCCGAATGGAATGTCGTCATTCTGCGCTACTTCAACCCCATCGGAGCACACGAGTCAGGACTCATAGGCGAAAACCCCCACGGCATACCCAACAACCTGATGCCCTACATCACACAAACAGCCATCGGCCTCCGACAAGAACTCGGCGTGTTCGGCAACGACTATGACACACACGACGGCACAGGCGTCCGCGACTACATCCACGTCGTCGACCTCGCCTGCGGACACGTATGCTCACTCAAAGCCATCCAAGAAAACAAAGGACTCGCCATCTACAACCTCGGAACCGGACACGGATACTCCGTACTCGACGTCGTAAAAGCCTTCGAAAAAGCCAACGGACTAAAAGTCCCCTATGCCATCAAACCACGCCGGCCGGGCGACATCGCAACCTGCTACTGCGACCCCGCAAAAGCAAAAGCAGAACTCGCATGGGAAGCAAAGTACGGCATCGAAGAAATGTGCCGCGACTCATGGAGGTTCCAAAAGAACAACCCCAACGGATACGACAAATAAAAAAGTCATTCTAAATACCATACAACATGAAAAAATTATTATTAACCATCACATTAGCAGCAACAGGAACCATCCTTGCAATGGCAGGCCCCATAGGCAAACAAGCAGCACTCTACACCGCAAAAGCCTACATGCTCGCTAAAGGCAAAAACATCAACGAAGTACAAAAACCCTTCAAAGCCGCCCGAAAAAGCGCAGCCGCAACAGAAGAAGAAGCCTACTACTACGTCTTCAACGCAGGAAACGACAACGGATACGTCATCGTCTCAGGCGACGACCGCGTAGAACCCATCCTCGGATACGTCGACAAAGGCTCCTTCGACCCCAACAACATACCCGAAAACATGCGCTCATGGCTGCAAGGATACGCCGACCAAATCAAATACATCGTCGACAACAACATCCAACCCAACGACCCCATCATCAAAAAGCGCAACAAAGTGCAAGGCACAAAACACAGCGTAGGCGAACTCCTCACCACAAGATGGAACCAAGGACACCCATACAACCTCACATGTCCGAACTACTACAAAGAAGAAGAAACCACACTGACACTGACAAAATACCCCGCCACCGGCTGCACAGCAACAGCCATGGCACAAGTCATCGGCTTCTACAAGTTCCCCGAAAAACTAAAAGCACAGATTCCCGCATACACCCAAACATACAGATCAAAAGACGGCAAACAACAAAAGTCCATAACACGACCCGCCATCGCACGCAACAGCATCATCGACTGGGAAAACATGCGCGACACATACAACTGTAATGACAGCCATGTTCACGACAAACAAGACACCGCCGTTGCAAACCTGATGCGCTATTGCGGTCAAGCAGTCAAGATGGGCTACGGACCATCATCAGGCGCAAACTTCGACGCAGAAGTGTTCATCAAGTATTTCGGCTTCGACAACAGCGCATACAGAGCAAACCGTAGCGACTACAGCATCGACGATTGGTTTGACATGCTCTACAAAGATCTCGCAGAAGGCTATCCAATATGCTTCGCAGGCTTCTCGTCTGGCGGCGGTCATGCCTTTGTAATCGACGGTTTCGATGGAGAAAACCTCTTCCACCTCAACTGGGGATGGGGAGGCGGAAGCAACGGCTGGTTCCTCGTTAGCATTCTCAATCCGGGCGACACCAGTGGCATTGGAGCCAGCAGCAGCAGCGACGGCTACAGCATGGGGCAATATGCTCTACTCAATCTCCGTTTGCCTGACACCAATACTGCTGACACATATCTCTTCATTAAAGATGTTTCCGTTACAAACAAGACTGCCATTAAGGCTACTTTCGAGAACAGAACCGGTGCGTCCGGCAGTTATCACATGGCTATTGTGAGACATGATGAGAATGGAGACTTGGTTACTGTTGGCAATCAACTTGTAAAGACTGGTTTTGCCAATAAGGCAACCGAAACGAAGACCTTTAACATTAATGGCAAACTTTCCGAAGGTACGTACAAGTTGTCTCCGGCAAGCAAGCCGACAAGAAGCAGCGAATGGCGTCCGAAGTATAATATGCGCAACCATTATATTGAGGCTGTTGTGGACAGTGAAGGTAACGTTACTCTTAATCCTGTCAATATAAACAATGGTGATGAAATAAGCATTGACACTATTGTCTTCCCCGGCACTCGAGTTGTAGGCAAGGAGCAGGAGGTAAAGGTTACTTTCCGCAACAATGGTAACGAATACTTTAAGGAAATACATCTTTTTGCCAGCAAGACTTCCGACAAGGTTTATATGGAGAACCGTTCGATGGTTGCTGTTCGCCAGGGTGAGACTGTTGATGTGTCTTACTTCTTTACTCCCGAAGAGACTGGTACCTATAATCTTTGGTTCTGTACCAGCAGCAATGGTAGTGGCGAGGTTGGAACCGGCACGATGGAGGTTATCACGGAGGCCGAAGCCGTCAAGGCTACACTGGCTGTCAGTGCCTTCAGCATTAGCAATCTTGTCAATGGTGTTGCTTATGGCAATTGCCTTGTGGGAAGGGTTGGCATTAGGAACAATGCGAAGGTGGAGTTCAATGGTGCTATTCGTCTGCAGATATGGAGCCAGAAGGTTGGCGAAGGTACTGCATGGAGTGGTTCCAGCCAGACACACGAGGTCAATATCATGGCGGGCAAGGTTGGCAATGTAGAGTTCAACTTCGACAATCTCAGCGAGGGTTATTATTATCGTATTGCTGTCAATTATGTCAACCAGGATGGTTCACTGGCTAACGGTGGCATTTGGGATCACAGTTGGGAGATGAAGAGTGGCATTGCTATGTGGAGAGCCGACGGAACAATCAGCGGTAAGGCATACAGCACCTCCATCATGGCCAGTTCTGCCTGTGGTGTTTATGCTAATTGCAGCAGGAACATCACACGAATGACGCCCAACAGGAATAACCCGAATGCCATTTATGCCTTTGGGGCGAACATGACCTTGCCGGCGAGTCTCGACACGACGAATGTTGTAAGTGGCAGTCATGCAGACCACATAAATCTGATCAACGACAAGCCTTACTACATTCCTGTCAGTTTCACTGCCGACAGTGCTTCCTTCTCTTACACTTTCCCGGAGACTGAGAACGGCGCCGGCTGGCATGCGTTCACCATGCCATTTGCCGCCGACTCCATTTATGTGGACGACATTGCCTATGCCGTTAACGATTCTGCTCTGCATTTCTGGATATACGAATTCGCTGCCCAGGGAGACAACGATGAAGTCATTTTTGCTCCTGCTGCTGTGTTGCGTGGTGCTACGCCATATATCATTGCGGGCGATGCCAAGATGGCGGGCAAGACGATTACCTGCCGTTCGGCCAATGTACCCTTCTTCAAGACCGGCAGCGACAAGATGATCGTCACCTCGTCCGGCTATCATTTCCATGGCAACACGCTGGCTCCGAAAGTAAAGGAGTGCTATATTCTCAACGACGAAGGCACAGCATTCGAGTACGCTACTCTCAACACGACTCTGGACGCCATGGCTCCTTACTTCACAACAACCATGTCGGCAGAGTTGCGTCCGGAGAGCATTGTTCTGCCAAAGGTTCCGGAAGCAAAGGGAGACCAGACTGGCATTAGCGGAATAACCAGCGGCAATGCGCAAGAAGGCATGCTGTACAACCTTGCCGGTCAGCGCATAAGCAAGATGCAGAAGGGCATCAACATCGTAAACGGAAAGAAGATTCTGAAGTAACAGAGCCTTCAAAATAACCAGGAAAGGCGGTTTGTCATTACGACAGGCCGCCTTTTCATGTAATGCCCAAACAGCAGTCCCAACCTCAAGAACGCCTGGCATAGATGCCTCGCCGCATTTGCATCGCAAACGACAATAATACACATCGGGAAAACAACCTTAAGCATTCTGCCCGAAAAGGTTAACCATTATGGCCGGAAAGGTTAACCATTATGGCCGGAAAGGTTAACCTTATTTTGAGAACAACAACAGCCATCAGACAAACTCTCCTAACGCATCACCAACTGCCACAATGGCCTGCAAGTTCAAAGGCAAGACATCACACGCCTGACATTTCAAGGATGCGCAGACCCGCCTCATGGAATACTTGCAAAGACATTCAAGACTTGGAACGTGAGAAAAAAGGGCAAGAAGATGGAAGATATATAAAAAAACACTATCTTTGTTCATCATAACCATAAAATACAACAACCCCGGCACAGCACATCATCAACCATCCATTGGCACAACACAAGTTGAACACCAAGCACGGCAATGGAACACCGACAATGAAGGCGAAGGCCCATATTCTGCGAGCAGACCTCAGCATGACGGAAGGCTTGATGAAACCGGAGCGATGTCGCAGACCAAGAATGTCAACAGGAATTATTCACTTATAAAACAAACACTATGAAAAAGACAACACGCATCATCGTACTCATTGCCCTGGCTATATGCTCGGTAGCCACAAAGGCTCAAAACCTGCAAGTTTACTACGACACCGGGCGTGGCTGCGTAACCTCCACCATCGAAATGTTCCGCCCCGATGCCTATGGCAGCACATTCTTCTTCGTTGATATGGACTTCGACCCGAAAACCATCGGAGCCTACACCGAGATTGCCCGCGAGTTTTGTTTCTGGAAAGACACAAAGTGGAACTGGCTGTCGGTACACGCAGAGTTTAACGGCGGCCTCAGTACGGCTGCCAGTTCATTCAATAATTCATGGTTGATAGGCCTCACCTATTCCGGACATTCCAAAGACTATTCGAAGACCTGGTCCGTATCCGCCATGTATAAAGCCATACCCGGCACCGAAGGCCTCAACGGAGGAAAGCAACCCCACAACTTCCAACTCACAGGCGTATGGGGCATAAACTTTGCCAAAGGCTGGTGCTCATTCAGCGGTTTTGCCGACTTCTGGCGCGAAGCACGTGTTTGGCAAGGAACAAAATTCATCTTCCTTGCCGAGCCCCAGTTCTGGGTCAACCTCAACAAAATCAAGAGATGGGAGAATGTAAAGTTGAGCATTGGCGGCGAGTTGGAACTGTCTAACAACTTCGTGGAAAAAGGATTCAAGGCAATGCCTGCCCTGGGTGCCAAATGGACCTTCTAAAAAACAGATATAAACAATAACATATAAGGTTAAAGAATAATTATGAGCACACTAAAGAAACTCTTCGGTTATGACTCGAAGACTACCAACCTGCGCACAGAAATTCTGGCAGGCATCACCACCTTCCTTACCATGTCGTACATCCTGGCCGTAAATCCGGGAATGTTCAGCCTGCTCGACGGCATGCCTGCCGGAGCAGTTTTTACCGCCACAGCCTTGGCTTCCATTGTCGGATGTCTTGCAATGGCCTTCTGGGGCAAGTTGCCTTTCGGCCTGGCTCCAGGCATGGGGCTCAATGCCTTCTTTGTGTTTTCTGTATGCATGGGCATGGGATATTCGTGGCAGTTTGCCCTCACGGCTGTGTTTATCGAAGGACTGCTATTTATTTTCATGACCATTACCAACATTCGTGAAGCCATTGTGAACGCCATTCCGCAAAACCTACGCTATGCCATTGGAGCAGGCATTGGCTTGTTCATTGCCTTCATCGGTTTGCAGAATGCCGGCATCATTGTTGACAACGATGCCACCCTTGTGTCGTTAGGCGAGATTTGCGAAGGACCGGCACTGCTTGCCATCATCGGATTGGTGATTACCGGAGTGCTCTACGCCAAGAACGTGCGCGGAGCCATGCTTATCGGCATTCTCGCCACCACACTTATCGGCATACCCATGGGCATCACTGAGTTTAAGGGCGTAGTGTCAACTCCAGAGTCCATTGCCCCCATCTTCTGTCAGTTCGAATGGAAAAACATCTTCACACTCGACATGCTTGTTGTGGTATTCACCTTTCTCTTCATCGACATGTTCGATACCATGGGCACCCTCATCGGCGTATGTACCAAGGCCGACATGGTAGATAAGGAAACAGGCCGCATTCCTCGCCTGAAAGAGGCCTTCATGGCCGATGCCATTGCCACAACTATTGGTGCCATGTTTGGCACATCCACTACTACCACCTATGTGGAAAGTGCATCGGGAGTCGCTCAAGGCGGACGTTCGGGCCTCACAGCCTTTGTTATTGGCTGCTGCTTCATCGTCACTTTGTTCTTCTCGCCGCTGTTCCTTTCTATTCCTGCAGCAGCCACAGCGCCAGTGCTCATCCTTGTGGGACTGCTGATGATAGAGCCCATTACAAAAATTGATTTGACAGACTTCTCCGAATCGATACCGGCCTTTGCTTGCATCATCATGATGCCTTTGGCCTACTCTATCTCTGACGGCATCCTTACAGGTATGATTCTCTATGTAAT
Organism: Bacteroidaceae bacterium; assembly: GCA_017461345.1. GTDB lineage: Bacteria > Bacteroidota > Bacteroidia > Bacteroidales > Bacteroidaceae > Physcousia. The sequence continues at coordinate 36,395 of JAFTYP010000014.1, read as the reverse complement.
AATCAATATGGTTTGTGGTAACTTCAAGAAGATTACTCCCACGATGTATATCCTTGCCGTAATGTTTATTTTGAAATATATCTTTATATAATGATTGAATAATATGCATAGCGTTGTACAAGTTAAAGACAAGAAGTTTGCCCTCTATATATCTGAGGACAAAATCAGGGCAAGAGTTAAGGAGGTGGCCAGCCAAATTGACGAAGACCTTCGCAAGAAGAATCCGCTATTCCTCGTAATCCTTAACGGCTCGTTCATCTTCGCTGCAGATTTACTTCGTGATATCAATTTCCCCTGCGAAATCACTTTCGTGCGCATGTCTTCCTATGAAGGGACTTGCACCACTGGTGAGGTAAAGCAACTGATAGGATTGAAGGAGAATGTGGAAGGGCGTACGGTCGTTATTGTGGAAGACATTATCGAATCTGGATACACCATGAAAGAGATGCTTCACATCTTGGGTGAGAAGAAGCCTAAGGAGGTATACATCACCTCGCTTTTTGTGAAGCCCGGTTGCCTGAAAGTGGACTTGAAGATTGATTATCGTTGTTTCGACATAGAGGACGACTTCATCGTGGGTTACGGACTTGATTATGACCACGAAGGCCGCAACTTGCCCCATATCTACCAGGTTATCGAATAGGGAGAACCTCAAGCGACAGGCGCCGCATCAAAGTGTTGAATAGCACATTTCACAAGCCTATATCTGCTCATAAAGTATGATATAGGCTTTGTTTTGTTATTACTGTCTGCAACAATACCGCATGATATGACTATTCGCCAAATACCGAGAAACAATACTCACCTTTTAATAATAAAAACGACATTAAGTAAGATTTTTTCGTCCATTTGCTGTCTATATGGGATTTTTAGCGTAAATTTGCGCGTAATATACAGGAAATAACCAAACATACTATGGTAGAAACGGCAAATAACAATGTAGAGGAAAAGAAAAGCCTCAACTTCATAGAGCAAAAAGTGGAGAAAGATCTGGCAGCAGGTCTTAATGGCGGACGCATGCAGACACGCTTTCCGCCCGAGCCAAACGGCTATCTCCACATCGGTCACGCTAAAGCCATCGCCCTCGACTTCGGCATTGCCAAACAATATGGCGGCAAATGCAACCTGCGCTTCGACGATACAAACCCCACAAAGGAAGACACCGAATACATCGAAAGCATAGAGAACGACATCAAATGGCTGGGCTTCCAGTGGGACAACGTCTATTATGCCAGCGACTACTTCCAGGAACTCTGGGACTTTGCCGAATGGCTCATCATGCAGGGCCGTGCCTATGTCGACGAACAGAGTGCAGAAGTCATTGCACAGCAAAAGGGAACAACCACGAAGGCCGGCACCAACAGCCCCTTCCGCGACCGTCCTGCCGAAGAGAGCCTCCGCCTTTTCCGCTTCATGAACAGCGGCGAGGCAACTCCGGGCACACTCGTTCTGCGTGCAAAGATTGATATGGCCCACCCCAATATGCTCTTCCGCGACCCGCTGCTCTATCGTGTGATGAACATACCCCACATCAGAACCGGCAACAAGTGGAACGCCTATCCGATGTACGACTTCACCCACGGACAGAGCGACTACCTGGAAGGCGTCACACACAGCCTTTGCACACTCGAGTTCGTCGAACACCGTCCCCTCTACGACCTCTTCGTAACATGGATGAAAGAGTACAAGGGCGAGACCGACAACATAGAGGACAACCGCCCCCGCCAGACAGAGTTCAACAAACTGAACCTCAGTTATACACTCATGAGCAAACGCAATCTGCTGGCTCTCGTCAAGGAAGAACTGGTCAGTGGCTGGGACGATCCACGCATGCCTACCATCTGCGGTTTCCGTCGTCGCGGCTATAGTCCCGAAAGCATTCGTGGCTTCATCAAGAAGATAGGCTACACCACCTTCGACGCCCTCAATGAGATGGCACTGCTGGAAAGTGCCGTTCGCGAAGACCTCAACAGCCGCGCCACCCGAGTAAGCGCAGTGCTCAACCCCGTCAAGGTCGTCATCACAAACTACCCCGAAGGCCAAACAGAAGAACTCACCGCAGTGAACAATCCCGAAAACGAGGCCGACGGCACACACATGGTGAACTTCAGCCGCGAACTATGGATTGAACGCGACGACTTCCAGGAAGAGGCAGAAAAGAAGTTCATGCGCCTGGCGCCCGGCAAGGAAGTACGCCTGAAGAACGCATACATCATAATGTGTACCGGTTGCACAAAGGATGCCGACGGAAACGTTACGGAAATCCAGTGTACCTACGACCCCGACAGCCGCAGCGGAATGCCCGGAGCCGACCGCAAAATCAAGGGTAAGACCTTGCACTGGGTAAGTTGCCAGCACGCCGTCAAAGCCGAAGTTCGCCTCTACGACCGCCTCTGGAAAGTGGAAAACCCACGCGACGAACTCGCCGCCATTCGCGAAGCACAGGATTGCGACGCAGTAACTGCCATGAAGCAAATCATCAACCCCGACAGCCTCACAGTACTCAAAGACTGCTTCGTCGAGGAGTATGCAGCCACAATGCAGCCCCTCTCCTACCTCCAGTTCCAGCGAATCGGCTATTTCAACGTCGACACCACAAGCACTCCCGAACACCTCGTCTTCAACAAGACCGTAGGTCTCAAGGACACATGGGCCAAGAAATAAGCCTGCACGACCGTATGATGCACCCGACACAACCACAGATGCCGATTGAATGGTCATGACCATTCAATCGTTGCATCATGACCATTCAATTGTTGCATCATGACCATTCAATAAAATACCCACGTTAAGTTGACAGAAAACGACAATGGAAGACAGCAATAAATACTATCACTCGCGCCACTTCCTGAGGTTGCTCCATCGCTACGAAAAGGCAATCTCCGAGGGACATGTGCCATACATGGAGGCAGACGAACTGACTGACATTGCCGAATACTACATGACCGGCAAACAGGATGCCAAAGCAAATCAGGCAATAAAGGCTGCCATCAGCATGCATCCCGACAGCGTAGACCCGCAAATCTTCCTGGCACGACAGAAGATGTTCTACGGACAACTCGACGAGGCACACGCCATCATCGATGCCGTTACCGAACAAGAAGACTGCGAAGTCATCTACGTCCAAGCCGAACTCCGCATAAAAGAAGGACAGGCAGACAAGGCATCAGAGTTCCTGACACAGCAAATGAAACTCATGCAGGACAACCTCGACACCTATCTCTACGACTGTGCCGCCATCTTCATGGACTACGACCAGTGGGAGATGGCCCTCGAGTGGCTCGAACGCCTAAAAGACGCCTACCCCACCCACCCGCGGATTCCCATCATGGAAGCAGAAATACAGATGGGACTCGACAACTACGAAGACGCCCTCCTGATGCTCCAGAAAATCGTAGACGAAGAACCCTACAACTCCGAAGCCTGGAACCTCCTTGCCGAAACACACGTCGCCCTCGAAATGTACAACGAGGCACAAGAAGCCGCAGACTTCTCGCTCGCCATCAATCCGCAAGACAGCAACGCACTGCTCATGAAAGCAAATGCCTATATGAGAAGCGAACAAATGGGCGAAGCCATCGAGCATTACAAACAATACCTCGAAGCACAAAGCGACGACCTCAGCGTTCAAATCTCGCTCGCCATCTGCTACAGCAACGAAGAACGCTATAAAGAAGTACTCCCCCTGCTCGAAAAAGCAGAACAACAAGCACTGAAACAACCCGACAGAGAAAGCGAACTGACGCAGATCCTCCAAATGAAAGCCTATGCCATGAGCCGGCTCAACAGGCCCACAGAAGCACTTGCCATCCTTAAAAAAGCACGCCAAACCAGCGACGAAAGCCAGTCGTGGAGATTCGACATGTCCGAGGGAGACATCCATCTGCAAGCAGGAAACCTCAAAGAAGCAGAAAAACACTTCGCCAATGCACTGAAGAAAACACCCGAACAAGGCGAAACACTCTTCAGCATAGCACTCACATACAGCAACGCAGGCTACAACGACTGCGCCATCGACCTGCTCGACGACGTATGGACACTCTTCGGCACACAAGAAGGCAAGTTCGTCGTCCCATACCTCGCCAACTGCTATCTGCACAAAAACGACATGCAGAACTACCTCAAATACCTCAGGCTGGCCCCATCATGCGACCGGGAAGCAACACGCATCCTCTTCCACGATCGCTTCCCCGAAAACACCGCCCCAGAAGACTACTATGCCTATGCCTACAAAGACATCTACGGCGTCTTCCCCGACCTGCCCGAGAATCCTCCCAGCTAACTGCCTACACCGACAGAAGAAACACAAGGGAAAAAACATGCATCACTTGGAAGTTACAAGAAATATCGTTATTTTTGTACCCAAGATATGCAAAAAGTAACAAATCCCATCATCTGGCTCGCACGATTCCGCCACCGCAAAGGGTATGGCGTGCACAGTCCGTTCGCATTCCGCTTCATAACAGACGTCATCTACGAACGCACACCATACTACGCCTACGCAGAACAAGACAAAGCACTGCCCCTCTCCATGCGCTTCAGAAAACGCCGAGGACTGCATCTGCTTCTACGCCTTGCCAACCATCTGCAGCCAGAAACAATCGTGATTCCACCCAACACACATTGGGAAAAACAATACATGCATAGCGGATGCCACAAAGCAAGAATCCTTACACAATGCCCTGAAGGCAAAATAGACCTGTGTCTGCTCACAGAACCTGCCGACAGTGTCCTCAAACACATTGGCAACAACTCCGTCCTGGTGCTCGACAATCTGCACCGCCATCGCGAATGGTTCAGGAACATACCCTCTGTCGTCAGTTTCGACCTCTACGACCTGGGCATAGCATTCTTCGACAAACAATACAATAAACAAAACTACATCGTCAACTTCTGAGTGTCAAAAATATGAAAGTTTACACAAGAACCGGTGATACAGGAAACACATCACTCATAGGAGGAAAACGCGTCAGTAAAACATGCCAACGCATTGAAAGTTATGGCACCATCGACGAACTCAACTCACAAGTAGGACTGCTGCTAACCTACACCACCGACAACACAGACAGAAACAACCTTATCTCAATACAGAACTGTCTTTTCGTCATTGGCGCACAACTCGCAACCGACAACGACTCCCCCAAGGCCCCTTCAACTTCCATTACTGCAGACGACATTGCAACCCTGGAGAAAAACATAGACCTCGCCTCAGAAAATCTGCCAAAATGGAAAGGCTTCACCCTGCCAGGCGGCTGTCGGGCAGCAGCCATTGCACACATCTGTCGCACCGTTTGCCGTCGTGCAGAAAGACAAATCATTGCACTGAATGAAACAGAATCAGTTGAAGAACAAATCATCTGCTACATCAACCGATTAAGCGATTACTTTTATGTACTCGCACTGCGACTAAACTTTTTAGAGGGGGAAGAAGAAATTTTATGGCAGAAATAATTGCTATAAAGAAAAAAACACTATCTTTGCAACCTAAAATTATAAACACAAAAAACACATATAATTATGTATTGGACATTGGAATTAGCGTCAAAACTGGAAGATGCGCCCTGGCCTGCAACCCGAGAAGAACTGATTGACTATGCAACCCGCAGTGGCGCACCACTTGAAGTCATTGAAAATCTCACTGAAATGGAAGACGAAGGCGAAGTCTATGAAACAATAGAAGACATCTGGCCAGACTATCCGACAAAGGATGACTTCCTCTTTAACGAGGATGAGTATTAAAATTATTTTGACACACTCGTGCTGATTTTTAGCACAACAAAGATAATGAGAGGATAGTTCCTCTCATTTTTTTTTTGATGTTACGATAAAATAATTCACATATAATGCGTCCATTCATGATGAAGTGAAGAAGTAAAAGAAGATTTGAGAACTATTCACCGATGGATTGAAACGTCTGTTTTTCTTCAATAATGTTGTCTTCTTCATAAAGATTACATAAATTTGCACTATGAATGTTACTAAAACTCCGAAAGTCTTGTGGAGGCAGGCTAGAAGTGATGATTTTGATGCGGCCAATATCATTTTGCGTAGTGCAGCAAGAAGGATGGTTCAGCAAGGTCGTCACCAGTGGGATGACAGTTATCCGCAGAAAGAAGATGTGAAAAACGATATCTCGTTGGCACAGGCCTATGTGTTGGAGTCGGATGAAAAGGTCGTGGCCTATGGTGTAGTCTCATTTGATGGAGAACCGGCCTACGATGCACTTTACGGCGGAGAATGGCTTTCTTGCGGCAAATATGCTGTGGTGCACCGGATGGCTGTGGATATCAATGAAAGACGAAGCGGCTTGGGAACTTGTTTCTTTGAGAAGGTGGTTGAGATGTGTAGGGAAAGAGGAGTCTCTTCCATAAAGGTGGATACAAACTATGACAATGTGGAGATGCTTGCATTGCTGATGCGCTTAGATTTCCTTTTGTGCGGGAAAGTCTATTATGACAGGGCTGGAGAACGCATAGAACGTCTGGCATATGAGAAAGTTTTCTGACGAACTGAAAGTCGTTCCTTTGAGAAATAGAACAAAGATTAAAAATATAATATTATGAGTAAGAACAGAAGAAAAATCAGAATGGGAATGTTGGGTGGTGGCCCTGCTTCTTTTATTGGTCCGGTTCATCGCATTGCGGCTAATCTTGACGGACTGATTGAACTTGTCTGCGGATGTTTCAGTTCTGATCCTTCCAAGTCGAAGCAGACCGGTCATGAACTTTGTTTGCCGGAGGAACGTATTTATACAAACTATGAAGAAATGATAGAGGCAGAACGCAATCTGCCCGAAGAGGTCCGTATGGATTTCCTGGCTATTGTCACTCCCAACCATCTTCATTACGCACCGGCAGCAATGGCATTGAAGGCAGGTTTCCATGTGGCCTTGGATAAACCTGTCACATTTTCTCTGGAAGAGGCTCGCAGCCTGGAAGAAATTGTGCATCAGACAGGGAAGCGCCTTCTCCTTACTCATACTTATAGTGGATATCCTCTTGTAAAGGAAGCACGATACAGGGTGCAGAGAGGTGACCTCGGGCGCATCAGAAGAGTTTATGTGGAATATCCGCAAGGCTGGCTTTCGACGGATTGCGCAGCAGAGAATAAGCAGGCTTCGTGGAGAGTCGACCCGAAACGTTCCGGTCTGGCCGGATGCATGGGAGACATTGGAACACATGCTTTTCATCTGGCGTCCTACATTACCGGGCTTGAAGTGGATGAACTTTGCGCTGAACTGAATACTTTTGTGGATAATCGTTTGCTGGACGATGACGGAACGGTGATGATTCGCTACAAAGGTGGCGCACGTTGCCTGCTTAGTGCTTCGCAGGTTTGTGCCGGAGTGGAAAACGGCCTTTATATCAGAGTGTATGGTGAAAAGGGCGGACTGGAGTGGAGGCAGGATTCTCCTAACACAATGATGTTCAGACCTGTTGAAGGCGTTGCAGAGATGATTCGCACAAGCACTCCGAGTGTCGTGTCGCCGGCCGCTGCCCACAATTCGCGTGTTCCTGGCGGTCATCCTGAAGGCTATATTGAAGCCTTTGCCAACCTCTACCGTAACTTTGCGCTGACATTGATGGCTGACATTGCCAATGAAACGCCGAACGAGTTGTGCCTGGACTTCCCGAATGTTTGCGACGGGGTGGCCGGTATGCTGTTTGTGCAGAAGGTGGTTGAATCATCTAAGCAGAATGCTTCTTGGGTGAAGTGGGAGGACTGATTTACTGTATTTCCTCCAGTGCACCGGTTTCGGAGTCGATAATGAAGCCTCTGACTATTATGTCTTTCGGGACTAACGGATGAGTGCTGATGGTGTGAATGGTGTTCCGAACAGAAGTTGGCAAATCCTTGAAGCCTTCCAACCATGTGTTGAGGTCGATTCCGCACTTACGGATTGTGTCGAGTGTTTGGTCCGTTATGCCACGGGCTATCATTTCGTGGTGGAAATTATCGTAACTCATGTGGCAGGCTCCACAATGAGAATGTCCGACGACCATAATTTCCTTTACCCCCAATTCGTAGATGGCAACGACGAGACTGCGCATGGCTGAATCGAAAGCAGAGATGACCAGTCCGCCGGCGTTTTTAATAATCTTGGCATCGCCGTTTCTCAACCCGAGGGCAGCGGGCAACAGTTCGGTCAGTCTGGTGTCCATGCATGACAACACTGCCAGTTTCTTATCGGGGTATTTGTCTGTGATGAACTTCTCATACCCTTTTTTCTGTACGAATGTTTTGTTATAGGCTATAATCTGGTCTATCATAACGTGTGTGTATTTTATTTCAACACAAAAATAATCATTTTTCGCAATGCTTGGACTAAAAAACGCTTCAATACGTTCGAAATGACAATTATTGAACATTTTTTTGTAATTTTGTTCTTAAATTATGATGAAAACTGCATGATGCAGGCTCAAATGAAGTGTTAAAAAGAAGTTTTCGGAGCATGTTGTTCCGTAGAGACTTCGCAATATATATGTAACGACTATGAAAGTAAAGATTCAGACCATGCTTGGCGACATTGTTGTTCGCCTGTATGACGAGACACCTATCCACCGCGACAACTTTCTGAAGTTGGCCAAAGAGGGTTATTATGATGGCACACTCTTCCACCGTGTGATAAAGGATTTCATGATTCAGGGTGGCGACCCGGACTCGAAGGGTGCTCCTGCCGGCAAGATGCTTGGTGTGGGCGGACCGGACTATACACTCGAGGCGGAGATTAAAGACGGGCTGTTCCACAAACGCGGTGCTTTGGCTGCTGCGCGTCAGGGCGACGAGGTGAATCCGAAGCGCCGCAGTAGCGGTTCGCAATTCTACATTGTTTGGGGACAGGTGTACAACGAGGGCCAGATGCGTCAGTTTGCAAAACAGATGAGGATGCAGAAGGTTCAGGCTGAATTCAATGCCCTTGCCGGCAAGCACCATGCGGAAATCATGCAGATGCGCAGAGACAGAAATCGTGCCGGGCTGCAGGAACTGCAAGACAAACTGGTTGCCGAAGCGGAGGGAAAGGTAGGAAAAACCGGCATGACGGACGAGCAGATGGCGATATACTCTACGGTGGGCGGCACGCCTCACCTCGACGGGCAATACACTGTGTTCGGCGAAGTTGAGGAGGGCCTTGAGGTGGTCGAGATGATACAGAGTTCGGCTACCGGACGCGGCGACAGGCCTGTGGATGACATTGAAATGAAAATGTTTATTATTGAATAGTATGTTGGAAACGGGACTGAAGCACACGAGTGAGCAGACGGTAAGCGAGGCTTTGACTGCCATGCAGATGGGGTCGGGCGATTTGCCTGTCTTTGCCACTCCCGCCATGTTGGCACTGATGGAGAATGCTGCCATGATGGCTGTTGCAAACAACTTGCCGGAAGGCTGTACGACTGTTGGCGGGCACATAGAATCGTCGCATCTGCGACCGTCGAAGATTGGCGAGAAGGTTTCTGCCGTTGCCGAAGTCACGAAAATCGACGGCAAGAAGATTGAGTTCAAGGTGGCTGCATACTCGGACGAGACATTGCTTGGCGAGGGCACACACCTGCGATTTGTTGTTGAGAAAGAGAAGTTTATTTCCAAACTCGGATAGTGTATGAGAAGAACTGTTATTGCCTCGTTTCTGATTGCGCTCGTTGCCATGACGGCGAGTGCCCAGGCACCACTGAAGAAGGTTTACGACGAAAGCATAAATCCCCTTAGGCAGATTGACCAGGCTGTAGGCAAGGCAAAGTCGGAAGGCAAGTTCGTCGTCTGCCAACTGGGCGGCAACTGGTGTCCCTGGTGCCTGCGTTTTGCAGATTTCATCAGCAGCGATACCACCATCAGCCAAGTCGTAGAAGAGAATTTCGTCTATATCCACGTGAACTATAACCCCAGAAAGCAGGAGGGAGAAGAGAAACTGCAGCAGGCAAAAAGAGTGCTGCAACGCCTGAACAACCCGGCGCGCTTCGGGTTCCCCGTCTTCGTAGTGCTCGACAGCGAAGGGAAAGTGCTGCACATTCAGGACTCCAGTTTCCTGGAAGAAGGCAAGAGTTACAACCGGGAGAAAGTGCTGCGCTTCCTCAAGAACTGGACGCCAAAAGCCGTTGCCCAATAGCATTGCAATACACAGAATAAGGTGAGTTCAGTTGAACTCACCTTATTTTTTTGTCCCATACGCAACAACACCCTACCCTCATGCCGTTAATCTTGCATGACCGCAAATGCTATATATAATAATGTAGGAAAGGGGAAAAAGAAACGCCCCGCAAGAGGACGGAAAACATCTACTGCCTAATTGGCCAATTAGGTTAACCTTTTCGGCCTACATCCACTGCCTTGTCGGTCAACTTGGCAGTAGATGTTTTCAGGTGCGGCACAGCAAGTGCAGTTGCACTACACATGCGTCTGACTGCCGCTGCGCTTCTCGCGGCTGTATGAGCGGTACTCGTCGAGCGGAATCTCCACATTCGGTTCCTCGAGAGGCACGTCCTTATACAGGCGGAAGCACAGATACTTGATGTCGATGCCCCGTGCGCGCCACATACTCTCGTAGTACGTCTGGATGGAAGAAGCACAGGCAGCCTCCTCGCCTTCCACAGACATGCCGTACAAGTCGCGTGTCTTTACCACAGGCTCGATGCGGTTTGCAAGAAGCAACTCTTCGGTATAAGTGAAAAGGAAGTTGGAGTCGGTCTTGAGGTGGACAAGCCCACCGTCACAGAGAAACTGACGATAACGCTCCAGAAAGTAAGTGCTGGTGAGCCGCTTGGTGACCTTCTTCATCTGAGGATCAGAGAATGTCAGCCATATCTCGCTCACCTCACCCGGAGAGAAGAAACGCTGTATGAACTCAATGTTCGTGCGCAGGAAACCGACATTCTTCATGCCGCTCTGCAAAGCCTCCTTGGCCCCCGTCCACATGCGCGCACCCTTAATGTCGACACCAATGAAGTTCTTGTCGGGCATCTGCCTTCCAAGTCCCACAGTATATTCGCCACGACCACAGCCGAGTTCAAGCACAATCGGATTGCCGTTGTGGAAAAAGCCCTCGTGCCAACGGCCACGCAAGGGGAACTCCTCCTGCATAACAGCCGCCATAGGACACTCCACCACAAGCGGATTCTCAGCCATTTCGGCAAACTTGGCAAGTTTCCCCTTTCCCATTACTTTTCGTAAACAAAGTGAGTAGTACCTATATTCTGGCCATCGGCAAAGATATCCACACGATAATCACCGGCACTCAATGCCTCGGCCACATCCCAATAAACAACAACACTCTGCTCCTCGCCCGTGTATTCAATATCCTTTCGGATGCTATACTCAAGTTGGCGATTCTCATAGGCAAAGGTTCCACCCTTGGAAAGCACGTCGCCCGTAGGCGTTATGATGCGGACATAAAGGCTGCGGATGCCGGTGGCAGTGGTAACATTGCGGGCAATGGTAAAGCCAATGACAAACTTCTTCACATCCTTTATCTTCTTGGCCGTCTTGCCTCGCTTGTTACGACCCTCGGCATAAATGCCCGTAGCATCGAGTTGGCTGGCAATAGCCACCTTGTCGGAAAGCGTCTCATTCTCACTCGAAAGGTTCGAAATGTGCTGACGCGCCTGCTGGTTTTGCGTCTTCAAATTGGAATTCTCCTGCGCCAACGCTTCGTTCATGCGGTTGAGCGAGTCAATCTGCAAAACATAACTGCGCAACACCTCACGCAAAGTAGCAAGTTCCCTCTTCAAACGCATTATTTCAGCAGCATCGCTACTCTTCACACGCTTCAACTCCTCCAGCAGTTCCTCGGTACGCTTCTGCTCCATCTCAAGTTGAGCCACCAGCGAGTCGTTGTTGATTTGCATCTTCATCTCATTATATTGCATGGCGAACTGCTCATACTCATTCTCCATTTCACGCTTGTCCATCTCAACAAGTTCCAGCATCTGCTTGCTCTCCAACATCTGCTCACGCATCGAGTAAAGAAGAAAACCAATAACGAGAACAACAACGGCTAACACCGCACCAAGTATAATCTTCGTTTTCCTGTCCATTTGATTCTGCATTTATATCCTAATTACATTTCCGAAGGCAAAGGTACGAAAAAAAAGAAACATGTAGAATAAAGAACCCATAATTATTTCGCCTCAGCACACACGAACACACATACAACACCTCCACACAACAACTCCTGCCACACCGACACACATCACCCTATACAAATCGCTCATCTTCACCAACAAGCATAAAAGAATCCCATACCCAAAGCATACAAATATCACACCTAATGCACTGAAAATCTAACCGAAACAGTCAAACAATTTACACTTTTGGAAAACTTTTCGTTCATAGAAATATCCTTTTTGCTTGATACACAACGCATTAACATTCCGAAATGGAAAACATTTATTTAAACCAAATGAAAAAGAAACCTAAAAAAGGAAAGTTTTTTCGTTTTTGCTTGCATGGTTTTATGCTTTTACCTATCTTTGCACAGCAAACAAGAAAATACACTCAAACACAAAAGAACATGATACAGACAGTCAAAAAAAGAGACGGACGCACCGTAGGTTTCAACGACCAGAAGATATGCGCCGCCATCCGTAAAGCAATGCTCACCACCGAGGAGGGCGAAGACAACGTGCTCATCCAGCAGATTGCCGACCGCATCTCCATGAAGGGCAAAAGCCAAATGACCGTGGAAGAAATCCAGGACATGGTGGAAAACGAACTCATGAAGAGTTCCAGAAAAGACGTAGCAAAAGCCTACATCAAGTATCGCAACCAGCGTAGCGTGGCTCGCAAGGCAAAAACACGAGACATCTTCCTCGAAATCATTAACATTAAAAACAATGATGTCACGCGCGAAAACGCCAACATGAATGCCGACACACCTGCAGGCATGATGATGAAGTTCGCAAGCGAAACAACAAAGCCCTTCGTGGACGATTTCCTGCTCAGCGAAAGTGCTCGCGAAGCCGTACAAGGCAACTACCTTCACATCCACGACAAGGACTACTATCCCACCAAATCGCTCACCTGCGTGCAGCACCCCCTCGACCACATCCTCAAATATGGTTTCCAGGCAGGACACGGCGAAAGCCGCCCCGCCAAACGTATCGAAACAGCCAGCATACTGGGCTGTATCAGCATGGAGACCGTTCAAAACGAGATGCACGGCGGTCAGGCCATCCCCGCTTTCGACTTCTATTTGGCGCCTTTCGTACGCTCTTCATACATCGAAGAAGTAAAAGTTCTCGAAGACCTCAACGCCGAAGACTACAGTGAACTCTACAACGCCCCCATCGACGACTACCTGAACATCCCCCTCGATGGCCTACAGGGACGCGAACGCATCAAGCAACATGCCATCAACAAGACAGTCGGACGCGTACATCAAGCCATGGAAGCATTCATACACAACATGAATACAATCCACAGCCGCGGTGGCAACCAAGTCGTATTCTCAAGCATCAACTACGGAACCGACACCAGTGCAGAAGGTCGCTGCATCATTCGCGAGATACTCCGCAGCACCTACGAAGGCGTAGGCAACGGCGAAACAGCCATCTTCCCCATACAAATATGGAAAAAGAAACGTGGCGTAAGTTATCTGCCCGAAGACCGCAACTACGATCTGTACAAGTATGCATGCAAAGTAACTGCACGTCGTTTCTTCCCCAACTTTGTTAATCTTGACACACCCTTCAACTTCAACGAGAATTGGAAGGCAGAAGACCCAGAACGCTACAAGTGGGAAGTTGCCACAATGGGCTGCCGTACCCGCGTGTTCGAGAACCGTTTCGGCCCCAAAACAAGTATCGGACGCGGCAACCTCAGTTTCTCGACAATGAACATCGTACGCCTCGCCACCGAATGTATGGGAATAGAGAACAAACAGGAACGTATCGATGCTTTCTTCGCCAAACTCGACCATTTGCTTGAAGTTACTGCACAGCAATTGCACGACCGCTTTGAATTCCAGAAGACAGCCTTTGCCAAACAGTTCCCTCTCCTCATGAAAGGCCTGTGGCTTGGCAGTGAAAATCTCGGTGCCAACGAAACTATTGCCCCCGTCATCAATCAGGGTACACTTGGTATTGGTTTCATTGGTTTGGCCGAATGTCTGATTGCCTTGGTTGGCAAGCACCACGGCGAAAGCGAAGAAGCACAGGAACTCGGCCTGAAGATTGTGACCTATATGCGCGACAGGGCCAATGAGTTCAGCGAGCGCTACCAACATAATTACAGTATTTTGGGTACTCCTGCAGAAGGTCTTGCAGGTCGTTTCACCAAGCGCGACCGTGAGAAGTTCGGCATTCTGCCCGGCATTACAGACCGCGACTACTACACAAACTCCAATCATGTACCGGTTTATTTCCACTGCTCTGCATTGCACAAGGCACAAGTGGAGGCTCCTTATCACGAACTCACACGCGGCGGACACATCTTCTATGTGGAGATTGACGGAGATGCCACTCACAATCCCGAAGCCGTAATGAGCATTGTTGACATGATGGACAAATACAATATCGGCTACGGCAGTGTCAACCACACTCGCAACCGCTGCATGGATTGTGGCTACGAAAACGCAGAAAAGACAATGGACACTTGCCCCAAGTGCGGCAGCACCAACATTGACCGCCTGCAACGCATTACAGGTTACCTCGTTGGCACTACAGACCGTTGGAACAAGGCGAAACTCGCAGAGCTCAATGACCGCATAGTACATGATTAACGTTCTCCAGATCTTGCACGACACCACAGTAGATGGACCGGGCTTCCGCACGAGCATCTACTGTGCCGGCTGTCGACACAAATGCCCAGGCTGCCACAATCCGCAGTCGTGGGCATTTGGTACAGGCAAAGACATGAGTACCGACGAGTTGTTGCAAGAAATACTTGACGACCCTTTTGCTGATGTTACTTTTACCGGCGGCGACCCTTTCTTCCAGGCAGAAGGTTTTGCCGAGTTGGCGAAGTGCATCAAAAAAAAATCCAAGAAGACCATTTGGTGCTATACCGGTTTTCTTTTTGAGGATTTGTTGCACAACGATGCAGCGCAACGCCTGTTGAAGTATGTTGATGTTCTCGTGGACGGGCCTTTCGTTCAGGCTTTGCGAGACGAGGATTTGCTCTTCAGAGGCAGTAGCAACCAACGGCTCATTGATGTGCCCCGCTCGATGAAAGAGGGCTGCATCGTGCTATGGCAAAGGGAAGATCCATTATGATTTAGGGATCTGCCCTACGCTTTTGTACTTTTAATTCTTAATTTCTAATTCTATATTCCCTCGTGAATCTTTATCCACAACTCATACTTGATGCTCTTGCCACCGTGCGTTATCCAGGGACCGGCAAGAACATTGTGGAGATGCAGATGGTTGATGACGATATTCGCATTGCCGGACTCAGCGTCTCTTTTACCCTTATTTTCGACAAGCCCACAGACCCCTTCATGCGAAGTGTAGTGAAGGCTGCCGAGGCAGCCATCCACGCTTATGCTTGCAAGGAGGCAGAAGTGGAGATTAAAACCAAGGCTTTGCAGGCTCCGCGACCCGACCTGCCCGACCTTCTGCCAGGCGTCAAGAACATTATTGCTGTTTCGAGCGGTAAGGGTGGCGTGGGCAAGAGTACGGTTGCCGCCAATCTGGCTGTTGCTCTTGCACGGATGGGAATGCGGGTTGGCTTGCTCGACTGTGACATTTTCGGCCCTTCTGCGCCCAAAATGTTCCAGTTGGAAGACGCACGCCCTTACAGTGAGAACATTGATGGGCGCGACCTCATCGTTCCGGTTGAGCAGTATGGCGTGAAGGTTTTGAGCATCGGATTCTTTGTCAACCCCGAGCAAGGCATCATGTGGCGTGGCGGAATGGCGTGCAATGCGCTGAAGCAACTCATTGGCGACGCAAACTGGGGCGACCTTGATTACTTTATTCTCGACACGCCTCCCGGTACTTCCGACATCCATTTGACGCTTGTCCAGACAATTCCCATCACGGGTGCCGTCATCGTCAGCACGCCTCAACAGGTGGCATTGGCCGACGCTCGGAAGGGTATCGACATGTATCAGAACGAGAAAATCAATGTGCCTATTCTCGGTTTGGTGGAGAACATGGCATGGTTTACGCCTGCTCAGCATCCCGACGAACGTTACTTCCTCTTTGGCAAGGAGGGCGTCAAGGAGTTGGCAGAGCAGATGGACCTGCCACTTCTGGCACAGATTCCTGTTGTTCAGGACATATGCGAGAGTGGAGACAATGGTACTCCGGCAGCCACAGATCCTGCCAGCATAACGGGGCAGGCCTTCATGCAGTTGGCGGCCCGTGTTGTTACCGAAACCGACAGGCGAAGGATTCAGTTGCCGCCCACAAGCATAGTTGGAGTAAAGAAACAGTAAACTACGCATAACATTAATGTTTTCAGCCACATGAGGATAGTAAAATTTCTTCTTCTGGCAATGCTTTTTTCTCTCTCTTCCATAGTCGAGGGGAAGAGAATCAAGTCTTGCCCACTGCCGGGTTACAAACTTGTTTGGCACGACGAATTCTCCAAGTCTGCAATCAACCCCGACCGTTGGGTTTTCCAAGAAGCACGAGCCGGTTGGGTGAACCATGAGTTGCAGACCTACGTGAAAGAGGTCAGCCCGAAAGGCAGAAAGGTGGCGGAGTGCAAGAAGGGCAAGTTGAGGATATACACCTTCCGCGAAGGCGACAAGATATACAGCGGCCGCCTCTACGGAAACCGTTCGGAAGGCTTCAAATACGGCTACATCGAAGCACGCATCAAACTGCCGAAAGGCAAAGGCACATGGCCTGCGTGGTGGATGATGCCGGTGAGCGGAGGCCGATGGCCTGCTTGTGGCGAGATAGACATCATGGAGGAAGTCGGCGTCGATGCCAACGAAGTCTCCAGCAGCATTCATTGTGCAGCCTACAACCACCCAGCCAAGACGCAGAAGACGCACC
This sequence comes from Bacteroidaceae bacterium, assembly GCA_017461345.1. Lineage (GTDB taxonomy): Bacteria > Bacteroidota > Bacteroidia > Bacteroidales > Bacteroidaceae > Physcousia. The sequence continues at coordinate 19,455 of JAFTYP010000014.1, read as the reverse complement.
GCCTCATCTGCGAGGGAGCAGAAGAAAGTTTCCACGTCTATGCCTTGGAGTGGACCGAAGACTACATACGCACCTACGTAGACGGCAAGGAGCAACTCTACTTCGAGAACGACCATCAGGGCAACAACGACACATGGCCCTTCAACAAAGCCTTCTACCTCATCCTCAACGTGGCATGGGGCGGCGACTGGGGCGGCTATAAAGGCGTCGACGAATCGGCACTCCCACTCACCATGGAGGTAGATTACGTCCGCGTATGGCAAAAAGAATAAATCCGCCACACCGAAACGAAGGCTGAAAACACCACACATCGAGTCCAAAATAATGGTTAAACCATTCCAAACATAATGGTCAACCATTATCGTCAAACAGGTTAACCTAATCGAGCAGAAAGGTTAACCTGTTTTTTTGCCATGTCCTGCGGATATGACACTCTACGCGATTTATGTGTCCGAAATCCTTGTACATTATTATAAAAAAGCGTACATTTGTACTGAAATAGCGGCATATTTGCAGTGCGCACAAGGCCCCAGAAGCATGCCCACACATGATGCCTACTATTCCAAAACGCTCATTTTCACCTGAGGAACACAAACACGCACCATGGTAAAATACAACATAGCACTCGAAGGAAAGACCGTCCTCGTGACCGGAGCAGCCGGATTCATCGGCAGCAACCTCGTCATGCGGCTCCTAAAAGACTACAACGACATCAAAGTCGTCGGCATAGACTCCATGACCGACTACTACGACGTGAACCTCAAAAAGGAACGACTCGAAAAGATAGAAGCACTCGGCCGCAACTGGACATTCATCGAAGAGTCCATAGCCAACAAAGCCTGCATCGACCAACTCTTTGCAGACCACAAACCAACCATTGTCGTCAACCTCGCCGCACAAGCCGGCGTACGCTACAGCATCACCAATCCCGATGCCTACATCGAAAGCAACCTCATCGGCTTCTACAACATACTGGAAGCCTGCCGACACCACACCGTAGAACACCTCGTCTACGCCAGCAGCAGCAGCGTTTACGGCTCAAACAAGAAAGTACCCTACTCCACCGACGACAAAGTAGACAACCCCGTCAGCCTCTATGCCGCAACAAAGAAAAGCAACGAACTGATGGCCCACGCTTACAGCAAACTCTACAACATCCCGAGCACCGGGCTGCGCTTCTTCACCGTCTACGGCCCAGCCGGACGCCCCGACATGGCATACTTCGGCTTCACCAACAAACTCCGCGAAGGCAAAACCATCCAAATCTTCAACTACGGCAACTGCAAACGCGACTTCACCTACATAGACGACATCGTAGAAGGCATCGTCCGCGTCATGCAACACGCACCGGAAGCCTCTCCTAAATCCTCCCCTAAAGGGAAGGACTTGGGAATACACACAGCCGACCCGATGATGTACGAAGTATTGAAAGAGCGGGCAGAAAAGATGCGCAAGAATCCCACAGAAGCAGAGAGCGCGTTGTGGAATGCACTCAAGGCTAATGGCTTAGGCGTAAAGTTCCGCCAACAACACATCATCGAAGACTTCATTGTAGATTTCTACTGCAACGAATACAAAGTAACCATTGAAGTGGACGGTAAATACCACGGCACATTTACCCAAACGAAATCAGACGACGAGCGAACCGCCCGTTTGATTGAACTTGGTTATACAGAACTACGTTTCACAAACGAAGAAGTTCTGGGCGACCTGGATAACGTTCTAAAAAAAATAAAGACCTTCTGCAGCGGAACACCCTTCCCTTCAGGGGAGGGCCGGGAAGAGGCTGTCCCCTACAAAGTCTATAACATCGGCAATAACTCACCCGAAAACCTGCTCGACTTCGTCACCATCCTCCAGGAAGAACTCGTCGCAGCAGGCGTACTTCCAGCCGACTACGACTTCGAGTCGCACAAAGAACTCGTGCCCATGCAACCCGGCGACGTTCCCGTCACCTACGCAGACACCACACCCCTCGAACAAGACTTCGGCTTCCGCCCCTCCACCCCCCTCCGCCAAGGCCTCCAAGCCTTCGCCAAATGGTATGCCGGGTATTACAAAGAAGTATAGGCAAAAATACATCGAAAATTCATAGATAAAATGTTCGAACTCGTACAAAACAATCCTATACTCATTCTGATAAACATCATAATGCTTGCCATTATGTGGTTTACCATGCGCCCTGCAATTATATACACGGATGAGCAAGTCTCATCAAGACAATTGTACTTTGTCCTTTTCATGTGGTTTGTATTTAATATCTGCTCTTTTTGGGGAAGTGACTGGTTTCATCTATACACCGCATATGACGATATAATGAAGGGAGATCCAATTGTCGAAAAAATTTACACATGGATTGCAAACAAACTCGCCCCAAACAACTACTTCCTGTTCCGAATTATTGTATGGGGAACAGCCCAATTGCTTTTATGGGACACCTTCCGACGCCTCTCGGTGTCATCTCATTTGTTGTTGGCACTTTTCGTGAGTATCTGGATGATATGGTTTTCCTACGGACGAGTTTCCCTTGCAATGGCCATAGCATTTTGGGGGCTAACAATTTACCATAAAACATCCAACATTTCTATTATCCCTAAAATCATAGGAGTTTGTGCTATACTCATTTCATTCTATTTTCATAAAAGCGCTATTTTCCTAATAATCGTTTCATTGCTGACCATCTTGACAAAAAGAACAAGCAAAACACTTTTTGTTATTGGCCTAATAGGGTTCCCATTACTCGCATACCTGCTTCGCGAAGGCTTAACGGACACCATTATACTGACAATGACAGACAGAACCGAAGACCTCAACGAATATCTTGCGAAAGCCCAACAATACATGAACGCCGAAGAAACAGGATATGGCATTGGACCCCTTCTTGCCCATATTCTAGAGAAAGTCCCCTATTATCTGATTATGGCAGTCGGAGTGAAAGCCATTTTCGATGAAAGAAAAAATACTTCGAACGTAAACTTTCTCGAAGTGTCAGAAGAAATTCAAAACGAGTATAGCGGTGAACTCGAAAATTACAATGATGAGGCAATAAAACAAAACGCACCCATTCCAGAAAACGTAAAAGTTTTTATCAGAGCCCTATTTTTTATCGTCTTGTTTTCCTCTGCCTTCCTTTTCAGCAATTCAATTAGTACGCAGGTGATTTACAACCGTTTTCTAAAATTCTCATTCATACCAGCAACAGTTGTTCTCGGTTTCCTTCTTGAAAATCCCAGATATGTAAATTACGCTTATAATACATATCGGCTTGCCCTGTTTGGCACCTGTTACCAAATGATATACATGCTTTATTGCAGCATCAGTAATTCTAAATAAACATGAGAGAAAAGGCAAGTAAAAAGGCAATACTATTTGGACTTGGATGGACGTCACTATCCACTATAATTGTGGGGGCCACTCAAGTATTGAGGCTTGCCATTCTAGCACGGTTCCTAACAAAGGATGCGTTTGGAATCGTTGCAATCATCACCTTTGTATTAGGGTTCACTCATGTTTTCTCCGACTTAGGATTATCTATTGCGATTATGTCAGAGCGCAAACTGAGCAGAGAACAATTTCTTAGTCTTTATTGGCTTCAGTTTATTGTTTATAATTTTATCTTTCTTCTTATTACATTATGCTCTCCTTTAATCGCGTCATATTACAGTGTACCAAGTTTAACGATTTTGTTACCAATTGCGCTATCCGAATTATTCTTTATCAGTGTAGGTAAACTTTATGATACCGTACTACAAAAAGAACTACTCTTCAAGACAATATCAATCAGGAATATCATATCTTCCGTTCTCTCCTTAGTAGTAGCTGTTATACTCGCATGGTATGGCACTGGCATTTATAGTCTAGTCCTTTCCACGCTGTTCTATGCAGCAATGGTCAACATTTGGAATCTGGTTGCAGGACAGAAACAATACAAATTAGTTTTATGCAAACCCCAAATATGCAAATCCCATGAACTGATTCGTGTCGGAATTTATCAAATGGGGACACAAATCCTGGATTATATCTCATCTAAAATGGATGTTTTTGTTGTAAGCATATTCTTTGACATGGGTACACTTGGCATATATAATCTGGCAAAAGAACTAGTTCTGAAATCTGTAACTATTATCACATCTATCGTCAACAAAGTCCTACTTCCTGTACTGTCAGAACGGCAAGATAATATGGAAGAACTAAAAAAAATGTTTAAATCCTTCCTATCAAAGCTTTCACTTTTTAACGCGCCCTTAGTTGCTATCATTTTTTTGTTTTCTCCATTAATTGTAAATATATTTTATGGGAAACAATATGCCGAAGCATACGACATTGTCAAAATCATGGCTATTTGGAGCCTATTTGTAATTCTTGTGCGGCCCAATGGGTTAGTTGCCTTAGCAATGAAGCGTACAGACATCGCATTCAAATACACCATTATTAGATTGTTTATCATGGGAACACTTTTACTATTATTTTCCAGACATTCTTTACAAATCACTGCATACACAATGGTGGTTAGTTATTTCATTATGATGCTTGTCAACTGGAAAATGATTCTTCACACAACGATAAAGATGAGCCTAAAAGAATACCTTTCCACGTTAAAACCCGCATGGATTATATTAATAATACTGCCTACCCTAAATTTCTTCACAGACAACATATTAAGCTGGGAGAAAATTCTATATTATTTATAAGAAACTGAGTATTCTAATACTACTACAAAATTAAATCGAGTGTATAACAGAAATCACTAAAAATCTAACAACAAACTACACAAGTGTATATGGATGACATTTTAATTGTATTAAATCACCAAACAAATATTCCTCCATTTATGCTTACCGCACTGCGATATGCAAAACATAAATATGATAAAGTCTATTATATAAATACAAAATATCCGCATTTTGCAGATGTGTTCTTAGAAGACAATATTATTGTCTTTCTACAGCCTACCAATAAAGGACGAATTATAGCAAAACTAAAAGCCTTTTTCAGGATGTTTTACAAATCAACAGTAAAAAATATTATGCGCTGTATTTCTAACAAAGGTTTAAATTTTGGCTATATTAAAACCTTTGGAGTTGGTTTAGCTGCAGATGCTTGCATACGCCCAATTGCTGATAAAATAATAAAAAAACATAGCGAAGACAAGATAACTGTATTATCTACCTGGTTGGCTTTTTGTGCATATTCCGCAGCATGCCTAAAAAAAGAACATAAGCATATTAAAGCTGTTTCCATGGCACACTCGTATGAAATTTTAGTGAGCCGAAATCCGTTGATTCCTTATCATTTTATGGATTTCAAGCACAAGTATTTGGATGGCATATACTTTATTGCTGATACTATGAGAACATTCTATCTTGATGGAATTGGGAAAATAACTCCTGCTTATCGTAAAAAAATGTTTGTTTGCCATTTAGGAAGTTATAAAGCATTTTCGGTTATGAATAAGACAGAACCCCATCTATTCAACATATGTACTTGCTCAAGAATGATTCCATTGAAACGATTGGAAGTATTAGCCAACGCATTGGCAGATTGGAATAAAGGCAAAATTCGTTGGACCCATATTGGCGATGGTCCCTTAATGGATGAATTAAGAGAAAAAGCCCAGGCAATAATGTCAAAAAATCCTCTTGTCGAAATAGTCTTCAAGGGTTTTGTCCCAAATAAAGAGGTAGAATTATATTACGCATCAAATCCTGTCGATATATTTATAAATTTGAGTACTATCGAAGGGTTACCAATATCTATTATGGAAGCCATTTCCTATGGTATTCCCATCATCGCAACTGATGTTGGAGGGACCAAAGAGATTGTCTGTAAGGAGGTGGGAATGTTATTACCTCAAAATATAACCACACAATTAGTTTTAAAATCAATCGAGGACTTTTATTTAAGACCCCAAAATGAGCAACAGCAAATGAGATCATCTGCATACAATTATTGGAAATCTAATTTCGATGCTACTAATAATATAAAAAAACTTTTCTCCTTAATAAATAATTTGTGAACAACATTAGCCATTAGGCATTAATAATATTTTGTCTCTTTATAAAAGACAAGACACTCTCTATGGATAATTCATTGATTACAGTACATGTAAAAATACACCATCATATAATTATTCATTAAAGTAATTAAAGATGAGTTACTATTACTTTTATAAATACTTTGTAAAGCCTATAAAATATATTTTTGGCCTAGAATATCTTTCTGACACAATTCGAAAGAAAAGAACAAAAGTGGGAAAGCTATTCTATCATCATAAATACACCGCCATAGAATTAGTTGAAGAACTAAAGAAATTAGGTTTAACTAGGGGGGCTGTTGTAATCGTACATAGCGCATTCTCAAGTTTCTATAACTACACAGGCACTCCAGAAGAATTGATTGACGAGATATTGAAAGCTATTGGTCCCGATGGCACACTATGTATGCCTGCTTACCCTAATGACAAGTTCAATCCAAATAAAATTTTCGATGTTCGAACTGATAAGAGCGCGGCTGGTCTCCTCACAGAAGTATTCCGAAATCGCCCTGGTGTAAAGCGTAGTCTAAACAAATTACACTCTGTATGTGCCCTGGGGGCTAAAGCAGACTACATTGTATGTGAACACCATCTGTCAAAAACGAGTTTTGATGAACATTCACCGTTTTACAAGATTTACGAGTTAGGTGGTATTTCTATTGCTTTGGGACTACATAATTATTTTATGGGAACATGTGTTCACGTCCCAGAAAGTTTACTACGGGAAAAGTTCTCCTTTTTCCGCAACAAGTTCGCACAATATGCAACGTTCAAATATATCGACAAAGATGGAAAGCCATTTATACACACCACATACACGAAAGCCAATGATCATTATGTACGTTACAGAAATACCAAGTTGATGGAAAAATATTTTGACTCATCAAAGTACCAAAGAGTTCGTTTTTCTAACCTTCGAATCACCATTTGGGATGTACGACATGTCATAAATACACTAATGGATTTAGCGTCGCAAGGAATAACAATATATAGCCACCCGAAATTTTTGAAATAACAGACCATAAAATTTGCGCTGTAAGGGCTAATGGCCTCAGCATGAATAATCGTTTATTTAACAATATGAAACATAAAGTTTGTTTCTTCAATCAAAGTTCTGTCCATTACCGCAAGAACATATTCATGCTCATGGATCAAGAATTAAACATCGACTTCTACTTCGGTGACTCGCGCAAACAAGGAGCCATCAAGGAACTTGACACTTCATGCCTGAAGCACTTCAAGGGTTACTTCCACAACATCGGCGTCGGTCCTCTCTACTGGCAGAACGGAGCCATCCGACTGTTGTGGAGCGACTACACCGCCCTCTTCACCACTGCCACGCACTACTGTCTCTCGGCATGGGTCATTCTGCTACTCGCTCCGATGTTCGGCAAGCGCGTCTACCTGTGGTCGCATGGTGCCTACGGCAACGAGCGAGGCATAAAGAAGTGGCTCACCATCTGGAAGATGAAGCGGGCTACCGGTTCTCTTCTCTATGGTAATTATGCCAAGAAAATCCTGATGGAATGGGGGGTGCCCGAGGAGAAACTGCATGTCTTTTACAACTCGCTGACCTACGACGAGGAGATGGAGGTGCGCAAAACACTCACTGCCACTGCGTTCTATCAGGACCACTTCCACAATGACCTGCCCAACCTCGTCTTCATAGGCCGACTAACAGCCGTCAAGAAGCTAGACATGATACTGCAGGCCATATCTCTGCTTCGCAATAGAGGCATCCGCGTGAACATGACTTATGTTGGCGACGGCCCCAAGAAGGCTGAACTTGAAGGCCTGGCCAAGCAGTTAGGCTTGCAGGAGAACGTCTGGTTATATGGGTCATGCTACGAGGAGAAGCAGATTGCTCAGATTATCTACAACGCCGACCTCTGTGTCTCGCCTGGCGATGTTGGACTGACAGCCATACATGCCATGACCTTCGGCACACCTGTCATCAGCCATAATAACTTCTGCCACCAGATGCCCGAGTTCGAGGCAATCGAGGAAGGGAAAACTGGCTCCTTTTTCGCGGAAAACGACATCGAGAGCATGGCCAGCTGCATCCAATCGTGGCTCACCAATGGACTGCCGCGCGAACAGATACGACAGAACTGCTACGACGTCATCAACAATAAATTCAATCCACACCTTCAAGTGGAAATGATTCGCAAAATAATATTTGAATAAACTGTATATACATAATGCTACAGTATCTTCCCTCTATTCTTTCTTTAAAGAAACTCACACACAAGAAAGTATCGCTCTTTGCCTTCTGGAGCAAGGACTCATCCTTCACCAAGACCAGCATCATCCGACGCGGAGCTGTACTTGACTCGTCACATCTTGGCAAGTACTGTCGCGTACAGATAAACACGAAAGTAGCATATACCGATGTCGGAAACTTCTCGGCCATCGGTCGCGACAGTGTGCTCGGTCCAGGCCAACACCCCACCAACTACCTCACCACCAACTCTATTTTCTACAAGAGGGGCAACTGGGGCTTTCGCGATGAGTGGTGCGAAGAGATAGACTTCGAGGAGAACGCCCGTATCAAGATTGGAAATGATGTTTGGGTGGGTCGGCACGTCACCGTCATGAACGGCGTCACCATCGGTGATGGTGCCATCATCGCAGCCGGAGCCATAGTGACAAAGGACATACCTCCCTATGCCATAGCAGGTGGCATCCCTGCCAAAGTCATCAAGTACCGCTTCTCCCCTGAAATTATTGAACGTCTGTTGGAAATTAAGTGGTGGAATCTGCCCGACGAAGAAATAACTCGCATCAAAGACCTATTCCATATTCCTAACCCTACGTTGGAAGATCTGGATAGATTCTTCCCAAGAAACAATAGCCTATGAAAATATCCATAATAACTGCCACGTTCAATAGTGCTGCGACTGTGCGCGATACGTTGGAGAGTATTCTCCGGCAGACGCATCAAGACTGGGAACTCATTATTGAAGATGGTCTGTCAAAGGACGAGACATTGTCTATTGTAAAAGAATACGAACCGAGGTGTAAAGGTCGGTTGCGTATCTTCTCGGAAAAAGACAACGGGCTCTATGATGCCATGAATCGAGGTATTGCTCGCGCTACCGGAGATGTTATTGGTATTCTCAATTCCGACGACATTTATTTTGATGAGAATGTCCTGGCGGAGATTAACAATGCCATGGGAAATAAATCTGTGGATTGTATATATGGCAATCTTATGTTTGTGGAGGCAGACAACACGGACAGAACCGTTCGTCTTTGGAAGGGTTCACAGCATGAGAAGGGAGCCTTCCTGCGTGGTTGGCATCCTGCGCATCCTACGTTCTATGCTCGTCGCGAATGCTATGAGATGTTAGGTTCCTTTAACACCAAATATGCTGTCTCGGCTGATTTCGAACTGATGTTGCGTTTTATTGAAGTGGCAGGATTGCGTAACCTGTATATCAACCGTTATTTTGTGAGAATGCGTATGGGAGGTGAGAGTACAAAAAGCCTTCGTAATATTATTCGTGGGAATCGCAGTATTCTCGAGGCTTTGCGTGACAATGGTTTCAAACCGTCGCCTTTGTTTCTTGTCCGCCGTTTGCTGCCCAAGTTTTTGGATGTAGTTAAAAGAAAAGTTACTTTGTTTAATAAATCACTTATATCTAATCCATGAATCCAGAATTAATAATTCAAATTACGCCATTCTTCATTTCTGTCCTGCTTGGCCTGATTATTATCCCGCACATGCGTTTGGCAGGAACGGGGAAGACGTTCACTCTGTTGTCTGAAACGGACAACGACCGCATAATGATAGGTGGCATTGCTTTCCTGCCTATTATTATAATTGCGTTATGTGTCAGTGTATCCTTGCCCAATTTGCTGGGCATATTGGAACTGCGCACCAAGGTAGAACCTTCGGGAATGCGTATCATGCAAATTGTCGTTGGCTGTTCTCTGTTGTATCTCACAGGTCTGAAAGATGACATGAACGGCACGCGTGGTTTCGTCAAGATGGTCGTATTATTTATTGCCGCCATGATGTTTCCTGCTACAAGACTTTGGATAAACAATTTGCACGGCCTTTTTGGTATTTGGGAATTGCCTGCCTACGTTGGTATGCCGATTACTGTATTGCTGGTTGTTTACATTACAGAGGCGTTCAGCCTGTTGGATAATATTGACGGTTTGAGCAGTGGCCTTGGGAGTATTCTGCTTTTTACGTTTATGGTGTTTAGTGTCTGCTACAATTCCACGCTTATGAGTTTTGTATCGGCGGCAACGCTGGGGATTACTATTCCCTTCTGCCTGTTGAGTATATTCTCCAAAAAATGGCGAAACACCTTGATGGGTAATTCCGGGGCATATATTGTTGGTTACATCGTCAGTTATCACACGATTGGTCTCAGCCAAAGCGAACGTACGCCGGATGGCATGATGATGATATGTATTGGTGCGTTGTTTGTCCCGATGAGTGATATCCTTCGTGTGATTGGCAGCCGTGTAAGAGAGAATCGAACGCTGGACAGGCCGGACCGAAATCTGTTCCACCACAGACTGATACGTACCGGTATGCCTCATGAACTTATTCCCTTTACGATTATTTGTCTCATGGGTATCTTCGTTTTGATGAACACCTATGGTGTACTCCAGCAATGGAACAGCAATGTTCTGTTCGTTCTTGATTTCGTTTTGTGGATTGGCATCCATCATGTCATTGACTTCTACATTCATCGATATGAGAGCAAGGTATTCCACGAGAAGTGGGACAAGGCCTACGGGGAGGACTCCTGGTATGCGAATCTTCCTCGCGAGAAACTCTTGCGTAAGTATGAGACTTATGGCACGATGGACTTGCCGTCGGATATGATTCTGGAGAATAACATCGCATTCATTTCAGACGGAATGAATCGTTTCGAGCGTCATGTGAAACGAAGCACTGATATGATTATCTCCGGCATCTGCCTGATTGTTTTCTCTCCGCTGATGCTGTTGAGTTATATTCTCATTAAGATCGACGATGGCGGTCCTGCTATTTTCAAACAGGAGCGCATAGGCAGATTCGGACGCCCCTTTTACATCTACAAGTTCCGCTCCATGCGTTTGGATGCTGAAAAGTGTGGTCCTGCCCTCAGCCATGCAGGAGGAGACGACGATCCGCGCCTGACGAAGGTGGGTAAATTCCTCCGTGCGCACCATTTAGACGAGTTGCCACAGTTGTGGAACGTGTTTGTGGGCGACATGGCGTTTGTGGGTTACAGACCTGAACGTCAGTTTTTCATCGACCAGATTATGGAGGAGGACCCACGTTACTCTTTCCTCTATCAGATACGTCCCGGTGTGACATCCTATGCTACGCTGTACAATGGCTATACAGATACTATGGAAAAGATGCTCCGACGCTTGGAGTTGGACCTCTACTATCTTGGCCATCGTTCCTGGTGGCTCGACTGTAAGATTCTTGGTCTGACGTTCCTCAGTATCATATTCGGTAAGAAATTCTAAATCTGCTGCTGTGTTGTTTCTCGAACTCATACGCGTTGCGCTTGGCCGCCAGACATGTTTAAGCCATGCTCCTTCCGGCGAAGAATGGAGGGGCCTGTTGCAAGAGTCCGCCCGTCAGGCAGTGGTTGGTGTCACCTATCGTGCGCTCAACTTTCTTCCTGCCGACCAAAGGCCGCCAAGGGAAGTGATGATTGACTGGCAAGCCTCTGTGCAGAAGATTATCTGCGACAACAAGCGCCTGAATCATGACTCTGTCTGGGTGAGCGAACGCTTCCTCAAAGCGGGGTTCCGCAATGCCATACTTAAAGGCCAGGGCAATGCCCTACTCTATCCGGACCCGTTCATGCGGACCTGTGGCGACATCGACATCTGGCTGGACGGCAAGCGCGACGATATCATAGGCTACGTGACGCACTTCTTCCCAAAGATAAAGGTGCAGTGGCAAGAAGTGGAATTCCCGGTCAGGAAGGGCACCTGCATCGAGGTGCATACCACTCCTGCCCTGATGTTCCACCCCGCCGACCGCCGTCGGATGGAAGCCTTCTTCGACAGCCACCGCGAGGAGATATTCGGCAATGAGACAGAACTTCCGGGCGAACAGGGCAAGGTGCGCATTCCCACCCTTCGCGTAAACCTGACGTTCCAACTGATTCATATCTACCGGCACATCTTCAACGAAGGCATCGGGCTACGCCAACTCATCGATTACTACTACCTCCTTCAGGACTGCCAGGCAAAGGGGCAGACCGAACTGCTTGCCGAAACGGCAAAGACGGTAAAGAGTCTGCACATGGAACGCTTTGTCGGCGCACTGATGTGGATCATGCAAGAAGTGTTCCATCTGCCGGAAGAACTGCTCGTTCTGCCCGCCAACGAACAAGAAGGCCGCTTCCTTCTGCAAGAGATAATGCTGGCAGGCAATTTCGGACAGCACGACAAGCGCAACAAAATCAAGTCCGGAAAATGGGGGAACTTCTGGCAGCAGACCATCCGCAACCTGCGGTTCCTCACACACTATCCCCGCGAAGTCATCTGGAACCCCTGGTACAGAATCTCACAATTCATATGGCGCAAAAAGAATGGATACAACTAACGGAAAAACATCTACTGCCTAATCAGGCAACAAGCCACGTCAAGTCGGCCGGAAAGGTTAACCTTTTCGGGCAATTAGGCAGTAGAAGTTTTCAAACACAACAAAGCATATAAAACAAAAAGATATATCACACTTATTATTAACCATTTTAAAAAACAAGGATGAAAAAGATTGTTCTTTCGATTGCCCTTGCAGCAATCAGCCTGACAGGCTGGGCACAGAACGCCGAGTTCTTCAAGCCCTACAAGCAGACTGACCTTCGTCTGCCCAGTGTCCCACTCGTGGTTAGCGACCCATACTTCTCCGTATGGAGTCCCTACGACAAACTCACCGACGGCAGCACACGCCATTGGACCAACGACGAAAAGCCCCTGGAAGGTCTGCTCTACGTCGACGGCACAACCTATCGCTGGATGGGTTCGGCACAACGCACACTGATGGAAAGCGTAATACCCATGGCCAACGAAGCCGAATGGGAAGCACAATACACCGACCAAAAGCCTGCCGACGACTGGATGAAGCCCGAATTCGACGCCTCAGCATGGAAAAACGGTAAAGGCGCCTTCGGCTCCGACAACTACGACAACATCCGCACACCCTGGACAAAAGAAGACAACAGCATCTGGGTGCGCCGTACAGTCGAACTGACAGCCAGCCAACTCCAAGGCGACCTCTACCTCATCTTCTCTCACGATGACGCCTGCGAAATCTACATCAACGGCAAAAAAGCAGCCACCGGCATCATGGACTACGTCGATGGCGTAGTAGTTCGACTCGATGGTGAAAAGGCAAAACTCCTCAAAGAAGGCAAGAACGTCTTCGCCGTACACTGCTACAACAAAACAGGCGGCGCCCTGATTGACTTCGGCATCTTCCGCAACATTGCCAAAGGCAACGACAAAATCGTCACAGCCGAACAGAAAAGCGTAGACGTGTTGGCATGCAACACCTACTACACCTTCACCTGCGGTCCAGTTGAACTCGATGTAGTCTTCACAGCCCCACACATCATCGACGACTACGACCTCCTGTCCGCACCCATCAACTACATCTCCTACCAAGTTCGCTCTACCGACGGCAACCGCCACAGCGTGAAGTTCTACCTCTCCACAACACCACAGATGGCTGTCAACAAGATACAACAACCCACCATCTCTACCGTAGAACGCCAGAACGGCACACAATACCTCAAGGCAGGAACCATCCAGCAGCCCATCCTCGCCAAGACAGGCGACGGCATCTGCATCGACTGGGGCTACGTTTACCTTGCCGGCACCAACGGACGCCTCTGCCTTGCCACCGATGCCGACATTAAGACACAGTTCCTTGCCGACGGCCGTCTGCCACGCGGCGAACGCCAGGTAGTCTGCCAGAAACAAGTCTCTCTGCCTACATTGGCCTACGTTCACGACTTCGGCACAACAGAACAAGGCAGCAGTTTTGCCATGATCGGTTACGACGAAATCTGGGACATCGAATACTTCTTCAAACGCTACAAAGGCTACTGGGCACACGAAGGCAACGTAAGCATCTTCGGTATGTTCGACCGCATGAAGAACAACTACACAAACATCATGCAGCGTTGCCGCCAGATGGACAAGACCATCTACGACGATGCACTCGCCGCAGGAGGTGTGAAGTATGCCGAAATCCTCTCCGGCTCATACCGTCACGTCAATGCTGCCCACAAACTCTTCCGCGACGACCAGGGCAACGTACTCTTCTTCTCAAAAGAAAACAACTCAAACGGCTGCATCAATACCGTCGACCTCACCTATCCCGAAGCACCACTCTACCTTTGCTACAACCCCGAACTGCAAAAGGGCATGATGACCTCTATCTTCGAATACAGTTACACAGGTCGCTGGACAAAGCCCTTCGCAGCACACGACCTCGGCCAGTATCCCAAAGCAAACGGCCAGGTTTACGGCGGCGACATGCCTCTGGAAGAAGCAGGCAACATGATTACCCTGGCTGCACAAATCTGCAAACAGGAAGGCAACACACTCTATGTTGACAAGTATTGGAAAATCATCACCACATGGGCAGACTACCTCGTAGAGAACGGCCTGCATCCCGCCAACCAACTTTGCACCGACGACTTCGCCGGCCACTGGGCAGGCAACTGTAACCTTGCCATCAAGGCCATCATGGGTGTAGCAGGCTATGCCGAGTTGGCAAAGATGAAAGGCCTGGACGACGTCTATGAGAAGTACAATGCAAAGGCAAAGGAAATGGCTGCAGCATGGGAAAGCGAGACAAAGGTTAAGGACCACTACGAACTGGCATACGGCGCAGGTGGCAAGACTTGGAGCCAGAAGTACAACATGGTTTGGGACAAACTCTGGCAGACAAACATCATCCCCAACAACGCCATACAGACAGAATTGAAGTACTACCTCAAGAAGCAGAACAAGTATGGCCTGCCCCTCGACTCTCGTAAGGACTACACAAAGAGCGACTGGATTATGTGGACAGCAGCGATGACTTCTTCCGACAAGGACTTCCAGGCTTTCGTCGACCCACTCTACAAGTACATCAACGAGACTGAGAGCCGCGTACCCATCAGCGACTGGCACGACACGAAGACAGGCCACATGACTGGCTTCAAGGCACGCAGCGTAATCGGTGGCTACTGGATGAAGGTCCTCATGGACAAGACTTTGAAGTAAGAAGGAGCAATCCTCAATATAACAATGCGGGGCAGAACAATTAAGTTCTGCCCCGTTTTATTTGTCTGCTATTATTGGCGTCCGATAATAATCTGATGTCTATCTCTTCCCTACTTCTTGCCGAAGACAGAGAAGTGAACATAGCGTTTGGGATGTGCCTTGAGGTCGGTTACAAGGCTGTCGGCACTTTGTACGACATGGTTCAGGTTGTTGTAGAGCGAAGGATCGCCCATCAGTTTGCCGAGTGTTCCGTTGGGGTTTTGTATCTGTGCCATCATGGTGTGGATGCTGCTGATGGTCTGATTGACACTGTCCAGTGTGGCCTGCAGGTCAAGTTGGTTTAGTTTGCCGGTCAGTTCGGTGATGTTTTCGCCCGCCTGGGTATAAGTGCTGGTAAGTTTGGGAAGGTCTTTGCCCAGCAAAGTGTTGAGTTGTTCGCCGCTTTGGTTCAGACTTTCGGTGAGCAGCCTTGCATTCTCCATGATGATGGGAAGATTGGGATTAGAAACAAGGAGATTGAGTGCTGCGACAAGAGAATCGACCTTTGAAACGACCTGTTCCAGTTGTGGCACCATGCCTTCCACGCCTTTCATGAGGCCACTGACGTCGGTACCCTTGATGGTATCGCCCGGCTGATAGGCTTCACGCAGGTTTGTGGCAAGCAGCATGTTGAGGGTACAGCCTCCCAGCATTGCCTCGTCGAGTTGTGCCGAACTGCCTTTGGGGATGCGCACGCCTTCGTCTGTGCTGATGGTTACAACCACTTCGCCCGGACGGTTATAGTCGTAGTTAATGGCACTGACGATTCCCACCTGAGAGCCGTCGGCATAGACGGGACTGCTTTTGGTCAGTCCTTTTGCGTTGCTGAAGGTGATGTAGTAGGTTTCGGTGGGACTGAAGAGATTTTCTCCTTTCAGGAATTTGATGCCAAGAAAGAGTGCTGCTATGGCAACCACTCCTGTTATTCCTATCTTTACTTCTGTTTTCATCTTATTTATTTCTTATAATAAGCCACGAATGCATTGTATATACTCTTGGCGAGCGCATTCACACCGGCTGTGGTGGTGAGGAATGCTGCATCGTTTGGATTGTTGAGATAGCCTAATTCCACCAAGACGCTGGGCATACTGGTGGCACGCAGCACGAGGAAACCAGCCTGATGCACACCTTTGTCGATGCGTTTGGCTGTTGTGCGGAACTGTTTCTGGATGAGTCCTGCCAGTTTGACACTGCTCTCCATGTTATGGTCTTGCATGAGTTCGAAGATGATGTAACTCTCGCTGGAGTTTGGGTCGAAACCTTCGTACTTCTGTTCGAAGCCGTTCTCGAGGGTGATGACGGAGTTCTCACGTTTGGCGACGTCGAGGTTGTCGCTTGCACGGTGCATACCGAGCGTGTAGGTCTCTGTTCCCTGAGGACCTATGCGTTTGGCAGTGCTGTTGGTGTGGATGCTGATGAAAAGGTCTGCCTTGGCACGATTGGCAATGTTGGCACGCTCGTCCAGCGGAACAAAAACGTCTGTCTTGCGTGTGTAGATGACCTTCACGTCGGGGCAGTTGCGTTCCACGAGTTTACCAAAAGCCAGGGCAACTGCCAGGTTGATGTTCTTCTCTTTGCCTGCTCTGTTCTGCGCCCCTGGGTCGCGACCGCCATGTCCGGCATCGATAACCAGTTTATATGGCAATGCCACGAGTTGGCAACAACAGAGCAGAAGGAATAGTATGTAGCGTTTCATTATACTCGGAAGTCTTGTTTTGCCCACAAAGATACGAAAAAAAATAAAAACTGTTGTTGAAAACAGTTTTTTTGGGGTGCTTTGTATCAGGATGTATGAGAATAGGCATACTGCGCCAGTGCATTTGCACAAGCGTAGAAACTTGTTTGTTGCCGGAAATGGTGGGGTCAGATGAGTTGCATGCCTGCCGCTTTGCACTCTTGCCTCATGCTGTCGGGCCAGATGCTGGCTTGCGTTTCGCCGATGTGTGCTTTTTGCAAGAGCACCATGCACAGACGGCTCTGGCCGATGCCACCGCCTATGGTTAGGGGCAAAGTGTCGCCAAGCAGACGCTGGTGGAAATAGAGTTCCTTGCGCTCTTCCTTGCCTTGCAGTGCGAGTTGTCGCAAGAGAGCCTCCTTGTCCACACGAATACCCATTGAACTGAGTTCGATGCTGCGTCCGAGCAGTGGATACCAGACGAGCAGATCGCCGTTGAGTCCGCCGAAGCCGCTCTCGTTCTGTGTGCTCCAGTCGTCATAGTCCGGGGCACGCTGGTCGTGCTGTTCTCCGTTGCTGAGTTTGCCGCCTATGCCGATGATGAATACGGCTCCGTACTTTTGGCAAATGAGGTCCTCGCGCTCCTTGGCGGTCTTGTCGGGATACATTTGTAGCAACTGCTCGCTATGGATGAAGTGAACGTCTTCCGGCAGGAAGGGTTTCAGTTGCGGATAGGTTTCGCAGACATAGAACTCGGTGCGCAGGATGGCGCTGTATATCTTCTGAACCATGCGGCGGAGGTAAGCCTCGTTGCGATTCTCGGCAAGCAGTACACGCTCCCAGTCCCACTGGTCGACGTAGAGACTGTGCAGATTGTCCAGTTCCTCGTCGGCACGAATGGCGTTCATGTCCGTAACAATGCCGAAGCCCGGTTCAGTCTTATATTCTGCCAGTGTAAGGCGTTTCCACTTTGCCAGCGAATGTACCACTTCGGCTACGGAATCGCCCATGTCTTTTATAGGGAAACAAACCGGACGCTCTGTGCCGCTGAGGTCGTCGTTGATGCCAAGTCCGCGAAGCACAAAAAGAGGGGCCGTAACGCGCCTCAGCCTGAGTTCCGTCGAGAGACTGCTCAGGAAGAAGTCTTTTATCTTCTTGATTGCCTGCTCCGTCTGACTCAAGTCCAACAATGCAGTATAACCGTCTGGTTTCAAGAGTTTGCTCATAATGCTTTCTACATTTTGCCCGCAAAATTAGCATGTTTATTTCTATTTGCAAACAAAAAGGGCAAGAAAAGTTACATTATTAGTCCTCAAAGTCGAATCTGTCTAACAATTTGCCACATTTGGAACAGAAGACTTCGTGCCTGTAAATGGTGTTTCCGCAGTCGTTGCAGTGATAAGTCCGTACTTCCTTCTCTGCCATATTCTCGTTGTTTATGGAGTTGCTGATGTTATGTATCTCTGTGCAAAGATAAGAGAAAAAGTTGAGATTGCAAACGCTAAAATCAGGAAAATACAACACTGCAGTCCACTTAACCAAACGGACGCGTCCGTTTGGGCAACTACACGTGTGAAGTTGACGAAGTTCTGCAGAGTAAATTGCAAACTTCTCTGCAGAAGTCGGGCAACTTCTTTAGAGGGGCTATTTTTTGCCTGCTTTTGACGCCTAATTCTAAACTTTTTTCGTAACTTTACACACCAGCAGACAACCACCACACGCACACACATGCCCACAAGAATATATAACATATTGAATAGTAGACGATAAAACACAAACAATAAAAGCAAAACCATTCGTCAAATGGGTTGGCGGATAAAACCAGCCCATGCATTCCCATTATTCCCATTATTCCTATAGTTCCCTTCATTCTCATTATGTCAAACAACGACAAATTCCTTGCTCCCAAAGGCGACTACAAGAATCTTATTGCCTTCCAGAAGACGGAGTGCATCTATGACATTACACTCTATTTCGTGGAGCATTATCTGCCAAGGATTGGCGACCGCACCGTCGACCAGATGGTACAGGCTGCCCGCTCGGGCAAGCAGAACATAGCCGAGGGCAACGAGACGGGCACAACTTCGATGGAGGCTTGCATCAAACTGGTGAATGTGGCAAAGGCAAGCCTCAAGGAACTGCAAGAGGATTATGAGGACTATCTTCGCAATCATGGCAACCAGAAATGGGATGTTCGAAGCCAGCAATGCATGAATGCCAGGAAGTGGTGCAAGGAACATTCGTCGCCTACAGATTATATCCGTGTCTGCCAATTACGCGATAACATCACGCTTGCTAACATTGCGCTGGTGTTGATTCATCAGGCAGATTTCTTGCTGGGGAGGCTGCTTGCAAAACACAAACAGGATTTCCTGGAAAACGGCGGCATCAGGGAACAGATGTCTGCCGCTCGTCGCAACTGGCGTGAAGGACATGGGATGGGATACCTTAATGGGAA
>JAFTYP010000013.1 GCA_017461345.1 Bacteroidaceae bacterium | reverse complement strand
CTAATATCCCGAACAACTCCACCAATTCCATTTCGGACATCCAAACATTACCGCTTGGAATATTTACCTTGCCATTTTCGCTGATTGTTATAATTGCTCGTTCCATAGTTACATTGCTATTGAGATTTCACTAAACGATTGATTAAGTCGGTTGCCGAACATAGTCAAATCCTTGTCGATTTTCTCAGTGGTAATCTTCGCATACTTTTGTGTTGTGGTAATGTTGGTATGTCCCAATACTCGGCTTACACTCTCAATCGGAACACCCTTACTCAGAGCAAGCGTAGCGAACCCATGTCTTAAGCAGTGGAAAACAATTAACTTAGAAAACGATTACAGAATTGAAGAAGCCAAACGTAAATGGTTGGGAAACAGCAAAAAGCGATTTTCTCGCATTGTTGGTACTAAGCAAGAATTTACGGATTGCGACAGGTGTTCAGTTACCAAATCGTTTGCTTTGCTACTTAATATCCATATATTCAGCATTTGCTTGGTCATAGTTCTGTTGTGACAACACAGATATACACTCATGTGAATCTCCAAAAGCAACATGAAATATTAAGTAAAAAAACATCCGAGGAGATTCATTTAACAGATTTATTTCATGTATGTAGTCGTATGCGGTGGCAAGCCATCGCATACGGTCGATAGCGATGGATAACGGTCGTTCCCGGCAGGAAACAGTCTGTCCGCACATATAAAAGGGACTTCGCATCTTTTTCGACCAAAAGAAAAAGATGCCCACCTCCCGACAGGGAAGCAAGCATTTTCAGTAGTCATCATTGGAAATCAATCGTCTAGGATAATCTCGTCACGAGACACCTCTATCTCCCTGCCATTCGTCAGTTCGACAATGAGACTGGTGCCAAAGTCCTGAACCACTCTGCCCTCACGGTGTCCCTTGTAGGCAAGGACAAGCGTACAGAAGCAGCCGATAATGTCTGATGCGTTCTCGCAGAAATCGTAGTAACCCATAGTCTTGATTCTTTTTTACTTCCCTTCCGTAGAGCAACTATGTTTGGGAATGGAGTGAAACAATTATGTTGCCTAAAAAGGTCTTATGGCTCTCGTGCAAGGTTTTGACAGCCAAATACGACCTGCAAGGTGGAGATTTTGCGGCAAACCAGCGGCTTGACCTTTCACAGAGTACGGCCATAAGAGATACCTTTGCAACCTAATTGTCACGCAGTCCCAAACGCGGTTGAGGAGGATTCCTGCTACTATAACAGCACAATTATTACTGGCAAAAAGAAAAAATCGTTGTTCGATGGTTTGGTTTAGTTTAGTCCATTGTGATTATGTACACAAAATGTTTCGGACAAAACACATATCGTTTGTTTGCTCCAATATTCTGTATTATATAAACAGAGCAAACCAAACAAATATATGGACTGGAATTTGTCTTTTCTTTTGGACAGAAAAAATCCCACCAAACTTTTTGCATGTCTGATGGGAGTAGCAAGTAAAATGCAGAAGTCCTGGCAATAGAACAACTATACCTTGCCAAAATTGCTAAATGCATTCAGCTGGTCTGCAACACGCATAACATCCTGCTCAATCTTCTTATTGGTGATTCGAGCGTATATTTGCGTGGTTTTGATGTTGGTGTGCCCAAGAAGCTTTGAAACTGTTTCCATTGGTACGCCTTTGGAAAGTAGCAGGGTGGCATAAGTATGTCTGGCCATGTGATAGGAGAGACGTTTCTTTATGCCGCACAAATCGGCTATTTCCTTCAGATACGCATTCATCTTCTGATTTGAGAGTATCGGCAACAGACGACCGTTCCTGTCAGCAGATGAATGGTATTTGTTTATAATCTCCCTTGCAACATCGAGTATCGGCACATTCTCCGTAATGCTCGTTTTTTGTCTTTTGGTCATAATCCAATCTGTTCCACCGAGGGTAACAATGTTCTCTTCCGTAAGATTGGAAACATCTATATATGCAAGGCCTGTGAAGCATGAGAACACAAATATGTCACGAACATGTTCAAGACGCTTAACGTCGAACTGTTTTGACATCAGAACTTCAATCTCTTCTTCAGTAAGAAATCCTCTGTCAACTGGTTTGAGATGGAATCGCTGGTTGATAAACGGGTCATGATCCAGAAAACCAACCTTCTGAGCTTGAATCGTAACGGTTTTCAATGTCTTGAGAGTTTTGGTAGCAGTGTTTGCCTGCATACCACCAATGGTTCGAAGATAGATGCCAAAATCTGAGATTAAGGCAGGAGTCACATCAAAAGGAGAAACTGAAGTCCAGCCATGCTTGCTCTTCAAGAAGCTTAAAAAATGCTTCTTTGTGGTTTTGTATTTCTGTGCAGTGGCGGCAGATTTTCCATGACCAACCTGCTGTTCTACGCTCTCTATGAAATCCTCAAAGAACTCGACGAAGTTAGTTATTGTCTTGTCTTTGCCAGCATAGAGGCTATAAAGCTTCTCAACAGTAAAGCCACTATCTCCTTCACGAGACCTGGCTATGTCACAGATCTTAAGCTCTATCTCATTGAGAGCCATGTTGATGGTTCGCGCACTGGGAGTACGACCTATAACACGGTCGGCATTATTGTCCCACATATTGCGGTTTACGAAGAATCCTGTAGAACCGAAATATCTTTTCTCACCATTCAAGAATACCCTTATGTTAATGGGTGATTCTCCCAGTCTGTTAAAGTAGTTCGCTCTCAGATAGAACGAGATTTTCAATTTTACCTTCATACGATAAATCTTTTAATGCAGTTTTTCGTGCCTTTATGGATGCTTTGTGTTACAGGAAACACTCAGAATCAACCCACATTCGTTAGCTTGAAACAATCTGCAAAGTTAAACATAAATATCTTATGCTCAAAGATTTAGCAAAGTCAATATCGTAGTCATTTTGTAGTCTTGTGTTACATTTTTCTGTAGCACAAAAAGTGTAACACTCAGTGTAACACAAGACTGACCAACAGATGACTATTTGACCACGTGTCAGGTAGTCAGACGATGGTCACTCCATCATCCAAGAGTAGAGAAGAATACTTTTAGCGCAAAATAAAAGCGTTGTAAATCAAAGACTTACAACGCTTTTCTGTTTTTTGGCAACTTAATGACCTATTCGGGTTGAACTTTTATTGACTACCCAAAAAGTCATCAATTTTGCTCTCTGCGGAGAGAGAGGGATTCGAACCCCCGGTGCCTCTCAGCACGCCGGTTTTCAAGACCGGTGTAATCGACCACTCTACCATCTCTCCAAACTCTTCAAAAGAGGCTTTTGGTCTTAAAGCGCTGCAAAGGTCGGAAGTTTTTTTGACGTATGCAAACTTTTTAGGCTTTTTCTTTCCTAAAATCCGCAAAAGATTCTAAACAGATAGAATAAGACTGGAACAAAAAGGCTGGGAAGGAGATTTATCGTCTTACAATCTTTAATGCCTAATATGCCAAGCCCGGAACTAAGGATAAGTACTCCTCCTACGATACTCAACTCAACCTGCATCGCCTCCGGCATGCCATTGCCACAAAGATAGGCTGTGGCATAAAACATTCCTTGCCAACAGAAAAGTATTGGCGCTGCCAAGAGCATCACCCATCCATACGAGGCTGCAAGGACGGCCGAACTAACAAAGTCGAGTGTTGCATTGGTATATAAAAAGGTATTAGCCGATTCGTTGAACGCCCAACCTTTCGTCGGCGAAAGTGCAGAAAGCACAGGACCAACGATGGAAAAAGTACCTATACAATAGAGCAAACAACCTGTTACAAGTCCCTGAATGCCATTATTTCCCCGACTTCCTCCGGCACTGATGCGAGCATTTAACCGTTCCACTCTTCCTGCCAAATCGAGTTTAGTGCCAATAAGGCCTCCTATTGAGAGACTCAAAATAAAGAGAACGGGAAACTCGCTCTTCTGCATATTGGGCAACGAAGCATTCACGCCAAGCACAATGCAGCAAAGACCAAGTCCATCGAACAAGGTCTTTTTGTACTTCTCGCCAATACCTGTGCGGACTAAGGCACCGAAAGCACTGCCCGCAACAATGGTAACAGTATTTATAATGGTTCCTAACATTACTCCCTCAACCTTAACCATGCCAGCAATTCGTTCTCACCGGTCAGACGAAAGCGGAAAGATTGGGCACGACTTTGATTATATTGTTCCTCTATATAGCATAGCGTTTCGTCGGTCTGCCCATTCTGCAAACTGCAAAGAGAGGCATTACTAAGAACAATCACATCCGTCGATTCGTCGATTTGAGGGCTGGCATATATGCCTTGATTGCCAAGCCGCTGATAGAGGTCCGTCTGCATGTCCGATGGAAGATATAGTTCTTTTGTATAAAGAGGGTTACTTCCTCCTTCATAGTTGAACTGCAAACTAAGATAGTGCCGATACGTCAGATGCAAGTTCTTACGTATCTGTTCCGGAACGGCATAGGCACTATACTGTCCATTAAAAATGTTTTCAAGGTCTTGTTCGCTCAGTACTCTCGGCTGAAAGCCATGCAGTGCAAGTTGCCACAAACGCTCTTCTGTATCGGCAGGGGCATCTTTTCCAAGCACCACATAATGGAGATTTCGGCTGAGTCCCTGCTTGATTTCAGCCCCCAGTTCCTGCAATTTCTGCTGCAAGACCTTTGATGTCCAGCGGAATACACCTATCAGACAAACAGTCCGACCTACAAAAGGGCTCTCATTCTGAAAGTCTTCGTCGCTAAAGAGTTCGTACTGCATAACTCTGATGCCAAACAAATATTACTCCTCAACAGCAGACTTTTGCTGAATTGTTATTATATTCGACACAACTCCGCTTGTAAGACGCAATTTTGCCTCACGAGTTTTCGTTACATCTGTGTTTTCCGAGAAGGACAACTTCACACTGTTCTTGCCTCGCTCACCACTGGTTTTCTCAAGAGTAACCCATTCCGGAGTTTCACCTTCAAAGGCAAGAGACCAATTGTTTTGCACAGTGAAACAAAGAGAATCTTCATCCGTCTGTGCATTCACCGTCAGTGTATGGCGCACCTTCTTTGGTTCCGTCTGCCCCTCGTCCATAAATTCTTCAACCGTACATACGGGGCGCGAAATGTTGAGATAGCCATATTGGAGTCTAACGAAAGTACTTGTGTACTCGTACGAATTGACATATACATAGCCATCACGCGTTTCTCCTGTAGTATTGGGAGTTACTTTAACACCGGCACGGCAACGATATCGTCTGCTATTGTTGTACTGTATCTTCCCCTCGGAAGGTCCGTCAATGGTCAACCAGTCGGTAGCCGAAGCGACAGACCAACTGTCGAAAGTATAGAAGACTAAAGAATCTATCGTTTGGTCTGCATAGAGTGTAGTGAATCTATTCTCCACCAACAACTGATGTGTCTCGGGATCTTTAACACACGAGAGTACGAGTGGCAGCAAACCACAAACGAGCAACAATGTTTTTTTCATTAACTTTTTATTTTAGGCCTTTATTCCCCGTGCTTGGCAGAAGAGGAATAGGCAGTAATTACAGGGGGCAAAATTAACTAAAAAGTCACATTCTGCAAAATCTTTAAAAGAAGATTTCTTTTATTGCAGGGAAAAGTGTATATTTGCGATACGAAATAACGAACGTTTGCACCAGGCGAAAGTGAATAACATTTACCATAGGGACATCATAGAGATTCTGCTTGAATGCGGGAGCGACGGCTTGCGCATCAAAAACCTTGCTCGCAGAATTTACAACAAGCACGTCGATTTCTTCGTATCGGACATTGAATACAATGAAATACGCGACTGCATTGGTCGCTACCTATGGGAGCAAAGCAAGCGAAACGAATCTCCTTTTACTCACACTCGCTATGGCACATACGCCATTAAGCCGGATTTCGCCATACAACTCGACCTTTTTTTAGACTACGAGCCACGTAGCGAAACGCGCAAAGAGCCGCCCCGAGTTGAATGCGAGCATCGTCACATTCAACTGGAGCTCTTCTGACTTATTCTTTTTTGAAGTAGTAGATGAATGTGGCAAGCCCTTCGAGAGCCTTCTTGCCCGTTTCCTGTACCTCGATGGTAAACTTGATTGTTGTCTTGATGGCGCCGCGAAGGTTGGCAAGTTCCTGCAACTTTGTCTTCATGCAAATGTGCTGGCCGCTCAAAACAGGCTGAGCAAATTTCATGGCATCCATGCCATAGTTCATCATGCGCTCAAGGTTGTTCACTTCTATTATCTGGTCCCACAGGTAAGGCAGCATGCTCAAGGTCAGATAGCCATGTGCGATGGTCTGCCCGAAGGGACTTTCCTGCTTTGCCTTTTCTGCATCGACATGAATCCACTGATGGTCCAATGTTGCATCGGCAAACAGGTTGATACGTTCCTGATCGAGTTCTACATAATCGCTTACGCCTAACTCTTGTCCTACATACTGCTGGAAATCTTCGAACGAATTGATTACTACTTTGCTCATCTTTTACTTGTTTTTTGTTATTTCTGCTTGCAAAGGTACAACAAAAAGTTCATAGTTCTTCGCTTTTCTCCAAAAAAGACTTTGGCACTGGCTGCATGTTGTTTGTAGTTCACATTTATTTCGTACTTTTGCAACCATAATGAGACGAGTCGCTATATTTGCCTTTTTGATATTGATTTGTGTGTCGATTTGGAGCGAGAATGCTGCCGAACGCACTAAACGTGACTTTGTGCAGTTGGGTTTAACGCTGTACGAGGGGAACGAAGTTCGTGTTCTGCCTACGGGAGAGATTAAGTTTCTCGACCTTTTTGGCGAGATAGAGAAGGCCGAAAGGTATATTCTCCTGGACTATTTCAAGTTTCAGCAGGACAGCATTTGCGGGGACTTGCTGGAGAGGCTTTGCCGCAAGGTGGCCCAGGGGGTGGAGGTTTATATCATCTTCGACAGTTTTGGCAACAAACATAGCGACCTGCCGTTGTCCGACTCGCTGCAGCATAATTTGCGGAAGTCCGGCATACAAATCGTGGCTTTCGACCCCGTTCGTTTCCCCTGGATTAACCATCTCATGCATCGCAACCATCATAAGATTGCCATTATCGACGGCAAGTTGGTCTATACCGGCGGCATGAACGTGGCGGATTACTACCTGCACGGGAAGCCGGAGGTGGGGAAATGGCGCGACATGCATGTCCGCATGAGTGGTCCTGTCGTAGAGGCATACGAAGAATTGTTCTGGAGGATGTGGAAGAAGGCTCTCCCGGATTTTCTGATTAAGAGGGGAAAACAGTTGCCTTCCGCTCATGCGAAGCGTACCGGGGAAGCCGTCGTTGCCTTTGCATCCCGCTGGCCTCGGGAATCTCCGGAAATCATGCGGCAGACTTACTCTGTGGCCATCGACAATGCCGAACACCTGATTCAGATTGTCAACCCTTATGCAAGCCTTTTTGGCGAAGTGCGTGATGCTCTTCGCAGAGCATTGGAGCGAGGCGTCAGGGTGCAGTTCATGGTATCGACGAAGAGCGACGGGAAGGTAATCGACGATGTAATAGGTCTTGAAATGCGTAAACTTATGAAACGCGGAGCAGAGGTTTATTACTACAACGACGGGTTTCACCACAGTAAGATCATGATGATAGACGGTCTGTTCTGCACCGTAGGAACCACAAATCTTGATGCACGTTCGCTGCGTTTTGACTACGAAGTGAACGCATTCATCTTCGACCATGCAACAACACACCGGTTGCAACAGATTTTCAACAACGACGCAGAGAAGAGCAGCACCCTGCTCACACCCGAAGTATTCAAAGAGCGATTCCCACTCAGGCGACGCATCCGTAGTCGCATCTTCACCCTCTCGAAAAGACTCCTTTAAGGGTAGCAGAAAAACAGGTTAACCTAATTGACAATAATGGTTAACCTTTCTGCCCAATTAGGCGTGCCTTGTTGGCCAATTAGGTTAACCTATTTCGGAGACCTGGTACGCCTACTCCACCGACACCCATCAGAAACAAAAAGAATAGCGTGCTTCTCCGAATCGAAAAGCACGCTATTATCAGTCTTTGAAGCATGTCCTCCTTTTGCAGGAGGGACAAACTTACTTCAGTATCTTCTTGCCGTCAACAATGTTGATGCCCTTAACTGTCTTCTGCAAACGCTGTCCGGACACATTATATATATAGCCGTTCTCCGAGCCCTGAGCAGCATTTACAGCATCGATGCCCGTAGCACCGGAACCATTGAAGATGAAGCCCTTCACACCGGAAGCACTTGTGAGATATGCCTTTCCGGCAGGTATTTTCTTGCCCGCCTCGACAAGATAGAACCCTACAGGCTCACCCTCTGGCTTTGCAAGCACATACTCGCTGCCGCTGGTCGTCAACGGTTCTGTCGTGCCCAGCAAATCGTTGCTGCCGCTAATGGCAGAGGCTGAAGTTGCAGGCGTGAAACTGTAGAACCCTTCTTCGCCTTTCAGAATGACAGCAGTCTGAGCAGGAATTGTATTGTTCTGCTCTGTAAGAGTAAGGTAACTGCCATTCTTCACACCAGTAAACACAGCAACATTAGCCGAAAGAGTTCCTGCAGTAGTTGCATCATAAAGAGTTGCATAACCAACTTCCGTCATCGGATATACAATACCATGCGTCTGGTTGAGTTCAGGATAAACGTCCTCGCCAATAGTCTGGCGGAATGTGCCACCCAACTTATAACAGATCTCACCCGTAGCAGCCTGTTCCGCCGTAACACCCTCGTAGCAGTTGGTAATAGTGCCACCCATAGGAAGGTCGCGGCAAATTGCAGGCAATGTGGTATAACAATTAACGAAATGACCACCGGCACCCTCGCCGGCAAGAGCATTCTTCTGGCTGTTGGTTGTTACGAACTCGAAGGTACCACGAGCAAAACAGTTCTCCATCTGAGCATTGTCGTGATGCTCGCCAGCAATGGCACCGCAACGCAGATTGGCAGTGCTCTCGATGTAAGCATTCTCCAAACCGAGATTGTAAATCTTACCACCACGCAAACGAGAGAACAAACCGCCCTCGCACTCAGTCTTAACATAAAGATTGCTGATGACATGATTGTTGCCATAGAACACACCACCGAAAGGATTCTTCCATGAAGCATCGTTGTTCAAACCGATAGGCTGGAACTTCTCGTTGTATTCCATGTCAATATCAGCCGTGAGAGAACCCTTCGCTCCCAGTTCGCCAGCGTTGACAATTTGAGAGAAACGAATCAACTGGCCGAGGTTGCCAATGGTATAAGCACCAAGTTCCATGTCGTAACCAGGCTCCTCATACTCTCCGCAAACCGAACAAATACCATTCTCATAAGCATGTGGACAAACAGCCTCGTCAGCCTGAATGAGGCGTACCTTTGCACTTCTGTCCACTGTACCATCACAGGTGATGTGCAATGTGTAGTCTCCACCCATATCCTCTATTTTGGCATAAGTAGCATTCTTGCCTGTCAACTCGAAGTAACGCGACACACCACCATCGAAGTTCTCTTCCATCACTACGGTGCTGTTGCCATCCTTGTCGTACTCCGTCAACTTAACATTATCGACATATATGTCGTGATATACCTGATTGTCGGCATCCACGCGGAGGCCAACCTTGCCGGCATTGAGCAGAGCAAGGTCAGTCATGTCACACTGAGTAAACGTATCCTGAAGTTTACCATCAATATAGGTTTTAACCACATTGGCATCAACCTCAATCATTACATGACGCTTTACACCCCAGAAGTCGATAGCCTCGAAGTCCGGATAACGCGGACCGGCAGCATGGGCCTTCCACGATTCGTTGCCATTGTCGAGATGGTAGTAGGTATTGACAGAGGTGTCGTTGTAATAATTCGGTGATATTTGCCACATATAGTTGCTGCCACTCTCGGTTAAACCAAAAATAAGAGAGAGATAACCAGCCTCGATAGTCACATCAGCCTCAACAGCATAATGCAAATCGACCGCTTCCTTGAACATGTTGTTCGGGAAATACTTCACCTCTGCAAGATTACGTCCTTCCATCGTCAATGCGCCATCGGCCCATGTGGGATTATTCTTCCAGTCGCCGTCAGAGGTCTCGAAGTCTTCAAAATAGAGTACATCTCCTGTCTCGTTGGCCGTCACCTTAAAATAATCATAACTTGCCGATTCGTTCACATTGCCATCATGGTCAAGACGTGTACCTATCAGGCCAAAACGGAATTGGTTGTCGAATTGGCTATCACGCGAATCAATCAGAGTGAACTCACTATCTGCATCGCGACGCAAGTATGTGTCAACATGGTTGCCATTGTTAGAAACAACTATTTTCGTTACAAACCATTCCGTGGTATTCAATTTCACACTGCCAGTTCCTTTCTCCTCGAGCAGGACACCGCCCACTCCCCAATCATGAGGGCGGAACAACGACTTCGTGCCGTCTATACCTACATTGAACTGCCACATACAGATATTGCTGTTAAAACCAGCATAGGCACGGAAAGCAATACCGGCACCAATTGCATTGATTTTAAACTTAGACTCAATCGTGTAATTGTCAGTTATCCTGTAACTCCACACGTGTACGCTACAAACCACCATGGTCAATAGCATTGCAATAAATCTTAATCCTCTCATATTATTTAGTTTTAGGGTTAGTATTATGTTACATTATTTTATCTTACAGCAGACAAGAACTTCTTCCCACCAGAAACGATGATTTGTGGGGCATACGAACGCTGTGCCGGTTTCCCGTCGAGCGTATAATAATTTTTGTTGGACATTGCAGAAGAAGCAGGAATAGAAGAGATGGCATCTGGGACATCATATAACCATGCCAGGATATCACGTGACATCAAGCCCTCCACTCTTAACCTCTCTGAGACAATATAGCCTTCCGAGAACGGATTGGAATCAGAGAAATCCTCTTCAAAAACCACCCCACTCGAACCGCTAGTCGTCTTTACCTTAATGACTACATCATCAAACAATGCTATCTCAGTCTTCCCGTATGCATCATCATGAGCTTGACGAAAACCTATCCTGCCATAGGCAAAATTACCTGCCCGCTCATCTACCAATACATTGTCAATGTATGTTTTCGCATATGACTCATCCTCTATCTCAATTCTTATATCGAAGGGGTTCCCTGCCTGCATATTTACCTCTTTTGGCAATTCTATCTCACCCAGAAGTGAAGCATTGCCGCCAAGCCAACGATGAGGACGCAAACGTGGATGCTGCAAATCAGACACATTGAATTGCCACATATAATAATTGTGTTGATCTGTAATCGCAAAACATACACCTGCCGACAACTGCTCCACCTCTGCCTGCAACTCTATCGAATAAGATAACTTATTGAATTCTGGATTATCAATCGACCCATTTCTGACTACAAGATTATCATCTATAAGAAACATTGATTGACAAGGACGCAATGACAAGCGAATATCAACATATCCATCACCAACCTGCAGAATCTCCGGCTCTGAAACCTTCCCAGTATGTGGGTTTAGCAGAGTCAACTTTGTTGCAGAAGTCTTTACACGAATAACATTTGTGGCAGCAGTAGCATCGATGTTACCAAAATACCATACATCGTGGCCGTCTAAAACCTTATGCAGATAGTTGAAAGGATGTGTTCCACCAGAAAACCTGACATCACGACTCGGCAAACATTCCTCCATCACCTCAGCCAACAGACTCGCAGAAGGTTGAGGAACAAAAATAGCCTTATTCTCCTCAGAACTAAGCATACGTGCTACTATGCTCTCTATTTCTTCATCACCTTCGCAACCATCAGCAGATTGCTGAGGATACTGTGTAGTAAAAATCACTTTTACTCCCTGTTTCCATGCTTCCTCTATCTTTCTCATATTACTGAGTGATATAACCTTTACTCCAGGAAGCACCAACACCGAAAAATGTTCATGGTTGACCACATTGTTCATGGTCAACTTACCATTTTCTACAGAGCAACGATCATCAAGAACCTCCGGATGGAGATACGTAAAATCAATACCTAAATCGTCTGTCAAATAATGAGATATCTGTGGATAGTCTGTTCCTTCGACATCAACACCACCTTCATAGAATCCTTTAGGTCCATCTAATCTATGACCAGCATATTGTGTCTGTATTGGATATAACATTGCCACATCTGCCACATGACGTCCTTCGCGAGTTAACACATAGTTCAAACGAGAGAGAAAGGCATTAAACGAAGGCAACTCAGAATTATATAATGGATTACGCCACGAGAGTTCCGGCAGAAAAGTAACATCACCATCATTATACCATACAGCATGAGGGATAAGATGATTGATGCCCTTTGCGTACTGCTCGATTGCCACTTCATAGAGTTTTTCAACTGAAATGTTTCCCATTGCCCCATATGTCTCAGACATAACAAGTGCTTTATCCCAATTATATGCCGACGAAGATACTACCTTATAAAAGTCCTCTGTATTACGACCATTCCCTATCTTGTCAATACCTGGCATTGACATATATTTGCCAACAAGCATCAAATCACCAGAAACGCTGGTAGGATTTGCTATTTCCTCCTGGTCCTGATGTCCTGTAGCAATAATATCATGTTCCGCAGCCCAGTCGGATATCGTTTTCATAAAACCTTCGCTGTAAAGCGACGAATGCAATCCGAAAAGCATATTCCTTGCAGACGCGGTTCCCTCGCCAATATCATACCACAAGGCAGGATAGAGAGCCTCCGGAGAAAAACCATAACGGAGTTCAAACGATTCGTTAAAGTTGTCAGTCCACATACGCCCCTGCGCTCTGTACATCGTAGGCTCGTCAAAGAAAGTAGAGATTATTGTCCCTCCAAAATGATTCGAAAAACGATTATAATATACTTCGTGCGTATCCTGGACAAACAATTTAACAGCCTCAGGAGAAAGGTAGTCCACATTAGGATCTCCGTCCTTAACACACTGACACATCATTACATGCCATCCGGACCCCTTAGGGGCAGTCCATGTCAGGCGTCCTGATGCCTCATCGTAATAGTCACGCAGAGGTATTATCTCCTTTGTATTTACATTCCATGCAACTAATGACATCAACCGGCCCTGAAGAGGTAGTTGACGGTCAAAGGTGGCGCCACTACTTACTCTGAATTCCACTTTGTCCAGACGTTTGACAGTGTGGTCTGGATGGTTGTTCATAAAAGTAGTCACACCAGACCCATTGATGGCACCCATACTTCCGCTGGGGAAACCATACTCATCGTAAATAGAAAGATGGGCTCCTAAAGAATGCGCTTCATTAAGGACTACACCATAGAGACGTAAGTACTCCTCAGACAAATAGTCTGGACGGAATCCCGCACCAAAGGGAAGAATGGCACATCCACCATACCCGTCTTTTTCTACCATCTGATTGAACTGTTCAATCAATGATGCCTCTACTATTCTTGTGTTGTTCCAGAACCACAAAGGAATAGGACGCCATGGCATAGATGGCTTTGAGAACTCCCTGGTTTCGAGCAGAGGAGTATCCTTTGCCAAAGAGGTAGACATGAAACTCCACAAACAACAAACGAGTGTGATTATGCGGAGTATAAAGACTCTGTACACCATCATTTTACTATTTTCTTTTTCCCTTCTGTAACAATTATACCATGTACTGAATCATTAGGTAACTTTTTACCATCAAGGCTATAGTAAATTTGCTCCTTTGGGTTGTCATTCAAAGAGGCAGCCTCATCTATACTCTTAATACTTGTAGGATCTTCTGTGCTGACAGTAAAGATGTATGAACCTGAGCCAACATTGTATGTAGCATAACCTTCGCTGGTACCTACATACTGAACGCCCTCGGCTTCCTCTGCTAATTTGGCACCCTCGTAAATATACAAGCCATCCCCTGTCGGCAAGCGCAATGTGGCAGAAGTATTGGCGGGTATCGTAACCTGATATGTCATTTCCTTTGTTCCGTCACATTCCCACTTAGCCCTGATTTGTCCATAATCTGATGCAAAGTCTGCATCCGTATTTGTAATGCGCTTCTGACTATAACGGAGTACACTTCGTGTGTCCGGATTTGGCTGTAAGAAGAAGTGTTTGAAACCTGGCTGTGCTTCGTTCGGTGTAATACCAGCCATGTATTGGAACATCCATTCTGCTACAGCGCCATAAGCATAATGGTTGAAAGAATTCATGCTAACTGGTCCGTACCCATTGGCTACAGTATAGGAGTTCCAGCGTTCCCAAATAGTCGTTGCACCCTGGTCGATACTGTACAGCCATGAGGGATCGTTGCGCTGCAAGAGCAAGGTATAGGCATCGTCGTTATAACCATTCTCGGTAAGTGTTTGATTCAGGATCGCAGTACCCAAGAAACCCGTATTGAGTTTATATCCATTGTTCATTATTGCACGATGTAAATAACTGCGAGTGCGACTAATAGAGGCATCGTCGGGCAATAATTTATATCGGAGCGCCATGAGATAGCCGCATTGAGTCGCCTGAGTTGGCACCTTTGATGAATTTAAATACCGTCCCTGCCATTCTGTCTTGATGTTCTGGAAGAGTTGTTCATACTGTTCGGCCTTTTGGCTATATGTGTCACCTTCTGTTTCCGAGAGGGCACGGCAAGTACGTGCCATCAAATCTGCTACATAGGCATAGTAGCAGACACTTATGTAGCGTCCGTCTGTATTGACGTAGGCAACCCAGTCACCGTGAATAGGATCGGACCCATTGTACTGATAGCCGCCACCACTCTTTGTTGTAAGGAACTGCATGTAGTGTTCGTTGGCTTCGAAGTTGTCGCGCAGAATTTCTTTGTCGCCTGTCATCACATAGACGTTCCAAGGAACAATGATAGCAGCCTCCGACCAACCTGTTGATGCATATTCAACACCCCAATGATAAGGGGCTATAACGGAATAGGCACCATCTGAACGTTGAGAATCACGCACATCACGCATCCATTTCTTATAAAAGTTACGAGTGTCGCTATTATAGAGACCTGTCAATGAGAAGACTTGTGTGTCGGCTGTCCATCCCATACGCTCGTCACGTTGAGGGCAGTCGGTTGGAACACTGACAAAGTTGGAGCGCTGTCCCCACATAACATTACTGTATAGTTTGTTGATATCCTCATGACTGGTGCTGAACGATGACTTCTCTTCTACGGCACTGGTCACGGTCTCGCCGATGACATTTGTTAGTTCTACGTCTGCAGAAGTGGTTACCTCAATGTATCGGAAGCCAAAATAGGTCGTTGTGGGATGGAAAGATTCTCCATCGGCATCACCACGAAGGGTATAATAAAGCGTCGCTTCTGCAGAACGCAAATTCTCCGTATAGATAGAGCCTGCAGGACCATCATCACCACGGCTACGATCGCCAGTCGTATTAGGCATCTCGCCGAATCGGAAACGCAGTTTTGTTCCTCCTATGCCTTTTGCTGTAAAACTAACCCATCCGGAAGCATTCTGCCCAAGGTCGATAACAGCAGTCTGCCCTGCCTTCAATATAAAATTGTTCTGGGCAGTCAATTCTTCTATGACATTGATTGAGCCGAAGGTCTTGCCATTAGACTTTGTGCCTTCGTAAATTTGAATCGTTTGAGGATAGCGGCGTAATGCTTCGACTGCCATTATTGCCGGTCCTTCGAAAGCAAGTATTTCGCCTTTGAAATCATTTGATTCTGCTACGGCATACCATTCGCTATCGTCAAATTCGGGAGTAAACTGTCCTGTGGCCAAACGTGCGTCATAAGTTTCTCCATTATAGATGTCGCCCTTGCGAAGCGGGCCGTTGGTATTGCAGAGCCATGAGAGGTCGGTAGGAATCACCTGAACGGTGCCATCCTCCAGTTCTATCTTGAGCAATGCACGGAAGGCATTCGGTTTACTGCCATACATTCCATGAACGATGGCACCGTTCCACCAACCACTCGACACCTCTGCACCGATAGCATTTTTGCCTTCTTGCAATATAGCCGTTACGTCGTGTGTTGTATAGAAGACGGTTTTCTTCATTTCTGTTGCGCCTGGCTTGAGTTCATCATATAGAGTATTGCCGTCGTCGTCGGTCTGACCAACTCGCGCGCCATTGATGAAGATATTATAGACACCCAGACCTGTTGCATAAAGACGGGCACGACGTATGCCTGAACTCAGGTCGAAGGTCTTACGAAACATCGGCACGCCTGCCACAATACTTCCATCCTGCTGCATAAGACGCTTTGCACCGCCTACTGCAGCCTCCATATATAGTTGTCGGCTACCACCGAAGTCACGGACATCGGTTCCGTTGAATGCATTGCCTGCTCCTTCGAAGTCTTCGCGTATGGTTATAGTAGAGTTGCCTTCTGAATCATAGACGATCTGTGTGATATTATCAAAATATGCCTTTTCTCTTTCACTACCTGTTGCACTGACACGTACACCTAAATCGCCTACAGCAAGCACGCCTTGCGTATCCTCGTAAGTGTCGACAAGGACATCATCTATATATGTACGCACATAGGGTGTCTCGCATTCCAATACGATATGGTGTGGTTTACCTATGATATCTGCCTTGCTGAAGGCTGTGATGGGTGTGTCGTTATAGGTAAGGTTACCGCTGTTGTAAACATGTCTGCGTATGACGGGCTGAGCGACATCGAATGTGTTGATTGCCCACATCATGTATGTGTCGGAAGTTGTTGCGCTGAAACAGATGCTGGCATTGTCGTTGACGAGAGTCATATCGTACTCTACATCATAGCGAACTGGGGTTGTTATCTTTTGCTGCCAGGCATAGGTTGCGGGACCCGTCACGTAGAACTGTCCGTTCTGTATTGTGCCATTGGTGAACATGCAGGTATTGCCGCTGAAGTCTTCTTGCAGGAGGACTTTGCCGTTTGATGTTACCTTAAAATCATCGAAGTAGGCTTGTTCTGGCTGATTGCCGTTGTCGTAATCTTCACGGAAGCCAAAGTCGCCATAAGTAAAGTCGCCTGTGCGGGTATCTATCAGTACGTCGTCGATGTATGTTCGAGCAACATTGCCGCCTGAAACGCTGATGGTCATCGTATGTTGTTCACCATTTCGGATGCTCACTCCCGTTATGCTACCTTCGGAAAGGCAGGCGGGATTGCCGCCGCTCCAGCGGTGTGGACGGAAACGCACACTGCCGTTGGTGTTGATTTGCCACATATAGTAGTTGCCATGGTCGGATGCTGCGAAGATGAGTCCTGCTGCGAGTTGCTTCACAGTGAACTTCACTTCCACTTCATAATCTGTGATCGGGCCTTCGCTCTCTGTGCCTTGAGCATTGGTTGTTGCCTTTATCCACTTGGTGCTGCTCCATTTGTCTGCCGTCATCAAGCCGGTTTCGAAATAGGCTTTTTCGGTGCTGACGGCTGTTTCTCCTTTGTTGTCGGAAACTGTCACGCGCCAATAGTAGCGTGTCTCTGCCGATGGAGAGAAACCTTTGGCTTCCACGTTGACACTTTGGTCTGAGTCCACCTTGCCTGACTCCCAAACTATATTACCGAAATTGGCATCCGAGGCAATCTGGATGCTGTAGGATGTCTGCATTACACTCCTTTGCTCGCTTTGCAACTGCCAGGAGAGATGGACGGTTTTTGCATCGATTCCTATTGGATTACGATAGTCTTCTGTGCGAAGATTTGTGACATCGAGTGCAAAAGCCGACAACATCGACAAACACATCAAAAGAGAAAGCACTGTCCTTTTCATTTCCTTAAAAATTAGATTATTTTATTATTCTTATGGCTACAAATTACGGAATATCCATATGTTTTTGAGGAAATAATATGATTAAATGATGTAACTTTTTGATATCTACATTACATTTTACTAATTTTACAGCACGAAGATGCGTATTAAAATTATCATTCTACTATGTCGACCACCAAATATCTCATCACACACGACTTGGATTTTCAGTGGGGTATCGTCACCAAGACTGTCGGTCAGCAGGATGTTCCTCCTCACAGTTCGTATCCCATTGGGAAACACCCTGAAGAATATCTCTTTTCTCCCAACAGAGGGCGTCTGCTTCAGGAGATTCAAATCCTTTACATCAGCAAGGGGCGTGGCTGGTTTGTCTCTGCCCATCATCCCAAAACGCAACTTCTGGCTGGCGATGCTGTCATTCTGTATCCGGGCGAATGGCACAGTTATGCCCCCGACCCCGACAGCGGCTGGAGGGAGTCGTGGATTGGATTTACCGGAAAAATGGCAGAGAATCTCATCGGGAAATTACTTTCGGACAAGACGAATCCCATTTACAAGGTTGGAGTCCACGACTTGCTCTGCGATGCTTTCAATGCTGCCTGCGAAGTCAGCGAGACGCAGTTGCCTGCATACCAGGAGCAGTTGGCAGGCTACGTCAGCCTCATCATCTGCACGATTTATGCAAGAAGCCGCCAACTGCCCTACCTTGGCAACCCCGACATACACGGCATCAATATCGCCATAAAGTACATGAGGCTCCACCTGAACGAGAACATCCGCATGGAAGACGTCAGCCGGGAAGCGCAAATGGGCTACTCGAAATTTCGGAAACTCTTCAGAGAGTACACCGGGTTCGCCCCAGCACAATACTTCCTGCAACTCAAAATGGAACGGGCAAAAGGCTACCTGCTGAACACAACACTTTCGTGCAAGGAGATTGCCTACCGGCTTGGGTTCGACTCCTCCTCGTACTTCAACAAGATGTTCAGAATACATCAAGGCATGACACCCCTGGAATTCCGTTCGACAAGAAACGTGCGGACCATGCCTAATGGCTGACGCTGTTTGTCATAAGTTTTCATAGTTTTACCCCTCCCAGAATGGCATATTTGGGAGCAGGACACAGGTCGCTGGCAAATACGAAATTCTCACACAAAAACTCATCACAGTAATTGCCAGACATTTAGCATGACATAGAATACGCCGCAGCAGACATTATGCTACAAAAAGCCCTAAAAACAGGAGAAAAAGCCTATGTTGTGGCAGACAAAACTACACACCAAATCGGCCAAACAGCCATGCCAAGTTGACAAGAAGGCTGTGCCAAGTCTTGCCACAAGGCATTGCAAAGAAAATCGTCAGACGTTTTTCGACAAAAAAATTGCCTTTCCGCTCTAAACGACACGAAAAGGCAACCCTATTTTTGTAAACTATTTTTCAGAACCGACCGCCACGACCTCCGCCGCCATAACCGCCACGGCCGCCTTGACCACCCATGCCCATACCTCCGAAACCGGCTGCACGAGCCTCCTTGTCGCCAAGAAGGTTAAAACGATAGATGACGTGAACCATCACATAACTGTGTATGGCATTGGTCCAGGTATCACTGCGACTTGTCGCACTCAGACTGCGGCTGATGCTCGAACGGTTGCGCAGAATATCATACCACTGCACACTCACCGTCGCATTCTTCTGTTTGAGGAAATTCTGACTGAGTTGCGCATTCCAGATAAGTTCGTTGGTATTCATCGAAGCATCATCGTAGCCACGGCGGCTCTGCTGCGAGATATCACTGCTGAACTGCATGTCCCATGGCATATTGATAACCACATTGCCACCATAGTTGAAGAACCAAGTGTCGCGATTACCACTTTTCAGCATATCGTTGCGGGCATGCTGATAGTTCATACCGCCATTGACACCAACCTCCAACAAATCGTTACGATAATTGATGCGCAGGTTCTCGCCCAAGTCAGTGCTCTTTGTATTTGCCTTCTCGAGCAAGTTATTTTCGCTCATATAGTTAAATAAACCATTCATATCTACAACAGGGTAAAGGAACTGCTGCGCACCGACATCGAGTTTGCTGCTGATATAACCCACGTTGTTGGCATGATTGATGCTCTGACTCCAGTTAAGATTAAAATGTTTCTCTTTGTCCAGAGCCGTATTGAAGCCCATCCAGGTACGAAGAGACCACGCACCGTCGATGTTCATCGGGCGGCTGTAATTCACGCCCGACTCAGTATCATAAATCGTCGCATTACTGATAGAACGCCTCGTTTTATCTCCGCGGAAACCGGCATACCAACCCATTTGTTTCTCAGTAATATAATTGTTGTAATCCACATTGAAGTTGTCGTTCCAAGAACTCTTCAGTCCCGCATTACCAGTACTGATATAAAGCGGATTACTATTGTCCATAACCTCAATAAGATTCGTCATGGACGGCTGCGACATACGCCCATTATATCGCACACGCAACTGGCTGGTATTCGAAATCTTCCAGCGGAAATTAAGACGAGGAGCCCAGTTCTGAATATGACGAGTAGTATCAATGTAACGGCCACGCTTTTCATACTCCATATCCGTCCGCTGTGGCTGCCAGTTCACACCGGCATTGAAGTTAAACTCCTGTCCGTTCTCAAGTTTGCTGTTGTGGCGGAACATCAAGTTGACAGACTGGTTGAACTCCCTGTATGTCGCATACTGACTGTTCTCCGTATCACGCACCAACTGCGTAAGATCAATGCCATAACTCTCGAAACTCATGCCCTTGTAAGTCCCATAATACAAGTCAGTAGCCGTCACATCAGCAAGGTCTTTGTCCTTCAATGCTTCCTCCAACTTGTCATAGATCAACATATCGCGATTGGTATCCTGGAAACGATACTGCGCCTGATAACTTAATTGCAGGACTGTCCCCTTCAAGATTGGCTCCGTATAACTGAAACGCCCCTGAATATTATAGTTCTTGGAAGGCGACATCGTGTTCTGGTAGTCTGCATTCAAATCGTCAGAAGTGCGCTGATAGTAACGGACCATCGAACGACTATACGACTTGTTGTCGCTTTCACTATAGGCACCATCAACATTTAAGGTGATGTTTCGTCCGGGAACCCCAAGGCGACGGTTCACCTGCAAACTGGCATTAACATTATTACTGTAGTTGTCTCCGCTGTTAAGGCGTTCGTTACCATTGACACGAATACCATTCTCATCCTTCATCTCCTTGTAATCTTCTACCGGATCTGTCAAGCCTGCCTCGAAGGGATTCTTGTTGAAAGTAACACTGCGGTTATTGGAAAAACTATTACCATCCGAGTGACTGAAGTTTGGACGGAACAGGATGTTTGTCATACTGTCGGGGAACCATTCGACCTGGAAATTAGCATTTACGTTTTGGCTCCAGTTGGTTCCCAGGTTTTTGGAGTTAGAGAACTGGCTTGCCCCTGTAGGTAGGAACATTTCACTGTTGTTGCGTGTCTCCGACTCGCTGTCGCGACTGCTGTAACGGACATTGCCTCCAAGTTTCAGCAGGCCTGCCGTATATTCCGGTTTGCCATTCTCCCATGCGAAAGTTACACCGCCCATTGTGCTGGTAGTGATGCCGTTTCCGCCTCCACCCCAACGGCCCCCGAAGTCATTGACATTGTTGCGACTGCCGATTACGGAGAGGTAACTGTTGTCCATGAAACGGTTTACGTTCGCTTTTCCTGAATAGCGATCCTCTGTTCCATAGGCGGCGTCGAAGTTTCCCACCCAGCCATCTTTCATTCCTTTCTTGACAGAGAGGTCGAGTACGGTCTCCTCTTCTCCGTCATCGATGCCGGTAATGCGTGAATAATCGCTTTTCTTGTCGTATGATTTCAGTTTCTTGATGAGTTTAGAGGGCAGGTTCTTCAGCGCCATCTTTGTGTCGTTCTGGAAGTATTCCTTGCCATCGACCATAATCTTCGAGACGCTCTTGCCGTTGATTTTGATGTTGCCTTCGTCGTCGATCTCTGCTCCGGGGAGTTTTTTGACCAGTTCTTCCAGCATGGAGCCTTCGGGCATACGGTAGGCGTCGGCATTGAAGACGAATGTGTCGGCCTTCATCTCTACCTGTGCTACTCTGGCTGTCACCTCGGCCTCTTTCATTATCTTGCTGTTTTCCTGCAGGGTAATGGTGCCAAGATTGATGCTTTTATTGTTTTTGGGCAAGACGATGTTGCGGTAATATGTTTGGAAACCCATATAACTGATGCGCATGATGTAGTTGCCGGCCTTGACGGCGGGGAGTTTGAACCTGCCTTCGAGGTCGGTGGATATACCGGCAGACTGCGCACTATCCTTAGGCTGGAGCAACACGACGGATGCGCCTGCCATGGGTTCATTCAGGCTGCCGTCCATTACTACACCGCTTACGGTTACTTTCTGTGCCGTTGCTACGAGCGAGCACAGGCAGAGAATGAGAAGGGTTTGGAAACGATTCACTGTTATTTGCGATTAGATATTACGAAATAAGATTGTCATCCTTTTGACATTTCTTCTTTTCAAAGGTTTATTTTGACTTGTCAAAAAGAACTTTTTCTCCTTTAGGAGAGAGCGGGAAGGTTGTTCCGTCCCAGGCTAATTGTCCGTTTACCCAGGTTTTTTCTACTTGCCAGTCGAATGTTTTGCCCTCGAGCGGGCTCCATGCACAGAGGCTTTCTATGCATTCGCCGGTCACTGCCCACGGTTTTTTGCGCACCAATGTGAGGTCTGCTTTATAGCCTTTGCGAATAAAGCCTCGTTCCTTGATGCCATAGAGTCGGGCGGGGTTGTGGCACATGAGTTCTACGAGTCGTTCTATGCCGAGTATGCCTTCTTCTGCGAGGCCGAGCATTGCCGGCAGGGAGAACTGCACCATTGGCATTCCGCTCATTGCCTTGCAGCATCCGCCTTCTTTTTCTTTGAGCAGGTGTGGTGCATGGTCTGTACCGATGGTGCGGACGCGTCCGTCGGTGAGTGCCTTGCGAAGTGCGTCTCTGTCTGCTGCGCTCTTGATGGCGGGGTTGCATTTGATGCGTGTGCCGAGTGTCTTGTAGTCGTCTTGTGTGAAGAGGAGATGCGGGACGCAGACTTCGGCTGTGATTTTTTCGTCGTTGGGTTCGAAGAGTTCCAGTTCTCGTGCCGTTGTGATGTGGGCTACGTGCAGGCGTGCTCCCTCTTCCTTTGCCAGACGAACGGCAAGGGCGGTACTCTGGTAGCAGGCTTCGTGGTCACGGACGATGGGATGGAAACGGACGTCAGGGTCGTCGCCGTATTGCTGTTTCACCTCTGCCATTTTGGCATTGATGCGAGCCGTATCCTCGCAATGTGCCATGATGAGTGAGGGCGAAGAGTGGAATATGGACCGCAGTTTCTCTTCCTTTTCCACGAGCATTCCGCCGGTGCTGCTCCCCATAAACAGTTTCACACCGGGGCACTCGGCTGCATCAAGGTTCCTGATGTCGTCCAGATTGTTGTTCGATGCGCCGAGATAGAAGCCATAGTTCACATGGCATTGTTTCTGCGCCAGGTTGTAGCGTTCCTGCAGGAGTTGCAGCGATGTTGTCTGCGGCACTACGTTGGGCATGTCGAGCACGGTGGTGACGCCTCCTCTTGCGGCAGCCCTTGTCTCGCTCTCCATCGTGGCCTTGTGCGTAAGACCGGGTTCGCGCATATGGACATGGCCATCGATAATGCCCGGCAGCAGCAGCATTTCCGCCGCAGCATCGTCGCAGGCAGAAAGCCTTTCCACCTCGGCTATACGGTCGTTTTCTATTACAACCGTTGCCCGATAGCGTTCGCCCTCGTTGACAACGGTAACATTCTCGATGACAGTTCTGCAGTCTGACATAACCTTCTCCTTTTAAAAATTCCGCGCAAAGGTACGGAAAAATTATGATTTAGATACGTAAGAAAAGGGATTATTTATCCCTTGTTGCAAAATAACAATCGGACACCCCATCCACACGAAGCA
The DNA here is from genome assembly GCA_017461345.1 of Bacteroidaceae bacterium. Lineage (GTDB taxonomy): Bacteria > Bacteroidota > Bacteroidia > Bacteroidales > Bacteroidaceae > Physcousia. Next base: position 224,320 of record JAFTYP010000013.1, on the reverse strand, counting down.
GACTGCGGAAAATAATGCTTAACCTTTCCGGGCAAAAGGGTTAACCATTTATGGGCAGGAAGGTTAACCTATTTGGCAATAATGCTTAACCCTTATTTTTCACACGGCAAGGCTCTCCGCACAGCAACACTTTCTGCCATAAAAATACCACTCCGTGCACATTATAGTAAAAATACTATAAGTTATTTGGTAAAACCGCCAAAATTTCATACCTTTGCGCCCGAAAACCTATAAAACGCCTTTTCCCACAAGGGGAAACGTGACTTAACGAACCACCACAACATGGAAAGAACTCTGGTGCTACTTAAGCCAAGCACAATAATGAGAGGCTTGATAGGCGAAGTCACAAGCCGCTTCGAGAAGAAAGGTCTGCGTATTGCAGGCATGAAAATGCTGCAACTCAACGACGAAATCCTCAACGAGCACTATGCTCACCTGGTAGGGAAACCCTTCTTCCCCGCGCTGAAAGCATCCATGATGCAGACCCCCGTCATCGCCATCTGCCTCGAAGGAGTCGATGCCATCGAAGTGGTCCGTTTCATCACAGGCTATACCAACGGACGCAAAGCAGACCCCGGAACCATTCGTGGCGACTATTGCATGAGCAATCAGCAAAACATTGTCCACGCCTCCGACTCGCCAACATCCGCAGCCAACGAACTGAAACGATTCTTCAAACCCGAAGAACTCTTCGAGTTGGGCGACCTCAACCTGGATCGCCTCTATGCCGTCGACGAAAAATAAAACCAAACAAAAGCAGATAAACCACCTTAAATGAATAAAATACTAACAACCATTTCCATCCTTTTCGCCACCTGTGGCAGCCTGCTCGCACAAGACCGCATGGCCAGCATCGCACCCATAGACATCAAGATGCGCACCATCGACAGCATTGCACTGGTACGTCTCGGAGAACAAGAATCACTGGCCGACCTGCAATTCCCCGCAGCAGCACTCTACCCCACCTGGAACAACGAATACACACGCTCGTACGGAGTACAACTCCCCGCAGAATATAAGATCGACCTCCGACGCTTCCACATGCCGTGCGACAGCCGAATGGTCACCAGCCACTACGGCTACCGACGCTCATTCCGACGCCAACATTACGGCACAGACATCAAAGTCTTCATCGGAGACACCATCCGTGCCGCATTCTCTGGCAAGGTACGCGTCGTCAACTACGAACGCAGAGGCTACGGCAACTACGTTGTCATCAGACACCCCAACGGCCTCGAAACCGTATACGGCCACATGAGCAAGAACCTCGTCAAGCCCGACCAAATCGTCAAAGCAGGCGAAGCCATCGGACTCGGCGGCAACACCGGACGCTCAACCGGCTCGCATCTGCACTTCGAAACACGCTTCCTTGGACAATTCATTGACCCCGAAAAACTCTTTGACTTCGAGGCACGAGACGTCAAGGGCGACTTCTACCTCTTCCGCTCCAGTGGCAAAGGCATCATGCTGGCAGCCAGCGACAACATCGTAGGCGGCGAAGAAGAGATGGACGAAGCAACTGCCAACGCACTCATCGCAAAGCAAGCAGAAAGCGAAGCCTTCCAACAGCAGAAGATACAGCAGATGAGAGAGAAGCCACGCACGCAAATACACAAAGTCAGGTCGGGCGAAACACTCTCCACCATCGCACGCAAACGCGGCACAACCATCGAGAAACTCTGCCGCATGAACAACATCAAACGCACCTCTGTCCTGCGTCCCGGACAAATCCTGCGTTACAGTTGATAAAACATCATACAGCATAAACAAAATAGCCGAGGCCCTAAAGCCCCGGCTATTTCATTATATCCACATATTGCGGTTAGCATTACCGCAGCAGACCTAACACCGCATCGACACGCTCCTCCACCGGGAGCGAGCCATCCACCCAGTGTATCGTAAAGCCACGACGCTCCATACCACGAAACCAGGTCATCTGACGTTTGGCAAACTGATGGATGGCAATCTCCAGTTGGCGAACCATCTCGTCATACGTAAGCCTGCCCAGCACATGAAGTGTCAGGTACTTATACTCCAAACCATAATATATAAGGTCATCCGCCGGCACCGTCTGTAGCAGCCGACGCACCTCATCCACCATATTCTCCTGCTCCAACCTATAGCGCAAACGCTCGCTGATACGGTTGCGACGCAGTTCCCTATCCACATTCACGCCCACAATAAGACTGTCTATTGCAGGGAAGTCTCTCTCCAGAGTGCCATGCTCACGATAGTAAACCTGTATCTCTATCGCACGAATGGCACGCTTCGGAGTGTCAAGATCTGTCACATTGTGCAACGTCTTGTACTGCCCGAGAATCTCTTTCAACTCCTGCAAAGAACAATCACGCAGCCGTTCTCTGAGTTCAGGATTCTCCGGCACGGCCTCCATCTTGTAGCCCTTCAGCACAGATTCTATGTAAAGTCCCGTTCCGCCACAAAGGATGGGACGCCGCTTGCGCGAAAGAATGTCGTCGTAAGCCACATGGAAATCCTGCTGAAAGCGGAACAAGTTATACTTCTCGCCAGCCTCACAGATGTCAATCAAATGGTAAGGTATGCACTTGTCATCTACGACATAATCCGACAAATCCTTGCCTGTTCCCACATCCATGCCACGATATACCTGGCGACTGTCGGCACTGATGACCTCCGCATCGCCCAAATGCGCTGCAAGACGAGTGGCAAGTGTAGTCTTCCCCGAAGCCGTCGGCCCAAGAATGGTGATGAGTTTATGGTTCATGTCTGCATAAACATTTCCCCGCCACGCACCTTTTTACGGGTACAAGGCAGGGAAACGTCGCTGAGATATTTTTGTTTAACCTAATTTATTCTTCTTCTGCATCCCAGAGGTCCCAGGCATTGTCCTCCTTGCTGAGAACATCTGCTGATGAATCAGCATTGCCGTCCTGGAGGCTAACCGCCATCATGTTGATCACCTGAGCCTCGTTTACCTGCAGTGCAGGCTTCATATATGTCTTCTTCATATTACTTAAGAATCTTTTTGCCGTTAATAATGTTAATACCCTTCTGGAACTTGTTGATGCGCTGACCTGCAATGTTGTAGATAACCTCGTTAGCGTCAACGTTAGCGTCAACGTTGCTTATACCTGTTGCATCGTCGCCGTTCAGGAAGAATGCCTTCACACCGGCAGCGGGAACAGTGAGATAACAACGGTTAGCACCAACTGTAGGCTGATTGCCCTCTGCAACCTGGTAGAAACCAACCTTATCGAGGTTCTGAAGAACATAACTGCCTACAGGAGCAGGAGTATTCTCATACACACCTGTCAAAAGGCCTGCAACAGGAGTACCCTTGACATAGATACCGCTAACGGGCAATGTGTTGGCCACGGGAGTCTCTATGATAACTGGTGTATTGGCAGGAATTACATAGTTGGCAACAGGTTCAAGTGTCAGGACATTGCCTTCAACACCTGTTACTGTGCTTGCAGTAACAACAGACTGATAGTCTGCAGGAATAGCGACAGTGAAGGGAGCACAGAAAGTGCTGATGAGCGCATCGCTTACGTTAACCGTTGCATTTGCAAGGTCGCCAACTTCTACTTCAACAGGATAACCAACATTGATGTCAATATGAACATAGAAGTAACCGTCCTTGATAGTGCCTTCCAACACAGCAGGAATATCACCGAGGTTAGGGCCGAGCCATGTGGTCACACCTTCTTTGTCACCCTCAGCAATGCGAATATCGCCATTGAAGCCAAAATTACCGTTCTCATCGATAGCAAGTCCGGGCAGATTGATGTTGCCAACATACATAGGAGTGCCGTTATTGTCGAGAGCAAAGTTCTTCAAGTTGAAATCAATGGTGCTGTTCTCGTTATAAGTTACTTCGATAGAGGCTTCCTGCGGAGCAGCATAAATATTGTTGACGGCAACACTTATATACTTGTTATATACAACAGGTATCGGTTCATCCGAGCAAACGAGTTCAACGTCGTCGATATACAAGTGGTCGCCGGCTTTACCTACACCAGGAGTCTCATTCGTGGTAAAGTTTACTATAATATACATCTGGCCATCGGTAGTGTTGCCTGTCGGTACGAAAGGAACGGTTATCTCTGTCCATTCGCATGCAGGGAAGTTCAACTCTGCCTGAGCAATGGCATGTGCCTTGTTTTCGTCAGTATCACTGGTAGCCTGTCCGTGTGTAATGTAATTGTATGCATCATGAACAGTTGCTGCCATACGTGCATTGTAATCCGTTGAGTTGGGAACGAACTTCGCCCAGAACTTAATGGCAGAAGGTATCTTTGAGATTGTTTCACTCTTTGCTGGATCTGAAATCTTAGAGAAATTGTGGTTAGATGCATCTGTTGCAGTAATATTGCCCGCATTAATACAACCAAGTGTCAAATTGCCATTTGCCGGCACACCAAATATAGATTGACAGAAGATATCTACACAATACAAACCATCGCTACCGGGACGACCGCCCTCTACCATCGCAACCTGCTGTCCACCTGCCGCACTTGCCATACTGCCCTCTGCCGTCTCGAAAGAGTTCCAGTTATTGGGAGCGTGATTGCTTGAAGTAACATTGCTCCAGTCTTCGAAGTCGCCGTTTCCAATCTGCGTAATGCCTGCATTTACATCATCGATGACAGTGATAACATAGGAAGCCTCTGCCTCACCGGACTTTGCGGTAATAATACATGAGCCATTCTTTTTAGCAGTCACCGTGCCGTCGGCAGCAACGGTTGCCACGTTCTCGTTGCTTGAAGCATATGTAATTGTTTCTGTAACATTCTCTGTCGTTAATGTTTCGTTTTTATATGAGCCCACACTAAGATTTACATAAGAATGTCCCTCACCGTAACTGAGAATGGGTATACCAATCTTCCTAAATTTAGCATAATAAGTTTCAGTGGCATTCGCCACTTCTTTATCTGCAGTTATTTCTTTTATGTATGGAGAAGCGGTAGAAAGTGCTTCACCTGAGCACTGTGCGTTGTCATACCATCCGACAAATTCGTTGCCCTCGTTTGCCTGCGCATAGAGATAATACGTATGCTTCGGGGCTGATGTTTTGTCCTCATTTTTTTCTGCTTCCGATGACCCTTCCTCGTAAGCAGGACTGTCTGACTGGGCAGTACTTACATAAACTTTTCCTTCGCCAACAGCATTTGCTATTGTTTTGGAATAATAGGTGCTACTTTCTGCCAAAGAAGGCAAGCACATGGTGAACATCACCACGAAAAGGCTTAGAAGCCTTGATAACATTTGTTTCATAGATTAACGTTTTATTTGTTTAAGTTGATTCGTTTTTCTTATTTGATACCACTGCCCTACATAATTGACAGCGAGTGAGAAGACCAGGACAATGTGTGCGGGGTCAACCAACGGATTCTCCTTATGTGCAAGCATCACGATGCTCCAAACGCAACATACCAGTCCGAACGGCAAGAACCACCATCTGCGCCAGTGCCAAAAGAGGAGCGGTAATGGATTGAATGGTATGAGGAGCCAACTGAAGCCGGTACACGGCAGCGTAGAGAAAAATAACACACTTACCATCAGAAATCCACCTGCAGACTGCAACGCCAAGAAAATGTAGGATATCGTTCGCTGCAAGCCAAAACAACTAACAACAGCCAGTAGTAGCAGAAAACATGCTATCATCATAGGCGTGAGCCATATTTTCTCTTTACTGACAACTGTCTGCGAAACTATTATTTTTGCCGGACCAAGCAAAAGCTGTCCATTAAGTTTTGTCTTGCTCAAGACATCTATCACGTCTGCGGGGATAAGAAGTTTATTTATCACAGTACAAGGCTGGTCCATTTCTGTACTGGCAAAAGAAAAGATAACGAAACGGTTCCAAGGAAATCCGCTTATTCTATCCCCTAACAATGTACGACGGGTCTTTTTTAAAAACTTTTCATCCCATTTGCCAAAAGACAAAGTGTCAGGCAAAATAGCCGTTTGAATGGCACGTAAAGTAGAAAAAGCACAGCCCTTTTCAATAGAACCCATTGAATGACTCATCCCTTCTGCCACCTTACCATCGAGATATTGCCAGAGGATTTTTCTCTTGTCCAATGGTATATTAAGAGGATATTCCGTAATGCCTCTTCCTACGCTGCCATAGCCTGACAACATCTTCTCTGTAGGAACAGAGGTCATGCCCATTTTCAGTCCTCCCATCAAGAAGGTCAGCATATGGCTCATGACCGATTCCGACTCATAAGTATAAACGACGTCCAGGTCATAGTGGGGGCATTGCATACGGATGCCTGTATGACCGGCACAGGAATACAGCACATTGGATGGTGTAGCCACAAGGATGCTTGCCTTCACGAAGTCGTCGGACTCTGTGATGGCGAGCGAGTCTTGTTGCGCCAATGTCAGGCTATCGGTTTCCTGCCCCATACATACAAATGGTATGAGGAGTAGCCACGATGCGATAAACCTGCGTAGTTTCATGTTCCGATACAAATCTTTTGGAGAATGTCGCCTGTTATTCTGCCATTATATTAAGGACAGTGACACAGTCGGCAATATCGATGTTTCCGTCTTTGTTGACATCGGCTGCAGCCTCGTTACTGCCTTCTGCCATTGCGTTGAGAACAGTAACACAGTCGGCAATATCTACATTTCCATCGCCATTGGCATCGCCCTTCTTGCTTACAGCGAAGTCATCTGTGCCCACCTGAACATAGATAATCTGGCCAATCGCTTCCTGCATGTCGATGTCGATGGTAACATAGAGTTTGTTGTCACTCATCTTGCCAACAAGAACGAGAGGTATTTCGCCAAGTATCGGGCCTATCCATGTATCGATGCCTTCCTTGTTGCCTTCGGTGATAAAAAGAGGACCGTCGTAGGCAAAAGTTTTCAGACCGCCTTCGGCCTCTGTAACAGTGAGGTTCTCGAGGGCAATGTTGCCCACACCCATGTCGTTACCCCCAAGGCTGAGAACAAAGTTCTTCAACTCGAAGTTGATGGTGCCATCGGCATTGAAGATGACGGTGACATCGGTATTCTGGGGCTCAGTGCTTACATCGTTGACAGTAACCACAAGGGGCTCTGTATAGATTCGGCCATTTGCGGGAAGGAAATCGTCTGTACCCACCTGAACATAGATAACCTGACCAATCGCTTCCTGCATATCGATGTCGATGGTTACATAGAGTTTGTCATCGCTCATCTTGCCAACAAGAACGAGAGGTATTTCGCCAAGTACCGGGCCTATCCACGTATCGATGCCTTCCCTGTCGCCCTCGGTGATAAAGAGAGGACCGTCGTAGGCAAAAGTTTTCAGACCGCCTTCGGCCTCTGTAACAGTGAGGTTCTCGAGGGCAATGTTGCCCACACCCATGTCGTTACCCCCAAGGCTGAGAACAAAGTTCTTCAACTCGAAGTTGATGGTGCCGTCGGCATTGAAGATGACGGTGACATCGGTATTCTGGGGCTCGGTGCTTACGTCGTTGACTGTAACAACGAGTGGCTCTGTATAGATTCGGCCGTTGGCAGGAGGAAACTTATCGTTGCCTACCTGAACAGAGATGGACTGCTTGAGATAGGGATTGTCGATAGTGATGTCGAGGGTGGCATAGAGTTTCTCGTCGTTCATCTTACCCTGAAGTATCAAGGGCAGATTCTGGAAGAGAGGGGCCATTGGCTGAAACTCGGCAGGCAACTTGTCTGCGGGCACAGTATAAGCGGCATTGGCACTGAAACTTGTCAGACCATCCTCTTCCTGCACGGCAGCAACATTCTGTATGGAGACGTCACCCACATTGAGTTGCTGACCGGCAACCTCGAATGCGAAGTCACGCAGAATGAAGTCAATGGTATTGTTGCCATTATCTACAACTGTGACATTGCACTGTGTCGGCTCTGCAGCAGTACCATCCACAGTTACAACCATTGATTCGGTGTAATTCTTCTGGGTCTGCGCTGTAGCGAAAAGGGCTGTCAGTGCACAAAAAAATGTGAGTAAAACTTTCTTCATGTGGTAACTATTTTGTTATGATTTCAATCTGTTTCTAATACCAAAAGCGTCATTAAAGGTCGAACAAAAACATCCCTCGTTTTAAAGACGCTGCAAAGGTACTGCTTTTTTGCCTTTCAGAATAGTCATATTTGGTAAAAATTGCCAATTTACCGAGTTTTTTTCATCTTCTACCAGAAATAAGGAAAACGACCATATTAGAGCACCAGACACGCTCGCTGGGCTGATTTCGGCGGATAAAAACTTCACAAAAGTAGAGAAAATACGCCATTTCATCGGCAGAGAAGCGTCTGACTCATCGGCAACCTCCTTTCGCTCCCTATGTTATTCGGCGGTCTTGGCTGCATCTGCGCAGTAATCTATATCCGGCAGAGACGCAAAAACGCCTCGCAGGAACGTGGTGTTTTTGTTAGTGGAAATGTGGGGTTGAAAAAGTTCTGCAGTGAAGTCGGCCAACTATACACGTTAAGTTGGCCGACTTAACGTGTATAGTTTTCAAAACGGACGCGTCCGTTTTGCCAGATGGACGCGTAAGGCAGATTTCGGAGAAGAAGAACGAGGCGAGAGTCTGCCTAAAGAGACAAAAAAGAGCCACCGGGGAACTGACCCCGATGGCTCGATGTATAATGTTACCTATCTGCCCGATTACTGCTCGGGAACAGGGAGGAACCACTTGTTCATATCGCTGAGTTTGCTGCGCAGGTTCTCGTCAACCTCGCCGGTGTGACGCTTCGACACACGCTCGGCCAGATAGTTGACATCGCCACGACGCATTGCCACACGGCAAAGGTCGCTGAAGCGAGAGCCTTCGAAAGCAAGTTCGAGGGCGCACTCGTCGATGATGAGGTCTTCTACGGCATTCATCACCAACTCGTCGATTTCACCGCTGTAGATTTGCTCGGCTGTTACGTCGGTGCCTGTTGTCTCCTTAATCTTCTTCTGCACCATTGCAACATAGTTGTAGCGAGAACGCAAATCGATGGGGTCGTCATAGCGAATGAAACCGCAGCCACGCTGATGGACACCGATGGTATAGGTGTAGTCGACACTTGTGGCAGAGGGGAAGCGTTCGTTACGAGTATTCTCGTTGAGCAACTGACCCTGTTCCTTATAGTAAATCAACTGCGACTGGCTCTGGCCGCGCAAGTAAGGCTGATTGAAGTTGAGGTATGGAGTTGATGCGGCACGCTCCACCTCGCTGCGACTAATATAGTAGCAAGCAGCCGTGCAATAGTCGCTGGGCTGGTTGCTGACAGCATCCACGCTGGGAATCTGCCAATAAACCTTGCTCTTGTCGATAGTATTGGGAGCCTCCATGGGTTCTAACTCTTCTTCCGTACCAAGAGAAGCCTCGTAGCGAGCCTGGTATTCGTCGTACTCTGCCTGGAAGTAGTTGATCATGTATTCCTCCAAAGCAGCGTAGGTTGTGCATGGCTCTTCACCTTCCTTAGGCAGGAGAATATAGGTTTCCTCGCCTTCGGGTGTCAATGTGGGATGAGTGTACAAGAAGATAGAGTCGGTAACCATGTAGTCCAAACCAGTATAAGCGTTTACTTCACCATTGGAATTGAAATAGGGGAACGTAATACTTGTCATAGGAACACTACCATTTGCCGTATATTGCTTGAGCGGATCCTCGGGAAACCAGTCGGGGTTGCTGCAAAGACCGGTCTTCAGGATGGCAAAGGCATAACCGGGGAAACCTGCACGGTTCAAAGCCTCGGCATAACGAAGCCATACAGTGCTCTTGCGATAGATGACAGGATAGGTTGTGGTGAACGAACCTCTGGGATTCTGCTTGGAAACCATCTTACCGGTAAGAAGGTCGTCGCCAACCTGGAAGTTCCACTGTGCACCATCCTTGTTGTAAATCCACGCACGACGAGCATCGCCTACGTCGGGCAACACTTCAAGGCTCTCGAAATTGAAGACATTGTTCGTTGTTGTACCAACATATATCTCGTAATCCTGAGCATCGCAAAGAGCCTCGTAACCCTTACTGGGGATAAGTTCGCGCTCATATTCGCGACTCAAAGATACAGAGGCACTGGCATTCTCGTCGTTAGAAGTTCTCAACTGAGCCTCGAAGCCAAACAAACGGCTGATGTCGGTCAACACCTTACCCTCGAGTTTACCCCTATTGCTGGGAATACATGTAATAGCCTCTGATGTGCGGCTAACAGCAGAAGTCTCTGTGTAAGCCGAACTGTTGGTATTGGTAGATGTGTAGTAGTTGTTGTAAACAGGATAGTCCAAACGGTCGTTGAGCCAGCCTCTGCTGAAACAATTTTCAACACCCAACGGACCACAGTTAGGCGTATTGATGTAATTGTAGTAGTGAGTAGCAGCCTTCACGTAGTCGCCACTCAACAGATACAAATCGCCCAACACGATGGAAACGGGGAACATGCACTTTGTGCTGTGGCACACGATGCTCTTGTCGCCATAGGTGTTATAGTTGGGAAGGCCTTCGAACTGAGGCAAGCCCAAGTTGACTTCGACGGGTTCCATTTCTTCCAACTTCGGACCAAGTACGTCGGCCAACAGACGTGCCGTCAGTTTGGGATGGTTCTCATCGGCAATGAAGTTGTTGATGTCGTCCGTGGTGAGCATAGGCTCCGTGTAGAAGGGAACCTTGTTCTCGCCATAGGTATATAACAACTGCATATAAACCCATGCACGGATAGACTGTACCTGCGAATACTCCTTGAGCATGTACTTCTGATTTGTACCGGTGGTACGCGAAGTATCGCACATGGCAATATAAGCATTACAACTGTTGATGATGTGATAGTAGTCGCTTATGCGCAGATAAGCACTTGCACCATCCTTCAACTTTTCACTCTCGGTGTCGAAATTAACGATAGCAGCAATGGTGTCGCTGACATAGCCGGAAGCATCTACCAAGTCGCCACGGCACTCGTTAAGGATGACATAACGCTCCGCTATGTTCTGCAGAGACTTGAGAATACCCCAATAAGAATACAAGGTATCCTCTGCCACTGTATATGCGTGACGTTCGCTGCTAGGAGAGAGCATGTCCTGGCAAGAGGTGGAGAACATACCAAGCATCATGCTCAGCAACAACGTGCCTATGATTGATTTTCTTTTCATCTTATTCATTTTCTTAATTATGAACTATGAATTGTGAACAATAATCTATATTAAAGGTTGACAGTGATACCAAAGTTGAAACTGCGTCCGCAAGGAAGCATACCGGTATCCACACCCTGATAGAGACTGCTGTTGCGACTGCTCATCTCGGGATCTGTGCCTAAGTAATTAGTGAGTGTGAAGAGGTTGTTGCCCTCACCCCAAACCTTCAAGCCAAGCAACCAACTGTTGCTGTAAGGAATCTTATAGGTGAGACGTACATTCTTCAACTTGAGGAAACTGCCATCTTCAATCCAACGGTCGCTCATGCGCTCGTTGTTACGCCACAACTCACTGTCTGTATAGCATGCCTTAGGCATGTCTGTAACCTGACCTTCGTGAGTCCATCTGCGAAGTGCCGCAGTTGTTTGGTTGAAAGTGGTATTCAAACCTTCAAGTTCGCTGCGCTGGTAGTTGTAAATGTCGTTACCCAGACAATACTTAAAGTTTACATCCAGACGCAGGTTCTTCCATGTGAGACTGCTGTAGATGTTACCATAAATGTCGGGATTAGGATTGCCAATAACCACCTTGTCTGCATCGGTGATTACACCATCGCCATCCTGATCAACGAAACGGACATCGCCAGCACCAAAGTTGGTGTACTTCTTGTTCTCATCCTCAAGACCGGTAGGATACTTCAAGTAACCTAACTTGCCTGCTGTGCTTGCCTCTGCATCGCTTGCAAAAACACCGTCTGTCTGCCAGCCATAGAAACTGCCAACTGCATAACCTACAGCCGTAAGAACATTGTCCTGGCCATATACGCTGGTTGTGTAACCATGAATCTCCTTGGTGATGTTGCCATCAGCATCTCTCAATGTCATGTAGTTGCTGGGGCTTTCGGGGAGTGCTGTAATCTTGTTGTTGTAATGACCCAGGCTTGCACCAAGTTCCCACTTCCAGTTCTTCTTGTTGATAAGCGCTGCATTTGCACTGAACTCGAAGCCACGGTTGGTAAGCGCACCCTCGTTTGTCCAATACTTCTTCATACCAGACATGTAGTGAAGTTCCTTGAGGGTGAGCAAATCGGTCGTCTTGTTCCAGAAGAGATCAAAACCGGCAGTGAGGCGATTGTTGAGGAACACACCCTGCAAAGCAACATTCCATTTGTTTGTGGTCTCCCACTGGATTGAACTATTCTCGATATTGTTTAGGTACAGACCAACTGTATTGCTGGTAACCTGCATGCTCTCCCAATAAGTACGGGCAGCATAGTAATCAAGATCGTCGTTACCGCTCTGGTCAAAGCCTGCTGTCAACTTAAGATAATTGATGGCTCCGTTGGTGTTGGGGAACCACTTCTCGTTTGTAACAATCCAGCCCAACTGAATAGAAGGGAAGACACCCCAACTAACTCCACACATATTGATGCCGGATTTTGTATTCCTACCGAAACGGCTGCTGGATTGCATGCTGAGAGTTGCATCTGCAAAGTAACGGTTGGCATAATTGTAGTTTGCATCAAGATAAAGTGACATGTCAATCCAGTTGTCATTGGTACCGCCATAGTTGAGGTAAGCCATGTTCTTGTTCATGACAGGCAACTTATCGTTTTCGTTATTATAACCACGCATATAGTTGTAACTGTAGGAGTAGTTATTGTAACGCCAACCACCGAATACGTTTATTGTATGTGCACCATAAATGTTACGCCAATCTAAACGAAGATCGTTCTGCAAAGTTGTCTCCTTGGCAAAAAGAGTCTTCTGAACAGCATTGATGTTACCCAAATCCTGAAGGAAGTAGTTCGTCGTACCATTGACTGGCAAGAAATACTTTTCGCTGCTACGTGTCATCAAGAAATTGAAACGGTCGCTAATGCTGAATGTTTTCGTTACCTGATACTTCGGACTAACATTCAAGTCAATCTGAGTGGTCTGAGCATAGTTTTTGTTTTCACCAGGAGAGTTCTGGAGTATCCAATAAGGATTGCGCAGAGCCTCGTTGATGCCCTTGTCGCTCAACGTAAGAGGGAAACGGAAGGGATTGTTTATCCAATTGGTCGTATTACCGCTTGCATACTTACCTGCATAATCAGATGACAAAGCCAAACGATCGCCAGAGTACTGAGCGGTTGAATTTTCGTCGTAATAATAAGCATAGGGGCTAATGAAAGGTGCCTGAATAAGACCGAGCACATTGGTAGAGCCAATGTTCTGCATGCTATAATCATCGCTCCAACCATTGTCTAAGATATTGTAACTAACCTGATTGTATGCAATATCCAAACCAGTACGTACCTTCTCGAAAACCTGAATATCCGTATTAAAGCGCAAGTTCAAACGATCGAAGTCTGTTCCCTTTCCTGTTGAGTTGCCCTTAGTATATCCCAAAGACAAAGCATACATACCTACATCGTCACCACCTTCGACACTGACCTTGTAGTTCTGTGTCATAGCATTACGATACATGTCCTTCTGCCAATCGGTGTTGTTGCTGAAAACCTTACGATAATAGTTTGAAGGACTCTTGTCCAAGAATGGGTATGCTGCAAGGCTGCTGGCAGACATGTTCTTAATGGTGCTCATCATATCGCTCAAATAAGAACTATATTGATCGCCACTCAGAACGCCCAACTTACCAGGTGCAAGTTCAACACCGCCATAAATACGAGCAGCAATCTTTGTTGCCATGCTCTTGCCACGCTTGGTGTTGATGACAATGACGCCATTACCACCCTTTGCACCATAAAGCGCAGTACCATTCTTAATAACTTCTACGCTCTCGATGTTCTCGGGATCGATGCCTGCGAGAAGATTATTATAGAATCCCTCGTGCATCGTTACACGGTCGTACTGAGGGTCAATCATGTTGCCATCCAGAATAATCAGAGGCTGAGCATTGGCATTGATTGAATTTACACCACGAATGGTCATATACGAACCAATACCGGGAAGAGCATTGCGAAGCACTGTACGTACATCACCAGCCAACAGACGCTCGATGTCCTGATCTACTGTGATGCTGCTGCTTTCATTTAAATAAGCGGTCTTCTTAGAAATGATAGACGTGCCATCTGTAAATGTGCTATTGAAATCGCCGGTAATCAGATTGGCATCGGCTCTTCCATCCTTGACTGCTACCTGTAAAGGATTATAACCTTCTGCATATACATATACGGCATCTGAAAATACGGGAATCTGAAACTTGTAGGTACCATCTTCCTCGGTAAGAGTAGAGTACCTCTCCAAACCCAAGGCTTGTATACGCACACCACCCATCGGCTCGCCTGTAGCGTCGTCGATAACAATACCAGTCACCGACTTCATCTCATACGTCTTTTCCGACTTGGATTTAGTTGCCTCCTTTGCGACGACAACCTCATCTCCTTCAATCTCATCCTGTGCGTTGACATTCGTCAGACAGAAACAAGAAAGAACTGCAAAGCATAGACCCATTTTCAAAGTACTATGCAAGAATGTATCGTTGAATATCTTTTTCATAATTCTACTCTCGTATTACTTTTACATTCCAGTTTTTCTCTTAAGGATAATCTTGTCAATAACGATGTCATAAACGAAACCATTCTTCGCATCGTTCTTGCCAGTAGAACCTTCAATATAAAGTGTTGGGTATGAGAAACGCATATTCTTGTAGGAATATGGGAACTCGAAGTCCTCGGCAACAGTTATTGTGTCAACACCAACCGCTATTGTATCAAGGCTCATCACACCATCCTTCTCCACTTCCACTTCCTTTATTCCTTCGTAAGTGTTGGTAACTGACGTTGAATTCTTGTCCTTGGTTGCATTGTTATTGTAAGAAATCTGTGTCTTGAACTTGTATTTACTTTGTGAAGCAAGTTTTACGACATAATCCATATCGATTTCATTGCCGCGTACAAAAGTAGTATCGGTAATATCTTCCTCGTTGACCAATGTGTCAATAATCGAATAGAACTTCTCGTCGATCCTTGATGAATTGGCGAGTTCGATATACCAGCGAGGAACAACTACAACCTGAATATCGTACTTACCACTCATCACCTGGGCATTAGGCACATATGCGTTAGGATTATTACCCAACAACTTTATTTCAACCTTTGGAGCAGCGGTCGGGCCAGGAGCATCGAGATGATAGAAGTTTCCGTTGCTTACCTTGCCAAACACGTCTGTAATATCCCTGAAGGCTTCATTAGAGAATGAATACCTCATAGAACCAGAGCCTACCTTATACTTATTGCCTTCCATATTGTAGAATTGGCCAGTATTCTCAATCTCAACCTCTACATCAGGCATATAGTACTGAACTGGGAAATTCCATGCAGGAACCTCGTATGCGATACCATTACTCATCACCATAGGTTTTACACCTTCGAAGAGAGAAGACTTCTTCCAATCGCCTACATTGCGAAGCGTATCGCCATATGTGTTGAGCAAATATTCCGCTCTTTCGCCTCCGTCTTGCATGAAGTCTTCAAGAGTCCACATCTTATCACCATTGATTTTGGGCTGCTTGTGGATATTGAAGACCAAAGGAGCAACCATATCCATCTCGATACTCATCTTCTGCAAAGAATCTGCATCAAGATTCTTATATGTGTGATTAGTACCTAAATCTCCCTTTGTCTTGTCAACATAAATAGTTGCATACTTATAAGCATCCTTTAACTTCTCGTATGCAGCATCCCAAGCCGCATCGGTAGGCATGAGCATAACGAAGGCAGAGTCTTCATTGTTGATATTGGCGCCAAAGCACTTTTCTGCCATTTGCCAATTCTGTCGACCTTCTTCTGGGAGATAGCTCCTGGTTTCAAACAGACGATTAGACGTATGGTAAACACTATCCACATAGGTAGGATTACCATTTTCGTCTGGCAAACCTTCAATGCTTGATGCAGTTGAGAAATAAGTCGTATCCTTGCTCACTACATACTTTCCTAACTTCGTTTGCTCATCTCTAAATTTAAGAGATTCGTAGAAATTGTAATGGAATGGAGCAACTCCCTTGAGAATATGCATCACGCCATTTGCGGTCGGTATGTTATATTCGCCTAAAGCAATGCCTCCGAGTGTGCTATTGGTTTTGTCGAACTCCAGGTTCTTTCCATTGATCATTTTTACCGTATCAACGCCTGGCTCGGAGATATTATGACGCCAAAGAGCAATGTGGTTACCAATAAACTGCTGCTGAACATTGTATCCATTATTGGAATTTCCTTCAGTGTCAGAAGTCAACATGCTCATCCACTTCTGGTATTCTTCCTCCGTGAGAGCGGAATTATCAGGAACCCATATGGTATTTATCTGACCTCCCTTTAATATATCAGCGTAACTGTAAGTAGATACAGGATGGGTATCATCCTTATAGTATTTGGTATGCTGCACAATATCGGCAAAACGACTATAATTAGGATTACTCTTTATGACATCCCATAATGTCGCTGTCCCTGTTAAGGCTGAGTCGTCGATGTTGTAATGATCATCCCATGTATCAGTACAGCCCGGCATCATAGCAAGTAATGCGCCAAAAGCGATTGTACCGACATATTTGTTAATTCTGTTATTAGCCATATTTTGTATGTCTTTTATAACCCGTATTTGTTACCTTTCTCTTATTGCTCGTACTTCGATTTGTTCCACACAGGATTTTGCTCAATGGCACCGTTGCTGGCCTTAACCTCCATATAGTAAATCGGAGAATATAAGCCATAACGGTTCTTGAACCTGTTGGTCAAGGTCGTAGCATAACTTGAATTAGCACCTGAACCCAAGAACAACTCTACCATTGCCGCCATACCTGTCTGGCCGTTAGGAACTCCAGGTTCACGTGGGTCTTCAGGATCGGTCTTTGAATACGAACAACGTTCTGCCAAGCGTACCAAGTCAAACCAACGCTTACCTTCGCCAAGGAATTCAATTTGACGCTCATTCAGAACATAGACGATACCTTCTGTTAAAGTAACATTGTTCTTTGATTTTTTGCTTGTGCCATAGCCATCACCACAAGCACTTTGTGCCATTGCGTCCAAATTAGGAACCTTCGAAGAGTTTCGGTAGTTGCAATAAGAACGACGATGTACGGCATTACAAATAGCCTTTACTGTCTTAAGATTTGAGTTACCCAAGCAGGCAAGTGCCTCCGCCTTAATCAGCATCACATCGGTCATACGATACACAATCCAGTTGTTATATTCTGTTGATGTGTAGGTAACGCTCTTGATTTCACGATTGGTTGTTGAACCGTCCATCTTCAAAGTGCAATCGGATCCGAAGTGATACTTCATACAATAATAGTAAGACTGTGCCTGTGCACTGGATTCAGAGCCAGTGGTTAGTTTGTTCTGGCAACATATCCAGAGACGTGAATCCCACAAACCACCATTATCGCCTTCGCCCGTAATACCACCATTGTAACATGCGTCTAAAGCAGTCTTATTGACAGCCAAGTGCGTACCATTGCTAAAACCATAAAGGCTATTTACAACAGAATTCTTTAAACCATCGGAAACGCTATACTGCAACTCGAAAATACTCTCACGGCTATTCTTAGTGTCGAAAATAGATCTGTGGGCTTCCAGATTCGGTATAACTGCCTGAGCCGCACCCTCGAAATTGTTCTTGATCATGTCGCAGTTAGTAAGTCCGTAGTTTACGGTCTCTTCAAAGGCAGAACCAATTCCAGCATTGTTTTTTTCTTCTTCATTCTGATTTTGCAAATACTGAAGACTGAGGTCTGCATACTCTACAGCCTTATTGTAATCGTCGTCAACATTGTGCGCTATCTCCTCGCCATTTACAAGGTCTGTTCCTTTCTTCCCATGACGTCCCTCATGTAAAGAGCCACGCCACAGATACATATCGGCCAACATCGCATAAATAGCGCAATTGGTAATCATACCCTTGGAGTCGCGCTTATTGCTGAATCGATTACGAGCCTGACCTTTTACACTCTCACAATCCTTAATAATTGAGTCGAGGACCGCTAACTGATTTGTCAGAGGGAATGATTCAACTTCAGAGTCCTTATTAACCACCTTGGTTGTATAAGGCACATCCTTAAAAGCACGGATAAGATAGAAATAGTTTAATGCACGAAGAGCGATCATTTCCGCACGCATTTGTGTCCATTCGCCTGTCGTAAACTGCTTGTCTTTCGCAAGAACTTCTGGGCCATGCTGCAACACCTTATTACAATAATTGATTGTTGTGTATACACCTGCCCAGTCAAATACATTCATGCTGGAGTCTGGCATTCCACTAATAATCTCCAAATATAGATTGTGTGTGGAGATGTCGCTCTGGATAGCACTATTCTCTTGGTAAGAGTCGGAACGTAAATCACCCCATAAAGCGAACTTGGAGATAGTTGATGCCATTTGGCGATATGCACCATAACGCACACCTTCCAAGTCATTCTTGTCCTCCCAGAAATTTTCTTCTACAACACGGTTCTGAGGATAGATAGTCAACCAATCCGTGCATGAAGAAGAGCAAGCCAAAATTCCGGCAAGACAGATTACATTATATATATTCTTAAAACTTTTCATTGTAGTAGCAATTTTAGAAGCCAAGGGTTAAACTACATGTGAATGACTTTGTACGAGGAGTACGATTGTTGTCTCGTGACACAGCAAATCCTTGAGGAGAAACGTCAGGATCAACACCTGTGTACTTGGTCCAGCACCAAAGGTTGTCAACAGAAGCGAAAAGCTTCAATTGGTTAATACCATATTTCTTCAATTTCTTTGCATCGAAGTCGTAACTCAATTGAACGTACTGCAGACGCAGATAGTCACCATTTTCAACATAACGATCGCTGGGAAGAGAGTTGTAACTGCTATAACCGTTAACACTGCTCAATGCACGAGGTATAACTGTTTCATCACCATTCTTGCGCCAGCGCCATGTTGTTGCGTAACTCTGGTTTGTATTGTTCAACATGCTCTCCAAATTCATGCGGGCCATATTCACAATTTGGTTGCCAACACGGAAGTTGAAACCTGCATTCAGAGAAAGTCTGCCATAATAGAGGTTTATACCAAAACCACCATTGCACTTAGGATTGGAGTTGCCAAGATATACCATATCGTAACGGTCAATTTGTCCGTCATGGTTAATATCCTCGTAAATAGCATCACCACCCTGGAACTTATAGCGATAACTCTCATTGTAGCAATAGTACATTGGCAAAGGAATACCCTTTGCATCTGTCAGCATATTGCCATCGGCATCATAAGCAATAGGACAAGTGTGAATCTCGCCACGACGTTCAGCAGCAGCGGCTGTATTAATCGGTTCATTATAATTGATAGAACCATCTGCATTGCCTGCATAACCACTGTTGCCAACTTCTGCATAACCATAATTAGCAATAGACTGATTAGTATAACCATTGTGTTCATAGTCATACTTATAAACGCCCAAATAATGAAGGCCATAGATAGAACCCAGAGCATTGCCTATCTGTACTCGCTGATTGTAGTGCAAATTGCCGGGTTGGAATGTTTCCGCACCATTCAAACTTTCCAAAATAAGGGGATTCATCTCCTCAACCTCATTGAAGTTCTGAGCGATATTACCACGAAGTTTCATTGAGAACTTACCCACTTTACATATACGAGAGGTATAGAAGTTAAGTTCCCAACCCTTATTGCGAAGGACACCTGCATTTACTTTTGCAAGATTAGAGAAACCATTGGCACTTGCAATACGAAGGTTATCCATCAAGAGGTCTGTAGTTTTATGGTCATAAACTTCACCTTCGAAAGTAATCAAGTCCTTAAAGAAACCAACGTTGAAACCCAAGTTAAGTTTTCTGGTTTTTTCCCAACGCAGTTGTTCCAAAGAGAGATTTTCCGGTGTGATTACCTGGTGACCATTATAATATCCATTGGTCGAATATTTATTGTACTGGTTTCCACCTGCACTACCAAGACCGGTGATACCCCAAGAACCACGCACTGCTAACATGCTGAGCCAATCCTTACTCCAGTTCATGAAGTCTTCGTCAATAACATTCCAACGTGCACCGGCAGCAGGGAAGAAACCATATTTATACTTGCGGCCGAAATTGGTACTACCGTCCCAACGTACAGAAGCATCTACAGAGTACTTACTCTTATAAGAATAGTGTGCTGTAGCAAAGAACGACTGATTTCTCCACTCACTGGTACCAGAACTTGCATCACGAAGTAACGCTACAACTGTAGGATCTGTTATACCATTGGGAACATTCCACAAGCCAAGCATTTGAGAACTACTACTACCAGTTGCCATTTCGTAACGAACCAAAGCAGAAACGCTATGATCACGATTCGGGAATGCAGAATAGTAACGCAAATCATGTCGAGTTGTGAACTCTAACGATTTGTATTCGTCATTGCTTACATAGTTGCGCTCGTTGGAAGCAAAACTTGCTGAGTTATCACCGCCCCAAACCCATTCCATAGGACGAAGTTCACTCGGGCAGTAATGGTCGTTACTGGTATTGTATATATTAAGCAATACGTCTGCAACATAGTTTAAGCGATGGTGATCATCATCCTTACCCAGGAGTTTATATTCCACGAAGAATTGAGGAGTAAGGTTGTATTGTTTCTGTTTCCACCATGCTTTAGTGGCACGTGCTACGGGGTTGCCGTTCTTGAACATATCCCTGAGGTCATATGACGTATATCTGTTCACATCATAATTCTTCATCTCGGCTGTACTACCGGTACTATAAATAGCAGCCAAAGGAAGCATATTAAAATAGTTGTCTGTCTGAACAGGATTACCAAACTCATCAAGTCTGTACTCATAGACACTCATATTAGGCATAGCATTGTATGCACGAGCGAGAATGTCATTGCCGTAGTTCTTATTATTGGTCGTAAAAGCCAAGTTAATGTTACTTGAGAATCTGATACGGTCGCTGACCCAGTAGTCGAGGGCTGTAGCAGTGGTGAAACGATCGAGTTTCTGGCCAATGATCGTACCTGCACTCTTATCATAGTTGGCACTAATACGGAATGTAGCCTTTTCACCACCACCCGTAAGTGCAACGGTGAACTTGTGTTCCTGACCAAACTGCTGCACCTTCTTCACCCAGTCTGTATTATGGCTATAGTGGCTATATACGTAAGGTAACTCCGTATTATAGTCTAATTCGGGCAAACTGGTATTTTGATGATTGGGGTTGAAGTATGCTTCTTTCAGCATCATAGTGTAACCGTCGCCATCAAGCATTTCGTAACCCTCTGGCTGCCACGTGCCCTTGAACTTATAGGTAAAGTTCACACGTGTCTTACCTCTTGAACCACGACGTGTTTTAATTTCAATAACACCATTTGAACCTCTCATACCCCATTTTGCGGTACTTGCAGCATCCTTCAAAACTGTAATGCTCTCAATGTCCTCCGGATTAACTTGTAGCAAAGTTGAGAACTGCTCCTCGTTATCCATTGTTTCGAAGTTGATGTCTTGTGCATCTTCTGGTAATTCGAAGATGTGATCATTAAGGACAATCAGAGGCTGTGCATTACCATTAATTGTGGTTGTACCACGCAGACGCATAGTTGTACCAGAACCAAGGTTACCAGAATTTGGCACGATATCAAGACCGGCGATTTGACCTTGCAAAGCCTGATCGACAGATTCGAAAGCCAAACCCTCCATGTCATCCATCTTGAAATTCTGTACAGCACCAGCATACTCACGGGCAGGAATTTCAAGACCAGTAGTAGGAGCCATTTTCTTTTTAGTAATGGTCACCTCCTGCATAGTTTTGGTGTTGTCCTGCAATGTGATTTTGAAAACACTTTTGCCGCTACCTATCTTTTGGCTGAATTTTCTATAGCCTATATAGGTTACTTCCAGAGTATTATTAGGATCCTTGATATTCATGGTAAAGTTACCATTCATATCAGTAATCGCTTGACTGACAATACGATTATTCTTATCAATTTCCTTGACGTTAGCACCAATAACGACATCGATGTCGTCGGAGACGGTACCAGAAATACGCCGCTGTTGTGCGCTTGCGGGTATCGCCATAAATGCAACCACCCAAAGCAGTAAAAACTTAGTTATTATATTCTTCATAGTCGGATGATTTTATCGGATAGCGTATCTCTGTAAATACTTCTTTGCCTTAATGGTGTTCTCCCATGTCTTAGTATGGTCACCATCTATAACTTCCGTATGGTTCAAATAGCCAGGTATAGAATGTATTACAGCTGCACTTGAAGCGTTGATGGTAATACCCTTCATCTGTACGCCGATAGGCGATTTGTTACATGAAATGTCACGAGCAAGGACATTCTTCTCGCCTACAGTTACGAAAGGATTGGCTCCCATGTTGTTACCATTCTTCTTCCATGTTACATCGTCACAAACACGAAGATCTGTTCCCTCCGCACTTCTAATACGATCTACATGCAGTTTACAGAACAACTCCAGTTCCTTGTCGTAACTTGATGTAACCATTTCGTTAGGCTTCACCTCTGTCTTGTCAGCAAATATTGAGTTGTCCGCAAAGTGATAACGAACAAAATTCGTCAAGTATGTAATCTTGGCTGCAATACGGATACTGTCCTCTGAAGTTTGGAGTGAGTCTGTATATACAATTTCACCATCGGGATCAAGTTTTACAACCCATTCTGTAGTACCATCTTCATTCTCTACCTCCTCCATTTCCGGCTTACAGTGGCTACGGAAGTCTTCACGAATTTCTTCCCATGTAGGCAAGCCTGCAGCAATTGCCTCGCGTACAGCATCGTTTGTAGGAACAAAAATAGTATAACGATAGTTATTAAAGAACTGAATATTGTAATCCAAGCCATTATCACTGATAAAGATCTTGAACTTCTTGAGAGCAGATTCTCGCTGGGTCTTCGTGAGATTTCCATCTACAAGACCACAACCGATAATTTCTGTTTCATAGCCGTCAGCCGTACAAAGTTCATAGAACTCGCTATAAGGCGTTTCGCCGGCATTCTCCTTATTCAAATCATAGTCATTTGTAAAGATACTGTAAACACTACGATAAGTGGGAACCATTGGAGCATTCAGGACATAGGTATGACCATTGTCCACATTACGTGTCTTGGTAAGTTTACAAGTAAGCACACCAGGATTTTCGCTAACTACGCCTTGGCGTTCGTTCTCCAACTGGAAACCGCCCTTTATCGCAATAACACTATCATTTTCGTCGCGAACCACCTTAATTGCATTACCATTTTTTGACAAATAGTATTCATCCAAGGGTGTTGAAGGATCAATTCCATAGTATTTTTGGTCGTCACGGGTCATTGGGTTTGTACCATCATGCACAATAGTGTGGCTCTCAAGAATATCCTTCAAACGGTTGGTTACCTCATCATTTGTATATGTATTTGCACCAGGAATAATGCTGCCAATGCTGCCAATCTCATTTGAACCTGCATTATAAGTACAATAGTAATTTCTGAATCTCAACTTAACAGGGAAATTACCGCCTACATGATAAAACTCTACCGCACGCGGTGTACGGCTCTTCATACTTGCAGGGTCGTAATAGTAGAACAGCGCGCTATCACTTGGCAGCAAGAAAGTAAACTTACTCTGCATAGCCTTGAGGTAAGCATAGTAGTTCAAGCCCATAAAGCCACTTTCCTCATAAATCGCCTCTCTCATAATCTTATTAGTTTCACTGATAAAGGCGGGTGCCGTTACAGAACGATAGTCCGCAGGTACACAAGTTCTATCCATCACATAGATGACACCATTGTTAGCAACCAAACAAGTATCAAGTTGTCCCAAGGCCTCCTCAACATTATCAAACAAGGGGTCCTGTACATCATCGGGGACTTTGGACCATTTGCTGGGAACAGAACCAACAAAACTAATCTTCATCATGTTGTTAACAAGCGCAGCGATTGTACCAACTGGAATGCAGTCGATTTGCTCATAAAGTTCTTCCAAAGTGGTTGCACGTGTATAAGGAATTTCATCTTTTGTTCCTTCGTGTGCATAATACGTGCGAATGAGGTCCTCGCCTGCATTATGGAAGTAGTGCCACATTTGGTCGTCACTGGGAACAAACATTGCAGCCATGTCCTTACGTACATCTACTTCATCATAATATCCATTCCATCCCGGGTCAAATTTCAGAGGTGTGATATTATGAGATGTTGTCGGGTCCAAATAAGGATTGTAGGTTTGATAAGTGCCTCTCGGACCCGGCTCGAACAAAGGTACACTTTTGTCATCTGCTTTGACATATCCACCCTTAACAGAGAAGTTGTTTCTGGAGAAGTACCTCTTTGTAAAAATTGAGTCACTGAACTCGGGGTGAAGAACCTTATAAGCCTCCGTGATACGCTCGCAATAGAAAGGAGCGCTGAAACGGTCAAGAATATGGCTGAAGATGTCTGTCTTGCCATTAGTACGAAGTACCTCTGCCATATTGGTCATAGGACAAAGAGGTTTCTCGGTAACATTAACATAACCGTTTTCACATACGCCATCCTTCTCCTTCAAAATAGCATCATATATGTGCACGTCGCTTGTGTTTCTGGGACGTCCCATGATGTATCTGAAGTCCTCGTCGGTGACGATGTTTTTAGTCAAATGTTCAGATGTAAAGTGAAGCATCATGGGCAACGTGGAGTCGATGGCCAAATAGATACCCTTTCCGCCGTTTTCCTCACGGAAACGTGCCCAATAATCCTTCTCAATTGTAGATTTGCTGAATGGCAAATCTTCTGATGCAAGATATGTGATTGAGTCGGTTGCTTCAACGTCGGTATAACGACGCATGTATTCACCTGGAGTTGGAACAGAGCCACCACTTGACTGGCTACTGGATAAGTTCTCCATCACAATGGCATTATTAAGCATACTTGTGTGAATCAGCAACTTCTTCTGTGCTTGGCTTAGATTCTCGTAACTTGTAGCATAATGCCATGGATTACCTTCCGGCAACAAAGCATTTGCTGCAAAAAAAGCATCCCAAGCAGAGTCATTTGCCACGAAGACTGTCTTTGAGCCAGTACGATTCAGCACGTCCGTCAGTGGGCGTAAGCCTTCGGGATTCACATCCTTGTCAGCCAACAACCTCAAGTACGTTCTGAAATTACCTTTCTGCTCCAGACTTTCATAAATGCTTGAGTTGAGCCAACTGGGCTTTTCATCATCCAAGATGAACTCATCCTTACAAGCATGCATCAGTCCGACAGCCGCCAGCAGACACACCACCCGTGAGGAATGCCTGCTCCATTTGCTTAAACGGTTTGTCATACGCATTGATTTATTTCATTTTTTGTTATATTTTTCACTTTTTGAGCCTATTTTTTGCTTTTATATGCACTCAACAGAGCAAATTTACATTTTTTAGAACGATTAGGCATGTTATATGGTAGCAAAGAGGGCTGTTTTAAGGTTATTTAACATTTTATTATTGATTTTAGTCAACTTTATTTATCTTTTCGTTGAGATGAGCAATGATTTTATTGTAATAATAATGGGACTCAATCATACGCAAGAAAATCTCCTTCCAAGAAGGTGTATACGCATCTATAATGAAAGAGACGTTGAAGATATAGCACATAACTTATGTGTGTATTTAGTTTACTAAACATATAGAGTTACGAGCATATTACATCAGCGAAACAGAGGCGTTATGTATTTATCATATATATAATATAATGTATAAACAGAAGCGAGGCATAGTGACCGAAATCACTATGCCTCGCTATAAAACCTTATTTCTGGCTGGAGTTTCCTATCTATTCATATACACCTTACCGTTACGGATGAACAAGCCCTTTTCAGGTACATGATTCAACCGACGGCCGGAAAGGTCAAAGACACTTGTGTTGTCTGTTCCTAATGCCTTATCACCTGTGATGGCATCAACTGGAGAAGCAATGTCCACACTCATCCAGTCGGACCATTCGGAAGTTCCTTCGTTGCATACTGCCTGAACACGGTAATAGTACATATTGGCACAGGCATGCTCTACGGCATAGCTGGTTGTTGTCAAATCTTCGTATTTTGCACTCCACTTATGCATTATCTTTACACTATACATGTATGCTCTTTTTTGCTTGTTGGCCTTGAAGTTTACCTTACAACCGGAAGGCAATCCCTCGAATGTACAAGTGTATGTGGTTCGGTCTGCCTTCATCTGAACGCTTTCAGAGGCAATGGTTTCGTCATCTTTAAGCACCGAGACAGTGACATTGCCTGCTTCCGACGCATAGTAAGATGCATCAAATTCCACTATCAATGTGCCTTCCGATGCGGTAAGGGCGGGTGTTGTAATAGAGCCTGCCTTCATGGGGGTTGCGAGGCGGACATATGGATTGCCCGTACCGAAGGCGGACGATGCTGTCCATCCCTTTGTTTTTGTATAGGGGTCCATGTCCTTTATCTGGGTGTCGTTGCTGACACTTTCGAAGTTAGCAAAGTCTTCTGTCAGAATCGTTTTAATGTCTTCTTCCTCCACCTGGAGGTTATAAGTTATGGCTCCCGGCACTGGCAGCCAGTTGGCGCAGAAGGTGTTTTCTGTAATCTCTGTAGGATAATTCACCTCGGGTGTAGGCAGTGCAACATAATTTCCATAGGTGAAACTTATCTTGCCATCCGCGCTTTCGGTGATGCCATGAATACGGTTTTTGTGTGTTTTGTCACCTCCTTTTTCGGAAATGTACCATGTGAGTTGCTGGACAGAATCGACTTTCGTCCTGCCGGGATAGGGATCTCCGGCCTCGTCGGCTGAGGTGACATAATACTGGTAGTAGGTGCCATCGGTTTGAAGGATTCCCACTTGGCCGTCGGCGGGCAGGAAGGTGATGCGCTGATGGTTCTTATCGGTGTTGACTTCATTGTAATACCAGGCTGTCCTGTCGTAGTCGATGTGCCACACCATGAGCCCGTGTCCGATGTTGTATGTGCCGAAAGTTTTCTGCTGACGGTTCTCGAGGATATAGTATTCGTTGCTGTTGCCTGTGTTCTTGATGATGTAAGCCACGCCTTCTTCGTTGATGGCCGGCATATCGGTCACCCTGCAGGGTTCGGTCAGCGGTATAAGGTCCATCCAGCCTCCTGCCCATCGTTCGTAGGCTGTGTAGGGACAAGGCACTTCGCCTATCATGCGCGGGCCGTTGTAGCAGCCGGTGTCGAGCAGACTCCAGTACTGGCCGCCGGTTCCTCCCGAATAACTGGTGTCGTAAACATCGGGGTAACCGAGACAATGGCTGAACTCATGGCAGGCAGTACCTATGCCTGCAGGCGTGGAGGCATCGGACAATTCGTTGGAAACGGCATAGGCATCGATATAAACGCCATCGAGACGTTGGCGGCCGGTACCGCATCCATAGTATTTGGCAGAAGAGAGGAACCACTGGTGTGGCCAAATGTAGCCTTCTCTATTGGAATAGGTTTGGCCGGCAAAGATGACGTAGATTTGCTCTACTTCGCCATTGCCGTCCCAGTCGTAGTCTGCGAAGTTGATTTGGGAATCTGCAAGTTGCAGTGCCTCGACAATCATCTCGGGAGCCCGGTCGTCGAGGTTGTTGTTCGGCGAAGAACCGT
Organism: Bacteroidaceae bacterium; assembly: GCA_017461345.1. Taxonomy (GTDB): domain Bacteria; phylum Bacteroidota; class Bacteroidia; order Bacteroidales; family Bacteroidaceae; genus Physcousia. The sequence continues at coordinate 196,684 of JAFTYP010000013.1, read as the reverse complement.
AGTATTCACGGCTTTGGGGCATGGTGAGCGGGCCTACGACGTCGAAGTCGATGGTGAGCATGCCATAACTTTGCTCGATGAAGTAGTCGCGCACGGAACCTACGTGGTTGAATTGCGAGAAGCCCTGCTGATTGAATCGGTTGTTCCACTGCGTGGCGGCATCGGCCGTCATCTTGCCTGCGGCATCGGAGAACTCGACAAGCAGAACGAGTCCCTTCTTTGTTTCGGTCTTTCCGTTGGCGCGGAATGGACCGTTCTGCTGTCGGAGTGCGATGTTTTCCTGACGCATTTTTTCCAATCGCTCCATGCGACGTTCGTTGACGCCCGGCAGACGCTGGGTGTGATGGTTGCCGCGAACGATTAGTTTCCCATCGAAGGGCTGGGCTGTTGCTGCAAGGGTGCAGACAAAGGCAATCAACAGGGTGGTCAGTTTTCTATTCATATCCTTATAAATTACGTTGTTTGGGTGTTTGAATGCCCTGAGGTTCAAAGTATTTTAATGTTGGGCGTGCAAATATATCACTAATTTTTTGAATTATCGGCATAAAGGCTGTAACTTTGCGCCTTGTATGGAAAAAAAGATAAATACAGGCAAAGTTTTCCTCATTGCCGGCAGCGAACCGTTGGGGAGTGCCGGCGTTCAGGCAGACATCAAGGCCATTACTCGCTGCGGCGGCTGGGCTGCTGCTGCACTGACGTGCATCGTCGACGAGGATGTGAACCGCATCAAGGGCATCCACAACCTGCCTACCGACCTGATTGTCTCGCAGGCGGAGTCGTTTTTGAGCACCGTCGGTGCCGATTGCATCAAGACAGGACTCATGCCCACCGACGAGATTATCCATGCAGCAGCCGACGTTTTGCAGCGATACAACAAGCAACCCATCCTCATCGACCCTGTCCTTGTGAACTTCGAGGGCAAGAAACTGGTGAGCGATGGCGTTATTGAAGCCTACAAGAAACTGCTCTTTCCGCTTGCCACGCTTATAACACCTAACGTACACGAAGCGGCCTTCCTGTTGGGACATGCCATCACCGACCCGGAAAGCGACCTGAAGAAACTGTCGGAATGGGGATGCAGCGTGCTGGTGAAGAGCGTGGAGGAAGGCGACTACCTGGTGGACTACCTCTACGACCGCACTACAGGCACTCTCACACCGCATCCGAAGAAGAAACTCGCGCTGGACGACCGCAACGGAACGGGCGACACTTTGTCGAGCGCCATTGCAACATATCTGGCCAAGGGCGACAGTCTCTCCACTGCCGTGGAACGTGCCGAAGCCTACATGAGTTACTTCCTGGCAGGTCCTCGCTACTACATCAGCGTAGGCCTCTAAGGGCGTGCCCCCACAAAGAACACAAGGCACAAAAAAAGACAGGCGAACCTGTCTCAAAATAAAGGTTAAGCATTATGGCAATAATGGTTAACCTAATTAAAGAAAATGGTTACCATTCCAGGCAGAACGGTTAACCATTATTTTTCACTGCCACCAGAGGCTCCTTGTCTGCCAAAGACTATTTCTCCGTATGGCCCTTTTCTTCCTGAGTACCCACTCGGCCATAGACACCATAATACCCATGGCGACCGTAGCCATAGCCGTAACCATTCTTGCCGTACTTGCCATAGCCATAGTAGTAGCCGTACTTCTTCTTCCGCATGTCAATGCCATTGAGTACAAGGTTCATCTTAGGCATCTTCTCGTCCGACTTCAAGGCATTGAGCAATTTGAAGTTGGCTCGCGGACTGTAATCCGCACGGCAAACCAAAATAGTAACGTCTGCCACTCGGGCAATAGACAGCGTATCGCTCACAAGAGCAACCGGCGGAGTATCTATCAGGACATAGTCATAATGCTCCTTGAGCAGGCCGATGGCATAGTCCAGACGGTCGCGAGAGATAAGTTCGCCCGGATTAGGCGGAATGATACCTGCAGGCAACACATCGAAATTCGGATTGGCCACGCCGTGAGCAATCTGCGCATCAAGTGCCTCATACGACTGGTCTGTGCTGGAAAGGAACGCCGTAATGCCCTTCTTGTCGGCAGGAATGCCAAACAACTTCACAAGACGAGGACGGCGGATATCCAGACCTACAATGACAACCTTCTTGCCCATCAGAGCAAGCGACATAGCCAAGTTCGTAGAAACAAACGTCTTGCCCTCGCCCGGAATACAACTCGTGCAGAGAATCACCTTCTCGCCCTCCTCTAAAATGAAGCGCAGATTCGTACGCAATCCACGGAAAGACTCCTCCATGGCATCGTTCGTGTTCTCACGAACCACAAGTGCCCTTTCGCCATCGACCGTCTTGCCCGCCAACGGAATATCGGCAAGAATACTGATCTTCGTAAGGCTCTCAACATCCTCGCGCCCCTCAATACGGAAACGAAGCAGACGCATCAAATAGATAATGCCAATGGGGAAAACAATGCCCAACAGCAAAGCAGCAAGCCAAACCACCATAGGCTGAGGCGCAATCTGACCCAAGAACTGAGGCGTATCCACAATTTTTGCCTTGGCAGCAGTGCTGACAAGAGAAATATAGTTCTCCTCACGCTTCTGCAAAAGCATCAGATAAAGGTTCGCCTTAATCTCCTGCTGGCGGCTCATGTTCGTCAAAGCACGCTCCTGGGTAGGCGTACTGCTGATGCGACTACTGAACATACGGTACTGCCTATCGGCACTTGTCTTCTGCGTTATTACATTTGCACGGATGGCCTCAAGGCTCATCTTGATGGAAGGCCACATCTCCTCCAGCATCGTCGTATAACGCTGCACCGAAGGATTATCCTCGCTCGAAGACCTCAGCAAACGATTACGCTGCAACACTGCATCGTTATACTTGGCTATCGTAGCGTTCACATTAGCATCAGCAAGACCAAGATTGGCAGGTATAACCTGCATGGCATTGGCAGGATTGTTCACATAATTCACCAAAGCATTGATAAGATTGAGTTGCGTCTCCAGTTCTACCTGCGTCTTCTGATACTCCGTCGTACTGCTGAGCGCAGTAGTAGCATCGTTGGTCAAGTTAATGAGTTCGTTACTCTTCTTATAACGTTCCAATTCACCCTCCGTCACATCCAGTTCTCCACGAATGACATCAATGCGTTCCTTGATGAATTCCTCCGTCTTGGTTGCTACCTCGTTCTTATCCTCATTGGCATCCTCGTTATAACACTTGAGCAGTTCGTTCAGATAATCCATCGAACGCTTGATCTGCGTATCAGTGAAAGTCACACGGGCCACGGTCGTATTCTTGGCCGTAGCCGCCGCTGACAACTTGCCCCTATAAGTGCGGGCCACTCTCTCCACAGGATTGATTGTTGCAAAAAGTTTCTCTTCGCCCCACTTCGTCCCGGGATTCTGCTGGAAAATAATAACGCCCACAGGCGTATTGATGCTGCCAGGCAGTTTCTTTATGTCATGTTCAAAAGTAACAGGGGCTTTGCCTCCGGAAACTCCAACCCTGCCCACTACATGCAAGCCCTCGCCTGCCTTTGTCATCTCCATCTCAATAGGAGTCTGCAACTCCGTAAGTTGGTGCTGCGGCATATCAACGATGATAGGATTGCACTGATACTGTTCAACCTTCTGGACACGCCCCTCTATGGCATAATTAACATAGAGTTTCAACGATTTTACCACCCTACTGTTCACACGAGTACTCGTCAGGATTTCAAGTTCATTGGCAAAACCATTACTGTTGGAGATAAGTCCCATGTCCTCCAAACTCATTTGGCCACCCATCGAACGCTTATTGCTGTCATCCTTGATCAGCACCTTCATGGATGTGGAATACACCGGCTGCGAATAACGCAAATATCCATATGCCAAACACAATGCCAAAACAACAGACAACAATATCCATTGCCAATTCAACACTATAATGGTCCATATCACAGACAAAGAGAATCTACCAGACTCTTCTTCCTGCTGCAAATCCTCGTTATTAATGTAATCTGCCATGCCTATGCTTTATTTATGAAGATTATTCTCAAAAAATGATAACACAGGCTACAAAATTACAACTATATCTGTTAATGTTAAAGAAAAACATCTAAAAATTATCTTTACACAACATTTCCTTACTTTAATGGCCTTATTCTGCATAAATTGTTGTAACTTTGCCTACGATGTATGCACACATGCCACATTTCTAATTTCAACAAAATGCAAGGAAACAAAAATAACGCCATACTGCAATGGCTCCGCAACGGACTGACGTGTGCGGCCGAAGCCATAGTGTGGGCATTCTGTTTTCATGCAACAAACTGGACACAAGACCCGGAATACGAAAGATGGTTTACCCATATCGGGATAGGAACCACTTTACTCCTCATTGTTACGTGTTTTATACCCAACAATGCTTACAGTCGGACAGCGCGACGCGATGAAGTTGTGGCAAATGCCATGAAAACCGGCCTTGCATTCGGCATTCTTGCTTATGCAATTTACTTAAACATCTTTCTACCCCTTGCTTGCTTTTGGTTCTGCATTGCCTTGGCAATCGAACGCCTTATCCTTAACAGTTGGTTTGTTCACTATGCTTTGCACCACAAAGAACATAGCATCATCATCTGCACAGAAGATGGCCTTTGGCAACAAGGAGTCTTATTACAGAACACCTACGGCTTGGCACTCACCCGTCTCGAACAACCATCTGCGCAAAGCCTAAAAGAATACCTTATAACACACCCTGAAACAAAAAGCATATATATTGAACCATCAATATTATCAACTACAGAATTAGAGGAAGTAGCACACGTTTGTTATGAACATAGCCTGACGTTTCATCTTCTGCCGCAGGCTGTTCCGGCATTGAACCGAGCCATGCAAAGTGAATACCGTGGCACCGTCAATGTGCTTTCGATTACTAATCCGCCATTACAAAGCCCCTTCAATATGGCCATCAAACGGCTGACAGACATACTTTTCAGCCTCATCATTCTTCTAACCATCTTCCCCTTTGTTGCGTTTATTGCTTATATTTTCATAAAGAAACAAAGCCGAGGACCAATTTTCAAAATACAAAAAATGTATGGAATGGACGGCAAAGGCTTCCAATGCATCACTTTCCGTACACAACATTATAATGCCGAATCTCCATCTCTCGAAGATGCAAATAATCCGACATATTTCCCTTTTGGCAAATTCCTTATCGCTTCACAATTGGAATTATTGCCCCAATTCATCAATGTCCTCTTTGGAACCATGTCTGTTGTAGGCTCGCAAATAATGAACGAAAAGTACTATAACAACTACAAACATGAGTTGAAACAACTTTTTGCTTCAGAATATCAACTTAAGGCCGGCATCGCAAGTTACCGGTTCGCATCACAAGCAAGAGGCAACAGCAAAGCCGATGTATGGTACTACCGAAACTGGGGCTTTTGGCTCGACATTCGTATTATGTTTCATCACATAATCTCATTAATAAAGAAATCAAACAACAAAAGAATTAGTTACATATAAAATAACTCATTAAAGCAAAACCACACATGTCTATATTTAGCAAATTATTTCGACGCAACAGCAACGAAGAGCAAACCAAGGTAGGCGGCATGGAGGATTTCATGCTCCTTATCCGCGTCTATTATCAGGCAGCAATTGCCGCACAAACAGGACTCAACAATTTAGGAGCACTACCAGACCTGCGCATTTTCAAGCAGACCTATCACGTCCCTACTCTCAACAACAAACTTGGCATGGGCGAGAAAAAACATTGTCGCAAACTGATGCAAACGATATACGGCGTTAGCGACTCCTTCTTTACCGAAATAGATGGCAGCATCCGCAAGCATTGCCACAAGATTCAAGATGCCCAAGGTTACCTCATCTCATTCCAGGGTTTTAGTCAAGACCTGATGATGCTTATGGGCAACCTCATGCAATGGAAGATGCGACTGCCCGGTTTCTTCCGGAATGCTCTTCGAGAGATGGTGGCAAAGCAGGTTCACCAAATCCTTACAGATAACAATTGGAAGGATGAAGGCGTGCGACGCGCTTGCGTCTCCATTCGTAAATATCAAAACAAACTTGGCTACAGCGAGCAATGGATGACAGAATATGTGCATACCATTGTAATGCTCGCAAAAAAGGAGCCAAAGAAAAATAGTGAGTAATAAACTTGCATATAGATAGAAAAAGTATTATCTTTGCCCGAAAATTGAGTGTTTTCTTATGAATCCAGAACTGAAAGAACTCATAGTCCGATTGGAGACACGTACCAGGCAACTCATCTTGCAGCAAGAAAAATTGCAAGAAGAGCAAGAAAAACTGCGGTTGCAACTCCAACAGAAAGACGACGAGATTCTCAACCTTCAGATTCAGAACGAAGAACTCAAACAACAATATAGCCATCTTAAGATGGCCAAATACATCGACTTGGCCGACAATGATGTCAAAGACATGCGAGGCCGAATCAGGACGATGGTGCGCGATATTGACCGGTGCATCTCCATGTTAAAAGTAACACAGTAACGCCTTATGGATGACACCTTATCAATAACTCTCCATTTTGGTTCATGGACATTGCCAATGACCATCAAGCGTGACGAAGAATATGTCTATCGTCAGGCAGAAAAACTCATTAAGGAGAGATTCAACTTCTACACGAACAGTTATCCCGGACAGAACACAGAGATGTATCTGGTGATGACCATCCTTGACATTGCCGTACAAAGCAAACGGCAGGAAGCAGAGGGTGATGCAGAGCCAATACTGCAATTAATACGTCCGCTGCTGTCGGAAGTCGAGGCCGCACTCGTCAAAAAATAAGAGTAAGTGACCCCGAGTATTAATATTTTATCCAATTTTTATCATTCATGTTCACAACAGTAACAATTATTATAGCCATACTTTTGACCTTTCTGTTGACGGTTATCCCGTTCGCAATATGGTACTTCATCGTATTGCCCGCCAAAAGGAAAGCGATGGCCAAGGAGGCTAAGGAAAATGCCGAGAAGGAGGCAGAAGTAATCAAGCAAAAGAAACTGCTTGAAGTAAAAGAGAAGTTCTTAAGTAAGCGTGCAGAACTGGAGAAGGAAGTGCGAAAGCACAACCAACAAATACAACAATCTGAAAATCGCATTAAGCAGCGCGAAATGCAACTCAATCAAAAACAGGATGAGTTGACACGTCGCAAGCAAGAGGCTGACGCTCAACGTCAGCGCATGGAAACACAGCAGGCTCTCCTTGAGAAGAAAGAAGAGGAGGTTAATGCACGTTTTTCCGACCTTATCAACCAGGAGCGCACGAGACTTGAAGAAATCTCCGGGCTGAGTGCCGAAGAGGCTCGCGAACGCCTTGTTGAGTCTCTTAAAGACGAGGCAAAGACCAATGCAGCAGCCTACATCAACGAAATCATGGACGATGCACGCATGACTGCCAACAAAGAGGCAAAACGCATCATCATACAGACCATTCAGCGTGTTGCTACAGAAACGGCTGTTGAGAACTCGGTCACAGTGTTCCATATTGACAATGACGAGGTTAAAGGTCGCATCATTGGTCGCGAAGGCAGAAACATTCGTGCCCTTGAAGCAGCCACCGGCGTCGAAATTGTTGTCGACGACACACCCGAAGCCATTGTAATCAGTGCTTTCGACCCTGTTCGCAGAGAAATCTGCCGTTTGGCACTGCACCAACTTGTTTCTGATGGGCGCATACATCCTGCACGCATTGAAGAAGTTGTGGCCAAAGTCAAGAAACAGATTGAAGAAGAAATACTCGAGACAGGTAAACGCACAACGATTGACCTTGGCATACATGGTCTGCACCCCGAACTGATACGCATCGTAGGTAAGATGAAATATCGTAGCAGTTATGGTCAGAACTTGTTGCAACATGCTCGAGAAACAGCAAACCTCTGTGCTGTTATGGCAAGCGAACTTGGCCTCAACCCCAAGAAAGCCAAACGTGCCGGCTTGTTGCACGACATTGGCAAAGTACCCGACGAGGAGCCTGAACTGCCCCATGCACTCTATGGAGCAAAACTTGCCGAGAAATACAAAGAGCAGGCTGAAATCTGCAATGCTATCGGTGCACACCACGACGAAATGGAAATGACCACATTGCTTGCACCCATCGTACAGGTTTGCGATGCCATTAGCGGTGCTCGTCCTGGTGCCCGTCGCGAGATTGTAGAGGCATACATCAAACGCCTCAAGGATTTGGAAGACATTGCCATGAGTCATCCGGGCGTAGTGAAGACCTATGCCATCCAGGCAGGTAGAGAGTTGCGTGTCATTGTCGGTGCCGACAAGATCGACGACAAGCAGACCGAACAACTTAGCACTGATATTGCGACAAAGATTCAGAACGAGATGACATATCCCGGACAGGTTAAGATAACCGTGATTCGAGAAACACGCTCTATCGCATACGCCAAGTAACAATACAATATTATATACACAAATAAAAGCCCGAGTTTCCTCGGGCTTTTATTGTTCTTATTACATTCTAAACATACCGACGATACATCTTCGAAAAAATTATTGTTTCTGCTTTGGATTCTTTTGGAACTTGTAGATAACGTGCAGAAGGCCGTATCGCGGCAGGACATTGGTGTAAGTCTCTGTACGACCTTGTGCGTTGATGGTACGCGTAACGTTACTCAACTGTCCAAGTATGTCGAAACCATCAAGCATTACAACCCACTTGCCCTTGAAGAGTGCACGAGCCAAGCGTGCATTCCAGACGACGTCGGCTGTGTTGAGGCTCGCGTCGGCATAACCCGTTCGGCCATAAAGCGTGAGGTCGGTGGTGAGGTCGAACTTCCAGGGCAGATGGACGATAGCATTCGTTCCAATACGATACTGCCAGGCGTTAATGTTCTGAAACGTCGTGCGATCGCTTGTGTAACGATTCCATGCCACATCTGAGGAGAACCCGAGGGTATGTTTGCCCAGCGAAAGATTCAGTTTAGGTGAGAAGGAAAGGGCGGCGGAACGTACAACAGACTTGTTTATGAGCAATTGACCGTTGTCTGTTGTCTGTTGTCCATTGTCACCCATTAGGTCAACACTATTCCTATAACTGAACTGCGTGACCATGCTGGCGTTATGTTTCTTGCCATCACCAAAACTGTAGTTGATGGTGTGCTTGGCTGTGGCGTCCCAATTTCCGTTGACATTCGTGGGGATGAACGTGCGACGGCCGGTGGTACGATCGTATATCTGACCTATACCTATTGCGTTATGGGTGAAGCCATAACTGAGGTCGATACGGTTATGCATACGTTTGTTCATCGAATACAGATTGCCGTCGAGGACCGCATCGGTGCGGATGGCGTATCGCAGATCAGGGTTGCCGATGCGGATGTTCATAGGATCTGTGTCATCTACGATGCCAGCCTCGTTCAGGAGGTCTGGGGCTTCGCTCCTCACCCGTACCTCGAGTCCTGCATGATGACCATCTTTGGTCCTCAGCCACGGCTTTGTCTTGAACTCGAACGTCGGGCTGAAACGGTGGAGAAGAGTGTCGATGGCACCTCGCTCATAGTCGTGGCGTTGTGCTTTCAGCGTAGCATCAATTCTGAAGTCAAGGTAGAACTGCCCCCAAGCCTTTTGTCCCAAACCGTATTTGAAGTCGGCCCAAATATTGCTTGTGTTGTCGATGTAATGCGCCAGGTGGCTGTTCGTGCGATCAAACACCTGTCGATATTCGTTCACGCTGGGAAGTATATCGATGGGGTTAGAGAAACTGGAGTCGGCATTCGCCAAGCGATCGAGACGATAGATGCTCTCCTGCTCGCGCCGGTTGTTGTGGGAGAAATTCGTTCCTATATTGAATTGCCGGTAATGTTCGCCCAGGGAAAAGGTGTACGACACGAAGGGGGTAATCCCGAACTTGCTGCGAGGCGGCGTATCGACGAACTGGTGGCGGAAGAGGAGCCCCCCTCTGTCTCCCCCCGAGGGGGAGGATGGGAGGGAGTTGACGTTTTGTCGGATGAACTCCTGCCTTTCGCTCTCCTCATAAAAGCCGTTTATGCCGAAGTTCATATAGTCGCCCGAACCTTTAATTTTCAGTGTCTCGTACAAATAGGCAGTTGCCTTAATGTCGTACCCCGTGCCTTTGCTCTCGCGGAGTTGGCGGTTGATGAGCGTATCGCGCAGATTCGGACGCGGCGATGTCGGAGAGAAGAGGTCGTCGAGTAATTGACGGCTAACCTCGGAGGGCGCAGAGAAGAGGCCCGACGTGCTGCCGGAGGCATTGCGGAAATAGCGGTAGGTGGCATCTGCCATTACCTGCGTTCGCAGTTGTTTGCCGTTATGAATGAAACGGTTCCACAGCGAGACGTCCCACTCTTCGTTCTTCATGCCCGCGAAACCATAGTCGTATGTGTCGCCGTCGGGCAGGAAGGTCTGCGTCGTGGTGCGCGTGTCCTGCCATTCCTTCGCATGATGCGCCTCGACATAGACAAAGTAATCCCGTTTCTTGTCGTCGGACATCAGGTTGACATCCACGCGAGCCATCTCGTTGCGACTCAATTTGCCCGACCTGTCGGGCTGCCATCCGTCGCCCCAAAGCATGTCGCCCGAGCCTTCGTCGTTCAGGTTGTTGGCCTTAGCATAGAAGCGTATGTTCGAACGCTCGTCGCTTCGCATGGCGAAGAGGCGTGCCAGGTAGGGCGTCTCGTCCTGCCGAAGTCCTGCTCCTGCCTCAATGTTTGCTATCCAGCCGACCATGTATTCCCGTTTCAGACGCACATCGATGACGTGGTGCTGACTGCCCTCGTCGGTCCGCCCGAGCCATTCGTTCTCCTCGGTTTGCTTGTCATAGACAGCCACATCCTTCACTGTATAGGCCGGCAGGTTCTCGAGCATCAGTTTGCTATTGCCTTGAAAGAGGTCCTTGCCGTTGAGCAAGAGGTCGTCCACGAACTTGCCGTTGTGGTAGATTCGTCCGTCGCTCTTGAGTTCGACGCCCGGCAACTGGCGAATCAAGGCGTCGAGCATAGAGCCTTCAGCCAATTGGAACAGACTGGCATCATACACGATGGTGTCGCCCTTATGATAGAAACGGACGCGCGATGCCTTGACGGTCACCTCCTGCAGGGTCTTCGAAACCTTATGAAGATAGAAGGGCGACATGTTGCGCGACGTTTCCCGTCGACCGACACGGTCCAACACGTAATCGTAGCAGACGGTACGATAGTCGTCCATCGAAATGCGGAAGATATAGTGCCGAGACAAAGCGGGCACCTCTATATTGTAGCGCGGCGCATCGTAGTCCACCTGTCGGCCACTACCGTCGTAGTAGAAGGCAGATTGTCTGGCACGGACAGAGTCGATGAGTGTGCTGTCTTCACTGAGGAGTTCCACCTTTGCGTCCATCAGGTACTCGCGCGTGCGGGCATCGCAGACAACGCCGGAAAGTTTGATGGTGCGCGGCTTGTATCTCTTGTCATACTGAATGAAGATTTCCTTCCCTCTTATCTTTGCCTTGACAGGAAGCCCCGAACAGATTAACTTCACTGCTTTCGGCACTGAGAGTCCTGCAAGGTCGGCATGTACGGGCAAGGTCTCGAGGTCGTTGGCAATGAAGTTGATATTGTACTCCGTCTGCATGTCGCGCAAAGTGGCGAGTGCATAGGCAAGCGATTCGCCGCGAAAGGTCAGGTCACGAGCCGAGAGACTGAGACCGAAACACGTATATATAATAATGTGTAGGACGAGTCGTTTCATTGCTTACCCTCCTTCTTTTCGTCCGATTCAACGTACAACATATAGAACTCCTGTGTAACATTGATACCATCGAACATGTTCAGGGTCTCAACAAACTCCTCGAGTGTTTGTGTCGTATGACAGGTCAGATAGAGACGCAGATGTGCCGGGGCCTTGTCCTTGAAAACGACTCGACGCTCATAATGCCTGCTCACGACTGCAAGAATACTGTCCAGACGGATGTTTTCGAAACGGAAGATGGTGTCGCCATCCTGCACATCGACATAGAAACGCTCAGTCTTGACCGCCGTTGTATCTGTTGTCCGTTGTCCGTTGTCCGTTGTCGTCTTATAGAAGAAGGAATGATAGCCGGCCAGTGAAATGATGCCTAGGAAGGCGAAAGCTGTAATTATCGCCACCACACGGCGAAGGGAAGACCACCCCCAGCCCTTCCTTAAAGGGATGGAGTTCTCCTCTTTTACGGGGGAGTTAGAGAGGAACTTATGCCACGCAGTTTCTGCATCCGGTTCTTTGTCAAGTTCAGTCATCATCGCCTCGAGTTGCTCGTCGGAGTATTTCTCCGGGTGTTCCTGCATATCGAAGAACAACTGCTTATCGTCTAAAGGCTTCATACGTTTTTCGTATTAAAGTGTTTTTTTACTTCTGTGATGGCATGTGAGAGGTGTTTCCACACTGCAACCTTGCTGATGCCTTCTGCCACGGCAATCTCTTCGTAACTGTAACCTTCCGAGAAACGCAGGCCGAAGATGCGCTGATCGCGTTCCGAAAGATGACTGACAACAAATTCCTCGATGTCCGACAGCCTGTCATCCATTGAACATTGACCATTGTGTATTGGATCTTCGCCATTATTGGCTGTACCATTTGCCGCTGCGAAATGGTCAATGGTCAATGGTGAATGTTCAATGGCTACGTGGCGAAGCCGCTTCAGACAACGATTTCTGACACTCGTCATCAGGTAGCGTTCCTCCGTTCCAGGCTCGAGAAGCATATCGGCACGAAGCAGACTCTCGAAGACGTCGCTACAGACATCTTCGCTCTCCTTCTCGTCGTAGAGCAGGGTGCGCGCCACCCTCTGCATCTTGACGTAGTGCTGCATGAACAGCCTCTTGACAGCCTCTTGTTCCATCACGCTTTACTTATAATACCCTTCAAAGACAGAAAAAACTAACCCCGACAGTAAAAAATTTGTACAAAAATAGGATTTTTTGACAAATCGACAAACTTCCCAGCCCTATCTATGCTGGTTAACAACGAAAAATAACATCGGAAATTGCCCAATTCAGGCAGGTTAAGAACCCGACACAATGAGCCGAATTGTTTGCACGTACATGTATGTTCATTTGCACATACATGTATATTCAATCGCACGTACGTGTATGTGCAACAAACTCTACATCCAAAGTCGGACTAACAGGCAACACAAAAAGAGCGGCACACCGATATAAACGATGTACCGCTCCGCATTTTGTTGCCTGCAATGTTTGGGCAAGGCTATGGTTCCAATGCTTTATAGAGTTGCTTCTCGATGTCTTCGAGGACTGCATCGCCGAAGCCTGTCTGCTCCCAAACCTTACGTCCCTGTCGGTCGAAAAGGTAGTATTGGGGTATGCCACCGGAGATAGGCATCTGCTTCCACTTGCTGCTCGGAAGGCGATAATGCAGGCCGGGCGTCTTGATGACGTATTCTCTCCACTCGTTAAGGGAGCTGCTTTCGTCGGTGAGATACACGAAGACAACATCCTTGCCCTGCAATTCTTCCTTGAGTGGCTCCATTGCCTCGATGCCTTGCCTGCAGGGGCCGCACCACGTTGCCCAAAGGTCGAAGAAGACCACCTTGCCGGGATGTTCCTTTAGAATCGCCTCGAGGAGTTTGTCGCCAGGCACTTCCGGTGTGGGCATCATACGTTCTTTTGCCTCTCGCTGCAAGCGTTCGAGTTGAACACGTGTGGTGTCGTTGAACTCTCTCACTATACCCTGGAAATGTGGATGTATCTTCTTTATCGAGTCCTCAGGCATCACCTTGCCTTGTGCTATGATGTCGTGCATCTTCTTTGCTTCTGCCATCGCCTTCGTCATCTTGTAAGGCTCTGTTTCGACCATACCGTTTGCTTCGAAATAAGGCAGGAGTTCGGGCATGAGAGGCAGCCAGAAAGTGCGTCCGTCGCGGAAGAATAGAAGTTCACGAGCATGAGGGTCGGTGAGTGTAAAGGTGCTCTTCAGGTGTGCCAGCGTGCTGTCGGGGTTCGCAATACGTTTTTGGAAAGCAAGCATATCGGCACCTCCTACGCAGTAACGTACATAGAGTCTGTCGGCAAGAAGCGTCAGAAAATCCTTCTGCCTGCGGGTATAGTTCCTGCGCTTCAGCACACCTTGCTTCAAGGAGTCGAGGTTCTGCCACAACTTGTCGCGCCACTCGGGGAAATCTTTCACATCTTCGTGGCTCGGCAACGGTGCCATGCCGGGATAATATATGTTCAGGTTTTCCAGCAGCACCTCGTTGAGGTCTGCAGTAGAACCGCCAAAGCGATAGCCTTTATGCTTGGGCTTGCCCGCAGCAAAGTCTTGAAGCCATGCCTCGCAAGCATCGGGGTCGGCGTCCAAGGTCAGTGTCTCGCCAGGAATCAAAAGCAAGGGGAACTGCCTGTTGGGTGTGTTCTTCTCTATCTTGTAAAAGGTAAAGATGGGAAAGGTTGCTGTATAGACAGGATTGGAAAAATGTTTTGATGTACCTTCTTTGCGGTCCTTTGCGCGATAAAACCCGGTGATGGGGTCGCAGAAAGGCGCATCAAACCAACCCAACTGGCAGATACTGTCGCCATAGACAGTAACAGAAACAGACGCCTCGCCATGTGTCAAAGCCAACGGCTCCAGTGGCTTACCGTCATCCTCCCTTTCCTGGTAAGCAGGAAGCAGTTCAGGGTAGAGTTTCTTATCCAGTCTGATGCCATAGACAGTCCATGCATTCGGGGCGTCTCCACCAATGTAATCGAACGTCTTTGTGCCTTTCGGAAGCGGCTCGAAATAGAGGATAAGGGAGTCTTGCTGCGCGTTCCTCTCGTAGTCCTTGCCCAGTTCAAGGTCATCATCTGCAAGGAGTTTAGAGCCATCGTGCGTCAGGATGCGTCCTTTCTGATAGGCAAACTGCCGGCCATCGACTTCAAGCCATCCTCCGTCCGTGCTCCAACTGCTCCGTGCAGCACGGGCGACATGGAAATGCACGACAGTTGCATGCTTAGTCAGTTCAACCTTGACAGGCCAAATGTCTGCCCTGTAGTTAAAGTTCTTCATGAGAGAACGGAATGCCGGACGTTCCACAACGACATTCTTAGCCAGCCCTGTCATTGCAACAAGAGCAAGCAGAAAGAAAATTCTTCGTTTCATATTTTTGTGTCTTTAAAGAGTTACTCCTACATATAATACCCTTCAGATAGCCAAAAGACTAACCTGCATAACAAAAAGTTGTGCATGTCTGATTAAGACACACACAACTCTCTCTATTCTATTTGTCGTTTGCCATTATTCTTTCTTGGCATTCATGGCTTCATAAATCTTTGAAGTTATCTCGTCACAAAGTTCAGGATTGTCGCGGACAACTCGTTTTGTTGCCTCCTTGCCCTGGCCAAGTTTTGAACCGTTGTAACTATACCAAGAGCCACTCTTCTCGAGAATACCGAAGTCAACACCCAAATCAACTACTTCGCCTACACGACAAATACCTTCGCCATACATGATTTCGAACTCCGCACGACGGAAAGGAGGAGCAACCTTGTTCTTCACGACCTTCACCTTCACCTCGTTGCCGATAACGTTATCGCCGTCCTTGATGCTCGAAGACTTGCGAATGTCAAGGCGAACCGAAGCATAGAACTTCAAGGCATTACCGCCGGTAGTTGTCTCGGGGTTGCCAAACATAACACCTATCTTCTCGCGTAACTGGTTGATGAAGATGCAGGTGGTGTTCGTCTTGCTGATGGTGGCAGTCAACTTACGCAATGCCTGGCTCATCAGACGTGCCTGCAAACCTACCTTGTTGTCGCCCATGTCGCCTTCAAGTTCTGCCTTTGGTGTCAATGCGGCAACAGAGTCGATGACGATAATATCCACAGCAGCACTGCGAATAAGTTGGTCGGCAATGTCCAAAGCCTGCTCGCCATTGTCGGGTTGAGAGATGAGAAGTTCATCAACATTCACGCCCAAGTTAGCAGCATAGAAACGGTCGAAAGCATGTTCTGCATCGATAAAAGCAGCGATGCCACCCTGCTTCTGAGCCTCGGCAATGGCATGAATGGCCAGCGTCGTCTTACCGGAAGACTCCGGACCATAAATCTCCACAATACGTCCTTTGGGATAACCGCCCACACCAAGTGCATAGTCCAGCGCAATGGAACCCGAAGGAATTACCTCAATGTTGTCTATTTTCTCCTCGCCAAGCTTCATGATTGAGCCCTTGCCAAAGTCTTTCTCAATCTTTGCCATGGCTGCCTGAAGTGCCTTCAACTTCTCGCTCTGCTGGCTGGGCGATATATCTGCTGTTTCTTTCTTTACCATATTCGTTTCGTCTTATAAGTTAATTCTTACAACTCCAAATCTCCGTCATGAATCTCGTGCCAAGGAAGACCCTGGCTGTTGAGTTGTTCCATGAAGGGATCGGGGTCAAACTCCTCTACGTTGTGCACACCGGGCTTGCTCCATATGCCCTTGAGGAACATCATCGCACCAATCATGGCAGGCACACCCGTAGTGTAACTTACACCCTGCATGCCCGTCTCCTCGTATGCTGCCTGATGCGAACAGTTGTTATATACATAATATGTATGCTCCTCGCCGCCTCTGAGACCACGAATACGACAACCGATGCTTGTTTCGCCATCGTAGTTCTCGCCAAGATCTTGTGGATTGGGCAACACGGCTTTGAGGAATTGCAAAGGTACAATCTTAACGATCTCCTCGCCGCTGCCATCGGCCTTGGGAGCCTTGTACTCCACTTCGTCGATACGGCTCATGCCGATGTTCTGTATAACGTCGAGATAAGTGAGATACTGCTGGCCGAATGTCATCCAGAAACGTGCACGCTTAATGGTCGGATAATTGATGACAAGTGATTCTATCTCCTCGTGGTGAAGCAGATAACTCTCTTTGGGACCGATGCCGGGATAGGTCAAAGGCTTATGAATCTCCATCGGCTCTGTCTCGATGTACTTGCCATTCTCCCAGTAAAGGCCCTTCTGTGTAATCTCGCGGATGTTGATTTCGGGATTGAAGTTTGTGGCGAATGCCTTGTGGTGATTGCCCGCATTGCAGTCCACGATGTCGAGGTACTGAATCTCATCAAAGTGATGTTTGGCAGCGTAGGCTGTGAAGATGCTTGTCACGCCCGGGTCGAAACCGCAGCCAAGAATGGCACAAAGGCCAGCCTTCTCAAAGCGTTCACGATATGCCCACTGCCAAGAATACTCGAAGTGTGCCTCGTCCTTCGGTTCATAGTTAGCTGTGTCGAGATAGTTGCACCCTGTCTGCAAGCAAGCCTCCATGATGGTAAGGTCTTGATAGGGCAACGCAAGGTTCATGACCAGGTCCGGCTTATAACTGCCAAACAACTCCACAAGTTGTTCTACGCTGTCGGCATCCACTTGTGCTGTCTTGACATCGGTGCCGTATTTCTTCTTGAGGACTTCAGCCAAAGCGATGCACTTCTTCTCTGTTCGGCTGGCAATCATTACCTCGGTGAAGGTGTCAGGGTTTTGACACACTTTGTGAGCCGCTACGGTTGCAACACCGCCAGCTCCTATAATCAGTACTCTTCCCATTGTTTTATTTAAGTTTGTTTTACTTGCAAAACTACAAAAAAAAGTCCAAAGCGGCAAAACTTTGGACCTTTTTCTTTATCTTTCCTTCGTTAAAACTTCTTAGAAGCCACCGCCAGGACCGCCGAAGCCGCCACGAGGGCCACCAAAGCCTCCGCGTGGACCACCTTCGAAGCCGCCACGACGTTCGCCGCCGCCTTGACCTCGCATACCTTGTCCACGACCGTTCTGATTGCGCTGGGGAGTTAACAGTTTGAGAACCTGCTGAGGAGTTAGCACCTTAGAAAACTCTTCTGCATACTTCTTTTGTACTTCCATACGCTTTTGCATGGTGGCTATCTGCTGCTCCTGACGTGTGAATGTCTCTTGAATCTTCGCCGTTGCGTCTTCTGCACTGAGGTCTTCGGGCTTGGTTGCGCCTTCACCTTGTTCCGGACGTTGTGTGCGGGGCTGGTTTGTAGCGAACATTTCTTTCTGGTATGCCACGAAGGTTGTTACGAAGGTGTGTTTGGCTTCGTCTTTGAGGCTAAAGTCTTTCGCCATACGTTCTGCTGCCTTTTCGATACGTTCTGCCATTGCCTTCTGAAGTTCTTCTGCGCTCATGCGCTCCTGGGCGCAGAGTGTTGTACTCCCAATGAGAGCCAAAACGGCCATGATGATTGTCTTTCTCATTTTACTTTTCTTTTTTATTCAACAAATGAGGTTTGCATCTTCCTCTTTTCTCCTTTGACCATTGGAGCGGGCGAAAAGTTTAACGACAGGAGGCTTTCTTGCATATTTTTAACTATCTGACAGTAATATGGAAGCAAGCCTGCTTGACTTCGTACTTGATATAGCAGAGTTCCTGTTCGCGAATGTCGCGAAGCACTTCGCTCAACACCCATTTGAGTGTGTCGTTCCGTACGGTTCGTCGCTGTGGGCCATCTGGCGGGGAGACGGTTGAGAAACGGTTGTAGCAGATATCGAACGTGGTGCCAAAACGATGACAACTTTGTTCGGTTGCATTCGGATTGCGTCGGCGAAGGCGGGCAACATCGGCTTCTGTCCTCAGAACGCTCGACACGATGATGCGGTGCAAGGGGATTCCCTTCACATACAGACTGTCCAAATAGTTGCGTCCTATTGTGGAAAGCAGGTGGCTGGCTCGGGGAACGAGGTAAGGTATGCTGTACCTCATGTTCTTATCTATGCAGAAGAACGGGCTGGCTCCTACATAGACGAGTTCGTTCCTGCGCCTCTCTGCCTCGTCTCTGTCGCAAACGGGAGAGACGCCCCATTGTTTTGCTGCCTCGATCTGCACATCCTGCAAGTCGGGGAAGCAGGCGGCATACGAGTGAACACTACGGACGGGATGCCATTTTACTGGAGGATTCGGACCGACCGACTGGGCCACTGAATCCACCACATCAGGTTGCTCTTCAAACTTAACGTGTTTAGTCGGCAAACTATCCACGTTAACTTCGGCGACTTTACGTGTTAAGTCGGCCGACTTAACTGTAGTAGTTTTTTCACCCTCCGCAGGTACTGCCACACTGGGGAAGGCAAGCCTTACCGCTCCAAGCAATAAGACCGCACCTCCAAAAATGCCTAAAAATATCTTTTTCTTCAGTCTTCTCATACTTTTAACGTACAAAAGTACACAAATTCGTGGTAATCTCAAAATAGTTTATTACTTTTGCATTAAAATATCGGCGAATGATAGAAAAACACATCCTTATCGAGGACATCGACCCATTGCTTCTGTACGGAGTGAACAATGCCAACATGCAGATGCTGAAAGCACTCTATCCAAAACTCCGCATCGTGGCACGCGGCAACGTCATCCACGTCATGGGCGACGAACTGGAGATGTGTGCCTTCGAGGAAACCACAGAGAAACTGCAAAAACACATCCTCAAGTATAACAGCCTGACAGAAGAGGAACTCCTGCAAATCACACGAGGCGAAGGCTCGGAGCGCGAAGGCGTGGAAGGCGTAATCGTATATAGCGTCACAGGCAGACCGATATGTGCCCGCACCACCAACCAGCAGAAACTCGTCAAAGCCTATCAGGAGAACGACCTCGTCTTTGCCGTAGGCCCTGCAGGCTCAGGCAAAACATACACCAGCATTGCACTCGCCGTTCGGGCACTCAAGAACAAGGAGATACGCAGAATCATACTTTCGCGCCCCGCAGTAGAGGCCGGCGAAAAACTTGGCTTTCTGCCCGGCGACATGAAGGAAAAGATAGATCCCTATCTCCAACCACTATATGACGCACTGGAGGACATGATTCCCACCCAGAAACTGCGCGAAATGATGGAGCAGAACATCATTCAGATTGCACCCCTTGCCTTTATGCGAGGCCGAACACTGAGCGACGCCGTCGTCATTCTCGACGAAGCACAAAACACAACCAGCGCCCAGTTGAAGATGTTCCTTACCCGTATGGGCATGAACACCAAGATGATCGTAACGGGAGACACCACTCAAGTCGATCTTCCGCACAGCGTTCGCTCCGGCCTTATCGAGGCTCTCCGCATCCTGAAAGATGTAAAAGGCGTTGGGTTTACAGAACTCACAAAAAAAGACATCGTGCGACACAAACTCGTGACGCGCATCGTGGAAGCATACGAATCACAACAAAAAATACAACAGAAAGAAGATGAAAGCATTGACAAGAACTGACTTCAACCTGCCAGGACAGGTGAGTGTATATCACGGCAAAGTGCGTGACGTCTATAACATCAATGACGACCTGATGGTAATGGTAGCAACAGACCGCATCTCTGCCTTCGACGTCATCCTCCCCAAAGGCATACCATTCAAAGGACAGGTGCTCAACCAAATTGCCGCATCGTTCCTCGACGCCACAGCCGACATTGTTCCCAACTGGAAACTCGCCACACCCGACCCCATGGTGACAGTAGGCCTGAAGGCAGAAGGCTTCCGCGTGGAAATGATTATCCGTGGCTACCTTACCGGCTCTGCATGGCGCGACTACAAAGCAGGATGCCGTGAACTGTGTGGCGTAAAACTTCCCGACGGAATGCGCGAAAACGAAAAGTTCCCCGAACCCATCATCACTCCGACCACAAAGGCCGACGAAGGACACGACGAAAACATCTCTGCCGAAGAAATCATCAAGCAGGGACTGGTAAGCAAGGAAGACTGGGAAACCATGGTTAAGTACACTCGTGCCCTCTTCCAGCGTGGCACAGAGATTGCCGCAAAGAAGGGCCTCATCCTGGTAGACACAAAGTATGAGTTCGGCAAACGCGACGGAAAAGTCATCCTCATCGACGAAATCCACACACCCGACAGCAGCCGCTACTTCTACTCCGACGGCTACGAAGAGAAGTTCCTTGCAGGCGAACCCCAAAAACAGTTGAGCAAAGAGTTCGTTCGTCAGTGGCTCATCGAACACAACTTCATGAACCAGCCCGGACAAGTAATGCCCAAAATCACCGACGAATACGCCCAAAGCGTTGCCGACCGCTACATCGAACTCTACGAAAACATCGTAGGCGAGAAATTTATGCCCGCCGACAGCGAAGGCGACATTGCTGCCCGCATCGAAAAGAACGTGGCAGAATGGCTAAACAAACAGTAAATGTATAAGCAGGAATCTGTCACTCCTTATGGAGAAGGCAGTAAACAAGAGCAGATACGGCGCATGTTCGACAAGATTGCGCCGTCCTACGACAGGTTGAACCATGCTTTGTCGCTTGGCATAGACCGGCGTTGGCGGCGCACTGCCGTTGATGCTCTTGGCAAACACAAACCGCAGCAAATCCTCGACATTGCAACAGGTACCGGCGATTTTGCATTACTGCTTGCCAAACGCATCCAACCACAACACATCGTCGGTGCAGACATCAGCGAAGGAATGATGGCTGTCGGACGAGAGAAAGTCAAAGAAGAAGGACTGCAAAACGTCATCTCCTTTCAACACGAAGACTGCATGCAACTTTCATTCCCCGATGGTTCGTTTGATGCCGTAACATCGTCTTATGGCGTTCGCAACTTCCAAAACCTCGACAAAGGATTGCAAGAAATGCAACGAGTGTTGCGTCCCGGCGGACACCTTCTCATCGTAGAACTCACGCCACCACCTCGCTTCCCGATGAAGCAACTGTTCTGGCTTTACGCTCACGTTGTGATGCCCTTGCTCGGACGCCTCATTAGCCACGACGATAGCGCATATACATATCTGCCTGCCTCCATGGAAGCCTTCCCACAACCCGAGCAAATGGAAGGCATTCTCCGCAAGGCAGGCTTCGCAGAAGTGCAGTGGCGTCGCTTCACCTTTGGTATTAGTACGATGTATCTTGCAACCAAATGACAAAATACGGCATCATAGGTTATCCCCTGGGACATAGTTTCAGCAAAGGTTTCTTTACTGAAAAATTCGCTCGCGAAAGCATCGATGCGCAGTACCTCAACTTCGAAATTCCTGATGTTGCAATGCTGCCAGATGTTCTTCGCAACAATCCCGAACTCCGAGGGCTGAACGTTACCCTGCCACACAAACAGGCTGTCATCCCGCTTCTCGACGAGATGAGCGAGGAAGCAAAGGAAATTGGCGCGGTGAATGTTATTCGCATCCGCGACGGGAGACTGAAAGGATTCAACAGCGACATCATTGGTTTCACAAACAGCATCAAACCACTTTTGATGCCACACCACAAGAAAGCCCTTATCTTGGGCACCGGTGGTGCCAGCAAGGCCATTCGTGTCGGGCTAAACCGTTTGGGCATAGAGTGGACCTACGTCAGCCGTTCACTGGGAGAAGGGATGCTTACTTATGCCGATCTTACGCCAAAATTGATGCAGGACTATACTGTTATTGTCAACTGTAGTCCCGTCGGCATGTTCCCCAAAGTAGATGCTGCTCCTGCCATTCCCTACGAACTTCTCTCTCCGCAGCACCTTCTCTTCGACTGCGTCTATAATCCAGAGGAGACCTTGTTTATGAAGAAAGGCAGGGAGCAAGGTGCAACTGTCAAGAATGGCCTGGAGATGCTACACCTCCAAGCCGTCGCAAGTTGGGATTTCTGGAACGAATAAAGGAATCAGAAAGGATATCCAATGGCAAAGTGATAGCCCAAAGACTTGCCGAAACTTGGCATGTTGTAATAGCCACGCTTGCCTGTGTCGTAGGGTGCATGTATGCCGATGCCGAGATCGAAACGGAGAACAAGGAAATCAAGGTCGTATCGTATGCCTACGCCCGTGCCGAGAGCAATCTGCTTACCGAAATCCTTGAACGAGAATTTACCGCCTTGTTGACTTTCACTGTCACGCAAAAGCCATACATTGCCTGCGTCTATGAATGTGGCTCCCTGTAACTTTCCGATGATTGGGAAGCGATACTCTATGTTGGCCTCAAGTTTGAGATCGCCCATCTGGTCGACATAAGAGTACTGCGACCTTACTGGATGATAAGAACCCGGTCCTATTGTTCGCATTCCAAAAGCACGAATACTGTTGGCACCACCTACAGAGAAGAGTTCGCTGTATGGTGCAACCTTTGCGTTGCCATAACTATATACAATGCCGCCAAAGGCACGCATGGCCAACTGGCTACGCCTGGTGAGTGGAACCTGGCGCGTGTATTGCACTGTTCCCTTGACAAACTGTGCGAAAGGTACTCCCAACAGTTTCTTTCCTTCCTGGCTGTATGGTTTTCCGCTAATGGCATAAATGCTTGATACCACTGCTGATGCCTCCTTCAACGAGATGACAAGGGACGAGGGATGCTTGGGACTGCCTGCCCACGAGAATGTGTATGACATGCTCGGCACAAACTGGTCGCGCATGGAGATATAGAGAGCAGGGTTCGCATTCACAATGGAATCGAAACGTGCTGTGCTGTGCAGCAACTGGTCGTAAGTGATGGTCAGGGGTGAGAACTCATGCTTTATGTTCCGTTTGTGCTGTAATGTGTAATTCACTCCTCCGCTCCACGACACTCTTCCGAAGAAGCCTGCACGGTTTTGCCAGCGTGCCTGCAAGTCGATTGCTGTGGAAGAAACATAGCGACGGCTAAGTTTTCGGCCTAATCCAAGACCGAAGAAACGGAAACGTGGATAGGAAAGCGACCCGCTCAAACCGTATTCGTAGGAGTTGAGCAGTGAACTTCTTCCCTCTGTGTTTGCGCCTGTTTGCCATTCGTAAGAGCCCCATGCCTTGAATGTCAGTGTTTCGGCATCGCGGAAGGCGTTGCGTTTGGAGAACGAGAAACTGGCTCCCGGACCTACCTGCCCGCCTGTCTTGCCCGTAATGTTCCCCTGGAACTCGGCATCATAGGGTTTGTCGAGGGTTGCGTTAACCACGATGTCCAATGTGTCGCCTGTGCCTTCTTCGTTCTCGCGCGGTACATAGTTGATGCGGACTGAGGAGAAGATGTTCATGGAGGCCAATCCGTCTTGCATCAGGTCGTTCAGTGATTGGCGATAGAGGTCGCCACGATGGAACATCATGGAACGCCAGATGGTACGTGGCTTCAGCAGGGGTTTATCGGCAGGACGGCTGTAGCCGAACGAGAAGCCACCCCGCATGGTGAGACTATCGACTATCCGGCGGTCGCCATGCTTGTATATGTTCACACGCGTGTTACCTATATAATAGGGTTTCATGGCTTCTTTTGGTGCTGTTGGGGAGGGCTGTACCTGGAGTTTCACCATCATAGGTGTCTGGAGTGTGTCGGCTCGGAATGAGATATGCTCGTTCCGCTGATAGTAGTAGCCTTGTTCGCGCAGGGCTTTTACTATGCGTGAGCGTTCGTTCTCCAATGTGACGACGCTGAACGGTTCGCCGCGTCGCACCAATGGACGTCCGCCGCTGCGGCGCATGACGCTGTCTATTGCGTGGGGGAAGTTTACGTAGGAGACGCTGTCGAGATGATAAAGCGGACCGGGATGGATGTCATAGCGGATGCGTTCTTTCAGGGTGTCGCGTGCATCGGGCAGTATTTCGTAGGAGGCTTTTGCCCGGAAAAAGCCTCGGCTGCGCAATGTGTTTTGAGCCACTACGGAACGCATTCGTGGATTTACGTTGCTGATGAGTACCGGTGTGGCTGCAAAATTGTTGAACATCCATTTGCCGAATCGGCGTTTGCTGCCTGCGTATTTGTTGTAGATGAGAAGTTTTATGGGGAAGGGATGGGTGATGAAACTACTGCCCATGAGGGCGCCGTTGGGTGCATAGGACAGGACTGCCTCCACTTCTTCTTTTGCTGCATCGTAGGCTTCCTGGGCCTTGCGGGAGGCACGACGAAGGCTGTCGCGCAAGGCTTCTTCGTCCATCTCCTCCGTCTTCATTGCGGAGGCATCGCCGCTGAGCAGGCCTTCGACCGTTGTATAGGCATCTGCAAGGGCAGTGATGACGCCTTCTTCCTGCTTTTTGGCTTGTTCGCGTGGCCCTCCGTCATAGTCTATGCTCTTTATGCCACGATAGAGTTTCTCGCCTTCGGGCAGGTTCTCTGTGATGGAGCATGCCGAGATGAGCAGACAAAACAGCAGGCGTGTTATTGTTTTCAGTTTAGTGTTCATTCCTTTTTCTCTAAGCCCTGATTTTCAGGGGGTGTTTTGTGGTGCCGAACAAGGTGTGGCTTGTTGGCCATAATGGTTAACCTTTCCGGCAATAATGGTGTGCCTTGTTGGACAATTCGGCGTGGGTTGTTGGCAGAGGTGGCATGGGTTGTCTTTTTATTCCTCTTTCCTTGCCTTTCCCTTCTCCTTTCGGAAGATGAAAAGTTCGCTCAGTTTGTCGGCCTTCTTCCTCAGCACAATACCGCCTCCCATCTTTGTCACCTGGCCCTCGAGCAGCGACTCGTATTCGTTGTCGTAGAAGAGGTTGACGTAGCGCGAAGCAGACTTGTCGAGGCGATACTCTATGGCTATGTTGTCGATGATGGTCTGTCCGTTGTTGACAGCATCGGAGCCTGCGCTGACCTTGCCGCCAATGATGACGCTGATGCGGTTGCCCCAGAAACGTTTGGCAAAACTGAAGGTGTAGTCGGTCGTCGTGGTGCCGACCTCCGACGTGCCGCTTGCAATGCCGAAGTTGACATCGACCGTGCTGAGAGCCTTACCGGCAATCTCGTTGATGGCACTCTGTAAGTAGGCATTGAGCGTATTGGTATAGTTGTAGCCACCGTTTGCCTCCGTGTCGTCCGTGACGTACATTCCCGTGACAAGCATCGTAACCGCCACACGACCGCGTTCCTCCGGAGTCATGGCCGTCAACTGATTCTGCACAGTCATGTCTTCTGGTGCCTGCAAGGTGAACTCCAGTCCCATATCCTCGAGCGTGCGGCTCAGGGCAAGACCCACATCGAACGCCACATTGCGAGGCATACTGTTCTCCGTGACGGTTGACCTGACGCGCTCGCTGGCATTAATGCTCAAACGGGGATTCATCAGGTTGCCCTGGAACTCCACATAACTGCCCTGGGCAATCTGGAAGTCATTCAACGGAATAGCCATCAAAGAATAACGCATCGTACCCTTGTTGATAGTGTAACGCCCCCAAAGTTGAAGATCGTTTTGGAGGTCATAAGTCAACGTCATGTCACCCCCACCCTGCAAGACAATAAAGTCGCTGCCACTGTCGCTCAAGTAGCAATGCACCTGAGCAGCCTCCGCTATGCTGACGTCCATCTGGACATCCATGCTCTGACGGACAACCTCCGGCGTCTCCACAGCAATCGTATCAGCGAAATCATGGAAGGTGACGATGTCCGAAAGTTGGTCGTCAACCGTAATCGGCGTGTCGGAAAGGAAGCAACTCACATCGGTGCTGCCAAGCACATCGAGGCGGCCACGCATCTTAAGGTCGGACAACGTACCCCAAAGACGACCGCCAAGATTGACAAACACCTTGCCATAAGCCAGCGAGCCCTGCTTCTTCGGCGCATTGATAAGCGGATAATCCTTCGCCCTCACATTCATGTCCAACAGAACATTATCCAGGCGACTGAAGTCTATATTACCGTCGAGCACAAGCGGAGTATCGCCCGCAGCATATGCCTCAATGCGGTTCAGAGCCATCCGACTGTCGTCAACCGTAATAGTATGATCAGGAATCCTGAGATTCACACTGTAACTCTCCGCCTTGATATTAAGCGAGTCCGTATGCAGACGGCCATTCAATATCGGATTGTCAGTACGGCCACTCAACATGAAATCACCGGAAGCATAACCCGACATGGCAAGCGGCCCGTCGGGCATAAAAGCATTGAGGAACGCAAAAGGAACGCGCTGGAAAGTACTTTCGCCTTCCATCATACCTTGTCCGCCCGCATCATAATACCTGCCATTAAGCAAAACTATCTCGTTTCCGTCCTGAGTACAGATAGCATCCACATAATGCGAACCGTCAGTATTCGGGAAATAAATGCCATTGAGCCCAATATCTCCCAGGCGAACCCCGTTATAAGCCATCTTGTTTACCTGCATATCAGCCGAAACAGTTGTCAGGCTGTCAGCCTGCATATAGTGGAAGTCACCATAAAGGAAGCCACTGATGTCGGGCATAAAAGGAATCACCTTTGTTAATTCGCCCACATTGAAATGATTGACGCTTAACGAAATATCCTGCTGCGCCCCTTCGTTGGGCGTAGTGTAAACCTTAATGCCCGTACCATCATCGGCAAGAAGGTCAACCAATGCACTAAGATGTCCTTTGTTCGACAAACGGATGAAATTGTCCTCGTTAAGCGTAAAGTTTCGATAAGCAATAACCGGATTGAGAGGAGTAAAGTGCACCTGCACACCATCGGCAAGAAGATTGAACGACAAACCAAAGTCAACACTCTTCTTTCCCTTGGCATCGACAAAAACAAGGTTCGCATTTGCACCCGTATCGGTCAACGACGCTCGCAACTGCGACTGAAAAGTAACCATGCGATTCCTCGGCCCGTTGGCAACACAAGCATCAAGCGAAACACCACTCTCCTTCTGATGAATACGCCACTCTATGCTGTCGAGCAGAATCGCTCCCGTGTTAAGAGCATACATATGCCCATTCCCATTCAGTCCCTCTGTTGGCGACGAAAACGCATGGAACGACATATCTCGAAAACTATAACCAACAGTGTGGCGAAGAATGTTGCTCAACGGATTCTTCTCCCCACAGGCAAGTTCTACCCGCAAGTGTGGCAAAAGAGCCTTAAGCACGTTCTGCTGTATACGAAGACTATCAATCTCCCTCTCTAACTCCTTCCCTACATTATCGAAACAACACAGCAAAGAGTCCAAACCCTGGTCGGACGAAACCGACAACGCAAGGTCGCCGGCAAGAGTTTCCAGTTGTATTAACTCCGGCGTCAAATTGGCATTGACAACAAGATCATACGGATGGAGAACACTATCCGCCGTCACCAGTTCCATAGCCTCCAGACGAGCATTCAAACTATGCGTCTGCCGGAAGTCAGAAGAACCGTCCATGTGCAACACCATACTTGCAGAAAGCGGCTTCTCCGCCATTCGAAGCGCATGAAGATCAATATGGCTTAAATCCAAATTGAATGCTGTTCCCTGCAACTTTCGCTTGTCAATAGTAGCATCTATACAGCCATGGAACTGAAGCAACTCGTTTCGGCTACTCATTTCCGCCATGGCCGTTCCGTCCTTCAGACGACAATCAGCATGAATACTGTCCAGCATCCAGGAAGCATAACCCAAGTGGTCAATATCCAGTTGTGCTTGCAATCGCGTTTTCCGGCTCAAGAAATCGGTACCACTACCCGACAATTTTGCCTGAGCCGTAAGGAGATAAAGAGAATCCTGAGGCAAGAAATCATGAAGTTGCAAGTCAGTAATGCGAGCCCTCGCCTGGTAAACCATAGATTTCAAATCTATGCTTCCCACAAGATGGGCTCTGCCTTTACCTTCGAGAAGCAATGCATCCATCGAAATCTGTGATGCCTGACGCAATCGTGTATCGGCATGAAGAACCATCTTTGGAAAATGAACATCCGTCAAACCGAGATAGCGGTTGATGCAACTAAGGTTCATTGTAGTGACATCAGTCCTCAAGTCTGCTCCCAAAGCCACACTGTCTGCGACATTATGCAGAGTCCCTGTCGTTCGGACATCTATAATCGATGGCATTGTTATATCGCAGACTTGCAAAGAAAGGGTATCCACATTGCCTGATGCATCTATATTAAGGTTCAATGGTTGATCAGGATAACATTTCACTAAATCCATTGGCAAATATGCCGCAGCCAGGCAAAGAATATCTTTACTTCCTAAAGATGCCTGTAGTTCTGCCTTCAGGTTCCCTCGTTTGTCCTTCGAAAGTGCATCCATATCAAGATTGATATTGCCTGTCGCAGAACTATATTGTGTCCGAAGGTCAAGCCCAGTTGCCGCAATATGAGTTGAATCGAGAGAAAAATTAACAGACAAGTTATCTAAACGGAAACCACTCTTTTCCTGGAAAGCAAGCCGATGTAATTGCGCATGAAGTGCCGAAGAACCTTGATTATAAGACAACTCGTCGAGTTTCAATTCAACATTACTGAAAGCAAGATGATTCACATCCAATCCCATTACAGAGTATGCAGATGGAATATCATATGAAAGGCTATCCGCAATGATGCTGATATTTTCTATTCTATACACTGCATTGCTCAGGTCGATGTCGGCGGCATCAAGACTTGCCTCACGGAGAGAGGCACTGACACGCATTGTATCGTTTGGTAAATGCAAGGCAATCCTGCTTTGAAGAATGCGCACCTTTTCTACATCTATTTGCCAATCTATAGGAGAACTCTCCGAGGTGTCTTCTGAAGTTTCACGGAGTTTAATGTCGAGCACACAACTATCCAGCATTGCAACCGGCACACTTATGCTCTTCTTTCGCAAGTCTATATCGTCGGCAATCAGTGTAATGTTGTTGATCTTGCCATCTAATGCTACCGATTCTATTAACTCTGTTATATGGATATTGCCTTGGGAAAGTTCGATAGCCTCCACGCCTACATGCAACAGCAAAAGACGGGAGAGATCGAGATCGACAATGGCACTCTCTACATCTATTATGTCGGTCGGTGCTTTTTCTATATGGACGTTTTCGAGACGAAGGTCGAGAAGAGGTGTCAGACGCACACTGCCTACTGTCAGTTCAAAGCCTGCTTCCTTCTTTGCCCAAGTGGATAGTCTGCCTACTGCCCATTTTTGTATTGGTGGGAGATAGAGGCTGACGACAAGCATCGCAATGAGCAATACCAGCACCAAAAGTGCTTTGAATATGTATTTTAGCGTGCGTTTCATTTCCCTTGCGCTATTCTATATGCAAAGGTATGAAATCTAATCCACACCTAAAGCCAAAATATAGATTTTTTATGTATTTGTTGACTCTTTGTTACTTGTGTGTCGGAACTATTTCCTGCCATAGCCGTTCCTCGGGCAAGGGAGCGTCTATGGTAATGTTCTGATGCGATACCGGATGTTCCAACTCCAGTCGCCAGGCATGAAGGCTGATGCCTCCGTCGGGGTTGCTTCGGGGTGCTCCGTATTTTAAGTCGCCACGAATGGGGCATCCTATCTTGGAAAGTTGGCAACGTATCTGGTGATGTCGTCCTGTGTGCAGTTCTATTTCGAGCAAGAAGTAGCGTTCTGACTGGGCGACGAGACGATAGTCGAGTACTGCCTTCTTGCTGCCGGGGACTTCTCTGTCGTATGCTCGGGCTGTGTTTTGCTTCTCGTTACGTGTCAGCCAATGCGTGAGTGTGCCTTGTGGCTGTGCTGGTTTGTTTACGACGATGGCCAAGTATGTCTTCTTTACGCCTTTGTGTTCGGCAAACATTTTATTGAGTCGGGGCAAGGCCTTGCTTGTTTTGGAGAATAGAACGACGCCGCTTACGGGACGATCCAGCCTATGAACGACGCCGAGATATACATTGCCAGGCTTTTGATACTTGTCCTTCAGGAAGTTCTTTACCATATCGGACAAGGGGACATCGCCGGTCTTGTCTCCTTGCACGATGTCCCCTACCCGTTTTCTTACGGCTATGAGATGATTATCCTCGTAGAGGATTTTCATGATTGTCGTTGTTCTTTTCTTTACATGTTCATGCCGCCATCCACCTGGATGACCTGTCCGCTAACATAACTGCTCATGTCGCTGGCGAGGAAGGTTGCCACATTGGCGATATCTTCCACTTGTCCTCCGCGGCGAAGGGGTATTTTCTTCTTCCATTCTTCGCGTATCTCTTCGCTGAGTTGTGCTGTCATTGCTGTTTCTATATAGCCTGGTGCGATGGCATTGGCGCGTATTCCTTTGGGGCCCATTTCTTGGGCAACGCTCTTGGCGAGGGCTATCATGCCGGCTTTTGAGGCTGCATAGTTTGCCTGGCCTGCATTACCGTGTACGCCGACAACGCTGGCCATATTGATGATGCTGCCGCCGCGCTGACGCATCATAACTGGGATACATGCGTGGGTGAAGTTGAAGGTGCTCTTCAGGTTGACGTTGATAACGGCATCCCACTGCTGTTCGGTCATACGGAGCATGAGTCCGTCTTTTGTGATACCGGCATTGTTGACGAGGATGTCGATGGTGCCGAAGTCTTCTTTTATCTTCTTTACTACTTCTTCTGTTGCTGCGAAGTCGGCTGCATTACCTGCATATGCTCGGCATGTTACGCCCACTTCTTCTATTTCCTTTCGGGTTGCTTCCAGTCCGGCAGCCATTTCGTCGTTGAGCACCAGGTCTGTGAATGCTATATTTGCGCCTTCTGAGGCAAACTTGAGGGCAATCGCTTTGCCGATGCCGCGTGCTGCGCCTGTGATGAGTGCAGTCTTTCCTTCCAGTAGTTTCATATTGTATTATTTAATTAAAGCCTCTGCCAAACTGGCATTTGGAGTGAGTTTGTAAGAGGCTATAGATATTGGTCTAATTTTTTTTCTGGCCGGTGGAGTGCCTTATGGATGAGTTTCTGTACGATGCCTCGGCTTATGCCTTGGGGCATTCCGTCGGCCAGACGCCCATAGATGTACGGTATTTCCAGGCCTTTGATGCAATAGTGCAGGATGTCGGAGCAGAGCGGAATGCTCTCTATCTCGAATCGTCCTTGCTGTACGCCTTCTGCCATGATGGCGGCGAAGAGTCGTTGTTCGTTGCGGTCGAAGTTCTTGCGCACCTTTTGTACCATGACGATATTGCGGAAGAACTCTGCTCGGAGATTGCCGTTGCGCTGTACGGCTTCTTTTATCATGTTGAGGTGTGTGTAGATAACTTCGACGAGTTTGTCTTCGGGCTCCATTTGTTGCACGGACACCTCGTTAATTCGTTCGTTGATGCGCTCTATTTCTCCTTCGATGACAGCCCAGTAGATTTCCTCTTTGTTCTTGAAATAGGTATAGAGTGTACGCCGACCTTTGCCCGAAGCCTGGGCAATGTCGTTCATTGTGGTGTTCTCCAATCCGTTCTTGGCGAACAACTGGCGTGCCACGTCCACTAACTTTGTTCTTGTCTTTACTACTGCCATTTCGACTGCAAAGATAGCACATTTCTATTGATTTGTGCAATTTCCTTGTGTTAAAAATGCACAAATTCGTGCTTATTGTGCCTAATTTTTCTTTTTTTGCATCTCGAGAGACATCTTTTTTGCGAAAATATTTGGCGGATTAAGAAAATTGCCTTACCTTTGCACTCGCAAATGATAACATCGCGGGGTAGAGCAGTTGGTAGCTCGTCAGGCTCATAACCTGGAGGTCGTCCGTTCGAGTCGGGCTCCCGCAACGAAGGGTGGTAGCAATCCGGTAGCATTTCTAAAGTTTTTTTTCTTTAGTGTCTGCTCCGGGTTGCTTTTTTATTTCCATATCCTACCTGTTCCGATACAAAAATAATGGTTAACCTATTTTCCTGCATCTACTGGCTTCTTGTGATGCGCAGTTTATGTTTGCCTACCCGAACGATGTATTGTCCGGGCAAGATGCGCATGGCATTCGAGGCGGGGTCCCACCATTCGAAAGCGGAATCGGGCAAGGGGATGGTCACTTCTTTGCTGCCGCCGGCAGCCACCTCTACGCGCTGGAAGGCGCGCAAAGTGCGGATTGGCCCGTCCGTATCGCCCACCTTACTTATATATACCAGCACCGTCTCTTCGCCATCGCGCTTGCTCTTGTTGGCAACAGAAAGCGTCAGGTTGCCGTCCGCGAAGCGAGGTTTGCCATAGACAAAACGGCTGTAACTGAGCCCGTGGCCAAAGGGATAGAGTGGTTCGCCACGGAAGAAGCGGTAAGTATGCCCCTCCATGTTGTAATCCTCGAAGTCGGGCAACTGGTCCACACTACGATAGAATGTCACAGGCAGGCGCCCGCTCGGGTTGACCTTGCCGAAGAGTACTTCTGCCAAAGCCTGGCCGCCGGCCTGACCGCCATACCATGCCTGGAGAATGGCATCGGTTGTCTGCTGTTCGGGCACAAGGCCTATGGCACTGCCGGAACAGAGAACCAGAACAACACGCTTGCCGGCCTTGTGCAGAGCAGCAAGAACATCGCGCTGGCTCTGCGGCAATTCTATCATCGTACGGTCGCCGCCCTTGAAGCCAGGCTCGTCCACCGTCATCTCCTCGCCCTCGAGTCTCGGCGAAATGCCACCACAAAAAACAACCGTCTCGGCATTGGAGGCTGCCGAAACCTGCTTCTCCACATCCCGCTCCCATGGCACAAGTGTAGCCGAAGGGCAAAGATTTAGGATGCCCTCTGCCAGCGTAACCGTATGAAGAGGGAAACCATTGTAGTTGCCCCACATCATCGTACTGTCTGCCGCATTAGGCCCCATGACGAAAAGACCGCCGCCGTCCGCCTCCGAAAGAGGCAACAAATCCTTGTCGTTCTTCAACAGCACAATACTCTTACGGGCAGCCTCGAGAGCCAGTTCGCCATGCTCCTTGCAACAAAGACGCTCGTTGGGAATCCTGTTCCATGGGTTGAGATGGGGGGCATCGAAGTCGCCCAGACGGAAACGCGCCTCAAGCAAACGGCAAAGACTCCTGTCGATAGTCTTCTCCTCGATGAGCCCCTTTCG
Source organism: Bacteroidaceae bacterium (assembly GCA_017461345.1). GTDB lineage: Bacteria > Bacteroidota > Bacteroidia > Bacteroidales > Bacteroidaceae > Physcousia. The sequence goes on along the minus strand of JAFTYP010000013.1, from coordinate 163,158 downwards.
CACACCATCCACAAGACTTCCGTAACTGCCGCCGCACTCCACATCCGTACCGGCAATGACAGCCGCACTCACAGCCTCAGTCTTGCCCTTGCTGTAATGGTGGCCGTAGTCCTTCCAGAAGTCGTCGATGGCGCCACAATCACTTGTCACCAAACCCTCGAAGCCCCATTCGTCACGCAATATCTGCTGCAACAAACGGTCGCTTCCACAACAGGGCTCTCCCTCGAAACGGTTGTAAGCACACATCACCTCTGCCACCTTAGCCTCCTTCACCAAAGCACGGAAAGCATACAGATACGTCTCGTGGAGGTCGCGCAACTTGATGTTCTCCGCATTATAACGGTGGCGGCTCCATTCCGGACCGCTGTGAACAGCATAATGCTTGGCACAAGCCAACAACTTCTGGTAGCGAGCATCCTGCGGACCCTGCAAGCCACGCACCACACTCTTGCCCATCACAGCCGTCAGATAAGGGTCCTCGCCATAAGTTTCCTGCCCACGTCCCCAACGAGGGTCGCGGAAGATGTTGATGTTGGGGGTCCAAAAAGACAAATGATGATACATCTCCCGCTGCGTTCCAAGGCGGCGTGCCTGATTGTACTTGACGCGAGCCTCGTCGCTCACAGCAGTAAAGATGCGTTCCACAAGCACAGTGTCGAACGTCGCAGCCATACCCATCGTAATGGGAAACACTGTTGCATGGCCATTGCGCCCCACGCCATGCAACGCCTCGTTCCACCATTGGAACACAGGCACATCGAGTCGTTCAACAGCATGAGAGTGGTTCATCATCAGGCCAACCTTCTCCTCCAGAGTCAATCGTCGGCAAAGATCCCTTGCACGCTCCTTCGGAGTAAGTTGAGGGTTCTGGTAAGGATAACGTCGTGCCTGCACTGCACAACAACAAAACACAACAAATCCGGCCAACAAAAGGCGGGAAGAACAACAAAATCTTGTCATAATAATCGAATTTTACTACAAATATAGTGATTAATAATCAAATAACATATGTTATCGTTGCAGAAAAACATAACTTTGCACTGCAAAAAGAAAAATTATCTTGACATGCCACACATACAACTGCGATTGACATTCCTGCTCCTATGCCTGGTCTCCATAAGCCTGCAGGCACAAAACAAATCCGAACTCTCCGACTCCACAATGATGCAAGAAGTGAGCATCAACGGGCAAAGACAACGCATCTCCTATCGCCTCGACAGGCAGAAGATAGATGCCGGCCAAGTGCTTACGGCACAAGGAGGAACAGCCCTCGACGTCTTGCGAGCAGTAGCGGGCGTCGTCGTCGATGCCGACGGCAACCTGTCCTACCGCGGAAGCCAGAACTTCATGGTCTATGTGGACGGCAAACCATCTCCCCTCTCGGGCACAGAAGCCTTGCAGATGGTTGGCGCAGCCAGCATCAAAGACATCGAAATACTGACCACACCTTCTGCCAAATACAAGACAGACGGCGATGTGGGCATCATCAACATCGTCACCCGGCGCAGCGAAACAGATGGCTGGGACATCGCACTCAACGGGACAGCCTCAACCTGGGGAACACTTTCGCTCGACACAAAAGTCAACTACCGCACCGGACACCATAATTTCTATGCGGGCGGTCAAGGCTCAGACATACACAACAAGAGCCAGTTCGAACAAGAAAAAACCACTTCGGCCAAAGGGACTACTGTCACATCCTTTGCCGACGGCACACGCTTCCGCGACTTCCGAACCTTCGTCGGACAGGGGGGATATGAGTTCGGCAACGGCCGTCACTACCTGAACATCGACCTGCAAGGGGGCAGAACCATCAATCCGCGAGGCGGAGACATGGTATATAACACCACTACTACAACAGATGGATTGCCTCCTGTGAGCAACGTCCTCGACAGTCGCGACCGCTACAAACTGACGAAGAAACTTTTCCAGACCTCCATCGACTACTCCTGGAAACTCAACGAACGAGGCGACGAAATCAGCCTGTCCAGTCGCTTCCGCTACGACCGCTTCTCGGAAGAATACACCGAAAGCAACATGTTCGACCTGAACGGCACACGACAGGAAGGCACTCGTGGCTACGAAACGGAGCATCATTGGGACTGCGATGGCGCACTTGCCTATAAACTCCACTACCGCCCCACAGGCACACTCGAGGTTGGATACCAGTACACCACCTACAGCGAGCATGGCGACTACAGACTTTGCTATTGGGACTTGGCACAGCAGGACTTTGTCTGGCCAGAAGACCTTTATGCTCCTTTCTATTACCGCAGGCAGACACATAGCGAATATGCTCAGGTGAACGACCGCATCGGCCCACTGCAATTCGATGCCGGGCTGCGCATTGACCATGTCATCGACGACATGGACCTGCCCACCATTACCAGCCGTCACCGCAAATACACCGAGTTCTATCCATCGACACATCTTGCCTACACAACCGAAAAGGCAGGAACCTTCACACTCGGCTATTCCCGAAGAACGAACCGACCCGGCATCTGGAAACTGGAGCCCTACATCACATACGAAGACTACCATACCCGCATCGTGGGCAACCCCGATTTGAAGTCGGAGTACATTCATTCGATGGACTTCTCCTGGCGCAAGACATTCGGCAAGACAAATGTAACGGCAACCATCTATGCACGTCGCCGAAAGGGGGCCGTGGACTATGTCCGCCGTGCTTATGATGCCGGAGTGACGCTCGACAGCATTGTCAATGCGGGCAATGGCTGGCGCAAAGGTCTTGAACTTCAAGTAACCACCAAGCCCACCAAGTGGTGGCAACTCACGGCAAACGGCGACCTCTCGCTCCACAACTTCCGAGCCAAATGCGAAGGCTGCATCAGTGTGCACTCCACGACAGGCACGGTTGGTTTGATTAACAACTTCCGTCTGGCAAAGAACACCTCTTTGCAGTTCGACGGACACTATGTCGGCCCGAAGCATATCTCACAAGGTTGGGAGACGGGTTATGTGTATTTCGACCTTGCAGCCCGCCAGTCGCTGCTCAAAGGCAAACTGCAGTTGGGAGTGGTTGCACACGACATCTTCCACACGGCCCGCTACCATAGTCTTCGCTCTATGGCGTTCATGGACAGCGAGACATGGGTGCGCCCCACCTACCCCAACATCGCCTTCAGCATTTCCTACCGTTTCCGCCAACCTACGGCAAAGGCAAAGGCCGGTGCGCTGAGCAGCGATGCCGAGTTCGTGGGCAAAGACTTCTGATATCATTGAACATTGAATATTGAACATTGAACATTAACTGATTATGAAAAGAGTAACACTTCTGTTTGCATGTCTGCTTGTGTCGTTGATTGCGATGGCAGACAGTCCCCTGCGAATTGGTGTGTCGGGCGTGGCACACGGACATCTTTGGAACCTCATCAATGCCATGCATCGCGGCGACTTCGTCATCGTCGGAGTGGCAGAAGAGAACGACGACTTCCGTGCTCACAACAATCTCGTCGGCCGTCTGCCAAAGGAGAAGTTCTATGCTTCTGTTGAGGAGATGCTCGACAAGGAGAAACCCGAAGTGGTGGTTGACTACGGAAGCATTCTGCACCACATGACCACCGTCGAAGCCTGTGCCCGTCGTGGCATCCACGTCATGGTGGAGAAACCCCTGGCTACAACCTACAAGCAAGCCCTGCGAATGCAGGAACTCGCAAAAAAGTATGGCATAAAGATTATGACCAACTACGAGACGACCTGGTATGCCACAAACCATCACCTCAAGAACCTTGCCGACCGCGGACAGTTCGGCAAAGTGCACCGCATCGATGTTTACGACGGACACCAGGGACCCAAAGAGATTGGCTGCGACAGGATGTTCCTCTCGTGGCTGACCGACCCTGTTGAGAATGGCGGCGGTGCAGTCATCGACTTCGGTTGCTATGGTGTCAACCTCGCCACCTGGTTGCTCGACGGGAAGAAACCGAAGAGCGTCTATGCCGTCCTGCAACAAAACAAACCGGAGGTCTATCCGAAGGTAGATGACGATGCCACCATCATTCTCGAATACGACGACTGCACCGTCCAGGTAATGGGTTCATGGTGCTGGCCGATGAACAGGAAAGACATGTATGTCTATGGCTCAAGAGGCTATGCCTACCAGAAGAACGGCAACAGGATGCAACTCCTTGTCGATGGCAAACGCGGACGCGAATTCAGTGCGCCCAAACTTCCTGCACCCTACGACGACTCCTATCGCTACCTGAAAGCCCTCGTCAGAGGCGAGATAGAGGAACAACCCTCCGACCTCTCCGCCTTGGAAAACAACGTCCTCGTTGTCCAAATACTCGAAGCAGCCAAACAAAGCGCAAAGAAAGGTAAAGCGGTAAGGCTGTAAACTTAGTTTGTATTGTTAGGCTAAAGCAAAGGCGGCAGTTTGTCGCCTTTAATATTACAAACAATAATCGCTATACTCACCGCGGACAAAGTTAGAGAATTATTTTGTATGGCAGATGATTTCTGCAAGTTTATGAAATCTATCTTTTCAACCAAATCTAAGAAAATTCGATGATTGTTGCAGTCTGAATTGTCTGGATGACAACAAGCAGTGAGAAAAGTTGCATAAAGCTTCCTTTTTCTCTAAAGTCGCCTCATCTCTTGCTCGTTGCAAAGTATTTTTTATATTCTCTATATACTTCCCCCTTATTTACAATAACTCGCCAATAACAATCTCCTTGAGCAAGTCTATTTGCTCTCCGTGCATTTTCAGGGTATTTTCTATTTTGCTATTTGTTCTTCATTTAAGGCATTAACAATGGCTGCTCCAAGATGTGAGGTGCTGATAAGAGATATAAACAAATTCTTCAGAACAACTTTAGTATCAGCATTTTGTTCCATCAAAAAATAATAGTTTTTACGATTCTGTTCTGAGATTTGATGCCCCAATGGTTCCTCGATCGTCCTTCTTTTCCTTATTCCTATAGCGTATGATTTCTGCTTGCTCCAATTCGCAAAAGCGTTTATAGTGTTCCTTCATAGCCTCTCTGTCGTATTGCTTCTTCTCTTGCTCATCGTACTTTAGATGCTGAAGATTAAAGGCAGCAAGCATATCACGTTGATGTATATCACCATTCGACAAAGTCACAGAACGCTCTTTTAGTTCGTGCTTTTCAAAGTTGTTGTTAGTAAAGTCATATTGGCTGGCGGCATTTTGCGTATCAACTTTGACCACTCGTCCGCCAAGTGATTTGACCTTGTTCTCCAAGATTGTGACAAACATAGCCGGAGCATGATTGGCAACAGATTTACCAAAGCGTTTCTTCTTTTGGATCTTACCAGTCTTTTCATTCACTTTGGTCTCTTTTGCCTTGGCCGTCCAACCGCTTATCCTGTTGTTCTCTATGATAAACGTATCTCCTTCCTTCAATAAGGCATTTGCTCTGTCTATGTGTTGCTGTTTCCTGATGACTGCTTGTTTGCGTTGTTGTTCCGCTTTTTCTTTTCGAAGTTCCTGATAGCGCCTAGAGTCGTTCCATACAAGCTTGACGCCTCTCTTAATTGTGCCGTCCTCGTTGAAGTTTTGGGGATTGTTTGCCCGACGACTTCGGTCAATCTTCCTGTTCAATTTGGCTATTTCTGCTTCGATATTGTCACACTCCGAAGCCAGTTTGTCAATGTAGGCAACGTTTTGTCCAGAAACAGCCACTGTGGTAGGACCTAAATCAATGCCCACATTGCCCTTGCCTAGTGTTCTGCCTTTCTGGGGCTTCTCGCTTTCGATGCTTAATTGAAGATAAAATTTGTATTGGCCTCGCACCATACGGCGAACCACCTTCACCACTTTCACGCTTTCAAGTCCACCTTTCAGCGCCCACATCTCATAATCTGCATGCTTAGGATTATGCAAAATAGGCATGGTAATAAATTTTGCTTCTTTGCCAACCTTGCCATTCGTTTTAATGGAAAGCCTCATTGTGTCAAGATGTAATTCCATTCCAGGGAAATAGACTTTTCCGCGTACAACTTTTCTTCTGCTTGAAAAAGAATCTAGCTCGCCATATTTCTTAAATGAGATACGCTTTGCCTTAAAGTCATACAACATCTTTTCCCAAGCCGCCCAAATGCCAGCAGAAATATGATCTAAAATGTTGGTTGTAAACCCAAGGTCTGCATAGGTCATATTCTGACCTACAGACTTTTGTGCCAATTTCTCCACAAACCCATTGACGCCATATTCGTCGAAAGTAATATCCAGCGGCTCCTTGTTTCTGCCAAGTATCCCATCTATTTGGAATGGATGACTCCTGAAGAAATCCCGTTTCTCCTTGAATGTCCTACAAACCTAAAACTCTTTCATCTGCTCGAAATATCTGTATTGCCGGAGCAACTTGCCTTGTACATAGTTAAACAATTGGCGAAGCTGCTCATAACGCTTATTGAGGATATCTGCCTGATATTTCTCAACTTTTAATGGCATTTCCAATACAAATACTTCTTTCATTTATATTCAAATATCTACATTTCTGGGTGATTAACACCACACTCTTCCAGAAGGTGGAGTTGATTACCTGTCACTAGCCTACATTTCTGGGTGATTAACACCCGTTATCGGTAGTATCTGGAATTTCCAGTCCCTGTCACTAGCCTACATTTCTGGGTGATTAACACCCTATTGGGTGCATGTCAGCTACAGAAGCGACCTGTCACTAGCCTACATTTCTGGGTGATTAACACCCCTATGGCGCTTAATCACCCAGGAATGAATAAGAAAGGCCATGATTTGCATACTCAAAGACTTGCTCTATACTCCCATTCCCGAAGGAACTGACTGTTATTTTTGCATTCCTCATTCTGCAAAATCGTTTGTCGTACTAGCCGCCCGCTGGCATTAGCTTAACGTACGCAAGGCCTGACAAAACCTTTTTCGCCAACAAAGATACACAAAAAAGTTATATGTAGATTGCAAAGTCAATCTTTTTTGAAAAATATTGTGTTTGGGGGGTAACAAAATAGTGATGACAAAAGTATATAATAGGTGGATTCTTTTCCCCTGCAGTCCACCTGGCAAAATGAACGCGTCCGTTTGACAAACTTCACGTGTGTAAATGGCAAACTTCTCTGCAGAACTTTGCCATTTACTCTGGAGACATCATTTCTGCTCTGATTTGAGCATTCTATATTAAACGAAAGAAGGGGCCTTCCGGCTCCTTCTTTCGTGCCTTGAAAACAGTATCGTTTCTTTCGATTTCTTCCCATTTCATCGCAAGAAACGGGTCGTGTGTCATTTCTACTGCTCCACGATGTCGGGGCGGTTGCTGCGGGGACGGATAAAGCCTTTGTCGGTCATCTGCATCACGCCTCCGGGAGTGAACTTCATGGTGCCGATATACATTGTGCGGGGATGGATGTGCTTCGCAGACTGATGCGCATGGAAAGCGATGCGCAACCTGCCGCGCTTGTCTCTGAACAACGTGTGATGGCCCACGCCGACCAGGTCCTTATAGCGATGCAGAATGGGGTTCCCCTCATACTTTGTCCATTCGCCGGTGATTGAGTCGGCAGTGGCATACCCTATGGCATAATCCTGACTCTCGTAACTGTTTGCAGAGTAGGTGAGGTAATATCTGCCGTCGTGTTTCACCACGTTTGGTCCTTCGTTCACTCGAGGCCATATATTTTCCCATTTGGCACTGCTCACGCTGATGCACTTTTTCAGCGTAGATGGTATGGGAGTTACATAATCCTTGTCCAACTGCACCTGCCAGATGCAGAGACCATCGTCAATAAGTACGCAGAACATCCATGCCGAGCCATCGTCGTCGAAGAAGATATGAGAGTCGATAGAGAACTTGTCGCCAATCACATCCTTCATCATCTGTCCTCCCTGCTGACGGAACGGACCGACAGGCGAGTCAGCAGTAGCGACATAGAGCCGCTCGTTTGCGGAATAATACATATAGTATTTGTCGCCCAAACGATACACCTCCGGTGCCCAGAACCAACGCGACTGTGTGGTGTTGCTCTTGTGAAGGGCAAGGCCTTCGTACTTCCACGTCTTGAGGTTGCGCGAACTATATACCTCAATGCCATCGTCGGCATGCGTGCCATAAGCATAATACACACCGTCCTCCAGAAGAACATAAGGATCGGCAAAAGGCACCTGGCTAACCTGCGCAAACGTAATCTGCGCCATCACTACAAAAAGAACGCTGAACAGTTTTCTCATAAGTATTGTCTTGATTTTACGGTTTTACGATGCAAATCTATAAAATTTCCTCCATTCTGCAACCATTAGTAGCGGAAAAACAAAAGGGAAAGACGGCCTCTTCCCTTTTTCTAATAACCCGCTTGGAGGCTCGCTCCGGCATTGCCGCTTGAGCCGAAGGCGAAAAACCCTTGGGTGAGAGCCACACTAAAAAGAAAAGAGAGGACAAAGCCTCTCTTTCTCTTGGTAACCCGCTTGGGGCTCGAACCCAAGACCCCCACATTAAAAGTGTGATGCTCTACCAACTGAGCTAGCGAGTCAACCTATGGGCAAACTTTCATTTGCGGGTGCAAAGGTATAACATATATTTGAAACTACAAAATTATTAAAATTAAATTTGCTGTTTTTCTTTACTTTTTATTCATTCTCCTCTTGTTTGGGAGTTTCTTCGTCTGTTTCCTTGATGACAAATCGTCTGTAATAAGAAATGAGCAAAGTGGTGAGTGGGAGGGCAATGATGAGTCCGATGATGCCCAACAGACTGCCCCAGACAGAAAGGCTCAGCAAGATGATGGCAGGATTGAGCCCCATGGCACTGCCCATGATGCGAGGCGTAAGGATGAGATCCTGAATGGCTTGCACCACAACAAAGACTGCCAGCGCACACAACAAGACAATCCAGAAGTTCTGCCCCGAATCGTTAGCCTTGACAAAAGCCAGGATAAGGGTGGGAATGAAGCCGACCGTCTGCATATACGGAATCAGGTTGAGTGCGCCGATGAAGAGTCCCAGACCTATCGCCATGGGGAAATCTATGATAAGGAAGCCAATGCTGAAGAGGATTCCCACAAGCAGAGCGATAAGCGACTGGCCACGGAAATATGCATTCATTCCGCTCTTGACATCGTTGGCCACCATATTGGCGAAATCCCTTTTCCCGACAGGAATCAAATGAATCCACCCGTCGGAAATCTTCTCATAGTCCATAAGAATAAAGAACAAGTAAAGCAGTACCACCAAACTACCCAACAGGCCAATGGCAAAATTGATGGTACCTGCAAAGAACTCCCAAGCCTGCAAGACCAGATTCTCCGCCATGTCGGCAAAACTGCGGTGCTGCATCAGTCGGGCCAAAGAGTCGTCGTTGGCATAGTCCACCAACATACTACGCAGACTGCCAAAGAGTTCGGACGACGTGAGAGTGTCGTGGAAATAGACGGCAATAAGGCCCGACATACGGATGCTTTCCTCGATGATGGGCGGCACAATGAGGCATGCCAGGAAAATAAATGCCATTATGACAACGAACAAAGCGACCACAATGCTCAAGACACGGTACTTCAATCGACATTTGTTCTGCAAAAACACAACGAACGGATAAATCATATACGCCAAAATCCAAGCAATGAAGAATGGCAACAAGACTTTGGAAAGGCGGTTGATGAGCAACACAAGAGCCACAGCCACAAGTGTAACAATGAGCCAGCGAGCAACGCGGTCGAAGGTAATCTCTTTCTCAAACATGTCTTTTAGTTTTTAGATTGTTGTCTCGTTTTCTGCTGGCAAATATACTATTTCCCTTTGATTTCCATGCAGAGGCAGGCAGAAAAATAGCAAAAAACAAAAACTCTGAACTGCAAACCACATACTATGAACTATTTTTCGTATCTTTGCACACGAGATATTATACATATTTTGGCATGGCGACACTCTACTTGGTACCCACTCCAGTGGGCAATCTGGAAGACATCACAATGCGGGCACTCAAAGTGTTGCGCGAGGCTGACCTTATCCTTGCCGAAGATACCCGGACGAGTGGAAACCTGCTCCGACACTTCGACATCAAGAACGCAATGCTCTCGTACCATAAATTCAACGAGCATCAGACGGTACAAAGTGTCGTGGAACGATTGCTGGCAGGACAAACCATAGCCGTCGTCAGCGATGCAGGCACACCAGGCATCAGCGACCCTGGTTTCCTCGTGGCACGCGAAGCCATCAAGGCCGGCATTGAAGTCATCACACTGCCCGGAGCAACAGCCTTCGTCCCTGCATTGGTAAGCAGCGGTTTGCCTTGCGACAGATTTTGCTTCGAAGGCTTCCTGCCACAAAAGAAAGGCAGGCAGACACGCATTGCTGCTCTTGCAGAAGAAACCAGAACAATGATTTTCTACGAATCGCCACACCGCATCGTGAAGGCACTGACACAATTCATTGAAGTCTTCGGAGCAGAACGACAAGTCAGTGTCTGCCGAGAAATAAGCAAGATGCACGAAGAAAGCGTACGAGGCACACTCGAAGAAGTACTACATCACTTCACTGAAACAGAGCCACGAGGCGAGTTCGTCATCGTACTGGAAGGAAAAGACTCGTAAATATTCACAAACAGAACAGAATCTACTAACTCATAAACACTACGATTATGAAGAAACTATTAGTATTCGTTGCTTGCGTCATCGGACTGAGCGCATGCAATATGACAGGAGAAAAGCAAGACGCCCTTATGCAGGAACGCGATTCGCTGCAGCGCATCATCAACGAAAAAGACATAGAACTGGACGACATCCTGACCACCTTCAACGAGGTTCAGGAAGGCATCCGCCGCATCAACGAAGCCGAAGGCCGCGTCACCATTGCCGACGGCAACCCGGAAAGTGCCAGCAGCAAAGAGGTCATCCGCGAAAACATGGACTTCATAAAGCAAACCATGCAACAGAACCGTGAAATGATTGCCATGCTCCAGGAAAAACTTAAGAACAGCAGCATCAAGAACTCGCAGATGCAAAACACCATCGCAAGCCTTCAAGCACAAATTGATGCACAGACGGCTCGCATACAAGAACTCGAGGCTGCCCTTGCCGAGAAAGACGCTCTCATCGAAGCACAAGGTGAAGCCATTGCCGGACTGAGCAATAATGTGGCTTCACTGACAGAAGAGAACCGCATCAAAGCAGAAAAGATGCAAGAGCAAGACAAGGAGCTCAACAGCGCATGGTTCGTGTTCGGCACAAAGAGCGAACTGAAAGAACAGAAGATTCTCTCAAGCGGCGATGTACTCAAGAACGAAGACTTCAACAAAAACTACTTCACAAAAATCGACATCCGCTACGACAAAGAGATTCGCTTCTACAGCAAGAGTGCAAAACTGCTCTCGACACACCCTGCCGGAAGTTACAAACTCGAAAAAGACAAGCAAGGCCAGTACGAACTGCACATCACCAGCCCGCAGAAGTTCTGGAGCGTAAGCAAATACCTTGTCGTACTGGTTAAATAATAAACGCCACACGAGAAATCAGGAAACACCACTCGCAGGAAGTGATTATTGAATGAAAACAACCCGAAGCAAATACTATAACTCTTCACGCTCGTCGCTCCCCTTCGAAGACGGAATGACGGGCGTCAAGTACCACAACATCGTTGACGACTCACCCGAAACGGCAGTACTGGTAGGTCTCATCACACCCAATCAGAACGAACGTAAGACAACGGAATACCTCGACGAACTTGAGTTCCTCGCCGAGACTGCAGGAGCAAAGACCGTGCGTCGCTTCACACAACGCATGAACGGCCCCAGCAGCGTCACCTATCTCGGCATAGGCAAACTGCAGGAAATCCGTGCCTACATACAGGCAGAAGAAGATGCCGAGCGCGAAATATCGATGGTCATCTTCGACGACGAACTCTCTGCCAAACAACTCCGCAACATAGAAAGCGAACTGAAAGTTAAAGTCCTGGACCGCACCACGCTCATCCTCGACATCTTCGCCATGCGGGCACAAACCGCCAATGCCAAGACACAAGTCGAACTGGCACAGTATCGCTATATGTTGCCACGACTGCAACGACTCTGGACACACCTCGAACGACAAGGTGGCGGCTCGGGCAGCGGCGGCGGAAAAGGCTCGGTAGGACTTCGCGGACCTGGTGAGACACAACTCGAAATGGACCGGCGAATCATCCTCAACCGCATGAGCCTGCTCAAACAACGCCTTGCCGAAATCGACAGGCAAAAGACAACGCAGCGAGGAAATCGCGGTCGAATGATTCGCGTAGCACTCGTAGGCTATACCAACGTAGGCAAAAGCACCCTGATGAATCTCCTTGCCAAAAGCGAAGTGTTTGCAGAAAACAAACTCTTTGCCACACTCGACACAACCGTCCGCAAAGTTATTGTCGACAATCTGCCCTTCCTGCTTTCCGACACAGTAGGCTTCATTCGCAAACTTCCCACCGACCTTGTCGACTCCTTCAAGAGTACGCTGGACGAGGTGCGAGAGGCAGACCTTCTGCTTCATGTCGTGGACATCAGTCATCCCGACTTCGAGGACCAGATAAAAGTCGTTGACAAAACACTTGCCGACCTCGATTGCAGCGACAAACCGCAAATGATAATCTTCAACAAGATTGACGCCTACACCTGGGAAGAAAAAGATGCAGACGACTTGACACCTGCCACCGCACGCAATGTTTCGCTTCAGGAACTCATACACACATGGATGGCACGACTCGACGGACAATGTCTCTTCATCTCTGCCCAAGAACGCACAAACCTCGACACCTTGAAACAAGTACTATATAATAAGGTAAGAGAAATGCATGTGCAAAAGTACCCCTACAACGACTTCCTCTTCCAACATTACGAAGAAGAGGAAACCAAATAACTCACGAACCAATAAACTACTAAACTAAAGATAATGGCTGAATTTAAGTATGCCCCAATGTTCCAGATGGGCGAGGACAAGACGGAATACCGCCTCCTGACAAAAGAAGGCGTCACCGTCGGCGAGTTCGAAGGCAAGGAGATTGTCAAAGTCTCCCCAGAAGCACTGACTTTGCTGGCTCAACAGGCTTTCCACGATGTGGAGTTCATGCTTCGCAGAGAGCACAACCTGCAGGTGGCTCAAATCCTGAACGACCCCGATGCGAGCGAGAATGACAAGTATGTCGCCCTCCAGTTCCTGCGTAATGCCGAAACTGCCTGCAAGGGAATCTTGCCCTTCTGCCAGGACACTGGTACTGCCATCATTCATGGCGAGAAGGGTCAGCAGATATGGACTGGTTTCGAGGACGAGGAGGCTCTCTCTCGTGGCGTGTTTAACACCTTCACACAAGACAACCTTCGCTACTCGCAGAATGCTCCTCTCAATATGTACGACGAGGTAAACACCAAGTGCAACCTGCCGGCACAGATTGACATCGAAGCCTGCGAGGGTGCTGAATACCGTTTCGTTATGGTGGCCAAGGGTGGCGGTTCTGCCAACAAGACTTACTTCTACCCCATGACCAAGGCAACCATTCAGAACGAAAGCACACTGCTTCCCTTCCTTGTTGAAGAAATGAAGCACCTCGGAACGGCTGCCTGCCCGCCCTATCATATTGCCTTCGTCATTGGTGGCACTTCTGCAGAAAAGAACCTGCTCACAGTCAAGTTGGCATCCATAAAGTACTACGACTCTCTGCCCACCACTGGCGACGAGACCGGTCGTGCCTTCCGCGACATCGACCTCGAACAGAAACTCCTTGAAGAAGCCCATAAGATTGGACTCGGAGCCCAGTTCGGAGGTAAGTATCTGGCTCACGACATCCGTGTAATCCGCCTGCCTCGCCACGGTGCAAGTTGCCCCATCGGCATGGGTGTAAGTTGCTCTGCCGACCGCAACATCAAGGCAAAAATCAACCGCGACGGCATTTGGCTCGAGAAGATGGACGATTGTCCCGGCGAACTTATTCCCGAAGAACTGCGTCTTCCCGGCGAGGGTGGCAAGGGAATAGACATCGACCTCGATAAGGGTATCGATGCTGTTCGTGCAGAACTCAGCAAGTATCCTGTTTCCACTCGTGTCAATCTTCGTGGCACCATCATCGTGGCTCGCGACATTGCCCACGCAAAACTCAAGGCGCGTCTCGATGCCGGCGAAGGTATGCCACAGTACTTCAAGGATCACCCCGTACTCTATGCCGGCCCTGCCAAGACTCCCGAAGGCTATCCCTGTGGTTCAATGGGACCGACTACCGCAGGCCGCATGGACCCCTACGTGGATGAATTCCAGGCGAATGGTGGCAGCCTTGTGATGATTGCCAAAGGCAATCGCACACAGCAGGTAACAGATGCTTGCAAGAAACATGGTGGTTTCTATCTCGGCACCATTGGTGGCGTGGCTGCAGTTCTATCGCAGAGCAGCATCAAGAGCATCGAGTGTGTGGAATATCCCGAACTCGGCATGGAAGCCATCTGGAAGATAACCGTGGAGGACTTCCCCGCCTTCATCCTTGTTGACGACAAGGGCAACGATTTCTTCAAGCAACTCAAGCCCTGGTGCTCCGGTTGCAAGTAATAAAACATCTACTGTCGAATCTACAAATTAGGCGTGCCTTGTTGCCCAACAAGGTACACCTAATTCAACAACAAGGGCTGTTAAGTTTGACGACTTAACAGCCCTTGTTTTATCTGTACTATCTGCGTCCCGAACGACCACCGCCTCCGCCACGGTTTACTCCGCCACTGACACCGCCTCCGCGAGAAGAACCTCTGAAACCGGAAATGTTGCCGCTGCGGTTGGCATTGCTATGGCTTGGGCGCGTAACCATCTGGTTGCTTCTTGCAGGAGACTGGCGCATGACGCCACCACTCATTCTCGAACTGCTGCCATCGAAAGAGTTGCCTCGCCTCATTCCTTCACTTCTGTGCATGCTGCCACGATTGCTGCCTACACCTGGATTTCTGCCATTACCTCCACGATTCACTGCATCTCCAGACGGACGGTTTGTTCCTGAATGCACGCCGGAACCTGGTCGGCCACCATTCGGGCGATGGTCGTTACCGCGCTGCCCGTTGAAGTCGATGTGATAACCTTTGCCATTGATGCGATGGCCGCCATTGTGACCACCTGCACCGGGATGGTGACCGCCACCATGTCCGACAGCAGGACGATGCCTGTCATGGCCTCTCAGACCACCATTCCAAATAGGACGACGATGCGCATAAAAGCCGTCGCGGAAATGATGTCTGCCATGTCCGCCACGATAGGAAAGACATACATGAGGACGGGCATAGTAGAAGTAACCACGATTATAATAACTGTAGATAGGGAAGAACCAGCCGCTCGAACGCCATATCACGGGACGAAGGAAATAATCGGCAGCAGAGAAAAGAGCATATTGCCAATCGTGCAAGATGCAACGCAAGTCGTGAAGACGATACGTGTAATAGTTTCCGTAAAGGTCGGATGGAGAATCTACACGAAGGAAATAGTCGAAATTTATTTCGTAAGCATCGTTGTACTGCTGCTCATTAAGATTGAGTTCGTACGCCATCTTGTCCGTCAGATAGAACGCCTCTGCCTGTGCACGTTCGAAACTCATTGCCTTGGCACCCATCCAGGCTGCCATCATAAGCATTGCGGAGAGAATAAACCTTTTCATAACTCTGTCGTTTTTGTTGTTTCTGATGCAAAGATACGGCAAAAACGACAGGGATTGAGAGGATTTTCCCTAAACAAGAGGGGAAAATGCCTATGCCTAATCCATACGGTCTCTGTAGTCCTCGTAGGTGTAACGCCGAAGTTCTTCGCGCGTTCCGTCTTCATGCTCCAGAACAATGGACGGGTGCATGATGCCATTGAACATGGTAGTCTTGACCGTCGTGTAGTGTATCATGTCCTCAAAGACTATCTCCTGTCCCACCTGCAAAGGTGCTGTAAAACGCCAACTGCCCATATAATCGCCACTCAGGCAACTGTTGCCACCAAGACGATATATGTTCTTCTCCTTCGCATCGGGCAACGAAGCGGCCTCAAAAGGCAGAGTTTCGGCTCCTCGCACCACAGGCTGATAGGGCATTTCCAAGCAGTCGGGCATGTGGCAGGTGAAGGACACATTCAGGATTGCTGTCTGTATTCCATGATTCTCCACAATATCCACAACCTCACTGACCAGCGGACCGGTCTGCCAAGCAAAGGCACTGCCGGGTTCAAGAATGATGCGCAGATGCGGATGGCGTTGGTGTAAGCCCTTTAATATATTAATAAGGTGTTCGACATCATAGTCTCTGCGTGTCATAAGGTGTCCGCCGCCAAGGTTGAGCCACTTGAGTTGTGGGAACCAACGACTAAACTTCGCCTCGAGATGCTCCAGGGTATGCTCCAACGCCGAAGCGGGACTTTCGCAATGACAATGGCAATGGAAGCCCTCGATGCCTGCCGGAAGTTGCTCAGGCAACTGTTCGGCAAGCACGCCAAAACGGCTGCCTTTGGCACAGGGGTTATACAATTCTGTCTCTATCTCACTGTATTCCGGATTGACACGTAGTCCATAAGACACGTTATGCTCGGTGAATTGGACGATTTTCGGCTTCATTCGCTCATACTGCGAAAGAGAATTGAACGTGACATGTCCGCTGCAGTGCAGTATTTCCTCGAACTCGTCCGACTCATATGCCGGGCTATAGGTGTGAGCCAGAGAGCCGAACTCCTCGAGCGAAAGGCGTGCTTCGCAGAGACTGCTTGCCGTTGTATGCCCGATGAATTCGCGGAAAATAGGGAATGTACGCCATAAAGCAAAGGCTTTGAAAGCGAGAATAATTTCCACATCTGCCTCGTCTGCCACTCGTTTGATGAGTTGAAGGTTGCGACGAAGCAGTGATTCCTGAAGAAGATAATAGGGCCTCACGTTTTTTGAGACTATGGGGATTATGTTGATTGCCTTTTATGTTAATACACTAACTTGACGTTGTCAATCCAGAGTGTATTGCCGATTGAACCGACATATGCACCGCCATGGCTGCTGTCGAACTTGAGGACGATGTGGGTTGGCGTCTCGTCAGCCTTTGCCCAGCCTTCCTCCTGTACGGGAACGTTCTTGCCTTTGCTGTTGAGAGCATAGAAAACATTGTCGCCATTCATCAGCATCATATCCTGGTTGTAATAACTTTCTTTTGTGATGTCGCCATAGTGAATGGGGAATACCTGTCCCTCTTTCCAGTCGGTGTTTTGGCTGAAGTTGTGCTTCACTGTTCCGATTCGGAGGGCATGGATATTGCCGTCGGCATCTTCCCAACGCTTCTGCAGGAGGCATGTCACTTGCCCCATGTCCTTTCCGGGTATTGTCTGGCGGCGACTGAAGCCTGTTTCGCGAATACGTTTCGTTTCGGGTGTATAGTATTTGTAGTCGAACTTGAGTGCTTTGGGCCTTTTGTTGAATGGTACACCAATGCTCATCTTGCTCATTGGGTCGTTCGAACTTGTGATTGGCTCGAGGAGTGTGCCCAGGAAGAGGCTGCCTGTGGCAAGAACGCTGATGTTGACGATGCCTATGGCTTTACAACTGACGATGTGTGTATAGAGTTTGGCGCATTGTCCGTTGCCGTGCTTGTCGGGAAAGACACTGACATTGGTTTTGACCACGCCTGCAACCTTGGCATAGACGTTGCTGCACGCCCAGGGCGAACCGCCCTGATTGGTGTAGGCACGAGCCCCGTCGAAGGTGCCTGTCGGGCCTACCTCATAGAGTGTTTGTGTCTTGCCTCCCACAAAAATGCTTTCCTTGATTGTGCGAGTAATCCAGGAATCGAAATCGCCATATTTCAGCAGTTCCTCTTCCGCCGACAGGGTGAAGGGGGCAAGGAGGTTCAACATCATGAAAACGGATGCGTAGAAAACTATTCTTCTTTTCAACATAAAAACAACTGTTTATATTTGTCGTGCAAAGATATATGCTTTTTAAGAGATGACCAACAAATTAAGATTATTTGACAGAAAAAGGCGAAAAACGGGGTACTACAGCAGAGCATTTTCTCGTTGGTAGAGGTTTTTTGCCTTTATTTCCTCCCAGACAACGGGCGGAAGGTCTTCGCCGTTGTAATCGGGGTCGGAGGCTATGCGGCGACGAATCTCTGTGCTGCTGATGTCGAGCAAAGGCGTATCGACCACTGTGACGTTGGGCGGGACATTGCCACACGTATAGCCCGGACGTGGATAGACAATGAGACGATGGGCCGAGAGGATGTCGTCGCTGCGATACCAGCGGTGGAAGCGTTCCCAGTTGTCGGCCCCTATGACGAGGACAAACTCGCGGTCGGGATGTTCCTGGCTCAGGGCAGTGAGTGTGTTGTACATATAGGAGGGCTTGGGGAGCGTGAACTCACGGTCGCAGACCTCCACCTTCGGTTCGTGGGCCACAGCCATACGCGTCAAGCGAAGCCGCAGAGCATCATCGAGCAGGCAGTCGTCAACCTTAAAAGGGTTCTGCGGAGAGACCAAAAGCCAGATTTCATCGACAAATTCAGTCTCTGCCAAAGCCTTCGCCAGGCAGACGTGTCCTCGATGAATCGGGTTGAAACTGCCCCCATATATGCCGGTTATAATCTTCCTCTCCATAGGCTCTGTCGTCAACCTTCACTATCTATTCATCATCTCCACCCAAAAAAAACACTAAAACATCACAGGCAAGTCCGATTACCAACAAGACCCATATAATCATCAATCCTATCATATTTTACTTTGTTTTTGGTTATCTTTGTCATACTTCTAACCGCCTGTACCCGAAGCAACAAAACCGCGCTGCCGAAAAAGGTTAACCTATTTCGACGGAATGCTTAACCTTTCCGCCCATAATGCTTAACCTTTCTTGCAATAATGGTTAACCTATTTTTTCGGGTTCTGCAAGGAAGTCATTCAGCAATGCCACGGCCTCCTGTTTGGCCACCTCGAGATTGTCGTTCACGAGGATGCGGTCGAACTGCGAAGCGAAGGACATTTCGTACTCCGCCTTAGCCAGACGTTGTTCAATTTGGCCCATTTCATCGGTATTTCTGCCTATCAGGCGTTCCCGAAGAGCCTCAACCGAAGGCGGCTGAATGAAGACACTCAGAGCAGCCTCGCCATAGTATTTCTTAATGTTTATGCCACCTTTGACATCAACATCGAACACCACATTCTTGCCGGCAGCCAGTTTCTCCTCCACCTGACTCTTGAGCGTCCCGTAGAACCGGCCTTCGTAAACCTCCTCGTATTCAAGGAAGTCGTCCGCCTCGATGTGGCGTCTGAACTCTTCTGCCGAAAGGAAATAATAGTCCACCCCGTCCTGCTCCTGGCCACGCGGCGGCCTGCTGGTGGCACTCACGCTGAAAGCCAGACGGAACTCCGGGTGTTCCTTCATCAAAAAGTTCACTATTGTGCTCTTTCCGCTTCCCGAAGGCGCAGAAACAATCAAGACCTTTCCTTTCATGCTACATTACATTCAATACCTGTTCCTTTATCTGTTCCAGTTCATCCTTCATCTTCACCACGATGTTTTGCATCTCTGCCAAGTTGCTTTTGCTGCCCGTAGTGTTAATCTCACGACCCATCTCCTGCGCGATGAAACCGAGTTTTTTGCCCTGTCCGTGGCCCTCGTCCATCGTCTTGCGGAAGTAGTCCAAATGATTCGCCAGACGCTGCTTCTCCTCGTTGATGTCCAACTTCTCAATGTAGTAAATCATCTCCTGCTCCAGACGATTGCGGTCGTACTGTACCTCCGGAATGGAAGCCAGCCCCTCGGTGATGCGCTGACGGATTTTCTCCACACGCATCTTCTCGTAAGGCTCAATGCCGGCAAGCAAAGCAGCAATGTTATCCAACTTCTCTTCAAACTTCTTCTGCAAGGCTTCGCCCTCCTGCCGGCGGAAAGTCATGAGTTGGCCAATGGCATTCTGCACCACATCCCGAGCAACCAGCCATTCCTCCTCGGAAAGTTCCTGCTGCATATCGCTGCGCGACAGCACATCCGGCATGCGCATCAGCGTTTGCCAATAGTCGGCAGGAACAGGAATACCATACTTCTGCGATATTTCCTCCATCTGACAATAGTAAGCCGAAACCAACTCACCATTTATCAAACCCGCATTCACATGATCCAGTTGTTCCACCCAAAGGCAGAACTCCACCTTGCCACGCTCCAGGCTCTGCGTCAGCATAGCACGCACCTCCATCTCCTTCTCGCGATAGACCGAAGCAATACGCGTTGAAAGGTCCAGAGCCTTACTATTAAGAGATTTCACCTCTGCTGTAATCTTCTTTCCTTGGAATTCGGCCGAGGCTTTGCCGTATCCGGTCATCGATAATATCATAATTACTGAACTATTTTGTGCAAAAGTACAGATTTTTGGCGAGAAATTAGTACATTTGCAGCGCAAATTATAAATAATAAGTAGCGAATGGCCTGTATCCTGCATATAGAGACAAGCACAAAAGCCTGTTCCGTAGCATTAAGCGAGAACGGAAGCCTCATCTTTCACAAAGAAGACCTCGAGGGGCCTAACCACTCCGTCGTATGCGGTGTCTTTGTGGACGAAGCCCTCTCATTTGCCAACTCCCACGCCATCCCAGTCGATGCCGTAGCCGTAAGCGAAGGGCCCGGCAGTTATACAGGATTGCGCATCGGCGTCTCACTGGCAAAAGGCGTATGCTATGGACGCGACCTTCCACTGCTAAGCGTACCCACACTGAAACTCCTTTGCGTCCCCGTACTGCTCGGCAAAGAAGAACTTCCCGAAGACGCATTGCTCGTCCCCATGATAGATGCCCGGCGAATGGAAGTATACAGCGCCGTCTATAGCCGTGCCCTCCAGGAAGTACGACCCATCGGAGCAGACATCGTGGACGCCGACACCTATCTCCCATACCTTGAAAAACACCCCGTCTACTTCTTCGGCGACGGAGCCATGAAGTGCAAAAACGTCATACAACACAAGAATGCCCACTTCATCGAAGGAATCATTCCACTCGCAAAATGGATGTTCCCCTTGGCAGAACGCTCACTGCACCTCGGCGAAAAACAAGACGTAGCATACTTCGAACCCTTCTACCTGAAGGATTTCGTAGCAATAAAATCTAAAAGTTTACTCTGATTCACAAATGCAATACAACACACAACGAGACCAACTCGCAATGCCCGAATACGGCCGCAGCATACAAAAAATGGTGGATATGGCTGTAAAAATGGAAGATCGGGCAGAGCGTCAGCAATGTGCCAACACAATTGTGAAAATCATGTCGGGAATCCTTCCCTCCACAACCAACAAAGCCGACGACGAACATCGCCTTTGGAACCACTTGGCACGCATCGCCCACTACAAACTCGACATCGACTATCCCGTTGATATCATCCCACAAGAAGAGGCGCAGGCACATCCCGCACCAATCCCTTACCCTGCAAAGGACATCAAACGTCGGCACTATGGACACCTTGTGGAGCAAGCCTTGGAATACGTAATGACACTCGAAGACGAGGAAACACGCCTGTTCTTCACCGAAAACATTGCCAACCAGATGAAGCAAAACCTTTACATCTGGAACAGAGACTCCATGGACAATGCTCTCGTGGCTCAAGACATTGAACGATATTCTAATGGCAAACTGCATTTGGATTTAGATAACTTCACCTTCGAGCCCGTTGGAGAGTCTCCGCTGCAACGTGCCGATGGCAACAAGAAACGCAAAAGAAGAAAGTAGATTATGGCATCATTCATCATAGAAGGCGGGCACAGGCTGAAGGGCGAAATCGTTCCTCAAGGAGCGAAGAATGAAGCATTGCAAGTGCTTTGTGCTGTTTTGCTGACCGACGAACCGGTCCGCATCAAGAATATACCCAACATTGTTGATGTAAACAACCAGATACAGTTGTTGCGTGACATGGGTGTAGAGGTGACGGAACACAGCGAACATGATTATACATTCGTTGCCAAGCAGTTTGATGATCTGTATCTCGGCAGCGAGGCTTACACACAACGCTGCAGGCAATTACGTGGCAGTGTGATGATGCTTGGTCCGCTTTTGGCAAGACGAGGCAAGGCTATTGTTGCTAAACCCGGTGGTGATCAAATAGGCAGACGACGGCTCGACACACACTTCCACGGCATACAGAAACTTGGTGGCAGGTTCACATATGACGAGAACAAGTTCCTTTACAATGTAGAAACCGAGCAACTGAAAGGTGCTTATATGCTTTTGGACGAGGCCTCGGTTACCGGCACAGCCAATATTATCATGACGGCAGTACTGGCAGAAGGCACGACAACCATCTACAATGCTGCTTGCGAACCATACATTCAGCAGTTGTGCCGTATGTTGTGTTCTATGGGGGCACGCATCTCGGGCATCGGCAGCAACTTGCTAACCATTGAAGGTGTTGATAGTCTTCATGGCACGGAGCACACCATTTTGCCCGACATGATTGAGGTAGGCTCTTTTATCGGCATGGCGGCAATGGTGGGCGACGGTGTGCGCATCTGCAATGCTGCAGTGGAACAGTTGGGAATCATTCCGGACACGTTCCGCCGGTTGGGCATCCGAATTGAGCAGGATGGCGATGATCTTTTCGTTCCGAAGCAGGAGCATTATGAGATAGAGAGTTTCATTGATGGTTCGTTCATGACGTTCAGCGATGCTCCCTGGCCTGGCTTTACGCCCGACCTGTTGAGTGTTTTGCTCGTAGTGAGCACGCAAGCCAAGGGTTCTGTGCTTATCCATCAGAAGATGTTCGAGAGCCGACTCTTTTTTGTGGACAAACTGATTGACATGGGTGCACAGATTATTCTCTGCGACCCTCACAGGGCGGTTGTGGTAGGCCATGACAATCAGCGCCGGCTCCATGCAGGACGCATGACGAGTCCTGACATCCGTGCGGGCATTGCCTTGCTCATTGCTGCCATGAGTGCGCAGGGTACCAGCCGGATTGACAATGTGGGGCAGATTGACCGCGGCTATGAAAACATCGAGGCACGACTTTGTTCTCTCGGTGCAAAGATAAAGAGAGTGGAATAACTTCCTTTCGAAACAGTGGTTACAGAAAGACTATGATTCAGGAAGACGAAGTTTACAAGATAGGACGCATAGGGCGAACTCATGGCATCAAGGGCGAGTTGTCGTTCAACTTCACGGATGATGTGTGGGATCGTGCCGAGAGCGAGTACCTTTTTCTGCGTGTGGATGGCATTCTTGTGCCGTTCTTTCTCGAGGAATATCGTTTTCGCAGTGACAGTACGGCACTGGTGAAGTTTCTGCATTACGACTCTGCCAACGATGTTCAGTTCATGGTGGGTTGCGATGTTTTCTTCCCCCATTCGCTGACACCCGAAGCGGACGAGGATGCGGAATACACTTGGCGGTACTTCACGGGCTTTGAACTTCACGACGAAGCGGCTGGCCTGCTCGGCACCATCGACTATGTGGACGACTCGACGCAGAACATTCTTTTCCACGTTGGCAACAGTCTTATTCCTGCTGCCGAAGCGTGGATTACGGATATCAACCATAAGGAGCGCACCATTCGCATGGCGTTGCCCGAAGGATTGCTTGACTTATGAATATGAAAAAGAAGATTTGTATATTGGGCTCCACGGGGAGTATCGGCACTCAGACGCTGGAGGTCATCTCCGAGCACCCTGACCTTTTCGAGGCATACGTGCTGACGGCGAACTCCAGGGCCGACCTTCTCATTCGGCAGGCAAAGCAGTATCAGCCTTGCTGCGTGGTGATTGCCGACGAGAGCAAGTACGAATATGTGCGTGAGGCATTGGCCGACGAGCCGATACAGGTGTATGCCGGGGCCGATGCCTTGTGCCAGGTGGTGCAGATGGAGCCGGTGGATGTGGTGCTGACGGCGCTTGTGGGCTTCAGCGGACTGCGTCCTACCATCAGTGCCATCAAGGCCGGCAAGCCTATTGCCCTTGCCAACAAGGAGACGCTTGTTGTGGCCGGCGAACTCATCACCCGTCTCTGTTTGGAAAACAAGGTGCCGTTGTTGCCTGTCGACAGCGAGCATAGCGCCATCTTCCAAAGCCTTATGGGCGAGGAAAGCCCTATTGAGAAACTTATCCTCACTGCCAGCGGCGGTCCGTTCCGCACGTTTTCGCTCGACCAACTCCGCAGCGTGACTCCGGCACAGGCTCTCCGGCATCCCAACTGGGACATGGGGGCAAAGATTACCATCGACAGTGCATCGATGATGAACAAAGGCCTTGAGGTCATCGAGGCACGATGGCTCTTCGACGTTACGCCCGACAAGATTCAGGTTGTGGTGCATCCGCAGAGCATTCTGCACAGTGCGGTTCAGTTTGAAGACGGTGCCGTGAAGGGCCAACTCGGCATGCCCGACATGCGTGTGCCCATACAACTTGCCCTTTCCTACCCTTTCCGCCTGAAGAGTTCCTTTCCCCGCATCGACTGGTGGGACCTGAAGGACCTCACCTTCGAGAAGCCCGACACGGAGAAGTTCCGTTGCCTGCAGATGGCATACGAAGCACTGCACATGGGTGGCAACGCTGCCTGCATTGTCAACGCTGCCAACGAAGTGGCCAATCTAGCCTTCCGCCAGGAGCGCTGCGGCTTCCTGCAAATGGCAGACATCATAGAGCAGACACTTGCCCGGGTGGCCCATCAGGAAAGGCTCTCCCTGCAGGATTATCTCGACTGCGACCGCGAGTCGCGAATCGTCGCAAACGAACTCATCGGAAACCCTTAACCATTATTGCAATAACCCTTAACCATTCCGCCGATAATGCTTAACCATTATCCCGGAAAACCTTAACCATTATTCGGGCAGAAGCACAGTGCCTCTGCCACAAGAGACAAACAAGACTATGGAAACAGTACTTATAAAAACCCTGCAGTTGCTTTGCTGCCTCAGCCTGTTGGTCGTTCTGCACGAAGGCGGCCACTTCGGTTTCGCCAAACTCTTCGGCGTGAAAGTAGAGAAATTCTTCATGTTCTTCGACTACAAGTTCAAACTCTTCAGCACGAAGAGCAAATGGTTCACCCGACTCTTCCCACGCTTCAAGAACAACGAGACGGAGTACGGCATCGGTTGGATACCGCTTGGCGGATACGTCAAGATAGCCGGCATGATAGACGAAAGCATGGACACCGAACAGATGAAACAGCCGGCACAGCCCGACGAGTTCCGCTCTAAACCCGTATGGCAACGCTTCTTCATCATGTTTGGCGGTGTGCTGATGAACCTCATCACCGCATGGGTCATCTACTCGCTCGTACTCCTCGCATGGGGACGCGACTATATTCCCATGACAAGCATAGAGAAAGGCTTCCAGTACAACGAGCAGGCACGCTCCATAGGCTTTCAGAACGGCGACATACCCATCAGCGCCGACGGCAAGGAAATAGCAGAATTCAGCCTCGGACCCGTAATACGCACCATCTCCAACGCAAGCACCGTAACCGTACTGCGCAACGGAGAAGAAGTAGAACTGCAGATGCCCGAAGACGGACTCTCAATGCTGCAGATGATGCAGGCACAGCCACAATTCCTCACACCCCTGGCAGGCTCCGTCATCGACTCCGTCGCTCCCAATTCCGCAGCAGACAAAGCAGGTATCAAAGCAGGTATGAAACTGATAGCCGTCAACGGCAAAGACATCTACACCTGGGGAGACTTCGACAACGAAGTAACACTCCGCCGCCAGGACGTACTCGCCTCGCCCGACTGCACAGCAGCCGACAGTCTCCACTGGCGCACACTCAATGTCGTTGTTGCCTCTGCCGACATGAGCCGGACAGACACCCTCAGCCTGCAACTCGACGAACAATACATGATGGGCGTCACACGCCACATCCCCGACTACAAATTAGAACACCTCGACTACAACCTGGCAACCTGCATCCCTGCCGGCTTGAACTACGGCTGGAAAATGCTTAAAAACTACGTCGGCGACCTCAAATACGTAGCAAGTGCCGAAGGCGCAAAGAGCGTAGGCTCGTTCATCACCATCGGAAACATCTTCCCTGCCACATGGGATTGGCAGCAGTTCTGGATGCTCACCGCACTCATCAGCATCGTACTTGCCGTAATGAACATCCTGCCCATTCCCGGCCTCGACGGCGGACACATCGTGCTGCTCTTCTACGAAGGCATTACAGGTCACCAACCATCGGACAAGGCGATGGAATGGATAGAACGCATCGGCATCTTCATCCTCATCGCACTCATGCTGCTTGCCTTTAGCAATGACTTCCGCAACTACATACTCCCACTCTTCTTCTGACATCATGAAACATCAACTCATCCTCGTTGCTGCCATATTGCTGGCAGCCTGCACACAACAGAAACCCGAAGAACGTGCCGCCGAAATGCTGAAGGAAGCACGATACGCTCTGCACCATCATCACTACAACGAAGCACGCGACACCATCTTCTCGCTGCGCCGCAACTGCCCCACAGCCATCGAAGCGCGCAAGCAAGCCATCCTCCTGCTCGACAGCATTGAGATGATGGCCGCCACAGACAGCCTTCGTCTCGCAACAGGCGAAGAATGGAAACGCCTCGACGTAAAAAGACAATTCTTCGAACGCAAACTGCAAGAAGACCTGAAAAAAGAATGACCATACAGGACGCCATACAGGAATACGACAAGTTCAGAGAACGCTCACGAGAGACCGACTCGCTTCGAGCCATAGACGCCCCACTCCTTCACCGCATCGGCAAAGCAGCAGACGCGCTGGGGTTGGAGTGCTATGTGGTGGGAGGCTATGTGCGCGACATCATCCTGGAACGTCCGTCGAAAGACATCGACTGTGTGGTGGTAGATCCTAACCTCGACAAACACAGCGACGGACCAGGCATACGGCTGGCACACGCCCTGGCAAAAGAACTCGGACGCAGTGCCCACGTCAGCATCTTCCGCAACTTCGGCACAGCACAACTCAAGTGGCGCGACCAGGAAGTGGAGTTTGTGGGAGCACGCAAAGAGAGTTATCAGAGGAACAGCCGTAAGCCCATCGTGGAAGACGGCACACTCGACGACGACCTGCACCGCCGCGACTTCACCATCAACGCCCTTGCCGTCTGCCTCAACGAAAAACGATACGGCGAACTCATCGACCTCTTCGACGGTCTTCTCGACCTCGAAGACGGCATCATAGCCACGCCGCTCGACCCCGACATCACCTTCAGCGACGACCCGCTCCGCATGATGCGCTGCATCCGATTTGCCACACAACTGCGCTTCAAGATAGAAGAAGAAACAGCCAAAGCACTGAGTCGCAATGCCGAACGCATCAAGATTATCTCGCAAGAGCGCATTATCGACGAACTCAACAAGATAATGATGGCACCGGCACCAAGCATTGGTTTCATCGAACTGAGCCGGAGCGGACTGCTCCCCATCATATTGCCCGAGATTGCAGCACTCGAAGGAGTAGAGTCGCGCAACGGCAGAGCCCACAAAGACAACTTCTACCACACGCTCGAAGTGCTGGACAACATAAGTAGACAGACCCCCCAACCCCCTTTAGGGGGAGAACAAGAATCACAATGCGACGGAAAAACTCCCCCTAAAGGGGGTTGGGGGGTCTTCTTACGCTGGGCAGCCCTCCTGCACGACATCGGCAAGCCTCGCAGCAAACGATGGGACAACCAGACCGGCTGGACGTTCCACAACCACAACTTCATCGGGCAGAAGATGGTGCCGCCACTCTTCCGCCGCATGAAACTCCCCACTGACGAACGCATGACCTACGTGGAGAAACTCGTAGGACTACACATGCGCCCCATAGCCATTGCCGACGACGTCGTGACCGACAGCGCCGTACGCCGTCTGCTCTTCGAAGCAGGCGAAGACATCGACGACCTGATGCGCCTCTGCGAAGCCGACATCACCAGCAAGAACAGAGAGAAGAAGAAACACTTCCTGCAGAATTTCCAACTCGTTAGAGAAAAGCTTGCCGACCTGGAAGCACGCGACAACTATCGCACCTGGCACAATCCCATCACGGGCGAAGAAATCATGGAAACCTTCGGCCTGCAGCCTTGCAGAGAGGTCGGCATCCTGAAGCAAGCCGTCAAAGACGCCATCTGGAACTCCGTCATACCCAACGACCACGATGCCGCTTTCCAGTTCATGCTCGAGAAAGCAAAAGAGATGGGGCTCAGTCCCACAGCATCGAAATAACACAAACGGACATACCTTTTTTCAGCCAACCTGGAGTGAAGTCTCAACACCACGCGTCCAATTTTGCCAAGTGGGCTGCAGGGGCGTAAATCAGCCCCTTGTCGGCTTCCCAAACTTCTCGTGAATAATTGCCAAAGTTCTGCAGAGAAGTTGCCCGACTTCTCTGCAGAAGTTGTCGAAGTTCTCTTGAGTGTTTCCCAAACCTCCCGCAAAGAGTTTTCTCCAGTTGGCTGGTCTCCCCTTACGCTTTGGCACGAAACTTGTACTCCTTTTTCCGTGAAAATGGAAGAAAAACAGACTTTTCTTTTGCTTTCATATTGCTAATTCGTAACTTTGCCACGCGAAGTTATCGCAAGGTCATGAAACAGGGAAACATACAGACACAGCAACAAACGCAGCAGCAGATACAGACTCAGCAACTGCTGCCACAGCAAGTACTGCTCGTCCGACTGATGGAAATGCCCATCGAGGCACTGCAGCATCGGGTGGAACTGGAGTGTCTGGAAAACCCGTGGCTGGAAAAGAAAGAGGAAGACAACGGACAACAGACGACGGACAACAGACAAACTGACTTGGACGATGCCATTTTCGACTACCGCTCGGAAGACGACATACCCGACTTCCTGACTGGTGCCAGCCACAGCAACAACGCTGCCGCATATATGTCCTACGACGATACGCTCTCGCTCACAGACCGTCTGAGAGAACAGATGGCAGACTTCGACCTCACCGACCACGAGAAAGAACTGATGGAATACCTCATCGGTTCGCTCGACGAAGACGGACTCCTGAAGAAGTCGCTCTCCATTCTTGCCGACGAAGCAGAGATTTATCAAGGACTCAACACAACGGCCGAAGCCCTGGAGCAGGTGTTGCAAGTGCTGCAACAGTTCGACCCTGCCGGCATCGGAGCACGCTCCCTGCAGGAATGTCTGCTCATACAAGTCCGCCGAGACGAACAGAATCCACATCACGACCTGCTGGTCAAACTCTTCGACAAATACTTCGACGACTTCGTCCACAAACGGTGGAACAGAATAGAGCAACGTCTGCACATCAACGCCACACAGGTAGAGCTGCTGCAAAGAGAAATCTTGAAACTCAACCCACGTCCGGGTGGTTCAATCGGCGCAAAGAATGCCGACCGCGCACAAAGCATACAGCCCGACTTCATGGTCGATACGGACGAGAACGGCACCGTCACCGTCACCTTGAGCAACGGCAATCAGCCATCGCTCATCATCAGCCCCGATGCCAACGAACAGCAAGACACCTTTGTCCGACAATACGTGGAGCGCGGACAGATGTTCATCAATGCCCTGCAGCAACGCTCGGAAACCATGATGCGCACCATGCAGACCATCGTCAGACTGCAAAAGCCTTTCTTCCAAGAAGGCGACGAGACACTGCTTCGCCCCATGAGGCTCGAGGACGTGGCAGAACAGACGGGCTACGACATCAGCACCATCAGCCGTGTTGCCAACAGCAAATATGTGGAAACCACCTTCGGCACCTATCCGCTGAAATGGTTCTTCACACACAAAGCAACACAAAGCAACGAGGGCACAGACATCACCGCACGCCAAATAATGGCTGCCCTGCGCCAACACATAGAACAAGAAGACAAACGCCAACCGCTCAGCGACGAACGCCTCACACAAATGCTTCAGGCCGAAGGCTTCAACATTGCACGGCGCACCATCGCCAAATATCGCGAGCAAATGGGAATCCCCGTGGCAAGGATGAGGAAGTAAGCCCCCCTAAACCTTTAGGGGGACTGTTAAATGGTTAATGTTCAATGAAACAAATCCTTTTCATAGCACGAATCTTCTCGACAGTGTTCCGACCATCGTACTACCCTACCGTCGGCACCTTCATTCTGCTCTGCTTCACCTATCTGAGTCTTTTCCCCTGGGTGTTCAAGCTGTGGATTCTTGCACTGGTCTATACCTTCACCTTCTGCCTGCCGGCAATAGGCATCTACATCTATCGCCGCCTGAACGGCTGGAGCACCTACGAACTGCGGAAGCGACACAAACGTGCTGTGCCATACATCGTCAGCATCTGTTGCTACCTCTGCCTCATGCACATATTCCACATCACACATATTCCGCACTTCCTGATGGCAATCGTCGGCATATCACTGCTCATACAATGCACCTGCGTCACCATCAACCTGTGGTGGAAAGTCAGCACACACTCGGCCGGATCGGGTGGAGTCATCGGTGCCATCATTGCCTATGCCGCCATCTTTGGTTTTAATCCCATCTGGTGGCTTTCGTTGGCAATACTCGTGTCGGGCTGCGTCATGACCAGCCGCATGATACTCCGTCAGCACACACTCTGGCAAGTCCTGGGCGGAACCCTCATCGGCATCGTCTGCGGCATCGTAGGAACAATACTGATGTAGGAACGTTTAGTCCTCTTTTACGATAGGATATAGTTCGATGAACTCGCCTTGGTGGTTCTTTCCGTCACAAATCAATTCGGCAAACTTCTGTCCTATGGTCTCAATGTCGTGGAAACCAGGAAGAGACATGTTTCCGTTGAGGTCGGTTGTTGTCGGGCCTGGATGAACAGAAAAGACTTCCAAAGGTGTGCCTGCCTGCTGGAACTCGATGGCCATCACACCCATCATGGCATTCTGGGCTGCCTTGCTGGCAACGTAGGCTAACGGATGCCAGTAAGGACTGATTTCCGAAGGCACCGTAATGTTGGCAATGCGGCCACAGTTCTTGCTGAGCAGAGGGATGAGTGCTTTCGTCAGTGCAAAGGTGCCTACGAAGTTTACATCGAGGGTCTCTCGGATAACACTTATCTCCGTATGCTGGCTGTCCACGCTCATGTCGCCGGGGATGCCTGCATTGTTCACGAGCAACGACAACTCGGGATAGCGTTCTGCAATTTCCTTTGCAGCCTTGTCGATGCCATCGAGGTCTTTCAATTCTATATGCACCCAGCCGAGCACATCTATGCCCTGCGACTTCAGTTCGTCGATGGCCTTTTCTGCCCGCCGTTCATTGCGAGCACCGATAATCACTTTCCAACCACAAAGGCCAAGATGTTTTGCTATTCCGAAGCCGATGCCTTTGTTGGCACCCGTTATAAATACTGTCTTTTCCATTGTAATGTTTTATTTCGTGTTTTTCGGCGCAAAGTTACGACTTTTCCTTTAGGAAATGCCTGATACTGCAAGAAAAAACAACTCTATAATCTGTTTTTGTCTCCTCGTTACAAAAACCGGTGTAAAGTTTTGACGAGCAGAAACAAGTAGAAGCAGCACAGGGGTTCATCCTTGAATCTATTACAAATAAATACCTATACATATCATTATACCGAATTTTTTTGTAACTTTGCCAAAGAAAAACATAACCGGATATTTCCACACACCACATCGAATGGAACAAATAGAGTTAAAGAATAACAGATACACACATTTAAACCTTAAACAAAAATGAAAGAACAGATATTACAAGCCATGCGCGAGTTTGGCGCTCCTGTGAATGCAGGCAAGGTAGCAGAGATAACAGGCATCGACCGCAAAGAAGTGGACAAGGCGTTCGCCGAATTGAAGAAAGAAGGAGCCATTGTATCGCCCGTTCGCTGCAAGTGGGAGCCTGCAAAGTAAAAACAGAAAAACAGCAAATAACGTTATGACACCTATCGTAAGCATTATTATGGGCAGCACAAGCGACCTGCCCGTCATGGAAAAAGCAGCCAAGTTTCTCGATGAAATGGGCATTCCTTTCGAGATGAATGCTTTCTCGGCTCATCGCACACCGGCAGAGGTTGAAACCTTTGCACGCACAGCAGAAGAGCGTGGCCTAAAGGTCATCATTGCCGGTGCCGGCATGGCTGCCGCATTGCCCGGTGTTGTTGCAGCAAGCACCACGCTGCCCGTCATTGGTGTGCCCATCAAGGGAATGCTCGACGGACTCGACGCCATGCTGAGCATCATACAGATGCCTCCCGGTATTCCCGTTGCCACTGTCGGTGTGAATGGCGCACAGAATGCTGCCATCCTTGCTGCCGAAATGCTCGCCTTGAGCAATGATGAACTTGCACAAAAACTCCGCAACTACAAGTTGGGACTGAAGGAGAAGATTGTCAAGGCAAACGAGGAACTGAAAGAAGTGAAGTATAACTTCAAAACAAACTAAGACCCCCTAACCCCCTTTAGGGGGAATAAATGGTAAATGATATGGTGCGAAGAAAGACACACGAAGTAAAGATAGGTAATCTGCGCATCGGTGGTGAGAACCGTGTTGCGGTGCAGAGTATGACAACGTGCTCCACGCTCGACACCGAAGGCTGCATAGCGCAGGCCATCCGCATCATCGAGGCAGGCGGACAACTGGTTCGCCTCACCACCCAGGGCACTCGCGAGGCAGAAAACCTGCGCAACATCAAGGCGGGACTCACGGAACGTGGCTATGGCGACGTCCCTCTTTGTGCCGACGTTCACTTCAACCCGAATGTGGCCGACGTTGCCGCTACAATCGTGGAGAAGGTACGCATCAATCCCGGCAACTATGTGGACCCTGCCCGCCAGTTCAAGACTCTGGAATATACCGACGAGGAGTACTGTCAGGAACTTGCCCGTCTGGACGAACGCTTCTGCCGTTTCCTTAATATCTGTCGCGAACACGGCACTGCCGTCCGCATCGGTGTGAACCACGGTTCGCTCTCCGACCGCATCATGTCGCGCTATGGCGATACGCCCGAAGGCATTGTGGAGTCGTGCATGGAGTTCCTGCGCATTGCCGAACGCGAGAAGTTCCGTGATGTGGTGGTCAGTATCAAGGCCTCGAACACCGTCATCATGGTCGAGAGCGTCCGCCTGCTCTGTCGGCAGATGGAAAAGGAAGGCTTGGACTATCCGTTGCATCTCGGTGTGACGGAGGCGGGCGAAGGCGAAGATGGCCGACTGAAGAGTGCTGTTGGCATTGGCGCGCTGCTCATCGACGGCATTGGCGACACCATTCGTGTCAGCCTGAGCGAAGAGCCAGAATGTGAGATTCCTGTGGCACAAAGCATCCTGCAAGCGGCTCGTGTGCAGATGCACAAGACGGAATACATCTCCTGCCCCGGTTGCGGACGCACACTCTATGACCTGCAAGACACCATTCGTCGCATTAAGGCTGCTGTCGAGGAGAAAGCCAAGACCGACGCACGCTACAAGACACTCAAGATAGGCATCATGGGCTGCATCGTGAACGGCCCGGGAGAGATGGCGGATGCCGACTACGGATACGTCGGCGCGGCACGAGGCAAAGTGTCTTTATATAAGAATAAGGAGTGTATCGAAAAGAACATTCCCGAAGCCGAAGCCGTAGAGCGTCTAATTGCCTTTATCGATAAAGATTTAACGTCACACGTCTAAATCGCAAACATCACGCGTCCATTTGATGAAATGGATGTGTCCGTTTTCGTATTTACACGTTAGTGGCTTGCAAACCATACACAAACATCAAAAAGAAACTAATACTGACATAAAATGAAAAAAACTTTTCTCCTGGCAAGCCTTGCCATTTTACTCGGAGCATGTGGCGGCAACACCCCAAAAGAATCAAACGAGGAATTCACTGACAACGTCAAGGAAGCACTTGCCAATGGCGGACAAATTGACCTGAACAGTCTTCAATGGACAAGAGAGCCGGCAGGCTTCGAGGTCAAGGGCGACACCATCGTCATTACAACGGCTCCGCACACAGACCTCTGGCAACGCACCTATTATCACTTCCAAAACGACAATGCACCTGTCCTTCAGATGAAGACAAAAGAGAAGTTCTTCAGTTTTGTCGTGAAGACAGACTTCACCCAAAGCCACCAACGCTTCGACCAATGCGGCATCGTGATGTATCTCGACAGCGAAAACTGGCTGAAAGGCTCGGTGGAATATGAGAACGAAGCGTTCCAGCACCTGGGAAGCGTGGCAACAAACAACGGCTATTCCGACTGGGCAACAACGGCCATTCCGGCAGACGTCAAAACAATGTGGTACCGTTTCTCACGAAGAGGAGACGACTTCTGCATAGAATGTTCTTCCGATGGCATAGAATTCAGCCAGATGCGCATTTGCCACATGTATGCAGCAGCCGACGAAATCAGTTTCGGCATCTATGCCTGCTCGCCGGAGGAATCATCCTTCACAGCCGTCTTCACCGACATGAAGATAACCGAATGTGCCTGGAAGGCTCACGACGGTCAGCAGCCCGACGAGAATTAACCTTGCAGCAAAGAAACACAAAGTGCATCTGAAATAACATCACCCAAAAAGACCTTCAAAAAACCGTTCGCCTTATGGAACTCATCTTTCACTTACTCTTTCTCTTCATCGGACTTGCCATCGGCGGCACAGCCGTCTTCTACGCCATGCGTTCGCAAGTGCAGGCAACAACGGAACGTGTCGCCTCTGCCGAACAACAGAAACAGCAGGAAGGCGACATACTGCGACAACAAATGCACGACCAGCAGGAAACCTTCCGCCAACAGATACTGACCCTGCAAGAGTCGCAACAACAGCAGATGCGCGAACAACGCGAAGCAGTTCAGCAACAATTCCGCTCGCAACAGGAAGCACAGCAACAGCAGATGGCACAACAGATGGCACTCCTTCGCGAACAAGTGAGCACCACCTCCGAACGTGTCCTCAAAGAGCGAGCCGTAGAACTCTCTGCCGTCAACAGCGAACAACTCTCCAAGATTCTCAATCCGTTGCAACAGAACCTGCAACTGATGCGCACCCAAACAGAGAAAATGCAGAAAGAACACGACGACTCGCTGCGCGAACTCAAAACCGCCATACAAATAAACATGGAACGCGAACGGGCAATGGGCGAACAAACGGAACGGCTGGCACAAGCCCTCACCGGGCAGAACAAGGTGCAAGGAAACTTTGGCGAACTGAAACTCACCCAGATACTGGAGCAAATGGAGCTGGAACGCGGTCTGCAATACGACACACAAGAGACCATGCGCGACAAAGACGGACGCACCATCACCTCCGAAGAAGGACGACGCATGGTTCCCGATGCCGTCCTACACTTCCCCGACGGACGCGACGTCATCATCGATAGCAAGATGTCCTTCACCGCTTTCGTTGACTACCAGAACGCCGAAGACGATGCCACACGCAACGACGCCCTTCGCCGTCACCTTGCAAGCATGAGGCAACACGTTCGCGAACTCGCACAAAAGCAGTACTTCCGCTATGCCAAAGCAGACAAAGGCAGGCTCGACTTCGTCTTGATGTACGTTTTCCAGGAAAGCGCACTACAACTCGCACTGCAAAGCGACACCACACTCTGGAAAGAAGCCTACGACCAAGGCGTCGTCATCTCCGGCAGCCAGTCGCTCTACATGACCCTTCGTGTGCTCGAACTCACCTGGAAACAAACACGACAAGTGGAGAACCAGGAGAAGATGATGCAGTGCGCCAACACCCTCGTCGAACGCGTACAACTCTTTGCCGAACGCTTCACAAAGGTCGGCGAACTGCTCGACAAGACACGCAAGTCCTTCGACGAACTCAACACCGTCACCGCCACTTCAGGACAAAGCATCACCACCGCAGCCCGTAACCTCCTAAAATACGGCGCCCAGGAAAACAAGAAAAAGAAATCCCTCTGCAACCAACCCCTCCTGGAAAACACAGAAGAAAGCAACGACGAAGCCGCACAATAAGTTTTGCTGACATAACACCTTGAATTGCACGAAAGGCAACATGCCCAAATGCAGAATAGGATGTCGCACAAAAAGGTATGCCTTATCAGACGAATAGGTGTACCTTTTTCTATAATTAGGTGTACCTCTTTGAGCAACTTAGCATGGATGGTTTGACACCAGGCAACGTAATTTTTCTCTTTTTTGCTTGTTTGGCTCGTTTTTTAATGTTATATTTGCAGCAGGAGACTACTTTCTTGATGTCATTTTGCAATAATTTACTCTACTTATCACATGAAAACACGTGGTTTTTTCTACTCATTCCTGCTCTCTGCTGCTTGCCTTATATCTACACTGAACGTCCAGGCAGAAGAGGTGGCTATTACTGAAAAAGAAGTTGACATCTGCATCTATGGCAGTTCGCCGGCCGGCATTATGGCAGCATACACAGCCAAACTTAAAGGAAAATCTGTGCTGCTCATTTCGCCAACCAAACGTCTGGGCGGACTGACAACCGGCGGACTGGGATGGACTGACATTGGCGACAGCACCAGTCATCGGCGCATCATCAAAGGCTTTGCCCGAGAGTTCTATCGTCGCATCGGTCAACATTACGGCATGGCAACGCCTACCTTCTACTTCGAACCGAAAGTCGCGCTGGCCACCTTCCGTGGTTTCCTCGACGAAGCCGGCATCAAGGACTCTACCGACATCTGGTACCAGTGGCGCATCGTCAGTGCAGAAAAAGAGGGCAACGAGGTGAAGAGCATCACTCTCGAAGACGCAACCAACCCCAAAGTAACACCACATAGAACCGTTCGTGCCAAGATATTCATGGATTGTGGTTACGAGGGCGACCTCATGGCTCGTGCCGGCATCACATATACCGTAGGGCGAGAAAGTGCAGACAAATATGGCGAACCGGAAAACGGAGCGCAGTGCCTGAACAAACATCAGTTTTGCGACGGCGTCGATCCCTATGTTATTCCCGGCGACCCATCGAGCGGACTCCTCTGGGGCATCATGAGCGAACCGATGCCTGCCAAAGGAACCGGCGACAATCATATCCAAGCCTATAACTATCGCCTGACACTGACAAAGAACAAACCCTTCCGTCCCATCACAGAAAAAGTGCCCGACAACTACGACCCTTCCAAGTACGAACTCTTGTTCCGCTGGATGGAAAAGAAGGGATGGAGCGGCTATGGCGACTGCATCAAGTGGACATACATGAAGGACTCATCGGGGCCTAACTCTTGGAATGCCTACAAGACAGACAACAACAACAATGGTGCCTTCTCCACCGATATGATTGGCTACAGTTGGGACTATCCCGAAGCCACCTACGAACAACGCGACTCGATTGCTAAACTTCACGAGGACTACACCAAAGGCCTGCTCTACATCCTCTGGACAGACCCTCGTGTGCCACAGAAGATACGCGACGAATACAACCTTTGGGGCTATCCTCTCGACGAGTACGAAGACAACGAGAACTTCACTCCGCAACTCTATATCCGCGAGGCTCGACGCATGATAGGTCGTATGGTGATGACCGAAGACTACTGCCTCAAGAACAAAGTTGCCAACGATCCCATTGCGTGGGGTGCTTATACGATGGACTCACACAACTGCGGACGCTACGTCGTGAATGGTATGGTGAAGAACGAAGGCGACGTGCAACGCCACCTGACGAAAGGTCCGTACAATATCTCCTACCGTGCCGTAACGCCTAAAGAGTCGGATGCCCGCAATGTCATTGTGCCTGTCTGCCTGTCTGCTTCGCATATTGCTTACGGCAGTATTCGCATGGAACCTGTCTATATGGTATTGGGCGAGACGACTGCACTGGCAGCCATACAGGCTCTGGACGAACATGATGGTTGTGTGCAACGGGTTGACCCTTCGCGTTGCATCGCACAACTCGAAAACGGCCTTTCCATCGAACGAATCGATGCACTGCCCGAAGTGATGAACTCCGTTTCTGTCGACATCACAAGTCGTGTCCTGACCAATCCTTCGTTCGAAGAAAACTTCACGAAAAACACCTTGCCCCCGACCGGTTGGCAGGAATCGCCTGCCGGCACAACCCTGCAACGCAGCATGAACAAGACTGCTCGCAACAAGGACGGGCTGCAAGCCTACGTCTGCAAGCCTGCAACAAACAGCACCATCACCACACCCATGCGGCTCTATCAGCAAATCCCTGCCGGGAAACTTGGCGCAGGTATCTATAAGGTCAGTTGCCGCATGTGGATAGAGAAGGACTTCTATGGCACTGCCTGCCTCTTTGCCGACAACCAGAGAGGAGACAACTGCAACGTGCAGTACTGGACGAACGAGCCTTACTATCGCAACGGCACATCGGGCTACGACAACCTGACCTACACCGACTATCGCACCAACTTTGCCCGCCATGCCGGAGGATTCAACTCTTCCACTGCACAAAACATGCAGCGCATGGTGGTGTATATCACACTCCAAGACGGCGACGACCTGCTTTTGGGTGTCCGCACCAGCAGTGCCAACCAGGCGAGCGACAAGAATGGTGCCGGCTACTTCATGGTGGACGACTTCCATGTGGAAAAGGTTGCAGAAAAGCCTCTCTCGCAGGACGAGTTCTGCAACAGCGTCTTGACAAACTACGACTTCGAGAAGAACCCGAAGGGCATCACCTACGACTGGAACGTGAAGACGACTATCAACGAGGCAGCAAACGGCCCCATCTACGGATGGCAGAGCAGTGGCTGGACCGACAACTATGGTGGCGTGTCGGACGGTTCGAACCTCGAATGGAAGTGGGCCGCCTATGTGGCAAGCGCAAGCGACGTCATTCCCAATGATTTCCGTCTCTATCAAACGATTCCTGCCGAGAAACTCGAGCCCGGCATCTACGAGGTGAATGCCCGTATGTGGCAGCACGCATCGAAGTTGGGCATCACACGTCTCTATGGTCAGGCCGGCAACAAATGTGCCGTACAATACTATGGCGTAGAGAGTAAATACCCAGCAAGCGTGCTGACCGAAGGCGAGACAGCAACCTTTGCCGGCCTTTCGGCAAACTCCTCAAACGGACGCGTCAACAACATGGCGCTCGACATTGAGGTGGGCGAAGGCGAAGACCTGGAGATAGGCGTCAAGAGTGGATACGGCGCAGAGGCCAACAAGACGGCAGGAGCCAACCATGGCAAGTTCTATGTTGACCTCATACGCACCTGGAAAGTCAGCGACCTGCCTGTCTCCTACGACGAGAACTCCGCAGAGAACGAGATTGTCCCGCGTTCATATAATAATAAGGTAGTGCTGAACAAGACGTTCGTCAATGGCGAGTGGCAGTTCGTCTGCCTGCCTTTCTCCTTGAACGCCGCCGACATCGAGACCATCTTCGGCAAGGGAACAGAGGTGGAGCAGTTAGAACCGTTGATGATAGGTTCTATAGAACCGTTGATGATAGGTTCCGCAAACAACAATGAAGCAGATGGCGAAGAGACAACATTCGGGCTTTGGTACCCCGTCAGCGAGATGGAAGCCGGCTGTCCCTATCGCATTCGCCCCACAGACGCTTTGGCTTCGCCCATCACGCTGCAGCATGTCCGCGTGACGAGTAAAGAGCCGTGGTCGTACCACCACGTGGACATTCTCATCACCGGCACTTTCCAAAAGACAGCCGACGCACCAGCATTCTCCGCCTTCGTTACAGAAGACCCCAACGGCATCAAGATGATAGACAACGGACAACAGACAACAGACAACGATGCCAAATGGTACGACCTGCTGGGTCGAAAAATGAGAAACGACAAATTCCCAAAAGGAATCTACGTCACCAAAGGCAAAACCGTCCGTAAGTAACAACTCTCTCTGAAGGTGCTGTCGAGTAATCTCCGGAAGTGAACCGGCAGCACCTCTGGCAGCCATTGACAAAAGATATTTTGCTCTGCAATGACCATCGCGCCACGACTCTAAAGTCTTGTGTACTTTTTTGTTAAGCCCGATGGTCATTTCTGTTTGAGCGATGGCATAGCAAGAAAACGTGCTTTTTCATGAACGATTTGCTGTTTTGTGTGTATGCAGTCAAAACAAACGCAAACAAAACAAAGTATGAAACGAACAGTTATGACATTGCTGACTCTTCTCCTGCTCCTTGCAGGAGCCAGCGCACAGAAGGTAACGGTAGCCAAAAAGGGTAAGGTAAAGGTAACGCTTGAAGACGGACAACAGCTTCGCCACTTGGATTCGCTGCAGTTGGACAGCGTGTATAAGTATTGGGATAATGTCGTTACGGAACATCCAAAGGACGAAGCAGCCTGGCGAAAGCTTAGCGAAATTGAACAAGAGATGGTGATTTACCGGCTGATATTGTATGGAAAAGAGAAAGAGGCAGAGCAACTCCATAATAAACTGAACCTGCTGGGACGCATGTCGCAAGCAATCCCCGGGACCTATACCTATTATTATGCTTCATACATGAATGTATTTAAGCCCCGAGCACACTATGCCGATTCTGCCATCGCTGTGATGCCAAAGGACATTCCTGTCGATGATTATGATCAATGGGCAGGTTATCTGATGAACAAGAAAGACACATTGCTACTCACCAAAGTGCTTACCCAATACTACGAAAGCGGACAATATCCGGCTTCTGCCTTGCAATATGACTACAACGAACTGCAGGGCATGGAGAAAGGCGGTGTCTATCTTGGGCAGACTCAAGGCTACATCTTGGGCAAGCTCATCCTTCAGCTCGTGTTAGGCGTACACAAAGACAAGATTCTCTGCAGCGAAGGCAACGTGAAGAGTCATGTGAAACGGATGTTCGAGAGCATCGGCATTCCATTCAGCGATGAGATATACAATTCGTTCAAAACCCCTAAGCAAGATGACGAACTGATTGCCATCATGCGCTACATCTTCGAGCACAGCAAGCGGCCCGTCTATCTGTCTGCCAGCTCCAGGTTCCTGACGGGGATACCCGATGACCTGAAGGCTTGCCTCTACAACGAAGGCCTCACCATGCGCTATTCGGCAAAGCCTTATAACAATGTGGCTGTCAAGCGTCGCAATGTAGAGCAACGTTACATGATGGATTATCTTGTCTTGCAGTTTCACCCGGAAGTGAAAAGCTTTCATACCCCCAAATCTTCTTCCTCGCTGGCTTTCAACTATCTCATTCTGCTTTACGACTTGATGCCTTACTACAAGAAACATAACGCAGAACAATATGCGAGGCTTAACCGCATCTTCACAGGCATCATGAGCAAGCTGGGTGAGCGCGGCTGGAGTCTTCCCAATAGCGACAAGTACTACACAATCAATTATCGTAAAGAAGGCGGTCCTCATTATGAGTTCCAGGAACAACTCGGTTTCAAAAGAGACCCGAACGATGATGAGGAAACATACAAGCGGAAGCGCGACGAGTTCTTCAAGAACAACACCCGGGTACTCATCAAAACAGAGCCGATAGAATGAAACTCTTCCATCTTAAACCCCTGCGCCACCAGACCGATGAGCAGTTGATGGCGCAGGCTGCGGCAGGCAGCGATACAGCTTTCGAGGAGTTGTATCGCCGCTATGCCCGTAGGTTGAAGGGCTTCTTCTTCATGCAGCTTGGCGGAAACGAGGAACTGGCTGCCGACGCCACGCACGACGTCTTCCTCCGTGCCTACGAAGCCAGAAGCCGCTATCGCGAGGGCAGCAACGTCAGCACTTGGCTCTTCACCATCGCCTACAACATCTGCAAGAACCACTATCGCAGTAATGCCTACGAAGCAGAGCTGCTGGCATCTCTCGATGCTGAGCCTATGGACAGCCTGCAGATAGAACTGGAACTCGATGCTGCTCTGCTCGACAAAGCCCTTGCACAAGTGCTGTCGGAACTGCCTGCACCGCTGCACCAACTCTTCTCCTTGCACTATCAGGAAGAACTTACCATTCCTCAGGTTGCCGAAATTGTCGGCATCCCCGAAGGCACGGTCAAGTCGCGTCTGCACAAGACAATGAACATCATCCGCAAAAAACTTAAGCAATATGAAAATAAGTAACGAACACATCATCCAGTCGGCCAAGCGCCAACGTCAGGAGGTACACAACAAGATGGGCAACGGTCAACGGCCAATGGTCAGCGGCCAATGGTGGATGGTTGCCGCAAGTCTCGTCGGTTTCTTTGCCGGCTATGCCCTTCACGCCGCAATGCAGCAGCCACAGCCTGCCGAGAAGCCGGTGGCAGAAGTCGTTGTACAACGCGACACCATCATGCAGGTGCAGACCGTTCGCGACACAGTTTGGCAGACACGCATCGTCACAAAATACGAGAAGCAGCCTGTGCTGGCGGAGCAGGACAACACACCGGCGGAGCAGCAAGCCTGTTCGATGCTGTGCGACGACATTCCCTACGAACTGTTGGCAACAGTAAAGTAAGAAAAGAAGAAACGGATTTCAGAAGTTAATATCTCCGTGCGTCTCCGATGTTCCTGCACCATAAAATGCAGGCGAGCGACTCGAGGACGTTCATCCCATCCTTATTGAAGGCATCGGAAGCTATATATATAATGTAAGGAAGCAATAAATTATCGTTAAACAATAAACTTTTTTCTCTTTTTTCTTGCAGATAATGAGAAAACCCCCTTACCTTTGCACCGAAATTATTTATTGTTTAACGATAAAACATTATTGTCATGAAGAAAAAACTTCGTTTGTATTGCGGTCTGCTGGCAGTGGTGCTGGTGGCTGCCATCGTGTGTAATAATTTTGAACTTTATGTGCCGACTTATAATGAGGGTGAGGAACTCTTTTTTGGTGAATTGCCCAAAGATTATAAGTATTCTGAGATAACAGAAAACGATACATTAACGTACCCCAAGAAGCGAGAAGGCTTTAATGTCAAGGTGTATCCGTGGTATCGCATGTGCGATAACAGGTATTTGCTTTGCAAGGTGGGTGGCCAGACTTGTCGTGTGGATATAAGGGAGATAAGCCTTCAAATGCCTTGGAATCGTATGGTGCATTTTAAGCCGTACATTGTCTCGGTTGTTACGCGCATTCCTATTTGGCTGTTATTTGCCTGGTTGTTAGTTATTGTCTTTCAAGTGTTGCGTTCTGTAAAACGAAGTGAAGTCTTTGTAGCTCGCATAGCGAAGAAGCTGGAGTGGGCAGGCATCCTGCTTGTCGTCATACAACTGTTGTCTTTTGCCCGCACATGCATAGTGGCACATACATGTGAGCAGTATATCAAGATAATGAATCATGATATCTATTGGAAACTGGGTGATGTCACTTATTTCGTCATCGGTCTTGCCTTGATGATTCTTTCTCAGATTATCCTTATGGGCAAGGAATTGCAGGAGGAACAAGAGCTAACCATCTAATTCCGAGAGCAATGAGTATCATCGTGAATGTAGATGTGATGATGGCTAAGCGGAAGATTTCATCACAAGAACTTGCTGAGAAGATCGGCATCACGGCGGCAAACCTCTCTATCCTCAAGACGGGCAAGGCGAAGGCAGTGCGTTTCTCAACCCTCGAAGCGATTTGCAAAGCCCTCGATTGCCAGCCTGGAGACGTGCTCGAATACAGGGAGGATGAAGATTGAGCCAGGAGCCTCAAAAAACATAACGTAGTTAAATGCAAAACTTAACACGTTAAGTTGCCCGACTTAACGTGTGAAGATTGCAATTTACACGTGTGAAGTCGGGCAACTTCTCTGGAGACATTTTTTCGGCACTCTCGTGTGAAGGAAAATTATGAAAGCAAGGATTATGATTTATGAATTAAAAGTCGTACCTTTGCAGCCAGAAAACATTGAAAACAAAAAAACCTACACACACTATGAACAAGAAAGCACTCCTGATGATCTTCGACGGATGGGGCATCGGCGCACAAGGCAAAGGCGATGTTATCTTCAACACACCAACCCCAAACCTCGATGAAATCGTCAAAACCTATCCGCACAGCCAACTCCTGGCAAGCGGCGAGAACGTCGGTCTGCCCGACGGACAGATGGGTAACTCCGAAGTAGGTCACCTCAACATCGGTGCCGGCCGCATTGTCTATCAAGACTTGGTGAAAATCAATCGTGCTTGTGCCGACGGCAGCATCTTGAAAAATCCCGAAATCGTCAGTGCATACGAATACGCAAAACAACAAGGCAAGAACGTCCACCTGATGGGCCTCACCAGCAACGGCGGCGTACACTCCAGCCTCGACCACCTCTTCAAACTCGTGGAAATCGGCAAGGAATACGGCGTTAAGCAAACCTTCGTACACTGCTTCATGGACGGTCGCGACACCGACCCCAAGAGCGGCAAGGGCTTCATCGAGCAACTCGTGCAGAAATGCGACGAGACAGGCAACGCACAGATTGCAAGCATCGTCGGACGCTTCTACGCCATGGACCGCGACAAACGCTGGGAACGCGTTAAGACTGCCTACGACCTCCTCGTCAACGGCGAAGGCAAGAAAGCAACAGACCTCGTAGAGGCTATGCAGGAAAGCTACGACGAAGGTGTTACCGACGAATTCATCAAACCCATCTGCAACAGCAGCGTGGACGGCACCATAAAGGAAGGCGACGTGGTAATCTTCTTCAACTACCGCAACGACCGTGCTAAGGAACTCACCGTTGTGCTCACACAACAGGACATGCCCGAACAGGGAATGCAAACCATACCTGGCCTGCAATACTACTGCATGACTCCGTACGATGCAAGTTTCACCGGCGTACACATCCTCTTCCCGAAAGAAAACGTGATGAACACTCTCGGCGAATACATCAGCAGCAAAGGCCTCAAGCAACTCCACACCGCTGAAACCGAGAAATACGCACACGTAACCTTCTTCTTCAACGGCGGCAGAGAAGCACCCTACGAAGGCGAAGAACGCATCCTCGTAGCAAGCCCCAAGGTTGCAACCTACGACCTCAAGCCCGAAATGAGCGCGTTCGAAGTGAAAGACAAACTCGTGGAAGCCATCAAGCAAGACAAGTACGACTTCATCGTCGTTAACTTCGCAAACGGCGACATGGTAGGTCACACCGGTGTTTACGAAGCCATCGAAACAGCCGTTAAGGCCGTG
The DNA here is from genome assembly GCA_017461345.1 of Bacteroidaceae bacterium. Taxonomy (GTDB): domain Bacteria; phylum Bacteroidota; class Bacteroidia; order Bacteroidales; family Bacteroidaceae; genus Physcousia. The sequence goes on along the minus strand of JAFTYP010000013.1, from coordinate 118,324 downwards.
GACAAGTGCGTAGGCGAAGTCATCGAAGCAGCAAACGCAACAGGCTACGAAACCATCATCATTGCAGACCACGGCAATGCCGACAATGCCATCAACCCCGACGGCACACCCAACACCGCACACTCACTCAATCCCGTTCCGTTCATCTACGTTACAGAAAACAAGAACGCTACCGTAGAGGACGGCGTCCTGGCCGATGTTGCTCCAAGCATCCTGCAAATCATGGGACTCGGACAACCGGAAGAGATGACCGGCAAGTGCCTGATAAAGGATTAGTTTATAAACACAATGGATTAAACCGAGTAAACGGATTAATCTCACGTATACATTTGTAAGAATCCTCGTGTCGAATTGAATAAATCGACACGAGGATTTATCATACTACTCCAGAGTTATTTGAAAACCATTATCGGACACCAATATTAAATAATAACAACAGGCTGTAAATTTTAAACTCTTCAACAAAGACAAGAGCAAGATTCTCAAATAATCATAACTTTTTGCCTCGCGCAAGCATTAAGTCAAAAGAAAATCGTACCTTTGCAAATGGAAAATAGGCTAAGGCTATGTCGAAAGAACAGACAAATATGATAGAATATCTGGTGTGCGTTATCGGCGCGTTTGCTCGGCAATTTTCGCTGACTAATGCCAAGGCATACCAGTATCTGCGCCAGTATAAGGGACTGGACTTCCTGACCAAGCACTACGGCGTGGAGCATACGCAAAGCATTGAAGATGCTGTGGAGGACATCGCCATTATCTGTAACCGCCACGGAGGGGCGCTGGTTTTATGAAACTCTATCATGGCTCGAATATGAGCATAGGGAAGATTGACCTGAAACGTGGACGCAAGGGAAAAGACTTCGGACAAGGCTTCTACTTGAGTGCCGACCGTAGTCAGGCATTAATGATGGCCGAGCGGACAGTTGACAGGGAGGAAAGTGGCGAGGCGACGCTGACTACCTATCTGTTTGATGAAAGCATTCTCTTTGAGCCGACGGACTTGAGGGTGAAGGTGTTCGAGAATTATTCAAAGGAGTGGGCGGAGTTTATCATCAAGAACCGTCGTAACAAAAGCCTTCAACCAACGCACGACTATGACATTGTCTATGGACCAATTGCCGATGACAAGGTGGGACTGCAGATAAACCGTTACCACTTGCAGTATATATCTATGGAGGAGCTTATTAGGCAACTTTCATTCCTACGCCCCACGTTCCAGTATTTCTTTGGAACGGAGCGAGCCATCAAATTGCTTCAAAAGATTGACGAATGATGAACACGCAAGAGGAACAGGACAGACAATTTCAGATAGAATGTCTGACAAACGAACTCGTGGCCATGCTGATGGAAGAACGTAGTCTGACAATGGAGCAGGCAATGGATACCGTTTACAGTTCGCATACCTTTGAAAAGGTGGAGCGCACAAGTACGGGGCTTTTCTATCAGGGATCTGTATATGTGATGGATATGCTCCGAGAGGAATTGGAAGCTACATAATACATGGATGTCAAGATAGAACCTTCCTGGAAGCAACAACTTGCCGAAGAATTCGACAAGCCCTACTTTCAAAACCTGACGCAGTTCGTTCGTCAGGAATATGCCTCCGGCACCTGCTACCCTCCCGGAAGGCTCATCTTCAATGCCTTCGACACAACACCCTTCGACGAAGTTCGTGTCGTCATCCTCGGGCAAGACCCTTATCACGGACCGGGACAAGCGCACGGACTCTGCTTCAGTGTCAACGACGGCATTGCCTTCCCGCCCTCGCTCCAAAACATCTTCAAAGAGGTGCAAGCCGAAACAGGAGCACCCATTCCGCAAAGCGGCAACCTGACACGCTGGGCAAAGCAAGGCGTCTTTCTGCTCAACACATGCCTCACGGTCAAAGAGCACCAAGCCTTCAGCCATAGCGGAAAGGGATGGGAAACATTCACCGATGCAGCCATCGCTGCCCTCAATCGTGGTCGGAACAACCTTGTCTTCATGCTCTGGGGAGCACCGGCAGGCAAAAAGGCTTCACTCATCGACCATTCGCGCCACCTTGTCCTCAAGAGCGCACACCCAAGCCCACTCAGCGCATACCGAGGCTTCATGGGCAACGGACATTTCCTCAAATGCAACGAATACCTCACAGAGCATGGACAAAAGTCAATTATATGGTAACCTCATCGAGGTAGGCGACGTCATACTGCACTCCGACATCCTTACTGAATACTTCTGCTGCGACATCGACAGTTGTCACGGACGCTGCTGCGAAGAAGGAGACGCCGGAGCACCGGTCACACTTGACGAGATTGCAGACATAGAGATGCAACTCGACGGCCTCTGGCCTCGGCTTTCGGCTGGCGCGCAAGCAGTCATCGACAAACAAGGGGTTGCCTATAACGACCCCGAAGGCGAACTCGTGACAAGCATTGTCTGTGGCAGCGACTGCGCTTTTCGAGGAGCAAAAGGATGTCTGCTCCGGCAAAAACCCATCAGTTGCCACCTCTATCCTATCCGAGAGAAAAAACTTGGTTTGCTCACAGGACTGAACTACCACAGATGGGACATCTGCCAGGATGCCATCAAACTCGGCACAGAACGTGGCATACGCCTCTACCAGTTTCTGCGCGAACCACTCATTCGACGTTTTGGCAAAGAATGGTACGACGAACTCTGTGCCATAGCCAAAGAACTCGGCATAGATGAGGACGCACCTTGAACAGAAAACAACACAATACCACAACTCCATGAAACGCTTCTTTTTTCTCCATTTCATCGCACTTTTCTGCCTTTGTGCCAATGCACAGACAACACTTGGATGGGGCAGTATCGATGTCCGTTACTCACAAACAGAAGTTCCCGAAACATCACAAAAATCGCCGCTTCTGCGTGCATGGCGCGGCGAAAGGGTTGCAGCACAAGCAGTCTTGACCACACAAGAAGAACTGAAAAGCGTCGATTTCACCGTCAGTGACCTCAAAAGCGGACGACACATCATTCCTGCCTCTGCGGTGAAAAAGTATTTTATGCGCTACGTCATCACCTCTACCTTCAAAAACAAAAGAGATTCCATCCTTGTTGCCGACCGCCTTGAGCCGGCTGCGACATGCCACATGGAAAAAGGCACAACACAACCTCTGTGGCTCGACATACAAGTGCCTGCGGAGGCCGTGCCAGGCACATACAAAGGCTCTGTCATCGTGAACTGCGACGGAAAGAAGTTGTCGCTGCCCTTGCAACTGCAGGTGGCAGACCGTGTGCTGCCGGAGCCAGGCAAATGGTCGTTCCATCTCGACCTCTGGCAAAACCCCTATGCAGTGGCACGCTACTTTGATGTTCCGCTCTGGAGCAGTCAGCACTTCGACAAAATGCGCCCCATCATGCAGATGCTGGCTGCTGCCGGACAGAAAGTCATCACCTGCTCCGTCATCAATCGCCCCTGGAACGGACAGACCTTCGACCACTTCGAAAGCATGATTGCCAAGATGAAACAAATCGATGGCACATGGAAATACGACTACACTGTCTTCGACCGCTGGGTGGAGTTCATGATGTTGTGTGGCATCACCGAACAGATAGACTGCTATACGCTCGTTCCATGGCACTATCGTTTCGACTATTACGACTGTGCAACGAACAGTGTCAAACACCTCGACTGCCGTCCCGGAGAAGCAAAATACCACGATTTCATCGTGCCTTTCCTTAAAGATTTCAGCCGTCACCTTCGTCAGAAAGGATGGTTCGAGCGTACCTATATCGCTATGGACGAACGGCCGGAAGACCAAATGGAATCCGCATGGCAGACAATTCAGGATGCAGATCCCGAGTTCAAGATCGAAGGAGCAGCGAACTACAGCGTTGACAGCGAGGCTGCCGACCGAGTGGACGACATCAGCGTTGGTTTTCAATACAATCTTCTCAACGAGGAAGCCCTGGCTCGCCGTACAGCAAAAGGACAGAAAACAAACTTCTACACTTGCTGCAATCCCGAGCGGCCTAACACCTTCACCTTCTCGCCACCTGCCGAATCGGCATATCTCGGATTGCATGCCGCTGCCTGCAACTACGATGGCTACCTCAGGTGGGCATATAACAGCTGGACCAAAGAGCCGAACAAAGACACCCGTTATGGCAACTGGCCAGCCGGAGATTGCTATCTTGTCTATCCCGAAGGCAGCAGCATCCGCTTCGAACGCCTTGTAGAAGGTATTCAAACCTACGAGAAAATCCGTCTGCTCCGCCCCTCTCTCAACCCGAAAGAGTCACAAAGGCTCGACGAAATGCTCCAAAACTTCGCACCAAACACCTACGAAGCAGACAAAAACACCGTTACCCTGCTCAAAGAGATGAACGACCTCCTTTGGAAGTTCTCACGGTAAAATTGATGCCACATTTGCCAACATCTAATCTGCAGCTCCCTCTACGAATCTGACAATTGAACTTCCTCTTGTTTGTTTCTGACTGCTGCATTTTCATGTCTCCGGGAGACACACGCGTCCGTTTGCCAAAGTTCACGTGTGAAGTTGCCCGACTTCTCTGCAGTAAATGGCAAACTTCACTGCAGTAGTGAAAACAATTACAAGTCTGCACCTACAACATGGACACGATTTCTTCGAGGAAATGGCGGTCGGTATGGTCGAAGGTATTGAGTTCGGCGCTGTCGATGTCGAGGACGGCAATGATGTCTTCGCCTTGCCTGACTGGCACTACGATTTCGCTTTTCGACAGAGAGGAGCAGGCTATGTGGCCGGGAAACTTGTCGACGTCGGGCACAACCTGTGTTTCTTCCTGCTGCCAGGCTGTTCCGCAGACTCCCCTACCCTTCTTGATGCGGGTGCATGCCATCGGTCCTTGAAAAGGGCCGAGCACGAGTTCTTCGCCTACGACACGATAGAAACCTGTCCACCAGAAGCCGAATGTCTCGTGCAACATTGCTGCCACATTGGCCATATTGGCTATGAGGTCGCCTTCGTCCTCGATGACTGCCTTTATCTGTGGCAGGAGCGCCTCGTAACGCTCCTGTTTTGTTTCGCCTTGAATGATTAACTGCTCGGCCATATCCTGATTGTCTTATGTGCTCCACAAGGGGAGGGCTTTATATGTTCTGAAAGTAGTATGTGAGTTTTTTGTCTGCTCCGAAGGCGCTGTAGAAGTAACTGATGATTTCGCTGATATGTTCCTCCCACTGCTCGGACACGAACTTGTTGGGCACGGAGACAAAGACGTTCTTGTCGCGTACGGCCCAGAGACTGGCACAGGTCATGTACTGGTTGTAGAACTCTTCGCCGAGTATCTCTCGAGCCTTCGACATCCAGAGGTTCCACTTCTCGAGATATACGGGCTGTACGAATGGGCGGTCGGGCTCTTCGTCTTTCACCTCGACGGCATCGGCGAACTCCGGTTCCTGTGGTTTCTGCTGTTCCTTGAGCCAACGATAGAGCACCTCGGTGACGTAGGCGTGTACGTTGTCGGGCTGTTTGTCTTCGACGAGTTTGTCGATGCGCTCCAGTTCGGCTTTGAGGTCGAGACCGTCGTAGATGAGATCTTCCAGTCTTGCCCACTCGTTTGGCTGGAGGGCGTACTTTGTGATGAGTTTGGCTCGCATCTTGCCCAGGAATGTTTCGTGCATTTGAGCCTGTCCCATCTTGCCTTCGATGATGGTGAAACGGATGCTGTCTGGGTCGCCACGACTGACGCCATGGGGATAGACGGGCTCGTACTCGAAGCAGAACTCCACTTTGCCTTCGTCTGAAAGTTTCTTCATTTCGCGGAGCACGGGGTCGAGCACGTCGCGATGGAAAGCGCCATACTTCACATACTTGTTGTCCACGATGCGTTTGTGGTCGTTGCTCCAGGTCAAGACGCCGAAGAACTCCTTAAGGTCGATGTAGTTCACGGTGCAGGAGCCTATCTTGCGCCAGGCACTCAGATAGATGTAGAGTCGTGGGGTTCGCGGACTGCGGCAGAGCGACGTGATGCCTTTCAGGTGACGGGTATAACCTTTTCTTAGGTTGAGAATCTCTCGGGCACTCTCGTCCACCATTTGTATCTTGATGACGCCCTTTCGTCTCTGACCGCTCTTGTAGCCCACACGTTCGCCTTCGGCATTGAGTTCGGCCGTTGGGAATTCTATCTTATGGAAGATGTTTTGCTTCACGTTGTACTCCACGCGTTCGTATTCGTCGTAACGCTTATAGGACATATCGACATGGAGCAATGCCTCGCAGGCTGCTTCCAATTCGCCGTACTTCTTGGGGCTGATGCCCAGCTCCTTCAGTGGAATTTCGAAATTCAACAGGTTGCCGGACAAATCTTCCGGCTTGAAAAGGAATGTACCTTCGCCCATGCTCAGTTGCTCGCGGATGCGGTCCTGCAACTGTGCTATGATGGCTATCATCAGGTTCGTCTGCACAAGCGAGAAGTTACCACGTATCTGCGTATAACTGACGGGATTGAGAATAAAATCCAAATCCCTGTTGCCCGAGAAGGTCTTTACCATCTCGTTCTTCGTACTGACGATTGAGGGGCCTTTCTTTTTTGCCATGTCTTCGTTTTCTTCTAAGAATTCGTCTGCAAAATTAAACCATTCCATCGTATAATCCAAATTTTTATTAAAGAAAATGTTCCTAACTCTATCACTTTGTTTGTTCTGCATCCTCGCACAAAGGTTTTTCCTTTCTCTGCACCGTGGTTTACCTTACTTCCTTTCTTGGTTCGTCCTTGCGTCTTGCACCTCACTCTTCTGCATGTTCCTTGCCATGTCTTCCGCCTCTGTCTTACCTTTGTTTTCAACATTTCCGGCTGTTGAAGTTCCAGACCTCCGACGTACATCTCCATCCGATTCGCACGAGGCGGCTTATAAAACAGTTGAGAAAAACGCAAGCCGAACAATGAAAATAGAAGTAGAAAACGCAACGTCGGCATGCAAGATGTTACACGTATTATATACTCCGGCAGTGGCGTTTTGTAAACCCCTACCCCGATTTTTTTTCATTTAAAATGCAAAATTGACCTCAAAACACCCGTTTTCGACAGGAAATGTCAACACCCCGTCCCGCACACGAAAGATTTGCCCCCATTGCAGACTACAGTAACACCATCAGCAGAGCAACATTATGCCGGAACAAAAAACAGTGCTTGCTGCCACAAACCACCAGGACAACAACCCAACAAGCACTACCCTTTCGGTCATCGTGGCAGTAGATGTCTGTTGGCAACCCACACATAACAGAACAACCTGAACAACAAGCAGATAAACACATCAGCAGTCAACTAAACAACACCGCCCAAGCCTGCAACATCCATTTACTTCGCCACCCGGCGCTGGCACCGGACATTGTACAAAAGAATCACGCCGTCACCTGCCTCAGGCATCAGCCTTTGCACAAAAGAATTACTTCTTCACTTGCCAGTATTACCAGGCTTTGCACAACAGATTTACCTCGCCATTCTCTGCCAGAACCTGACTCTATACAATAAGTTTGCTTCGTCACCCACCACTGGCATCAACCTTTGGACAACAGATTTGCGCCGTCATTCGCCAACAGCACCACAGCCTGCGCCATCCATTTGCCTCACTATTCATTGCTGACACAAGCCTTTGTACGACAGACATATAAGGTCACTTGGAAATACCGCCTGCTAAAACCTGCCCAGTGCTACATAAATGTAGCACATACAACCAACATAAACGCAAGCCAACCTTTACAAAAAATGCAACTACAGCCATGCTCTCAAACAAACAAAGACTGCCGAACCGGCATACAAAAAACAATTCGTCGGACGATTTTGCTCAAAAAGGCACCAAACAGGCAATATGTTCGCAAAGTCCGCACCAAGTCTTCCCTATCTCTTCATCAATACTTCACAAAGCCCGCACCAAGTCTTCCCTATCTCTTCATCAATACTTCACAAAGCCCGCACCAAGTCTTCCGAATCTTCGCACCGAAACAAGTCGATAACCCTGATAAACAACCATTTACAACATCCTATAAATAACATATTCAGATAACGTGATAAACGATATTAGAAAATTAAACGTCTATTTATAATTATTGATTTCTTATATTATATATAACATCCCCTATCTCCTTATATTTAAGTTCCTTACACAATATTTCGTGCGGAATTAAGGAACATTAGGTGCGAATACACAGAACATTTGTTGTGGATTTCGGTACCATAAGGTGCGAACTTTGCGAACAATATACTTGGTGCGGACTTTACGAACACTTGTTGGGTAATCGACCTTTATTTATTCCTATTTGCGTAATCTCACAGCCACGCACCTCTACACCCCGTTCTTTTTACCTATCCATGCATTTGCATATCCGCATATTCGAATACCTAAATACATGTGTTGTTGTGTTTAGAAGCGCCCAAATACTTAAATACTCAAATGCAGAGGTACTTAAGTTTTCAAATACTCGCCTTCCCTTATACGCAAGTATCTTGTAATATCCAAATATCTGCATACAACAAACTACTTGTGCATACTTGCGGATGTTTGTAGTTATTTGTCACAAAATCAGCGATTATATATGGGTATTTAGGTGTATATGCGTATTAAAGTAGTCAAATATCCACAAATATCTGCGTATTTTCTTGTGTGTTTCATTTTATATTTCTACCTTTGTCGTGCAAAACAACCAATAATACTTGAACGATATGTCACAAGTTATTTCTCTTTTACATGATAAAGGTGGATGTGCCAAGACAACCACCTGTGTCAATTTGGGCTTTGCTCTTTGGCTTTTAGGCAAGAAGGTTTTGCTCATTGATACTGATCCGCAGTGTAATTTGACTGACACTGTCGATAAAACAGTGCATCAGGAAGCAGACAGTACCATCTACGAGTGGCTGCACGACGCAGAACCCGGCGAGTCGCTGCCTTTGCCTATTTATACGCGTTACGATGGCCTCGACTATGTTCCGGGCAGTCATAGCATGAGTAACATCAATGCCGAGTTGCAGTTGATGTACAATCGTGAGCATCGTCTGGCTGAATTTCTCAATTTAGTTGACCCGGAAAGCGGACAGCGAATCCGCGACATGTACGACTATATCTTCATAGATTGTGCTCCAGGAGGCGAGACGGTGATGAACACTAATGCATTGGTTGCCAGTGATTTCGTTATTGTCCCGACTGAGGCAGGCATTTATAGTTTGCAGGGTCTTCCTCGTCTTCTCGACTACATAAACAGAGTGCATACCAAACTTCGTTGCCCCGTCAGCATCATGGGTTATTTGCTTGTGCGCTGGAATCGCAATCGTAGCATCAGTCGTGAAGTGAAGGACTATTACAGCAACATCGAGGAGGTGAAGGCCCCCTTGTTCCCCATGAGTATTCGCGAAAGCATACGTTGCACAGAATCAGTTGCTTACGAGATGTCTTTGTTTGAATATGCAAGCAACAGTCCTGTGGCAGACGACTACATGCGAGTGGCTGAATATATGATTGGCCGCAAGGTGCGTCCCAAGTCATGGACGCCTGCCCGCTGGGGCCAAATAGCCAATGCGGCTTACAAGAAGTTTATGGCCGAGCGAAGTATGTAGATATTTACATATACAGATACAGATATACCCGAGTGTTTGTGTATTGATGTATCTGAGTTTTAAAGAAGTAACTAACAACAAGAAAAAGACATAACACTATGGCAATCAAGAAGAAAACATTAAATATCAGCCGTGTGGCACAGGAGGCAACGCAAAACTTTATCGCTCCAAAGCCGTTGGCAAGCAACGAGGCAGTGCGCCATAAGATAGTTGAAGAGACACCTGCGCAGAAGCCTTTGCGTCGCGTTTGTACCATTCAAAAGGTTGGCGGTTTCACTTTCTTTACGGGCGAGGACGACCGTAATGCGCTGGACTACATTGCTTTCCGTCAGAAGTACGAGAAGCAGAACATTGTTCGTGCAGCGCTCCATCAGTTCCTAAAGCAGCACTACAAGGAGGGACAAGGACTTGATGCAGAGGCTGTTCGCATACTTGAGCAGTACGAGGACTGCGTCTATCAGTGGGTTTAAACGCCACCGTCGCCGTCGAGCGTTCAAAGGCAGAGTAGGGGAGTGTCCGGTTCACGAGAATAGAATCCCCATTACTATTATATGAAAGTCGGTTTTCGTTTGGAGTGTCATTTTGCTCCAAACGGACCGATTTTGTCCTTTTCTGGGCATGTTTTGAACCTCGAAATGCACTTATTTTCAATACAGGCTAAAAATCTTGTAAAGAAATTTCGCAGTATTTCGTCACTTTTCAGCGTATGTTTCGGCATCTCCCCTGTGTGGTTTTCCAACACGACATGTGATGTTCGTAAATTACACACGTGAAGTCGGCCAATCACACACGTGTAAATGGCAAACTTCACACGTTTATTTTGCCATTTTAACACGTTAAATTTAGAGCCTTGTTTTCAGATAGTTACAAAGCATACTTTCTACAGTGCCGAAATGGCAGCGAAATGTATGATTTTTCGCAAATCATCTCCCTTGTAAAGAAAAGAGCGCACCTTTTCGGTGTCTTTTTTCAATTTAGAAAAGTCCGTTTTGCACCAAAAGATAACTCTCGGACAAGAAAATGTACCTAAAGTTCGCACCGACACACTTGAAATGTCTCCATGAGGTGCGGACTTCGGGAACTAAATCTGTTTCTGCTGCCAACTTTCATTGCAGAACCCTGAAAATGCCTCAAAAATGTGCGTGAAGTTCGCACCAAGAGGCAGTTAACGACGCAAAAAGGCCGAGAAATGTTCCTTAACTTCGCACTTGAAGGCAGAAATGTACACGAAGTCCGCACCTCTGCCTGTTGTGTGTTCCCAAACTTCGCACCAAGAAGCTCCATATATATAATAATGTAGATTATTGGCAGATGAAGCGTCGTCAAAAAGTTCCTAAAGTTCGCACCAAGTGTAAGAAAAGGGGCATTTTCGACGCCAAAGGGTAGGGTAGAGGCGGCGTTTACGGGGCATGGAGTATGGAAATCCGAGCCGAACGATGTCTTTCAGCGGCACAAACCCCCCAACGAGGTGCGAACTTTCGGAAGAAATGGAGCAAAAGGGAATCATGGAAGACATCTGTGTGGCAGTATGGATTTTCTTAAGAATTTCGATCTAAAAGTTCTTTCTGGCCTATCCACTTCTTTCCTCGGTGCAAGGTTTTCTTCTTTCAGCGAGCGGAGATAGTCGTCTTGTTGACAACTCGAGTTGTAAATCTGAGGTTCTTTTACAGAAAACATTGCAGTTGCAGATAAGGAGTAGAAATTTGTTTATAACTTTGTTGGCAAATCTTATGGGGATGACGTGACACCGATGCCTACACGAATGCCTATAATCTACACAATGCTGAACGATAACCCCGTTTTGTTTTCAGAGGCAGAGTCTATTTATTCATAATGTCTAAATCGCCAGACGAAGATGGAGAAGAATAAATATCTTAAATACTGCAAATACTACAAGGGAGAAGAAACCATTCCGGAAAACTTGAACTATAATCGATTTTGGTATCTTGAACGAGGCTATGTCACATCTTATGATAACAACCAGAAAGACTGGGAACGTCTTAATATGCTTTCAATGTGCTTCGAATCATTCCCTGAAACAAAAGAATTTATAAACAGTTTTGAAGAAGAGTTTGTACAAAAGATGCTGGCTTCTTTTGTGATTTTCTCTTATTCTCACAACCCTCAAGGTGGCGCGGATTTTATCTTTGACTATGGAAAATGAATTTATAAAGTATTGCCGCTATTATAAAGGCGAAGAGACCAATCCCTACAGACACTATAAAACCGAAAAGGAAAGATATATCGCATGCTTCTGGGAAGCCGAAATGCGCTGTTGTATTCATAGTAATAAATCATATTTTATCAACGAGGAATATATATCCATGATGTCCGACTGTTCCCCAGAAATCCGGCACATCACAGAAGACAAGACTTTGCCTATTGAGGTTCGCGGAATGGTTGCATTCTTTATTGACGATATAACATACCATTCCCCCATGACTGACACTTCATATTTCGAGTATTATGGCAAGATATGATGCCTGTCAGGGTATCTTTTGGGGCTTTGGTTCCAATTATACATAGACAACACAAACAACAAGATAAGCCGCAGATGTAATGGCATCTGCGGCTTTAGACTGTCAATTTCGTAGTGTGTCGTGCAAGATACACTGGCGATGTCTTCAGAAGCCGGACCAGAACTGTCGCCAGTATTTCTTGGCGAGTTCGTCCCAACGGCCGATGGTGGCATTGAAGAAGTCGGCAGTGTAGCCGTTGAGGAAGGCTGTCCGTTTCTTCTCGTCGGTGTTCCACCAGGTTTGTTCTACGAAGGATTGTTCACGCTCGGCCTTGTCGAGGAAGTATTGTTGAGCCGACAGGATGGATTTGCGTGTCTGTCCCCATCTCATGGAAGAGATGCGGTTGGCTTCGCGGTAGTGCCAGAGTGCGGCATCTTCACGCTGGCGATGTTGGCCACAAACGTCAAGCATCATCGGCAATTCTGTGTTGCCGGAGAAGACTGGGAAACGAGGCGACTGGCCTGGGTTGTCGAGTGATATCCATGCTACGCCGCCGATGTCGTCGGGCATCCACGAGCGAAGTTGGATGACGGTGCTGTAGGCGCACCACGACACGCTGACGGTGCGGATGTTCTGCATCGTGGAGTCGTTGAGCAGTCCGGCATAGCGTCGTATCTCGTCGGGACGCATCCAGGGGTTGCTTATCAGGGGCTTGCCGCCTTTGAGTTTTACCTTTCCGTTGCCTTTGGCCAGGGAGTCGATGCGACAGGAAAGGCTTTGTTCTGTTCCTTCGTAATAAGATCCCAAGAGTTTTGAAACCCTCTCGACGGAGACTTTTTCTTTTGGCTTCACCGAGAGCGGCAGTTCTTCCATATCGTTGGTAAAGTTGGCATCGGGAGCCAGTTGTTGCATGATGAAGAGTTCGCGCACGCTGTAGTTCTTCGGTTCATTGAAGTAGTTGCCTCCGGAATAGGCTTTCCAGAAGGAGAACTCGCTTTTTCCGTCCCATAGTCCCAGTTCTTTTGCAACGGTGAAGACGTTGTCCGAGGCCATGAAGTAGTCTGTGTCGTCGAGATTCAGTTTGCCGATGCGTGAGATGTTTGCGCTGACGGCTACTTCGTCGTCGGGGATGCGTTGTGCTGCCCACACGCCGCCGATGTTCTTGGGGCCTTCGCCGAAGACTTCGAATATCCAGACTTCGTGTTGGTCTGCAATGGTGAGACATTCGCCGCTGTCGGCATAGCCGTATTCTTTAATAAGGTTGCCCATCAGGCGAATAGCGTCGCGGGCGGTTGTGCAGCGTTGCAGGGCGACGCGTTGCAACTCCTCGATGAAGAAGAGCCCCTTTTTGTTTTGCAGTGTGTCGCGACCGCTTATGGTTGTTTCGCCCATGGCCAGTTGTTTTTCGTTCAGGCAGGGGTAGGCGGTATTGAGGAAGCGATAGGTGTGGCGTGCTTGTGGAATGGTGCCTTTTTCCTTGACGCCTGTCATGTCTTTCCTGTGTTCTGTGTGCATCAAGCCTTCGTAGATGCTCATGATTGTGTCGCGCGGATAGTCCTTGGCGGGTTCGATGCTTATCCATGTGCGATACCACGAGTCGCAGGTGTGGCTGGTCATGACCGAGCCGTCGGTCGATGCTTGTTTGCCTACCATGATGCTGGTGCAGGCGTCTTGGGCGGTCTGTGCCGAGCAGAAGAGAGCCCAGGCAAGGAATGTCAGAAGTGTTGTGTGTCTCATTGTTTCAAGAGTTTCTTTCCGTCGTGAATGTAAATGCCCCGCGCAGGAGTGCCTGCCAGCTTGCGGCCGTCGAGGGCGAAGTAGTTAGGGTCTTTAAGGACTTTAGGGTTTTTAGGGTCTTTGATGGCTGTCACCTCTTCATCGGAGAGGACAGGATGTATGGTGATGCGGTCGAAGTTGGGTGCCCACAGGTTGTCGAAGGCTTGTATAGTGATGGTGTTGGCGGAGCCTTTCTTCAGTTGAATGGGTATCATTTTCCATCCCATGCCGTCGGGATCCCACGAGCTGGTGCAGTCGCCATTGTCCTTGAAGATGATGGTGTCGCCAATCTGTTCGCTGTTGACGAAGAGCTTGGCCGGGCGCGTGTCTCGCGACATATAATATAAGGTAAGGATGTACTCGCCGTCGTGAGTGGCCTTGATGCGGTTGAACTGTATCTTGCCGCCGTTTCCGAGGTCGCCGACAAAGCTGCCTCCCGAGGCATGGAGTGCAGAGTATGTTTTTCTTTGGGGGTTGCCTGCCAGTGTGTTTTTATTGGATTCGGCCTCGTATGTGGTGCGAGCAAGCGGAATATCGAGGTTGGCGTCGGGAGATATCTGCACGAGGAAGCCGCCCTCGCTCAGTTCCTTCAGGCTGAGGGTCGTGTCCTTCGTTACTTGTCTCTTCTCGAACTTGAGGTCGGTGCGGCAGGAGCCATCGCGGTAGATGTATGCTGTGTAGGTTGTTCCCTCTTTGAGGAAGTTCAGATTCAGATGGCAGGTGCGTTCGTTGACACTGATGCCGGACACCCACCAGTCGTTGCCTTTGCGGCGGGCAACAGTGGCGAAGGAGGTGGGATTGCCTTCGACGAGCAGACTTTCGTCCCAGGCGGCGGGCAGGCGTTTCATGATGTCTTTTCCGATGAAGTACTTGAGGTTTTCTGCGCTTTCGGCGATGTGTACGATGCTGCTCTCGAAGAGTGTTGTCAGAGCGAGGTGGTGTCCTTGGCTTCTTTGTGTGAGGAGGCTGCCTCGCCAGGTGGCGAAGTCGCCAGGCGTGAAGTCCATGGCGCCTACTACGTTGCGGGTGAAGAGTACGTCGAGGTGGTGTTGTGCGGTGTTCAACTTTGGGTTCCAGAATTGTTGTTCTCCGCCGTAGATGCCTTCTTGGGTCATGATGTGCGGATAGGTGCGGCGTAGGCCAGAAGGACGTGTGCAGCCGTGGAGGTTGACGAGCATGTGGTGTTTGGCTGCTGTCTGGTAGAGTTTTTCCATTCGTGCCATGGCTTCTTTCGATTCGTCTTCCCAGAAGTCGACTTTGATGCCTTTGATGCCCCAGTCTTTCCACTGTTTCAGTGTTGCATCCATGTTCTCGTTTGAGAAGGCTTTGCTATAGATGAGTCTGGAGTCTCCCCAGAGCAGGCAGTCCACGCCCTTGGCGTTGGCGTTGTTGACGAAGGTTGGGAACCAGGAGTTGTTCCAGCCTGCGTCGATGAGATAGTAGTTCCATCCCATGTCGGCTGCCAGTTCGCAGTGAGCCCACTCGCCTTTTTGCAGGCTGCCATAGGTGTTTGTTATTTCGCTTTTTCCGCCGTCGGAGCCTCCCCAGTACCAGGCAGAGACGCCTGGCTTAATCCAACTTAGGTCGGTCATCTCGGTAGGTGGACAGAGATTCTCGGTCATTGTGGTCTCGAAGATAGTCTTCGGCGAGCCGCACACCACCATTCGCCAAGGCGTTTGGGTAGGCAGGGTGCAAGTGATGCGATGCATCTTGTCCTCGGCATAATCCTTTGTCTGACCTGTCCAGCTGTATGAGAACTCGCCTTCCGTTTCCTCGGCTTTGGTGAGCGAAGTGCAGAAGGTGCCTCGGCAGTCGGCTTCGGAGATGAGGAGATAGTCGTTGCCGTTATGGACGAGGGTAGGGGAGTTGTAGCGGGCGTCGCCTGTGTGGAGGAGTGTTTGCCAGTTGTCGTATTGTGTATAGAGTCCTTCGTTGGGGTAGTTAGGGTCGTTGCCACCCGAGTTTCCCAAGAAGCGGCAGGCCGTAGTGCTCTTGATGTTTGCCACACGAATGCGGCTCGCCTCGTCGATAAGTGTAGCGGAAGCGTGTCCGCCATACTTTGGGAGAAGATACCGGAAAGCAAAGCCGTCGTCGTAGAGGCGGAACAGGACATTCATCCTCCAAGTGTTCCTCTTCATTGTAAGTGTGAGGGTGTTGCAGTGGTCGCGGTATTGGCTGCGTTTGCCCACGGGCAGTGTGTAGCTGTCGTCAACGGTGCCGGAATCCACCTCCACCAGTTCCAGACTTTCCGTGAGGTTGCTGGTGGAGAGTCTCAGCCCGAGTGGCGACTCGGAGACGAGCATTCTGCCGTCTCGGCTGACAGAGTATGAGAGTTTGCCATCCGTAAAGGAAACGGTGGCTTTCAGGCTTCCGTCGGGCGATGTGGCAACGAAATCTTCGGCACACAAAACGGCAACTTGCATCAGGGCAAGGCCAAGCAGGAGTTTTTTCATTTGCATGGTCTGTGGGTTCAAACTGCTGCAAATCTACGAAAAAATCGTGGAATAATCGCCTCTTGCTGACCGAAATTATCAGCCTTGCCAGCCTGTTGCCCCGGAAAGGTTAACCTATTTTGGGCGAAAGATTAGGCAGTGTCGGAGGAAAATCATATCTTTGCAGACAGCAGGCCATAATGTGGCAGACGGAAAGGATGATTTTATGAGAAAAACAACTCTAAGGAGGCTCTCCTCCATGCTCTTGCTTGTTGCCTCGACGGCAGCCGCCTCGCTGGCACAACCACCGCTTCAGTGGGGCGACCAGAAGAACAATACGTACAAGAACCCCATTCTCAATGCCGACTACAGCGACCCCGATGTGGTGCGCGCGAACAACAAATTCTACATGGTGGCGAGCGACTTCCACTTCATGGGAATGCAAGTGCTCGAGTCGTCCGACCTGATGAACTGGCGCATTATCAGCCAAGTGTACGACCGCATCGAACTGCCTGGCTACGACACGAACAACCAATATGGCGGCGGCTCGTGGGCTCCGGCCATACGCCACCATAACGGCCGCTTCTACATCTATTTCTGCACACCCTACGAAGGCCTCTTCATGTCGACAGCCGAAAAGCCCGAAGGCCCCTGGACACCCTTGCACTGCGTGAAAGACGTAAAGTATTGGGAAGACCCATGCCCGTTCTGGGATGAAGATGGGCAAGCCTATCTCGGGCGCAGCCAACTGGGAGCAGGCCCCATCATCATACACAAGATGAGCCCCGACGGCACCAGACTCCTCGACGACGGCGTGACCGTCTATGAAGGCCCCATTGCCGAAGGCACAAAATTCCTCAAGCGCAACGGATACTACTACCTCGTCATCCCCGAAGGAGGCGTCAGCAAAGGCTGGCAAACCGTGCTCCGCTCAAAAAACATCTACGGCCCCTACGAACGACGTATCGTACTGGAACAAGGCACAACAACCATCAACGGACCACACCAGGGAGCACTCCTCCAACACAACGACGACACATGGTGGTTCATACACTTCCAGGACACACAGCCCCTGGGCAGAGTCGTACACCTCCAACCCGCACGCTGGAAAGACAACTGGCCACTCGTAGGCACAGACATAGACGGCAACGGCATAGGCGAACCGGTACCCGTATGGACCGCACCCACACAGACAACAACAACATTCCTGCCGGCAAGCACCGACGAATTCTCAGCAGAACAACCCTACTGGATAGGCCAAAAACAACGACAACTCGGGCCACAATGGCAATGGAACCACAACCCCGTGGACACCGCATGGAACCTCACCGAACGACAAGGATGGCTCACCCGCCACATACTGCCTGCCACCAGCATCAAGGACGCACGCGGAACACTCTGCCAAAAAACAATGGGATACAAAAGCGAAGCAACAACACGCATCGACTGCTCGCAACTTCGCGACGGAGACCACACAGGATTACTCTGCATGGGAAAGGAATTCAAAGGAATAGGCGTCTGCAAAAAAGGCAACAGACACATCTACATAGAAGACGACGGCAAGCGAACCATACTGGAACCATGCAGAAAAATCGTCTATCTCCGAATCACAATCGACAGCAAACAGAACATACACCAATTCTCCTACAGCACCGACGGCAAACACTACACACCGGCCGGACAACCATTCTCCATGCACAACGGACACTGGAAAGGCGCACATATAGGACTCTATGCCTACAACCCGACAGAATCACAAGGCGGAAAAGTCCAGACAGACTACTTCCGATACAACATACTCAAGTAAACACACCTCGCCATATCCTATGGACAAGAAAGGCGAAGAACAACAATCGAAACGACAAACAGATAATATTATGAAACACACACACCTCAGAAGGCTTGCCATCATGCTGCTCCATGCCCTCACAATGACTTCAGCCCATGCCTCTACGAACTATGCCCGCCTTGTCAACACACTCATTGGCTCCGGAACGACCCACGGTCTGGCTTCCGGTTATATCTGCCCGGGTGCCACATATCCGCATGGCATGGTGCAGTTCACACCAACCTACTTCGAAAAGAATGCCGGCTTCGTGGCAAACCAGTACAGCGGAGGCGGCTGCGGCAACCTGGGAAACTTCCCCATGTTCCCCCTGAAAGGCAAACTCACAGCCTCGCCCGGCAACATGCGCACACCCGGCTACACCGTAACCGACGAACAGGGGCACGCAGGCTATTACCGCGCGAAAGTGAACGGCGACGTACTGGCAGAACTCACAGTTGCCGAACGCTCCGGCATGGGACGCTTCACCTTCCCCTCCGACGCCCGCTACGGCACCGTCATCATCGGTTCGGGCATCGCATCGACACGCATCAGCCAAGCCGCCGTCTGCATGACAGATGACAGCCATTTCGAAGGATATGCCACAGGCGGAAGTTTCTGCGGCGAAGCATATCCCACACCCTATAAAGTCTACATCGCAGGCGAATTCAGCCGCCCCTCATGCGAACGCGGCATCTGGCGACAAGACAAAATTCTCGCCGGCCCCAACTTCGCAGAAGGACCCAACTCGGGATTCTGGTTCACCTTCAATGCCGAACAGGAGAAAACACTACTCTACCGCTTCGCCCTCTCTTATGTCTCCATAGAAAACGCAAAGGAAAACCTCAAAGCCGACAAACTCGGATGGGACTTCGACGACGTGGCAACACGAGCAGAAAGCAAATGGAACGAATGTCTTGGACGCATCGAAGTGGACGGAACAAACCAAAGCCGTAAGCAACAATTCTACACACATCTCTACCACGCACTGATACATCCAAGCCTCGCAAGCGATGCAAACGGCGAATACATGGGAGCCGACGAACGCATACACAAGTCTCGTTCACGCCAGTACACCGGCTTCAGCAACTGGGACACCTATCGCACACAAACACAACTGCTCGCCATGCTCGAACCAGATGTCGCAGCCGACATCGCCCAATCGCACATCGACTTCGCCGTCCAGGGCGGGGGCTCCTTCCCCCGATGGGTGGTTGCCAACTGGGAAACCGGCATCATGGAAGGCGACCCCTCGAGCATCATCGTCGCAAACACATGGATATGGGGTGCCAAAAACTTCGACACACAAACCGCCCTCCAAGTGATGCGGCGCGGAGCAGAAGTGCCCGGAGCCAGATGCCAGAACTACGAAACACGACCCGGACTGCAAGTCTATCTCGAAACAGGCAACATGGATGCATCCGTCCAACTGGAGTATATGTCGGCAGACTTCGCCATCTCCCGATTTGCCCACGAAGCACTTGGCGACAGAGAACTCTCCGAAGAATACATGAAACGCACCCGATTCTGGAAACGACTATATAATCCCGATGTAAAATGGATACAGTCGCGCAATGCCAACGGCAGTTGGAAGCCACTGTCACAAGGGTTCCGTGAGGCAACATACAAAGACTTCTTTTGGATGGTCCCCTACGATATAGACGGACTCATACAGATAATTGGTGGCCGCGACTCTGCCGAAGTGCGACTTGAGGAGTACTTCCGTCGGCTCGATGCTGATTACCACGAGGATTGGTATGCTTCTGGAAACGAACCTTGCTTCGGCTTTCCCTGGTTGTATAACTGGTTAGGCCAGCCCTGGAAAACGCAGGAAGTCATTAAACGTGTATTGAAGGAAATCTATCTCGACGTGTCAGATGGTTTGCCGGGCAACGATGATCTTGGTGCAATGGGTGCATGGTATGTTTGGGTAAGCCTCGGACTTTATCCTGAAATACCAGGCGTGGCAGGTTTCGCCTTAAGCACTCCCTCGTTCCCTTATATATGTATACATCTACCCAACGGCAAGGAAATTGTCTCGGAAAGCACTCAAGACGGCAAGCCATACATCACCTCTATGCGTCTCGATGGCAAGCCTGTCAATGGAACATGGATACCTTGGGAACAACTTTCCGAGGGTGCGCATCTCAAATACCACACTTCCGACAAGCCAAACAGCAAGTGGGGAACACGGGTTGCGCCACCCTCATACAAGTAACCCATGCTCCTGCTTTTGCTACACAACGTACTCGGAGATACTAAAACCTCACCCCTTTGCTCGCCACATTATGCACAAAATCACACAAATAAATAAGAAAAAAGCGGAAAATGCTTGGCAGAATGAAAAAATGTCGTACCTTTGCAGCCGGTTTGGAAAAAGTCGTCTATTGGAATAGACTAAAAAGGAAAAGAGAGAAATGTCTAAGATTTGTCAAATTACCGGTAAGAAAGCCATGATTGGCAATAACGTGTCGCACTCCAAGCGTCGCACCAAGCGTCACTTCGACGTGAACCTGTTCTCCAAGAAGTTCTTCTATGTTGAAGAGGACTGCTGGATCAGCCTGAGCATCAGTGCTTCTGGTCTGCGCTATATCAATAAGGTAGGACTCGATGCTGCCTTGAAGAACGCCGTGGCCAAGGGTTATTGTGATTGGAAGGATATTCGTGTAATCGGTTAAAGAACGAAGGAGTAACGAAATGGCAAAGAAAGTTAAAGGCAACAGAATTCAGGTAATTCTGGAATGCACAGAGATGAAGCAGAGCGGTCTGCCCGGTACATCTCGCTATATCACCACGAAGAACAGAAAGAACACTCCCGAGCGCCTTGAGCTCAAGAAGTACAATCCTATCTTAAAGAAGGTGACTGTTCATAAGGAAATCAAGTAAATAAAAAAGCAATACTATGGCAAAAAAAGCAGTTGCGACCCTTCAATCGGGCAAAACCGATGGCCGTACATATACTAAGGTTATCAAGATGTTGAAGAACCCCGTGAATGGTTCATACTCTTTCGAAGAGAAAATGGTCCACAATGACTCTGTTAAGGAATTCTTCAAGAACTAAGTTTTAAACAAGATAAGAGGAAGGCGGGTAGCATTGTTGCTTCCCGCCTTTTTCAGTTTCCTGCATCGATTCGTCGCAGAATGCAGGGAAGAAGCAGAAAAGTCATATAGCAATGGCAGGCTCAAGTCAACCTTTTTTCACCCATACCTTGCCCCAAGGCCTGCGCATCATCTGTGCTCCGGGGCAGACGGATGCCGTCTATATGGGCATTGCCGTCAGGGCCGGCACGCGCCACGAACTGGCAAGTGAGAGCGGCATGGCGCATTTCACCGAACACATGTCGTTCAAGGGAACCCAACACCGTTCGTCCCGACAGGTTATCTCCTGTATGGAAAATGTGGGCGGGGAACTGAATGCCTATACGGGCAAAGAGGAAACGGTGTATTATTGTACTTCTCCAAAGCAACATGTGGCCCGTGCCATCGACCTCTTGCTCGACCTTGCCTTGTGCAGCACCTATCCCCAGGAGGAGATGTCGCGCGAGGTTGAGGTTGTCATAGACGAGATAGAAAGTTATCGTGACTTGCCTGCGGAACATATCTACGACGAGTTTGAGAGCCTGATATTCCCGGGACATCCGTTGGGAAGGAATATCCTGGGCGATGCGGAAACACTCCGCACCTTCCGCACTGCCGATATGGAAGGCTTTGCCCAGCGCTTGTATCACCCCGAGAATATGTTGCTCTACGTTTTGGGCAATGTGGATCCGGAGAAGGTTGTGCGTATGGCAGAAAAAACATGGTACACCATTATCGGCAATAAGCCACAGCATTATTGCCAACGAGCCACAGCATTATTACCAACGAGCCACACCATTATTTCCGACGTGCCACGGGATGTTTCCTGCATCACCCGCAAGAAGGACACACACCAGGCGCATGTCATCATCGGAACACAAGCATTCGGTGCCACCGATCCGCGACATTTACATCTCTACTTCATGAGCAATTTGCTGGGCGGACCGGCTATGAGCAGCCGCCTGAACCTTGCCTTGCGCGAACGCAACGGTTTGGTTTATACGGTAGAGAGCAACTGTGTTGCCTACACCGACACCGGATTGTGGTCGGTATATTATGGTTGCGATGTGAAAGACCGGGCCCGTTGCCGTCGGCTTGTCACTCATGAACTGGACCGCCTGATGCAGAAACCGATGTCGCAGCGCACGCTCGATGGTGCTCGCCGCCGCCTGAAAGGGCAGATAGGCATCTCCTACGATAACTTCGAGAATGTGGCTATCGGCATGGCAAAGCGTTATCTTCACTATGGACAAACGCTCTCAAAAGAGCAACTCTTCGAGCGGCTCGATGCCATTACGCCAGAGGATTTGCTCCAGACGGCACAGGCTGTATTCTCTCCCGAAAGGCTTCTGACGCTCGAATACGTGTAGGCTTACTCTTTTTCTCTTGGGAAAGCCGAGATTCGCAAACGGGCTGCACCCATCGGCACAAGAGTGATGGGAGTCGTTTCCGTTGCCCGACGGGCATACTTTGTAGGCAGGAAGTCGGTCATACCCGTAGCGTCGAATCCCCAAGAGGGTATCTGTCGGCCGACAGCAGTAAACTCAAGTGGAACGTTTTCGAGCGTGAAAGGCAGGTCGTTTTCCGGGTAAGGCTTACGTTGCACACTGAAGTTGACGGGAAGATTCTGCTCGTCGACCACCAGTCCGTAGTTCCATTCGCTTTTCGCACGCAGCACAAAACACGGCCAAAGCGATGCGTCAACACCTTCCTGCCAATGCGAGTCGTCCTGAACGAATTCAGGGTCGCGACTGTCGTGCGGCTCGTATTCCTCGTCTATCTTCAGCGAAAGCGTGAGCGGTCCATAGTCCACACTGACACACGCCTTGTTCTGTTGCCAGACAGTGGTGCGCACCGTCATGGGGAAACGTATTTGCACAACATCGCCTTCCTTCCACTCTCTCTGGATGCAGGCATAGCGTCCGGCAGCAGCCCCTATGGCCTGGTCTTCGCCATTCACGCAGACAGTTGCGCCTTCTGCCCAGGCCGGAATGCGCAGATAAAGCGGGAAGGCAACATTTTGCTCGGGGTGTAGGGTTAGTGTGATGGTTTCGTCGAAAGGATAATGCGTCTCTTCTTCCATTCGGAGCAACACACCGTCGCCCACCCGGGCCGTCGTTTCGTTGGCAGCATAAAGCATTGTAGCAAGCCCATTGTCGGCTGTTGCCATGACAAGGTGCTCGGCAAAGTAGGGCCACCCCATGCCATGGTTGTGCTGGCAGCAGCGGGAACTGAACGGACTCATGGAGAGCATGCCTCGCAGGGCATTGTCGATGCTGGGAGCATGGTTCTTCTCGTCGCTGATGGCCATGTTTGCCGATGTGATGTATCTCAGGGAGCGCATGTCGGGCATAAGGGCTGCGGGCAGGGAATTGAAGGCTACGTTTTCGCAATGGTCTGCCCAGAAGATGTCGCCGGTAATGCCCATGAGAATTTCGTCGCTTGCCATTTGTTCTACGATGGCACAGGTTTCGGCACCGTTTCGCGGGTCGTAGTATCCGGCTCGTGCGTTTTCGTCGGCCGCATACATGCCGCCCGGCATCTGTCCGAAACGGTTGCGCATCTCGTTATGGGCGCGGTAGGTGGCATCAAGCATTTCCTTGTTGCCTGTATACATATAATATGTTGCGGGTTCGCGGAAGCCTTGCGCCACGTTTACGCCGTGGAAGTTTGGCAGGTTGCCTTGCATTGTCCAGTCGGATGTGGCGCGATGTAGTTTGTCGATGAGTGGCAGTATGGACTTATCGCCATTGCGGTTGTAGAGCCAGAGTACGCTCCAGAGGTTGTCGCCACCGCGTTTTTCTTGCCAGAGTCCTTTCAGGAAATTGTCGTCGGCAATGGTGAGTTCCCATTTGAAGTGTCGGTTCATGGCTGTGAGGATGCGTGATGTGCCAGTGGCTTCGTAGTATGTTTGGAGAGCCCAGAGCATGGGCATTTTTGCCCAAAGGTCGGGGCTTGAGCCGTCGTAGCCGTCGGGTCCGAGTCTTCCGTTGGTGCTTTGGTTGTTCAGCACGGCTTTTATCCAGACTTCCACTTCTTTTATCATGGCTTCGTCTTTGAGGATGTATGCCAGGCTGGTGTATCCTCTGAGCCAGTAGGGTACTTCTTCCCATCCGTGGTCGCCTTGGTTGGAGAGCCATTGGTTGTTGTTTTTGTCGAGCCATGCGCTGACAGTTCCGAGTTGTCCGTTGAGTCCGTCGCGTTGCAGTTCGAGGTTTTTGCGCAGCCATCCTTTGGGTTGTACGCTGCCGACGGGCAGTTTCAGGAGTGGTGTTTGCTGCAGTGGTGCGCGGAAGTTTGTGTAGTTTGTGCTGACTTCCTGTCGGTTGGGGCTATCGACGATGGTTGTTGTGGTCTGTGCCTGGCTGGCGATGGAGGGTGTCAGGAGCAGCAGGGTGATGAGTGTGAGGTGTGTTTGTCTCATGTGTGTTGGTGTGGGTGGTTATTTTTTGTGGAGTATTTTTTTGCCGTTGCTGATGATGATGCCTTGGTATTTGCCTGTGTGTGAGATTTTTTGCCCCATCAGGTTGTAGGCTGTGTTGGTTTCTTCTTCTTCGGGGGTAAGGATGATGTCGGTGTGCAGGGGGTCGTATTTTACGGTCAGGCCGTAGTCGATGTGTCCGCCGCCGCTTCCTTGTTGCAGTGATACGCAGAGTATGTTGTCGCCTTCCACCAGGAGTCGTTTCTTTGGGGAGGCGAGTTGGTAGGTTGCGTAGTTGTTGTCGTTCCATCCTGTGGCGGTGGCAAGCTGTGTTCCGTTGAGCCAGAATTTTGGGTTCTCGTCGTAACTGTATGTGAGTGTGACGACTCCGACGGCGATTTTCGCCAGGTCGTCGGCTGTAAGTGTGAAGTGGCGTCGTATGAGAATAGGGTGGACGGTGCTTTGCCAGTGTGTGACGAGGAATTTTTCGCCGTCGATGCTGAAGGGTCCCAGCCCTTCGCGCCAGTAACTTTCGTCTTCGTCGCGGCCGTACCATTTGGCTCTTTCTGCCTGTGCGATGTCGGTGTTGTAGTTGAGTTCGTAGAAGAGGCATGGCCAGCCGCCTTCTCCGCTATCGACGGTGTGGAGCAGATATTCTGTCACCGTGTCGGCAGCATTTCCCACACTCGTGGTGGCGAAGAGCAGGGGCAAAAGAAGTTTTTTGAGAGACATAGAGTACTGTATTTTTTTGTTTGTTGTGGAGACAAAATTAATAAATTTTGTGCATTATACAAGGTTGAGGGGAAATTAAAATGGGCAGGGTTTGCAAAGTGTGCCGGAATGGTTAACCTTTCTTTGCAACAAGCCACACCATTATGCCGATAATGGTTAACCATTCTTGCCAAATAGGTTAACCTTGTTTGCAGGTGCGGCAAAAGGTGTCGGTTTTCCCGACAAAGGAAGATTTCTCCCCACCTGTTTTGCAATGCGCCGAAAAAAGTTTTCAACACACCTTTTCTCCAATCGATAATGCGCTGAAAGCCCTTTGTTTACGGCATTTCGGAAGAGTGGAGCACGAACGTGCAACGAGGTTATCAACAGGATATCGTAAGGGGCTAAGAAAAAAAAGTTTAAAGAATGTGTGGGGAATTGTGGGGA
Source organism: Bacteroidaceae bacterium (assembly GCA_017461345.1). GTDB lineage: Bacteria > Bacteroidota > Bacteroidia > Bacteroidales > Bacteroidaceae > Physcousia. The sequence goes on along the minus strand of JAFTYP010000013.1, from coordinate 92,632 downwards.
AATATATATCTTTGCAGCAGAAACCAGAAAACGAAACGTAAGGAGCAATGAGATTCACAGGCAGCATAGACGCCAAGACGGACGAGAAGGGACGAGTTTTCGTGCCCAGCGTCTTCCGCAAAATCCTGCAGAAGGAAGAGGAAGAAAGCCTTGTCCTGCGTCGCGACATCTTCGAGAACTGCCTCGTCCTCTATCCCAAAAGCGTGTGGGATGCCCAGGTCGATGCCGTTCGTGCCCGCACCAATCCCTTCGACCGCCGTCAGCGTCAGGGATTGCGGCTCTTTACATCCGATGCCGAAAACATCACCCTCGACAGCGGCGGACGCATGCTCATCCCGCGTCGATACATGGAACACGCCGGCATCAAAAGCGATGTGCGTTTCATAGGCGTTGACAACACCATCGAAATCTGGAGCCGACAGGCAGCCGAAGCACTGCTGAGCGATCCCGAAGAAGTGGCCAACGTCCTGGAAGAGATGATGAAAGATCCCCTCTAACCCCTCCTCATCAGAGGGGAAAAACAGAGACAACAAAGGCCTTCACCATACGGGAAGGTCTGTAAAAGTTTATAATAATATAATATATATATGTACGCGAAATGTGAGGAATACCATGTGCCGGTGCTCCTGAAAGAGACAGTCGACGGCTTGGACATCAAGCCCGGAGGCATATACGTGGACCTCACATTCGGCGGAGGCGGACACAGTCGCGAAATACTCCGACGCCTGCAAGGCACAGGACACCTCTACAGTTTCGACCAAGACCAGGATGCACAGCAAGGAGCCCGCAGCATGGAAAACGAAGGAAACTTCACCTTCATACGCAGCAACTTCCGATTCCTGCGCAACTGGATGCTCTACTATGGGCACGAACAAGTGGACGGCATACTGGCAGACCTGGGAGTAAGCAGCCACCACCTCGACGAAGAAGGACGAGGCTTCAGTTTCCGATTCGACGCACCACTCGACATGCGGATGAACCAGAGAGCCAAACTCACAGCACAACGCATCATCGCCGACTACAGTGAAGAAGCACTTTCCGACATCCTCTACCTCTACGGAGAACTGAAGAACAGCCGACGCATAGCATCAGCCATCGTCAAAGCACGACAACAGCAACCCGTTACCACAACAAAAGAACTCGTCGAAGTGCTACGACCACTCATGGGATACGACCGCGAAAAGAAAGATCTGGCCCGCGTCTTCCAGGCACTCCGCATAGAAGTCAACGGCGAAATGCTCGCCCTCAGGCAAATGCTCGCCGCAACAACCGAAGTACTTCGCCCGGGAGGAAGACTGAGCATCCTCACATACCACTCGCTCGAAGACCGAATGGTCAAGAACATCGTCAAAGCAGGCAACATCGAAGGAAAAGTCGTAACCGACCTCTTCGGATGCAGCAACGCACCACTCGAAGCCGTCAACCGCAGCGTCATCACACCAAGCGCAGAAGAACAGAACAGCAACCCACGCAGCCGCTCCGCAAAACTACGTGTGGCAAAGAAAAGAGAACAATAGACAAACCCACCATGGCAGAGATAGAATACGACAAACAAGAAGAGCAACAAATCGAAGCACAAGAAGCCCAAGAAACCATCAGCAACAAAGAAAAACTGATGCACTCCTTGGTCTGCGACGACGACGAAGTCGACGAACTGACAGTTGCCAGTCTTCGCCAAATGCTGGATGCAATCCCACGATGGTTTCTCAGCCAGTGGAAACTGCTGCTGCTCTGCCTTGCCGGCATCATCCTCTACGTAACCAACGGCTATCAGGCACAGGTCGAAATGATGAAAGAAACAGAACTCGAAGCAGAACTGAAAGACTGGCGCTACCGCAGCATCACCCGTGTCAGCGAACTCACACGCCTCTGCCGCCAAAGCCAACTCGAACAAAAACTCCGCGAACAAGGCGACAGCACACTCGCACCAAGCAAAATCGCACCATACACCATTAACATCAAGGACTAAAACACGATGAAGCAAGTCAATAAAGATAAAGCCCCCAAACGCTACATCGTCATCTTCGTGCTGATGTGCCTGATAGGAATCTATATCCTCGGCAAAGCACTCTACACGATGCTGCCGCCCGAAAGCGACTACTGGAAAGAAGTCGGACGCAACAGTAAAACTGCAACAATACCGGCCAGCCGAGGCAACATCCTCTCCTGCGACCGCCAAGTCCTCTCCGGCACAGTACCAAAGTATGCACTTTATATGGACTTTGCCGTCTCAGACCCAGACTCTCTCAGCAAAGCCAAAACCATAGCATTCCGCGAAACAGCATTCCGTGCAAACCTCGACAGCATGGCAAAAGGCCTGGCACGCATCTTCCCCGACTACGATGCAGACTGGTTCCGCAAACGACTACTAAAAGGGAAACAGCGAGGAAAGTATTCTTGGCGCATCTATCCAAAACTTGCCAGTTATGTACAATACCGTGCCTGCAAGGAATTACCCTTCCTTAGAGAAAGCATGTATCGCAGCGGTTTTCATGCAGACGAAATGTTGCTCCGCCTGAAACCGTATGGAGGATTGGCCAGCCGCACCATAGGCGAACTTTATAACGACACAACAAGTTTGCCAAAATGTGGTTTGGAATTAAGTTTCGACAGCATTCTTCGTGGCAAGCCAGGCAAGAAGCATTATACCATTGTGCGTAACAGAAGAGTTCCAATCATCGATGTCCCGGTAGAGAATGGTCATGACTTGCTTACCACTATAGACATTAACATACAGGACTTTGCAGACCGGACTCTTCGCAGCAAGATGAAGGAAAAGGACGTCAACGGCGAGATAGGTGTTGTAGTGGTGATGGAGGTTAAGACGGGCGATGTGAAGGCCATCGTCAACCTTACTCGTGGCGCAGATGGTGAATATTATGAAATGAAGAACAATGCCGTGAGCGATCTTTGGGAACCCGGTTCTACTTTTAAGACTGCCAGTATCATGATTGCTCTCGAGGATGGTAAGATTGATGTGAACAAGGTTGTGGATTGTGCTCCAGGCATTGTCAAGATGCATGGAAGGAACATGAAGGACCACAACTGGCACAAAGGTGGTTACAAGGAACTCAAGGTGGAGGACATTCTTGGGCAGAGCAGCAACATTGGTGTCAGCAAGATCATTGATGAGGCATACGGTGGCAATCCTTCGGCTTATGTTGATGGGCTTCATCGTATAGGTGTTGGCATTCCTCTCAATCTTCCTTTTGTCGGACGCGGTGAGCCTTATGTGCCACACCCGAAGAACAAGGAGCGTTATTGGAGTAAGCCGGACCTTCCATGGATGAGTATTGGCTATGTTACGATGCTTCCTCCTATCAGTACTCTTACTTTCTACAATGCTATTGCCAATGGCGGCAAGATGGTTCGTCCGCGTTTTGTGAAGGCGGAACTGAAGGATGGTATGGTTTTACGTGAGTTCCCGACCGAGGTAATAAAGGAACGTATTTGCAAGCCTTCTACTTTGCGTGACATTCAGTACTGCTTGGAGCATGTGGTGAGTGGCGGTTTGGGTAAGAAGGCCGGCAATGGCGGCAAGCTTTTCAAGGTGAGCGGTAAGACGGGAACGGCTCAGTTCAGCGAGAATGGTTCTTATGCGAGCCGCAAGTATATGGTGAGTTTCTGTGGTTATTTCCCAAGTGACGAACCCAAATACAGTTGTATTGTCTGCATTAAGAAGCAAGGTCTGCCTGCTTCGGGTGGTGGCCAGTGTGGTCCTGTTTTCAGCGAGATATCTCAGTATATTATGTCGCGCGACTCGATGCGCAGTGCTGTTGCTGCTGCCGACACGAGTTCGGTCTTTGTTCCTGCGGTGACGAGGGGCAGCCGTGAGCGTGCTGAAGCGATTGTCGATGGCATGGGCCTGTCGGACAAGCGGCTTGACATTGTGGAGACGGATACGGTGTCTTTGGACAAGGTGCCCGATGTTACGGGTATGGGTGTGAAGGATGCTGTGTATGTTTTGCAACAGCGTGGTCTGCGTGTTCGCGTGAATGGTTGCGGACAGATAGTGAAGCAGGATTTGCCTGCCGGCACGGTTGCGGTCAGGGGTAGGAAAATCACTCTGACGGCATCGGCAGAGAAATTATAGAATTGAGGAAGCACTGGGAGTTCGACGAGAAGTTCTTTTTGAAGTTTAAATGCGAAGGGATATGAAACTACAGCAGTTGATAGAGGATTGCAAGCCGCAGCAGGTGGTGGGCAACATTGACCGTGATGTGACCGGTATCGAGATAGACAGCCGTCTTGTCAAGGAGGGTGCTGTCTTTGTGGCTATGCGTGGTACGCAGGTGGACGGTCACTCTTTCATAGGCAAGGCCATCGAACTTGGTGCCGGTGTTGTGGTATGCGAGAGGCGTCCCGAGTTGTTGGCAGACGATGTTACGTATCTTGTCTATCCCAGCACTGATGATGTGGTGGGAACGTTGGCTACGCATTTCTTTGGCGACCCGAGCCGCCGGATGCATCTTATTGGTGTGACCGGCACGAATGGCAAGACGACGATTGCCACGGTGCTTTATAATATGTTCCGTCAGTTTGGCTATAAGTGCGGATTGTGCAGCACTGTTTGCAATTATATTGACGGCGAGGCGATTCCTACGGAGTGCACTACGCCCGACCCCATAACGCTGAACCGCCTTTTGGGGCAGATGGCCGACGAAGGTTGTGCCTATGCTTTTATGGAGGTCAGCAGTCATAGTGTCAGCCAGAAGCGTATTGGCGGCCTCTGTTTCAGCGGAGGTATTTTCACGAACCTTACGCGCGACCATTTGGACTATCATGGCACGTTCGAGAATTATCGCGATGCCAAGAAGGCTTTCTTCGATGCTTTGCCGGAGGATGCTTTTGCTGTGGTGAATGCCGACGACCGCAATGGCATGGTGATGGTGCAGAATTGCAAGGCGAAGGTGAAGACCTATTCGCTCCGTTCGGCGGCAGATTTCAAGGCTCGCATCATGGATGAGAGCTTCGAGGGTATGGACCTGGAGGTGGACGCACAGGAGGTGAGTGTGCAGTTTGTGGGGCGTTTCAACGCCAGCAACCTGCTTGCTGTCTATGGTGCGACGGTGATGTTGGGTGTTGAGCCGCAGCAGGCATTGGTGTTGCTCAGTGCGCAGAAGCCGGTGAACGGTCGTTTCGAGGCCATTCGCTCGAGGGAGGGCGTGACGGCTATTGTGGATTATGCTCATACGCCCGATGCCTTGGTCAATGTTCTCGACACCATCAACGAGGTTCTTCAAGGGCGTGGCCAGTGCTGGACGGTGTGCGGTGCCGGTGGCAACCGCGACAAGGGCAAGCGTCCGCTCATGGCGCAGGAGGCTGCGAGGAACAGCGACCGTGTGATTCTCACAAGCGACAATCCCCGAAACGAGGACCCGCAGGAGATTATAAACGATATGTTGGCCGGTCTTGATGCAGGCCAGCGACGCAGTGTCATCTGCATTGTGGACCGCCGCGAGGCTATACGCACTGCTTGCACGATGGCGCAGCCGGGCGATGTCATCCTGGTTGCCGGAAAGGGCCACGAGGATTATCAGATCATCCAGGGCGTGAAGCACCACTTCGACGATCACGAGGTCATACGCGAAGCCTTCGGTCTGTCTCTTGCCTGAATGGCAGAGGAGAGGCGTCTCCCCTGCCGGGACAGCGAAGCAAAAAAGCCCCATTTCATCGGGCAAAAAGGCATACTGCCCAGAAAGGTTAAGGGTTTTGCCCATAATGGTTAACCTTTCCGGCTGTAATGGTTAACCTTTCTGCCAATAATGGTTAAGGGTTCTGACGGAGGAACAGCGCGGAGGTGCAGACAAGACAAAAGAGGAAGAGAAAAAAAGATATAACAAAACATACATTCAATGCTATACTATCTGTTCAGATATTTAGGCGAATATGGCGTTTCGGGAGCCAATCTGTGGCACTATGTCTCGTTTCGTGCCGTGCTCACGCTGGTGCTGAGTCTGCTCATCTCCATGTGGTTCGGCCAGTACTTCATTAAATGGATGAAGAACCACAATGGCAGCGAGGCTCAACGCGATGCCAGCATCGACCCCTACGGCGTGGAGAAGAAGGGTGTGCCCACCATGGGCGGCATCATCATCATCGTAGCCACCCTGCTGCCCTGCCTGCTGCTGGGCCGTTTGCGCAACATCTATATGCTCATGATGCTCTTCACCACGGTGTGGCTGGGAGCGCTCGGTTTTGCCGACGACTACATCAAGATGAAGGTCACGAAGGACGGTCTTCGTCCCATCTACAAGTTGCTGGGGCAGGCAGTGCTCGGCCTTGTGATAGGGCTCACACTGTGGCTGAGCCCCGACGCCGTTATCTGCGAGAACATTCAGGGCGAGAGGCAAGGCACAGAACAGGTAGTGACGCACCGCAGCGAAGAGGTGAAGAGCACCATCACCACCATCCCCTTCGTCAAGAACAACAACCTCAACTATGCCGACATCTTCTCCTTCCTGGGTAAATACAAGACCGCAGCCGGCTGGGTGTTCTTCGTCTTCGTCACCACATTCATTGTGATGGCAGTCAGCAACGGGTCCAATTTGAACGATGGAATGGACGGAATGTGCGCCGGCAATGCGGCCATCATGTGCATAGCCCTGGGCATTTTGGCATACGTCAGCAGTCATATCCACATGGCCGCCTATCTCAACATCATGTACATCCCCGGCTCGGAGGAACTCGTCATCTTCATCTGTGCCTTCGTTGGCGCACTCATCGGCTTCCTCTGGTACAACGCCTATCCTGCACAAGTGTTCATGGGCGACACAGGCAGCCTGGCCATCGGCGGCATCATCGGCGTCACAGCCATCATCATGCACAAGGAACTCCTCCTGCCACTGCTGTGCTTCGTCTTCCTCATGGAGAGCCTGAGCGTTATCCTGCAGACCAATTATGCCAAAATGGGCAACCGCCGTGGGCAGAAATGGCGCGTCATAAAACGTGCCCCCCTGCACGACACCTTCCGCGTAAAACCGGGACAACTGCCGGCCGACTTCAAGGTGCTCATCAAATGGCCCGCCGGATGTTGGCTGGAATCAAAGATAACCGCCCGCTTCTGGATAGTAACAATCATCATGGCGTCACTCGCCATCGTAACACTGAAGATAAGATAACAGATGAAAAGAATCGTAATACTTGGCGCAGCCGAAAGCGGTGTCGGAGCCGCAGCACTGGCGAAAGTGAAAGGCTTCGACGTCTTCGTCAGCGACATGGGCAAGATAAAGGAGAACTACAAGCAGATTCTCCACCAGTACGACGTGCCCTGGGAAGAAGGCACACACACGGAACAACTCATACTGAATGCCGACGAAATCGTAAAGAGCCCCGGCATACCCGAAAACGCACCCATGGTGTGCAAGGTGAAAAAAGCAGGCATACCCATCATCAGCGAAATAGAATTCGCCGGACGATACACCAATGCCAAAATGATCTGCATCACAGGCTCCAACGGAAAGACCACCACAACAAGTCTTATCTACCACATCTTCAAGAAAGCAGGCTATAATGTCGGACTGGCAGGCAACATCGGCCGAAGCCTCGCACTCCAGATAGCAGAAGGAAAGACCTATGAATACTACATCATAGAACTCAGCAGTTTCCAACTCGACAACATGTACGACTTCCGAGCCAACATTGCTGTCCTCCTGAACATCACACCCGACCATCTGGACCGCTACGAAGGCTCCATGCAGAACTACACGGACTCCAAGATGCGCATCCTGCAGAACCAGACAGAAGAAGACGCCTTCATCTACTGGAACGACGACCCCGTCATCTCCTCAGAACTCAAGAAGTATGGCATCAAGGCAAAAATGTGCCCCTTCAGCATCATCAAAAAGAATGGCATGATAGGCTACATCGCAGACGGAAAGTACGTCATCGAGAACCCAACACCATTCAATATGGAGCAGGAAAGCCTCAGTCTGCACGGCAAACACAACATGTATAACAGCCTGGCAGCCGGCATAGCAGCCCGCATCAGCGGCATCGACGATGCGTCGCTCCGCCAGAGCCTGAGCGACTTCGAAGGTGTGGAACACCGCCTGCAGAAAGTGGCACGCGTGGGCGGCGTACAGTATATCAACGACTCCAAAGCAACCACTGTAGATGCCTGCTGGTATGCCCTCGAAAGCATGACCACCCCCACCATCCTCATTATAGGCGGTCTGGACAAAGGCAACGACTACAATGCCATCAAAGACCTCGTGCAAAAGAAATGTGCCGGCCTGGTCTATCTCGGAGCCGACAACACCAAACTCCACAACTTCTTCGACGGAATGGGCATCCCCGTTGCCGATACCAACAACATGAAGGACTGCGTGGCAGCCTGCTACCGCATGGCAAAGCCCGGCTACACCGTACTGCTCAGCCCCTGCTGCGCTAGTTTCGACCTCTTCAAGAACATGGAAGATCGCGGCGAACAGTTCTGCGAGCAAGTGAAAAACCTATAAGAAAAAAGCAAAACAAGAAACCATGATATTAAATAAGATAAAGAAAGGAAGCCTGATAAACGGCGACTTAGGCGTCTGGACAGTGTTCCTGTTGCTTTGCGCCATATCGCTGATAGAAGTTTACAGTGCAAGTTCGCGCATGACGTTTGTCTCCGGAGCGTATTGGGACCCCATTATGCAACACGGCTCCTTTATGCTGATGGGCATCTTTATCGCTTGGCTTGTACACTTTATTCCTTGCAACTACTTCAAGATAGCATGCACCGCCGGCATGTTCCTGTCGCTCTTCCTGCTCATTGCTGTGCTTGTCATCGGACAAAAGACAAACGATGCCGGCCGTTGGATAGAGATAGGCTTCATCCGTTTTCAACCCAGCGAGATAGCCAAACTGAGTCTGGTGGGCTTCAGTTGCTTCATCCTTTCTTCTCTGCGCGATGAAAAGGGAGCCAGCCCCACAGGCTTCAAGATAGTTGCTCTCACAGCATTCATCACAATCCTTCTCATCTTTACAGAGAACGCATCCACCGCTTTCATCATTGCCCTCGTGATGTTCGGCATCTGTTTCTATGCACAAATACGCAAGAAGATAATTATCATTGCTCTCTGCATAGGCTTTTTGGGCTTAGGCGGCATCTTTGGCATCGCACACTCCATACCGGAGGAAACACTCACCGAATGGCAAATGTCCGATGGACCCTTGCACCGTCTGCCAACATGGATTCACCGTATTACCGACAAACAAGAGCGTCCGGAAGATCCCAGCAAGTTCAAACCGCACGAAAATCCTCAAAAGGCCTATGCCAAAGTAGCCATTGCCACAAGTAATGTCATTGGCCGTGGCCCGGGAAACAGCAGACAGCGCGATTTCATTCCCCAGGCTTTTTCCGACTTCATATACGCAATCATCATCGAAGAGTTGGGCTTCCCAGGAGCATTTTTAGTCCTATCGCTATATCTGATACTCATGTATCGGTCCATGCAAATAGCACGCAGGTGCAAGGCACTGTTCCCATCATATTTAGTAATGGGACTTGCGCTGATGATTGTAGTGCAGGCAATGATGAATATGGCAGTTGCTGTGGGCGCATTCCCTGTCACAGGACAGCCTTTGCCACTCGTAAGCCGAGGAGGAACAAGTCTGTTCATCACCTGCACCTACATAGGAATGATACTGAGCGTGAGCCATACAGCAAAACGTAAACCGGAATACGAAGAAAACACGCAGGCGACAGCAGAGGCGTAATATAATATAATGTATATGGAAAAACTAAGAATCATAATAAGCGGCGGTGGTACGGGAGGACACATCTTCCCGGCAATAAGCATAGCCAATGCCTTGCGTGAAATAAATCCCGAAACAGAAATACTCTTTGTGGGAGCCGAAGGCAGAATGGAAATGCAACGTGTGCCGGCTGCAGGATACCAAATAATAGGATTGCCCGTGCGTGGCTTGCTTCGCCCTCTGTGGAAGTTAGGTAACATCAGCGTTCTGATGGATTTCTTGCGCAGTAAACGCATGGTGAAACAGACATTGCGAGATTTCCAGCCTCATGTAGCAGTGGGAGTTGGTGGCTATGCCAGTTCTGCCACTCTCAATGCAGCCTATGAATTGGGAATCCCATGCCTCATACAAGAGCAAAACAGTTATGCAGGCCTTACAAATAAGACTCTGGCAAAAAAGGCCAGCAAGATATGCGTTGCATACGAGGGAATGGAACGTTTCTTTCCTAAAGACCGCATTTTGCTCACAGGAAACCCTGTGCGACAAAACCTGCTCAATGAATCGCTGACACGTCAGGAGTGTGCCACAGCCTTTGGCTTACACCCGACGAAACCTACCATTCTGCTTTTAGGTGGCAGTTTGGGGGCACGCACACTAAACGAGAGTGTCATGCGAAATCTCTCCCGCATAGCAGCCTCGCCGGCTCAATTTATATGGCAGACGGGCAGTTATTATAAAAAAGAAATAGAACAACTGCTCGATGTAAAGGGTAAACCGGGTAATCTTGTTGTAACCGATTTCATTAGCAGAATGGATCAAGCCTATTGCCTGGCAGACCTTGTCATCAGCCGTGCAGGAGCAGGAAGCATTAGCGAATTATGTTTGCTGGGGAAGCCAAGTATCCTTGTCCCAAGTCCTAATGTGGCAGAAGATCATCAGACGCATAATGCAATGGCTCTTGTCAACAAGGATGCAGCAATACTGGTTCGCGATGAAGATGCTGCAGAAACAATAATACCGCTTGCACTGGATACGGTTGCAGATACAGAAAGACTTCAACAACTTGGCCAGAATGCTGCGGCTTTGGCATTGCGAGACTCTGCACGCATTATCGCACAAGAAGTAATTAAACTTGCACAACAGAAATTACCATGAACTTAGAACAGATAAAAGCCGTATATTTTGTGGGCATTGGTGGTATTGGCATGAGTGCCATTGCACGTTACTTCATAAGCCGTGGTGTAGTTGTAGCAGGCTATGACAAAACACGAACCGAACTTACCGAACAACTCTGCAAGGAAGGCGCACAGGTGCATTATGAGGATAATGTAGAACTTATCCCCATGCAGTGCCGAGACAAGGAAAATACTCTTGTTGTCTTTACGCCGGCAATTCCTTCTGACCATAGCGAGTTAGCGTTCTTTCGCGAGCAATGCTTTGTAATACAGAAGCGTGCTCAGGTGCTTGGTACTTTGACACGAACTCTCAAGGGACTTTGTGTGGCAGGTACTCACGGAAAGACAACAACATCGAGCATGGCTGCCCATCTGCTTCATCAAAGTCACGTGGATTGCAATGCTTTTCTTGGTGGTATAACAAAGAATTATAGGACAAACTATATTTTGAGTTCTTCGAGTCCTTATGTTGTCATAGAGGCAGACGAGTTTGACCGTTCTTTCCATTGGCTTACACCTTTTGCCAGTATCATCACAGCGACCGATGCTGACCATCTTGATATTTATGGTACGGAAGAGGCTTATTTGGAAAGTTTTAGCAAGTATAGTAATTTAATTTTGCCGGGAGGTTATCTTGTCATGCACACAGGGTTGAAGATGAAGCCCAATGTGCAGGATGGTGTATCTCTCTATACATATAGTCGTGCGGAGGGAGACTTCCATGCGGAGAATGTTCGCATAGGAGATGGACGTATTATCTTTGATTTGGTTTCTCCATTTGGCAATATTCCCGACATAGAACTCGGAGTTCCTGTAAGTGTCAATATAGAGAATGGAATTGCTGCTATTGCGTTAGCGCAGATTGCGGGTGCATCAGCAGAAGAGATTCGTAAGGGTATGGCTTCTTTTGGTGGAGTGGATCGTCGTTTTGATTTTCATGTAAAAACAGATCGAATGGTTTATGTAAGTGATTATGCCCACCATCCGGAAGAGATTCGACATTGCCTTGAGAGTATGAAGGAGTTGTATTCCGGTCGTCGCATAAAGGTTATCTTCCAGCCTCATTTGTATACTCGAACTCGCGACTTTTATCGTGAGTTTGCCGATGCTCTATCGTTGGTTGATGATGTTTGTGTTGTGGATATTTATCCGGCAAGGGAGGAACCGATTCCGGGTGTGACGAGTAATCTTATATATGACAATCTAAAATCTGGCATCAAGCGCCAGAGGTGTATGAAGAATGAAATCCTTGATGTGGTACGGCAAGGCGGTTTTGATGTTTTGATAACCCTTGGGGCTGGCGACATTGAAGATTATGTAATACAAATAACCAAGATTCTGCAGCCATTATCATGAAAACAGTATTGAAGTTACTTTTGCTTGTGGCCGTTTTGGGTTACCTTGTGATAGCAGTCTGGCGTTTCGGCGGACAGGCAGAGGAGAGAATATGTGAAGGTATCCGAGTTGAAATCATCGACAGTATTCCAGATGGTTTCATTACCGACGAATATGTTCGTTCGATACTGACTCGCAACAAGATTTCGCCTATAGGAATGAAGATATGTGATGTTAGGTTGGAACAGATAGAGGAGTTGCTGCTTAAGGAGTCGCACATAGAAAATGCTTCTTGTTACTATGATGCGGCAAGCAGGCTTTGCATAGAGGTGTTGCCCCAGCAGCCTGTATTGCATGTTATCAGTCAGAAGGGAGAAGATTATTATTTAGCGAGTAATGGTTTGACAATGCCAACAGCCAATTTCAATGTGGATTTGTGTGTGGCAACAGGTCATGTCACGAAGGAGTTTGCATCGGAGCATCTTTTGGAACTTGCCAGATTTATTCGTAACGACTTGTTCTGGAGCGAGCAGATTGAACAGATACATGTTGTGGCTCCAGAGCAGGTGGAACTTTATCCGCGCATAGGCCGACATGTAATTGAACTGGGCAGTACAGAGAATTTCAGGGACAAACTCAACAGGTTGCGCATCTTCTACCAGGAGGGATTGGAGCGTGTAGGTTGGAACAAATATAAGACCATCAGTCTTGCTTACGACAATCAAATAGTTTGCACAAAAGTACACAACAAAAAAACTAAATAATATGGGAGCAGAAAAAGACATCATCATTGCTGTAGAGTTGGCTTCGACAGCAATACGAGCCATCGCAGGCAAGAGAGAACCCGACGGCAGTATGCAGGTTCTTGCCTTTGCTCAGGAAGAATCGTCGAATACGATTCGCAAGGGAATTATCGACAACATCGACAAGACGACTTTGGCGTTGACGCGTGTTGTTGCGAAACTGAGTGACAAGTTGGGTAGTCGAATCAACAGCATATATGTTGGTTTGGGTGGCCAGTCTTTGCGTTCTGTACATAACCGTGTGTTGTTGCAATTCGATGGTTTGGAACTTCTTTCCCATAAGACCATCGACAAGATGCACGACACAAACAGTGGTGTTGTCTATTCCAATGCAGAGATAAAGGAGGTTATTCCGCAGGAGTTTACCATCGGCAGTCGCAGTGTTGTTGACCCTGTTGGCATGCAGGCGGAGATGCTTGAGGCAAACTTCATCAACATCATTGCTCGCTCTACATTGGAGGAGAACATTCGCCGATGTGTCAGTGGTGCAGGTTTGGAAGTGCAGGAGGTGTTTATCTCTCCGTTGTGTTTGGCCAACACATTGCTTACGGCCAACGAGAAGCGTTCCGGTTGTGCTTTGGTTGACATGGGTGCCGACACCACGACGGTCAGTGTCTATTCCAACAACATTCTGCGCCATCTTTGTGTTATTCCGCTTGGTGGCTCTAATGTGACCAGTGACATTACAAATCTCAAGGTTGAGGCGGAAGAGGCGGAAGAGTTGAAGAAGAAATATGGCACGGCTTTCCGCCCGGACAAGGAGGACAAGACGGAGAAGAGGATTACTTTGAGTTTTGACCGCACGGAGAAGGAAGATAAACTTCAGGAGATAGTAGAGGCGCGATACGAAGAAATCATTGCCAATGTGTGTCAGCGTATTTCGTCTTACAAGGAGAAGATGCTTTCCGGCATTATTGTTACTGGTGGTGCTGCACGGATTCCCGATCTTACCGAGGCTTTTGGCCATGCGTGCGATTTGAATGTGCGCATAGTAAAGGGTATGCCGGAGAATGTCACTGTTTCCCATGGTGTGCAGATAGGCGAACCCGACCGTCTTTATACGCTCTACTCCTTGTTGCTTGCAGGAAAGGAGAATTGTGTAGGCGAACTGGCCAAGGAACATACTCAGGACACGTTCGACTTTGGCAAGGAGGAAGAGGATGTTTCAGTGGAGCCCGAAACTCAGGAGCCACAGCCTGAGGAGCAGGATGTTCCAAAGAAGAAGCAGCCGTCGTCTTTCTCTCGTCTTTGGAGGAAGATAGAGGATTTGTTCTCTGATGAGTCAGACGGTGAAGAGAATTCGTAGTGTATTACCTTGAATGATAATAGATAGAATTATGGCAGAAGAGAATAACATACAGCCAATGGGTGGCATTAAGTTTGATTTCAAGAAGTCGGAGAACCCTTGTATCATCAAGGTGGTAGGTGTAGGCGGTGGCGGCGGCAATGCTGTCAACCACATGTACCGAGAGGGAATACACGACGTGACATACGTGGTGTGCAACACAGACAAGAAGGCTCTCATGGACTCGCCTGTCCCCAATCGTCTTCAACTGGGGCCGGGTCTGGGTGCCGGCAACAATCCTGTTCTCGGCAGACAGCACGCCGAGGCAAGTATAGAGGAGATACGTGCGATGCTCAACGACGGCACGCGCATGGTGTTCATTACGGCCGGAATGGGTGGTGGCACTGGTACCGGTGCGGCTCCAATCATTGCACAGTGTGCCAAGGATGCGGGCATCCTGACTGTAGGCATTGTTACCATCCCCTTTAAGTTCGAGGGAAACAAGAAAATCAATCAGGCTCTCGACGGTGTCGAGGAGATTGCCAAGCATGTTGATGCTTTGCTTGTCATCAACAACGAGCGTCTGCGCGAGATATATCCCGAACTGACCGTCATCAATGCTTTTGCAAAGGCCGACGACACGCTGAGCGTGGCTGCCAAGAGTATTGCCGAGATTATTACGATGCATGGCACCATCAACCTCGACTTCCAGGATGTCACCACCGTTCTCAAGGATGGAGGTGTGGCAATCATGAGTACCGGTTATGGCGAGGGCGAGAACCGTGTCACCAAGGCTATTCAGGAGGCACTGAACAGTCCGCTGCTCAACAACAACGACATCTTCAACTCCCGCAAGGTATTACTCAACATCAATTTCTGCAGCGAGAACGAGACGGGCAACCTGATGATGGAGGAAATGAACGAGGTGAACGATTTTATGAGCCGCTTCCGCAAGGATGTGGAGACAAAATGGGGCCTTGCCACCGACAGTTCGCTTGGCGATAAGGTGAAGATTACGTTGCTTGCCACAGGTTTTGGCCTGCAGAATGTTCCCGGAGTTCGTGGCATAGTGGAGCAGAAAGAGCAGGAGAAGACTGCCATGGACCAGGAACTCGAGGAATACCAAAGAGAGCGCGCCGAAGACTTTTACGGACCCTCTACTGGCGGTTCCATCCGTCGTCGCCGTCACAATGTCTATGTCTTCACCGACGAAGACCTCGACAACGACGACGTCATCTCTATGGTTGATGCACGTCCGGCATATAATCGCACGAAAGAAGAACTGAACAAAATAAAGGAGAAGAGCAACCCCGTACAGGTGTCCGACACACCCATGATGGGCGTAGCCTTCGAGGTGTGAGCCCCTTCCTTTCAGAACCTTTGAAAACATGCCACGTTATGTTGGCCAATATCTACTGCCTTTATGCCCGAAATGGTTAACCATTTCGGGCATAAAGGTTAACCATTATTGCCAACAAGCCACAGGATGTTTCTTCTCGCCCCTCAAGCCAAGACCTCTCTCAGCACGGCAAGCGAGCGAAGTTCTCGAAACTCAGGTACATGCAGCCGGTAATAGACGGTCAGCAAATCCAGCACTCGGCCACGCTGCTCTCGTGTCAGACGGAACCGGTGCATGTTGTGAATGTCCATCCGAAGCAGTTTAGGCATCAGCGCAGCCTCTTCGCCCTTGATGAAGAAATTGTGCTCGGGCTCCGTATCAGTAGCAATACTGTCCTTCAAATCAAAGAAAGGCAGCATGTTCCTCCTGTCAATGTTAGGCCAGAAGCCCAAATAAAAAGTCATACGCGTCAGGAAAACCACATGAAAGTTCGCCAACCCCTCCTGAGCCGCATCAAGCCATTGCAGGTTATATAATATATAATGGTATAGGTCAGGGTTCTGCACCTCTCGCCGAAGAGCATTGTGGAGAAATTCGGAAAGAAAGAGCGCAATAGTCCCCTTTATAGGATTATACGGCAACGAAGTATAGCACTGCCCAATATGAAGTTCCTGAATCCTTTGCAGCGAAGCAGAGGGGCGATAGTCGAAAACAAGTTCGATGATGTTGAGCGGGCGAAGCAACATCGTTTGAGTGCTGCTTTTGCGCTGCCTGCGGCGGTCGCGAACCAGAAACGAAACACTGCCTCGCGAAAGCGTATAGACATCCACGATGGCACTATCGTCGTTATATCTGTTATAATGCAGCACTATTCCGCTCGTCTTTTCCAGCATCGCCCAAATACCAATTATACTATGTAAAGATACACAAAAACAGGCATTTTCAGCCCCAAGAGCAAAAAAAATGCAGAAAAATCCAAATTTTCTCTCAAAATATTTTGTCAGTATTGGAAAAAGTCATAACTTTGCACCCGCAATTGAGACGGTATGCTCAAAAGCACAGGCTGAACGCCGAAGGTAAGGTCCCTTCGTCTATCGGTTAGGACGAGAGATTTTCATTCTCTAAAGAGGAGTTCGACTCTCCTAGGGACTACAACAAAAAGTAATAAAATAAGAAAAACAGATGGCTAATCACAAATCATCAATTAAGCGCATTCGCCAAGAGGAGAAAAGAAGGCTCCACAATAGATATTACGCAAAGACCATGCGTAATGCTGTGCGCAAGCTTCGTGCTACAACCGACAAGGCTGCAGCAGTAGAGATGTACCCCAGCGTACAGAAGGCACTCGACAAGCTTGCAAAGATCAACGTTATTCATAAGAATAAGGCTTCAAACCTGAAGTCTAAGTTGGCACAGTACATCCAGAAACTTGGCTAACAAAGCGCATAATTTGCTATAACGTATAAAGGTCACTCAATTTGAGTGACCTTTTTTTATGCATAGACAAGCAAAAAAATAAAGGCTTAATGGGAAGTCGCAGGCCATCTGCCTCCGGGTTTCTCCATTAAGCCCTGTTGTTCTTATGCGTCGATGTTTGCGAAGGTGGCGTTTTTCTCGATGAATTCGCGGCGTGGACCTACATCCTCACCCATAAGCATTGAGAAAACATAGTCGGCAGCAGCAGCATCTTCGATGGTAACCTGCTTCAGACGACGCTGCTCGGGGTCCATTGTCGTCTCCCAAAGTTGCTTGGGATTCATTTCGCCAAGACCTTTGTAGCGTTGTGTGTGCAGTTTGTTGTCGTCGGCATTGCCGTTGCAGTAAGTCTGAATGAAGCGCAGACGTGCCTCTTCGTCGTAGCAATACTCCTCGATCTTACCGTATGAGCAGCGATAGAGTGGTGGAGTGGCAATATAAAGCCTGCCGTCCTTGATGAGTTGCGGCATGTATCGGAAGAAGAGTGTCATGAGAAGCGTGTCGATGTGAGAGCCATCGACGTCGGCATCGGTCATGATAATAGTCTTGTAGTAGCGCAGTTTGTCGTAGTTTGCCTCCTTGTAGTCGTCGGGATTGAGACCGAACTTCACGCCGAGAGCCTGTATGATGTTGTTTACTTCCTCGTGTTCGAAGGCTTTGTTCCACATCACACGTTCTACATTAAATATCTTACCACGAATGGGAAGGATGGCCTGGAAGTGACGATTGCGACCTTGTTTTGCCGAGCCGCCTGCAGAGTCACCCTCGACAATGAAGAGTTCTGCGTTTGCAGGGTCCTTGTCCGAGCAGTCTGCCAACTTGCCGGGCAGTCCGCCGCCGCTCATGGGATTCTTTCTCTGGACGTTCTCGCGTGCCTTGCGTGCTGCTACACGTGCTTGGGCAGCCAGCAGCACTTTGTCGACAATGAGTTTCGCCTCGCGTGGATGTTCCTCAAGATAATATGTGAGTGCTTCGCCTACGGCCTGCTGTACGGCACCGGCTACTTCGCTGTTTCCCAATTTGGTCTTTGTCTGTCCCTCAAACTGAGGTTCGGCAACCTTGATGGAGATGACGGCGGTAAGGCCTTCTCGGAAGTCTTCGCCGCTGATTTCAACGCTGTTTTTCGCGAGTTTCTCCAACTCTTTTTCGTGCTTTTCCTCGGCGTATTTCTTGAGGATGCGTGTCAATGCCATGCGGAAGCCTTGCAGGTGTGTGCCGCCTTCGATGGTATTGATGTTGTTGACGTACGAGTGAAGGTTCTCTGTGTATGCCGTGTTGTACATGATGGCAACCTCGATGGGTGTGCCTTGTTTTTCGGTGTTGAGATAGATTACGTCGTCGAAGAGGTGTGTGCGGCTGCTATCGATGTAGCGTACGAAGTCGCGCAAACCGCCTTCGCTGTAGAACTTTTCGCTTTTGGTCTTGCCTTCTTCGTCGGGGCGGAGGTCGGTCAAGGTGATTGCTATGCCGGCATTAAGGTATGCCAGTTCGCGCATGCGGTTGGCCAGGATGTCATACTTGTATGTGGTGGTGGTGAAGATTGAAGCATCGGGCCAGAACTGTTGGCATGTGCCTCGCAGGTCGGTTGTGCCTACAACCTCTACGCCAGTTACGGGTTTGCCGGTGGAGTATTCCTGCTGGTATATTTTGCCATCGCGGTACACCCGGCTTATCATTTTGGAAGAAAGAGCATTTACGCAACTTACGCCGACGCCGTGCAGACCGCCACTGACCTTGTAACTGCCTTTGTCGAACTTGCCACCGGCATGTAGAACGGTCATTACTACCTCGAGGGCGCTTTTGTGTTCCTTTTCGTGCATATCGACGGGGATGCCTCGGCCGTTATCCTGAACCGTGATGCTGTTGTCCTCGTTGATGGTCACCTCGATGTGTGTGCAATAGCCGGCGAGAGCCTCGTCGATGGAGTTGTCTACGGTTTCGTACACAAGGTGATGCAGGCCCTTTTCGCTGATGTCGCCGATGTACATTGCGGGGCGTTTGCGTACCGCTTCCAGTCCTTCGAGCACTTGAATGTTCGACGCACTGTATTCCTGCGGTTTCTTTTCTGTTTCTTCCATATTCTGTCTTATTGGCTTTTATTTTCGCTACAAAGTTATAACTTTTTCTTCGATTTTGCAAGCGAAAGGGCGAGAAAAATGAGCCTGGGTTCTTTGATGTGGCTTTCGAGTGCCTCATAAGTCCTACGGGCTTATGAACCGCAAAATTTCCTGCTTGTCGCGCAAGTGTGCAGACCGGTTGCTTTTTGCCATCAAAACTCTTACAGACGGCACTTTGTGTATCCATAACCATCCACTTCGTAAGTGCTCTTTTAACCGATGAAATGGGCAAAAAAGTGTTTTCTTTGCCTTTTTTCGGTGGCAAGTCTTCATAGAGACGATGGATTCTTTAAAAAGCATAGAATTTGCTCTTTCGGAAAGGTTAACCATTTTGGAGATAATAGTTAACGTTTTTGCCCATTTCACCGTACTTTTTGCCCATAATGGTTAACCTATTTCTTCTGGCTTAAGGCGTGTCTTAACATGAGGGTATGATTTCTCGGAAAAAAACTTACAAGAATTAATTTTTAATCTCTTTTTTGTTTATTTTAACTTTTTGAGGACGTTTTATCTTTTTTGAGTGGCAGAAATTATCTTCCTCGCAGGTATAAAATCTCGTCCGAGCATCAAAAAAATGGGAAAAAAGGCAAAATTTTGTCACTACCATTTTTAATATCTGCTTAAGCGCTAAATTTATGCACACTTTTCTTTGCGGTGTGCAATAAAAATATCAGGCATGTTAAATAATGTTAAACGGGGGGGGGTGAAAAAAAATACATAATAAATTATTTCTTGTATGCATGTATTCGTTGTAATTTTGCAACCGGTGAAAAATCCTCACAGAGTAATAGGTATTCGCACGCACGAACTTATTTTATTATTAAGAAGGATTTTGTTCACAAAGGTAATGAAGATTGAGGTAATACAATGAATGTGGAAGTCTTTCTACAAATTATGGTAAATGTTTTTACACGGGAGTGGAAAAACATTAGAGGGAAGAGAGCATCGGCCTGGCAAGGATTAGCCCTGCTGTTCTGTGCATCGCGCGGACTCATGGCTACTCTGTTGCTTGTGTGTTGTTTTGCTTTCGAGGCGCAGGCTCTGCCCATTACTCCCTTTCCCGAGATGAACATAGAGTATCTGCCCGTTGCAGACGAGGAACTCAGCGACTCGGCATTCTATTCTCGCTACCCCTATGTGGTTATTATCGACGAGGGTGAGGATCCGGAAATCGACGACGAGTACTTCTATCAGTATGCGGCATCAGTGATTTTCAAGGTGTCGAAGACCACCATCCCGGCCGACGACAAGACTGTGAAGGAACTTCGCGAGACGGTTTTCCCAAGAATCAATCGCGACAGCCTGAAGATAGTCCGCGTCAAGATGCGAGGTGCTGCTTCGCCCGAAGGCTCGGTGGCGCTCAACCAAAGACTCAGTCTGGGGCGTCAGAAGGCACTGTATAACTTTGTGAAGAACTACATCGATATTCCAGAAGGCGACAGCCTTGTGCTCGAAACTGAGACAGAGGACTACACCTATCTCTACAAGCGTATGATGCAGGACGGCGACCCCGACAGCGAGCGCGTCAAGCAACTCTTCGACACCTATATGCCCAAGCAGCAGTATGCGCAGTTGGAGAATGCGCTGAAGGCCATCGACGGCGGAAGACTCTGGCGTCGTATGCTCGTCACATACTTCCCCTCTTTGCGTGCAGCCCGCATGATCATCGTTTGTCAGCGTAAGCCCGTTCCTCCGTTGTCTGTTCCGGAATTAGAGCCGAAGCCTCTGCCTGAGGACTCTGTTGTCACCCCCGAACCTCCTGTTATTCCCGACACGCCAATCGCTCCGCTCCCTCCAGTAGAACCCGAGCCGTGGGTAGAGCGTTATCCGCGTCGTGAGTTGCTTTCGGTGAAGACAAACTTGCTCTTCTACGGAGCCTATATGCCCGGAGGTTACGACAGGTGGTGTCCCATTCCAAACATCGCAGTCGAGTATTATCCGCTTCGTGGCCATTTCACCTATGGCGCATCGTTCGACTGCCCCTGGTGGCAAAACTATGACGCCCACAAGTATTTCCAGATTCGAAACTATCAGGTGGAGGCACGCTATTACTTCCGCAAGGGCGACATAGAACTTCGTCCCGAAGGAAAAGGGGCAGCCTTCAAGGGATTCTACCTTCAGGCATATGGCCATGTAGGTGTTTTCGGCATCTGTTTGGACAGCCAGCGAGGCTGGGAAGGCGAAGCACTGGGCGGTGGTATCTGTGCCGGCTATGTGTTGCCTCTCTCAAAGAAAGGACATTGGCGTCTGGAGTTCCAACTTCAGGCCGGTGTACTCTTCGGTGGCTACGACCCGTATCAGTTTGAGAACCCGGTCAACCCGGCTTATAGGGATCATTTATATTATTACGACTGGACAGGAAGTCCTTCGCTCTTCAAGAAGCGTCAGCACCGATTCTCATGGATTGGTCCTACCAGAATCGGCATCACTTTGAGTTACGACCTTCTCTATCGCAAGGCTCGCAAGAAGACCGATGGCGTAAGACTTCCAGCGGGAACAGAGCCAACCAAGCGCTATAACCCCCTTGTTCCATACGAGAAAGGAGGCCGCCCATGAGAAAGATAGTTATTGTTTGCCTGCTGACTTTGCTGGCATTCTCCAGTTGTTATCGTCTGCCCGACCTGCATCTCTACGATGTGGACAATCCCGGTCTGGCGTTCCCCATCGTGGAGGTAAACCTCGACACATATTGGGACTACGACATAACCCTGGGCATGGACTACAACTGGCGTTCGGAATGGTTCTACGGATGGGACGAAGAGGATCGCCGCATCTTTGGAGAACTGGAATACGAAGACCCCAATAACTTCCACGTCCGCCGTTACTACACCGGCGAAGTGCCATTCGGTCCACGCCTCCATAAGAGAATTGCCTACATCATGGGTCGCTCCTTCCGTGCACCTTACGACTGGGGTTTCTGGGACATCCTTGTCTGGAACGACGTCAATACCCTCGACGGTGTGCAGAGCATACGTTTCGACGAGAAGTCTTCTTTCGACGAAGACATCATGGCCTACACCAACTCCACGATGTACAGAACACGCTATCATGCACCCCGCTACGAGAACTCCTTCTACGAACCCGAACAACTCTTCTCCGTTTGCGAAAAGGGAATAGAGATAAACAAGAACCTGGATGGCTTCGTCTTCGAGGAAGAAAGCAACATGTGGATAAAGAGGCTCAAGATGTATCTCGAACCAATCACATACATCTATCTGCCACAAATCATTCTTCACAACAACAGAGGACGTATCACGCTTGTGCCCGGTTCTGCCAATCTCTCGGGCATGGCACGCTCCACAAGCCTCAATACCGGCATTACCGGCGACGATGCCATCGCCGTCAACTTCAAGATGCGACTGAAGAACGACAAGGAGTTCAAGAATGGCGAAAGGGTGGACATCGTGGGCGGACGCCTTATGACCTTCGGCATGTGCGGACAGAATGCCAACCGCGTTACTCGTGCCGAGGACGGAAAGGACACCAAGCGACACTATCTCGACGTGCAGATGCAGTTCATGAACGGTATGGACTCAACCTTTGTCTTCGACGTCACAAATCAGGTGCGCGAACGTTATAAGGGTGGTGTTATTACCGTAGAACTCGACATGGACACCGTTCCCATGCCAAAACGTCCCGGCGGCTCCGGCTTCGATGCTGTGGTCAAGGACGTAGAGGATGGCGGCACACACATCTTCGACATGTAAGCCATCCCGCTTTGGGCGCACAGAAGTATGCACCCAGGGGGGGAAGACAAAGACAACAAGAATATCACACATATATTTTATTAACATTTTGTTTTATTAATTAAATTAAAGTTATGAAAAAAAGTTCAATTATGATGCTGGCATTGTCTGGTACAATGTTGGTAGGCTGCACTCAGAGCGAGTACATTGGCGAGGCTCCGCAGCAGAACGGAAAGATCGTGTTCAGCGGTGCTTCCGGCAAAATGACACGTGCTACCAGCAACACTGGTACTATTGCCCAAATGCTTGACGATCAGATCAAGTTTTATGGCGTGAAGAAGACAGGCGAAACTTATTCTTCCGTATTTGAAAACTATGTGCTTTGGAGCCAAACTGATGTTACCACATCTAACCCTGATGCAAACCAAGGTGATCAATTTGCTTGGGAATATGTAGGACCGGAAACTCAAGAATATGGTTCAGATAAAAACACAATAGGTAAAGCACAGTACATCAAGTATTGGGACTACTCTGCATCCGAATACAATTTTGTAGCAGGTTCTCCTGTTAAGGCATTTGAGTATCATGTTAACAATCATCAGATTGAAAGTGCTACTGTAACAGGTATTGCAGGTCACCTCAATCCTAATAATGGTACGGCAATCAGCACAGATCCTATTTATATCGCAAATCCTGTGAAGGTTGAAAAGGCTAACTACAACAACTCTGTAACGTTTAATTTTGTACGTCAGCAGAGTTTTGTTCGCGTAGGTGTATTCGAGACAATTCCTGGTTACAGAATTTCGGCTATCAATTTCTATAAAGTGGGTACGGATGGTAAATGGAATGCATCTGCGGAAACAGACAAAAACATAATTCTTACTTCTTCTACAAATCCCGAATACTTCACTGGGGCGACAAATGCAACAGCAACCATTACCTATGACTGGACAACTCCTTCTTATGAATTTGCCTATGAGGAGGCTGGTTTGACAACGGCTAACAACTGGTATGGTGGTGCGTTGGATAGCGTTACAAGCAAGTCTTATACTGATGCTACGATAGCAGAACTCTATGGTAAGGATGGTGATATGGCGGTTTCAACAGGCTATTTCACCGTTATTCCTACAGCAACCGCTACAACTGCTGCCCCCCTCCTTGTTAAGTGCGACTACACACTGACTGCTTTGGATGGTGCAGAGACCATCAAGGTTACCGGTGCTACTGCTGCTATTCCTGCTGCATACGCTAAGTGGGCTCAAAACACCAGTTACACTTATATCTTCAAGATTAGCGACAACACCAATGGTACAACTGGTGAGGTAGGCAAAGATCCCGAAGGTTTGTTCCCCATCACATTCGACGCTGTTGTAGTTGAGGAAGAGGATGGTACAGCACAGGGTACTGTTACTACAGTTAGCACTCCTTCTATTACAACATACCAGGTAGGTTTCGCTGATGCGATGAAGTATGTTACTGGTAAGGCTATCTACGTAACTGCTCAGAACGACGAAACTGGTGTGTTGGAAGTGTTGACAGACAAGGTTAAGGTATTTGCGTTTGACGGTGCTAAGACAGAGGCAGACCTTATCCTTACTGCTCCTACAACAGGTGAAACTACATTTACTGTTGGTAGTGGCGAAACTGTTGGCGCTGTGACTTATGAAGATGGCAAGTATGGTTCATTCACTCCTGGTGCTGCCGGCTACTATGCTATCCAATATGAGTATGCTGCTGGTGCTTATGCTTACAAGGTTGTTTGCGTAGAATAATAACAATCTCTTTTATGCCAAGTAGGGTTCGACTCCCTGCTTGGCAACTATACTTTAACCACGCCATGACAATGGCAACAATTTCGAGCAATGGCGACGGTCGTCATTGCTACGAGCGCAGAAAGATGAAGAAGAAAAAATACATAAACCTCAGTGCGAGTCTTTTGCTCCTGTTCGCCATTGGTTTCTCCGCCTGCACCAACAGCGAGGTGGTCGATCCGGAACAGGGACAGCAGAAGCCCATTTGCTTCTCTGGCAGTTTGCAAGGCGGAGAAGTCGTATCGCGCGCCGACAGAGGGCTGGAGGAAGTGCTCGACAGCAAGGCCTTCAAGGTCTGGTCGTACAAGAACACAGCCGTAAGTGGTGCCAACTACACCGGCAGCCAGGCGGTGATGCCCGGATATACCGTCATGTGGGGCAACGGCACAGCAAACACTACAACGTCCAACACCAACGACTGGGAGTATGTGGGAATAGGCAATCAGTACATCAAGTATTGGGATTACTCGGCTTCCGCATATCGCTTCATGGCTTATGCCCAGGGTAATGCCTCTGATGTGCCTGCAGTAGATCCGTCGGAAGTGACAGTAGATACCTCCGACGACACAAAGATCTCGTTCACAGCAGCCGTAGATGCAACCACAGATGCCAAAGCCGACGCAGCCCCCTATTTCTCCGAGTTGTGGTTCAGCAACAATAAGGAAGCAGCCTACGGAAAGCCTGTAACCTTAAGTTTCCTGAAACCCTTTGCCCGTGTACGTTTCATGTTCACGTTTGTCGATGGTCTCGACTTCGGTCGCGAGGCACTCGACAAAATCAGGTTTTATCCAACACCAGACCCCGATGCGGGCAGCCCCAAGATTCCGGCTGTGGGCAATGTAACCATTACATATCCTCTGACAGGCACAGGCACAAAGGAGACATGGTCTGTAGAACAAACAGGAGGCATCGATGCCTTTACTATCGACTGGTATCGCACTCCCGACCCCTCCGAAATTCCCGAAGACGTACCAGCCGATGACAAACCAACTACATGGCCCAATACGGTGGAGAAGTGGTACAACGTTCTTCCTGCAGAAAAACAAGGCAGTTACATACTCGAGGTGGCAGTTTCGTCGCCAGATATTAAGACTGCCACAGTTCCTGCCCCATACATGACCTGGAAGGCCGGTCACGAATATACCTATGTGTTCAAGATCAACGAGAAGGGCGGCGTAACCATCGACGTCATACAGGTTGCTGTCAAAGACTGGGTAGAGGTCATGCCACCCGTTGACCATCCGGTATTCAATTGGTAAGGAAAGAGAAGTGGAATATACAAGCAAAGAAATAAAATGATTCATATAAAAGACATAAAATTATTGTTGTGCTTTGTTGGCATGATGCTACTGGCAGCCTGTCAGAACGAACCCGAACCACCTGCCGGGGAGCAGAAGCATCACACAATGGAGTTGGTATCTCTTACCGCTCCTTTCCTTGACGTGCAGAAACAGGGAACAACACGTGCCGTCTATGAGAATAATCTTCCAAAGGACTATATTCCGTACGACCAACTCTATCCTACCACCTCGCCGCCAAATAAGACCATTAGTGTGTTCATGACACCAGAAAAGGAATCCTCTCTGGGCGACTTCATATATCAGGGAATAGAGGATGGCATAAGTGTATGGAAGTCAACTGTTACTGTGACAGAGGGCACTCAATATTATATTTATGGCTTTATGCCTCGAGGAGACGCAGACAGAGCAGTCATCAGTCCTTTGCCTGATTTGACTGATGCCGAAAAATCCGGTCCGGACAAAGGATATGCAAAAGGTGCCCAACTGACGATTAAGAACTATGAATCGTTGACTTCGGCCGACGTTTGTGTCCTTGTCGGCGTTCGCAATGCTACAGCAGAAGAGAAGATTACAGGTCCGCAGACACCCATCAAGTTAGGCAGTTTCGGATACAAGGGCATGGCTAATGGCGAGAATCGCATTTTTGTCTTGCTGAAACATATCTATGCTGGTATTCACTTCCGATGCAGTATCGACCCTGCATACCACAAGTTGCGTTGCATCAAGGTTACCAAACTGGAACTCATTGCAGAAGAAATCTCTGCAAAGGTCGATTTGACAGTGAAGTTTGTGGCAAACGAAGACGAAGAAGATCCTGTTGGCCCCAATGCAGTCACATACACTTCATATACGGCTGTAGGTGAGCCAACAACCACATCTACAACTCTCTTCCCCTGGGAAGGTAGTGATCCAGAGTTCGAGGTCCCCGAAACAACGCCGGAAGACTTCTTGGGTTGCTTCGTACCTAATTTGGTCAGCGACTTTGTGCTTCGTACGACATACAACGTTTATGACAAGCAGGGCAATCTCATTCGAAAAGACAATGTGATAGAAAACAAAATCAATACGACTCTGATACCTAAATTGAAAGAAATCGGTGCAGGCGAAATAGTCAGCGTCAACCTGAAAGTCGCTCCCGATTACCTCTATCAGTTGTCTGGTACAGACCTCGATAATCCAACTATCAGCATAACAACGAATCCATAATTAGCAAATATATGCCTAATAAGCGTAATATGGTTATCAAACCAAATAAGATTCTGATGATATTGCTCCTCATGGGGATGCAAATCAGTTTTCATAACCTCTATGCCCAAATTACCATTGGCGGTGATGTTTATGGTGGCGGTAATAAAGGTGCGGTTGGTACAGGAAATCTGGCCGATGGCATAACCAACGAAACGGCTCCCGAGAATGTTGCTTTCGTAGCAGACAAGAGTACGTTAGCCACAAGCGTGACTATCAATGGCGGAACCGTCCGTACTGTGTTTGGTGGCGGCAAGAATGGCCGCACCTATGGTAGTACGAGTGTTGCGGTGAATAGCAATGAAACCAGCATTGGCGGAATCGTGGGCAATGTTGACTGGACAGGAACAATACACGGCGGTTTGTTCGGTGCCGGCGATGGCGAATCGGCCTATGTGTTTGGTAACAGTTCAGTTGTTGTTGAGGCTGGTACAATCTATCAGAACATCTATGGTGGCGGCAACCAGGCCAAGTTAGGTGGCAACACATCTGTTGTACTGCGAGGCGGCGATTTGCGTGGCAGTATCTTTGGTGGAGCCAGAATGGCCGATGTTCAGGGATACAGCGATGTGTTTGTCGATGCGGCTAACATAAAGACAGATCTTGTTGTAAACTATATTTATGGTGGCAACGATATTTCGGGTTCCATAAATGGCGAGCAAACCATAAATGGCATAATCACGAACACCTATGTTCACACAAGTGCAGAAAACGAATCAGCAGATAAGCATATCTTCGTCGGCCAACTCTATGCAGGCGGCAACGGCGACTATCACAATTCAGAAGATGATGTTTACACCGGCGGCGAATTGACAATGGTCGATGTTCCTGGTGATGGTGAGAATGAGGGAACAACCGTTTCTTTCAGTGATTTGAGTAAGCCTGAACTGCCAAAAGGCTATATTGATATACAGGGCGGTACTTTCGGTTATGTCTTTGGCGGTGGCAACTTCGCTACAGTAACCAAAAACACAGAGATTTCGCTGAACAACGCATCAACTCCCATGTCGATTGACCCTGCCGTATTGAGCGATGATAGACTGATGGCAATGGGTTTGAATCCGGAAACCTTCAAGGGCAATGTACAATTCAATCGTGTCTTTGGCGGTAATAATAAGGTAGATATGGCCATACGTCCTGTTTGGCATCTTACCAAAGGCTCTGTTTACGACCTCTACAGCGGAGGCAATGAAGGCGGAATGACCAGCCCCAATGGTATTTTCCTTCCCATCGAGAGTGCCTACATGGTGGTAGAGAATGTCTATGGCGGTTGCCGTAAAGCAGATGTAAATCCAGGTACAACAGCACCAGAAGCAGAAACGCTGAACGGACACGAATTCCAGGCAGACTATGCTGCCCGTGTATTGGTTACAGCAGGTAAAATAAAGAATGTCTATGGTGGTAACGATGTGTCAGGAACCGTATATCATGGTACGGATTTGCAGATTCTTGGCAGCATCGACGGAGAGGTTTACGGTGGTGGCAATGGCTCTTATGTTTATACAGACAATGCCAATTTGTCAAACCACTTAACTTATGGCGATCTTTATTATGCTGCAGGCAGTTCCAGTGTTGAGTCGCTGAATGCTTTCCGTCCGCAGACAGAGAAATCCTACATCCATGTGGCAGGTACACCCGAAGCCAGAACAACCATTTCCAAGGTCTTTGGTGGTGGCAACAGTGCTACCGTTACCGATGCAATTCACTTGCAAATCGGCGAAAATGTAACGGTTGAAGACGTATTCTTGGGAAGTAATGGTGCCAATATGGTGGATGAATTAACGCTCGACATGTATAAGAACGGAACGGTAGCCGTAGGCGGAACGACCGAATCTGTTAATACGATGGATTTTACAGACCAAGCCACCTTCGATACCTATATGTTGGGAGCCGCAGTGGATTGTATGCCGACTTATGCATTCGACAGTAACTACTACACAACAGAAGAAACAACCAAACTTGCACGTATTGGCTCGTTCTTCGGTGGTGGTAATGTAGGTAGTATGACATCTGCCGATGCGTTCGAGATTGCTTTCGATAAACCCATCATCATCACAAAGAAGTTAGTTGGCGGTTGTAATGCAGCAAATGTAGCAGCATCGGACAATAATGTTAAGCATATTGGTGGCGTTACAGGAGAGTCTGGCACATCGAACAAGATTTTCATCGATGCAAATGGTATTATATTTGATGTAAATCCTGCCCCAGCGGAATTGGCCAATGTCGGTGCAGGTAATCAGGGTAACATCTTTGGCGGTTGCTTCGAGAGTGGTATTGTCAATGGCAACGTAGGTATTAGCGTACAGAAGAACCTGATACCTGATAACTTTTTTGCTGATGGCAACCCCACAAAGGAAAGTTATTTAGACTATAGTATTCCGGCTAATGCTGGCAACGTATTTGCTACTCCGCTCACTGTCTTTGGTGGTGGCTATGGCGAAGAAGCAACTATCGAGGGCAATACAACTGTCGATTTCTCTGCAGAAGGCGGTGCCTTGAAGGTCTTTGGTGGTGGTTATGGTGGTACTGTCAAAGGTAGCACAACGGTCAATTTCATGGACGACAGTAACGCTGGCAAACTTTATGGCGGTGGTTTTGAAGGCCCGGTTGGAGGCAATACAACTGTAAACCTCAATGGTGGTACGGCTTATGATGTCATTGGCGGTGCATGTAATGCCGATGTGGTTGGTCATACAGAAGTATATATTGGTACAAATGGCTTCCCCACTGTTACAAACAATGTATATGGAGCCAACGACTTTGGTGGCAAGATACAAACCCCAACCGATTTCTCCTCTAAGGTTAGTCCCGAAGCAAATGGCATGGTGTACAATAGCAGTGCACTGAAGGCTTCGGCATATATTGAGTACAATCAGGGAAGTGTAAATTACATCTTCGGTGGCGCAAAAGCATCTTACGACTATAATTCCGAATTGTACAAGGATCATGTGTCGGAATATCCTTATGTGGGTAATGCTTTTGTCAATTTCAAACCATCAAGTTATAACACCTCAAATAAGGTTGCTCGTGTCTATGGCGCAGGTCAAGGCTATGCTGCCACATCTGTTTCTTTCCAGGAGCAGAACGAGTTCCAGGACCAGAGTTATGTTCTTATTGATATTCCACAGGATATGGCCTATTTCCAGGCAATGGAAGTCTTTGGCTCTGGCGATGCCAGTGGTCTTGGCATGGGAGTCGCTGTGGCAGACGCAAGTGAGAATAGTTCAGGCGTTGTTGCTGCCGCTGTAGTCGATTTGGTACGTGGCCAGATTGGCGGTCAGAACAGTGGTGTTTATGGTGGTAGTTTCCGAGCAGGTGTAACGCGTCGTACGATTGTCAATGTACCCGAAGGTTCCACTATTACCATGAACAGTCTCTACGGTGGTGCCTACGGACAGTCCAATACTGATGTCTGCGACGTATATGAAGCAAATGTAAATTATCATAGTGAGGACGCCCGCCTACATTATATATATGGTGGTAACAACAACTATCGTCGTACGCTCTATGGCTTTGTCAATGTGACGAAGCCAGTGCAGTACATGCACGACGTACACGGACTTACAAACGGCTCTGTCTATGGTGGTGGTTATGGTCAGAACTCATGGTCACAATATACAGAAGTGAACCTGAACGAAGGTGCAGAAGTTTGGGAAGTCTATGGCGGTGGCTATGGTGGTGATGTGCTCAATAAAGAGAGTGTCACAGAAAAGGCAAAGGCAGAGGATTGGAGTCTGCTTCTTGGTGGTGGCTATGATGAAGACACCACGATAGACCATGGCGGACTGGGTAATAAGTTAGCGAAGCGCAATCAGTTGTACGAAGACTATGGTTCTGCATATGCAGAAAAGAGCAATGCCAATGTCCACATTCACAAGGGAGCAACCGTAAAGAACTATGCATATGGCGGTGGCTACGGACAGCATATCACCGTAGGTGGCGAGGCTACCACTTCTGCTACGATAAGCGGCACATGCTACATAGACCTTCTTGGCGGAACGGTCGAAAAAGACCTTTATGCTGCCGGTACGACAGGTGCAGTTAAAAACTTGAAACACAAGTATAGTGACATTCCGGAATTTACGGCATCTGCTACAGCCTATGTCAAGGGCGGTACAGCCCGCAATGTCTATGGTGGCGGTTGGGAAGGTCCTGTAGGTTATCATCCTGCGGGTAACGACACAAAGAACGACATCCTTGGTGTCACCAATGTTGTCATTGGTCTGCCGGAGGGTACTGCCGATGCCGATTTCTATAATGGCATTCCGGTTGTAAGACGAAACGCATATGGTGGTGGCGAAGGCGGTCCGGTATTTGGCACTTCAAACATATCTTTATATAATGGTTACGTAGGCTATCGTTACGAAGATGGAGCATATGTTCCAGACCTTGACATGACAGATCCGAACTATGAAATCTTGTTCAAGCGTGCCGGTAACATCTTTGGCGCAGGCTATGCCAGATACAGTGATGTAGATATCGCAAACGTCAAAATGTATGGTGGCCATGTGCGCAACAGCCTTTATGGCGGTGGCGAGATTGGTGCTGTCGGACGCGGTAGCCGTATCATAGGCGAAGGAAGTGAAACCATCGAGAAATACAAGGCTGGCGAGACACATGTAATAATGTATGGCGGTCATGTAGAGAAAGATGTCTTTGGCGGTGGTCGAGGTTTCAATAACTGGGGAACAGAAGAAGTTCCCGACGACAACACGAATGGCTATATCTTCGGTACGACAGATGTTCGAATCCACCGAGGAGAAATTGGTACTGCAGAAGGTCTTGCCGAAGGAGTCGGCAATGTCTTTGGCGGTGGCAATATCGGTTTTGTCTATAGTGTCAACGGCGTCAAGCAAGGTGTGCGAGGCGACGGAGAATACGAGGGCTGGTACTACACCGATGTAACGAATAAGGTTTTAAGTGAGGATACTCATGTTGAAGTGAAGGTATGGGGCAAGGCTCTTGGAGAAGTTAATATAGGAGGTAAGGCCTATGCTGCAGGAGCATATATCGAGACCGAAGCCCTCAATCAACTGAAGGGTGGAGACGAAGATAGGGCAACATGGGCAAATATAGACCAAACGGGTGTTACCATTCACAATGCAGTCTTTGCCGGCGGTAACGTTTCGGCAGGTACCGACAAGGTGATGGCCTTTGCCAATACGGTTTATGGTAATTCTACGGCTTCCGTAGTCGATGCCTTCAGCCGTGACCTTGTCACAGTTGGTGACGACGGCGTAGGTGGTCTCTATGGCGACGGCAACCTTACCTTTGTCGATGGTTATCGTGAGTTGAACATTACCAACTACGGTACAGACTTCTATTACCTGAATAAGAATCCTGATTCAGAATATTATGATCAACTGACAGAGCGTCAGAGATCTTTATATGTTACCAAATATATATGCACGAAAGATTATAACGAGTACATCATTGGCGATGTCATTTTGAGCGAGGCATATAATCGTCTTTCCGAGGACGAGCGCGGCAACTGGAAGGCCGAGAAATCGATTATCAATGAAGGTCGATACATCAACACCGTGCAGCGATGCGACTTCTGTGGCATCAAGGGTAGCCGCCTTGTTTTGCGTGGTGCCATCGACCGTGCTCAGGACGAGACAGAAGCCGACTACACCAATTATACTATCAACCGTGTTGGCGAACTCTCGCTCAACCAGAACAAGAT
This sequence comes from Bacteroidaceae bacterium, assembly GCA_017461345.1. Lineage (GTDB taxonomy): Bacteria > Bacteroidota > Bacteroidia > Bacteroidales > Bacteroidaceae > Physcousia. The sequence goes on along the minus strand of JAFTYP010000013.1, from coordinate 59,692 downwards.
TAACGATGTTTCTCACGGCTGCTACTTTGGCATCTACAATGTGGTGAAACTTCTCGGCAGTGTCACTTCCGACGTGCATTTTGCTGGCGCCGCTGCTGCCATACGTCAAACGGACAGTGGAACAGCAGGCGATGAAGCCGATGGCACCACCACTTACTATAAGTGGAAACAAGATCGTATTAAGGAAAGCAATCGTAACAACGGTACTTCTCCCAATAAGATTGCACTCGCATCGGGTGTGTTCCTCGAATTGGTAAAAGATTTCGACGACAATGGCAACAAGATTTATGGTCCTGTTACGGGTGTCATCGAACTCGACCTGCTCAATGTCAGCCCGGGTGAGGGTGGTGGCTATGTCTATGCTCAGAACATTCATGGCAAACCAAGTTATACAGAAACCTACGCTAAGGTGCTGTCTTCTGCAAACAAGAATGTTATTACCAATCGTGCTTTCGAATACGCTGCAGCAACTGCCGACGATAAGATGCAGACATCTGGTAACTTCATCCATTCTCTGAAGCGCATTGTCGATGATTGTTATCCGAGGTCCGAAGAATATGCAGGCGTCAATCCATCTCCCGCACACTATTGGTACATCCGTGGTGAGTTCTATATCTACGAACAACTTGTTTCGGCATACACTGGTGCAGCAGAAGCCTACAGTGCCCAAATCAGCATTCCGCTTACTTTGTCCATCCAGGGCAATGCAAGGTTGCGTTTACTCAATGTGGTACCCGGACTTTATGCCGACCCCAGCCAGTTGGCATACACCTACGATGCAGCCAACCCCGACAATGCACGTTCCGACTCTTTGTCAATCATCAACAGTAGCATTATCAAGACATACGGCCAGGGCGACCCCATCAGTTATTGGGATTGGTATATGGCCAGCACAGTCGACCGCAAGAAGTTCATTACCGACGCATACTATTGTAACTACCAGATTACGGTTGGCAGCGGTGCTGCAGCAAGGACCTTCTATCCTGGCCAGGCCGTGACGGCAGAGGTTTACAATTCCATTAAGGATTTGGTAGGTACGGACGACCTTGGCACTTTGGGCGAAGTAGGAGGTGCGCTGAATGTCAGCGAGGCATTCAGTTTGCTCAACGAGGTGAGCGGTGATAACGGCTATGTCCTCTCGCTCGACTTCTCGAACCCCTCAAAGTGGGACGACTATTACACGCTTATCGATTCAATATCAGCCAATCCGATAAAGAAGAGCGATTGGGAAAAACTGTCAGATTCGGAGAAGGAGGCGTACATCAAGAGTGCTACATTCACCTGTATCAATTCTGGCACATACGGACAACGCTACTTCAATAAGGAAGCCATCATCTCCAAGAGTGTCTTCGAAATGCAGACGGGCGACGTCATAAGCGGAACAGAAGCCACGCAGGCAAAATTCGAAAATACCTATATTGCGAAGGAGGACTGCGAGGTTTATATCAATGGCGTACTTGTTTCCGTATCGAAGGGAATGCCTATATGTCAGGCAGACTACAACAGTTTTGTGGGCGATGACAACAATCTGGACAAGAACCTCTTCGACGAGGCATACATCTGCGTAAGCACAGTGCTTGTAGCAGAAGGCGACTATCGAGTTCTCGACGAATTGGTTCCAGCATCAGAATGGAATGGTTGGGATGCTTCGTTGCAGGATAAATTCCAGCCTGCCTACTATTGTGTACAGGAAGGTTCATGGGGTGGCAGATACTATGAGAAGGAGAAGAACTACAATGGTGTAGACTTCTGTCAACTCATGCCCGAGGAGCGTGCCCACTTCACCTACAGTTACGATGCAATGGACGCATTGCTCTACAGAGAATACAATAGCGAAATTGGCTATACATACAACAACCGTTCGGAAATCGAGAACTACGTCAACACTGCAGGCGGCACCAATCGCAACCCGGCCATTTCGGTGTTCGACAACTACGATGTCGAAAACTCTGTACCTCAGTATTCACGTCCTGCATCGCTCGACTACACTGCTACCTACCATGGCAGCGGAATCGAATATGTCGACGACGAGAACATTACACATACCTTCAGCACAAACGACGTGTTGAACAATGTCGAGTTCGAGAAACTGCCCAACGACCGCAAACACTATGCTCAGTTCTCCATCAGCGATTCTCATCTCCAGGCGGATGGCAATTACCAGACGTTTATCGTCAAGGAGACCTTCGACGTGGCCGGTACGATGTACAACGCTGGTAAGTCTATCAGTGCAACCGAATACTCTGGCCTCTCCGACTTGTTGCAGCAAAATGTTCAGGAAGTTGTCATCACGCAAGAGCAATTGGATGCAACAAACAACGGCAAGTTCTATTTCTGCATCAATCCTTATACCGTATATCAGGGTGTGAAGAGCGTCGGAAACTCTCCGTTGAATTCATTTAAGGACGTTGATGGCACTCAATACAGCAAGGATTCTACAGTCGAACTGGGAACCATCATCAATGCATCGGCCATCAGCAATATCCCCAACTGTCAGGTTGGTTTCGACATCCAGGGCGAGACACCTATCGAAGAGGCAACGCTCTATGTTCCTGTAACGGCCGACATCAATGCTCTGCAGAAGGACCGCTATCTGACCGCTATCTACGAATACACTTACACCGAGAGCGACGAAGACGGTTCCGACTACGAGACACGCGTGGAGAAGCACATCATCAACTTGCGCGTGAAGTTCCTCAGTGGTAATCCTATCATTGGCCAACTCGAGGAGCCCGACCTCATTCTGCCTCTCGAGCCTTTGGCTCTCGAGGTACCTCCTGTGCAGGAAGGTGCATTCCCAATCCTCACTGGCGGATGGGAGATTTATGCCAACGAGTCGGATGCCAAGCGTCATCGCAACGGACATAAGTTCCTCAACAATGTCGAGCCTCTCTACTTCTACGAGAATGGCTATTGGGTAGCATACTACGCTGAGACACGCATGGGCAGAACCTTCTCCGACCCCGTACAGGTAAAGGTTGCCAACTATCAGCGCATGAGCGATGTCATTACCGATCCCTACCACATGCACATCAACCATCGCGACAACGACCGCGACCCGAAGATATACATTGGCGATAACATCTTCACATACGACAACGAAGGCACAGAGGGATACTCCAGCGAACTCGATGCGCTGCATAAGGTGTTCGACATCACAAACACAGCGTATGGCACAGCATACAACGTAGAGGTGAATGGCATTCCCGGTCGTGACATCACCGGTGCCAAGAATCTCGACTTCTATCTGTCGTCCGACATCGTGTATGGCGGTGGTGTTGCTTCTTGGGAAAAGACATGGACCCCCATCGGCAACGATACCATCGGTTGCTTCGGCGGTCGCTTCCATGGCAATGGCCGTACCATCAGTGGCCTCGACAACTCAATCTTCGGTAAACTTTGTGGCGAGGTTTACAACACAGGCGTAATGGGTACGTTCACTGCCGGTGGTATTGCCAATACCGGCGAGGGCAGAGTAGAGAACTGCTGGGTATGGACAACCGGCACACCCAACGGAGGAAAGGCTGTCTATGCCGAGCCTGCTCACGATGCTGTCATCCTCAATAGCTATTATCCAGATGCCAATGCCTTCACTGGCAGTGACACAGAACTCCAGCAGATTACAAAGCGCACGGTCGAAGACTTCGTCAATGGTGGTGTCGCATACGACCTCAACCGCTACTATCTCGAGGCACGCTATCGTCTGTTTGGCAACATTGCCACTGCAGACACAGCCCGCACGCTCTATCGTATGCCCGATGGCACGAAGCAGCAGCAGGAGAGCAGCACCGAGCCCGGCACCTACGAAGACGTTATCTACGAAATCTGTTATCCGGAGAACTACAACGACTACGTAACGAAGTATTACAGCGATGGCGACTTCCGCTATGCCCAAGGGCTTAAACCTACCACCGACGACTTGCGCTACAATGCCGGTGTTGGTCATCTGCCACTCTATCCCGACGACTATCTCTTCTTCGGACAGAAGTTGACCTACGGACTCCTGACCAGCAATGCCGGTAACGATATTGCCCACGAATGGCATCCTGCTGCAATAGCCAAGACCTACAGCACACAGAATGGCGACCTGGTGGACAACAGCAAGAATGGTTTGCTCATCAACGATATTGCCAACACCAGTGCGAATCGCGTTTACCGTGCACCGGCATACTTCCGCACCGGCACTTACGGCCGCAGCGCAATGTTCAATGCTCATGCAGTCTTCACCAGCAACTTCAACTTCAACATCAATGGTGTCGACTACACCACGCAGCCGCATGCACAGATGACAGCCATCGACTTCACAGGTGCCAATGGCGACACCAAGGGCTATCAGGGTGCAGTGGCAGGTCTGCCTGCCGACTTCAAGGACCGCACCAGCCAATATGCGCCGCTGCTCGACTACGAACGTCTCGATGCCATCCGCACAAGTGGCCTCACGCAGAACCTGTTGGCCTACACACCGTCTGTCGATATTGCCAATACGAAGAACACACAGACGCACGATGTGCTTGTAGGCTACTTCCGCGATCTCGCTTATACCGAGAACAATGCCGACTACCGTACGGTTGCCATACAGAAGCAGGCCGACATCGATGCCATCAAGGGTCACGCCGTCTTGCAGGCAACAACAAGCATTGCCGATGGCGAAACAGACTATACCTATGCCACAGATGTCGATCACTTCCTCGTGGACAAGCAGGACTTCAACGCACCCATCGCATACGGCTTTGCTGCCGACAAGAGAATGTGGTATCAGCGTGAACCCGAAAACTATGTCGAGATAGAGTGGAGCAACGACCCGACACCTGTACGCACCAGCAAGGGCTGGATAGGCATCAGTCTGCCGTTCGATGCAGAACTGGTTACCACACAGACAAAGGGCGAACTGACACACTTCTACGACAAACAGAGCGACAAGTTCGACAGAGGCTATGAGTCCGGCCACGAGTACTGGCTCCGTCGCTACGAAGGCGGCGCACTCAAGGAGGGCGATGCCAACATCTACGAGGCCACCTTCGGTTATCCCGAGGCTGCAGCCAACGAGAAGCACTACACCAACACCTTCCTCTGGGATTACTATTACCAGTATTCCGGCGCAGACCGTCAGGACGAGAATACCGACGACTATCAGCAGAAGTACTATGCCGCAAGCAAGACCTATACGGACTATCCCTATTCACAGGGAGGCATGCCCTATATCGTCGGCCTGCCAGGCTCGTCCTACTACGAGTTCGACCTCAGCGGCTCCTTCGTGCCTGCTCACTCTCTGGTCGATGTCGAAGCACTCGATGCACAAATCATCACCTTCGCATCGCCCGCCGGCGGCATCATCGGCGTGAGCGACCAGGAGATGAACAGCGGCATTGCAGCAAGCACACACAACGGCTACGTCTTCACACCGAACTATCTGAACGCTACAATAGACGCAGGCGCATATGTGCTCAATGCCGAAGGCAGCAGTTACGAGTTGACCGATGCCCAGACACCGGCAGTGCCCTTCCGTCCGTACTTCGCCGCAGCAGGTAGCGGAGTCAAGGAACACGGCGCACCGAGAGCAACCCGTGCCATTGCCTTCAACAGCGTAGAGACAGGACTCGACGAAGAGCAGACAGAACCCGGCGAAGAACTCAAGGGCCAACTCCATATCTTCGCACGCCGTGGCCGCATCTATGTCAAGTCCGGACTCCTCGAGGCAACAGAGGTGCGCATCGTCAACACAGCCGGCTCCGTAGTCCGTGTCTTCACCATCCAACCCGGACAAACCATCGAGACACAGACCGAACCGGGCATCTACATCGTCAACAAGAAGAAACTATCAGTAGGAAGAAATGCATAGTCGAAAAACATCACCAGAGAACTTTGTGAACTTCTGCAGAGAAGTTTGCAAAGTTCTGCAGAGAAGTTTACAAAGTTCTCTATAGTGATTTCCTAACGACACACACAGACAACAAAGAAACAATGAAAATCAACGATATGGGAAAACAACATACAATGCTCAGAAGAATATCAACCAAGTTTCTCTTCACGCTTGCACTCCTGCTTGCAGCAGCAGGAGCGAAGGCTGCCGATTATATCTTTACGTACAATGGCGGCTATCTGGCCGTGGGCAATAATGGAGCCGTCACCTATACGAACACCTTCAGCCCGCAGTGTGTCTGGACCTGCGTGTCGAGTACCAGCACGCTGGCTGCCGCCACCCTTGGTGGTACCTCCTGCTTTTTGTACACCACTGATGGAAATGGAACAAGACGTTGGCTCGTTGGCAGCACCACTAATGGTACAGCTATTTCCACCACCAATACAGCCCCTGAAACAGCCTATTGGCGAAATACAAATAACTTTTTGAACTATTATTCTGGTAATCGTGCCTATTACGCTTACTACCGTGGAAACTCGTGGAGAACTAGCCGTAGCACAGGTGATGGAAATAATTATTACTCTGATCAATATGCAAACTATGGATATGGTACTGACTACCGTTCAACAACAAATACCGTCACTACCACCACCGTTATTAACATATCTACCAACCCTACCATCAATGGAGCCGATGTAATCACGGCAACAGGCAATACTCCTTATACGGCAACGGGTGCAGCCTATCAGGCAGGAGGTTATACCAATTATCGTTTCAATGATACAGACCATTATTTCAACGGCAACACGGTTTTAACTCCTGTTGCTGCTACCATAGGTTCATATTCATGGAGTCTGGAAAGCAATAGTTATGCTACGGTCAATAGTACTTCAGGCGTAGTTACAGTCAATAGCCTCCCCGAAAACGATGTCACGCTGACCCTCACTGTTACAGCAACAGTCACAGGCGGCACACCGGCTGCTCCAGCAGGCACAACCCTGATTGGGACGAAGGGAATCACCATCCAAGGTACAACCCCTTCCGCGCCAATCATCAATGTTAGCGGAAACAGCGTGACATTGAGCACAGAGGCAGCAGGCACGACATCTATCCGCTATACTCTCGACGGCAGTGATCCTACAGCAACAAATGGTACAGTATATAATGGTGCTATTGATCTTTCCACCAGCACAACATCTCCTGTCACCATCAAGGCAGTCACTGTCCGCAACGACAATGTGTCGGCAGTCACAACGCAAGTGGTGACACTAACGCTTCCTGCACCTGTCATAACAGCGGACGCAGAAACAGGCACAGCAACCATCAGTGCAACGGCAGGTGCCACAATCTACTATACCACCGATGGCAGCGAGCCTACAACCTCCAGCAGCCAGTATTTGGGAAGCCTGTCGGGTCTCTCGGCAATGACCACCATCAAGGCCATTGCCGTAAAAGAAGGTTGGAACGACTCTCCCGTAGCATCCGAAACGTTAACGATTTCATCTGGAGCAGATGGCAACACCGTAACCTTGTTCGACTATGAAGACCACAACTGGACTTACTATAGCGGTGTAGACGCTTCGGTCGATGGTGGCAATTACAACACTAACTATGCCGGTAAACTTTACAGTCCCAATCCACGCAATGTGAAGATTACGTACAAGGCCAATGGCGGTGCGGTGTCTATTGATGAAAGTGAGACGGAGTTTGTGTATTACAAAACTCTCGAACAAGGGACAACCGCAGGTCAGTACCCCTATACCGTCATCTCCAATCCCTTCAGCAAACGTCCCACAGACAAAGGCTTTGGCGGATGGCGAATCAAGGAAGGTGCCGAATATATCAACGGCTATGCTGACGAAGCAATTTTGCCATTGGATGCCGACATTGTGTTTACGAACCTACCTTATCCCAGCGTTAACTGCACCTCTGCAGAAATCGAATTGGAAGCAACATGGGTGGACATAAATAATAAGACTTATGCAAGCGGTAATACGTTTACTTACAATGTAAATGGCGGAACATACGAGACCAACTTCCTTGTGTTAAATAGGAACGTAACAGGAACCATTACCGTCAGTTCCCCATGTACCATATTAATGGTGGAGCCTGACGGAAGCGATGACTATAGGGACAATTATACTTTCACCGGTAACATTACACCAAATAATGCAGAGGTTACGAAGATTGAATTTGCCAATTGGAGTCCAAGCGGTGCAATTAATCCAACAGGACGTAATTTCACGATTGGTCGAGGAATGACCATGACCGGCACGCGTCGTGCGCTCTATGGTACCAATACCACGAGAGAAATGAATCAAGTACTGAAAGTTGAAAGCGGCAACTTCAGCACTTTCACAAGCTATAATGCCACTCCTTCATCCATTACCAGACATTGGGTCGTGTTTGGTTGTGACTATGACCGGGCAAAAGGAGATAACGACAATCTTACATTTACTGGTAAATTCCTTACGGCAACTAATAGAAACTTAGGACTGACTTCTACAGACGAAATGGCCCGCGTGTGGTCCAAGAGCGGTAGCTTTATGACAGGAGTCGCCGTTGCTGATGCGGCAGCAGATAATAGTTATTATATTGGTGTTACAAGTACTCATAATTATGGGCATCGCTATCTTGAGATTCAAGGTGGTGAATGGTATGCCAATATCGCAGGTGGCATGGGAGAAGGTCATACGGCCACAGCCCCAGGCTTTACCTTCCGCATGAAGGGCGGTATTATCCGAGGCTCTGTTTACGGAGCCGCTGCGTTTGCAGGTGCAGGTGGTACGCGTACTTATGTGATTACAGGAGGTTCTATTGGTGGTTGGGTAGCAGGTGGAGCAAATGGTACCCAATCAGATGGTGGTCTTCTTGATGGAACTACTTACATCTATGTGGGTGGCAAGGCAAGGGTTGACAGCAATGGTTCAACGAGTGTAATCAACCGTGCTGTCGGCGGCAATGTCTTTGGCGCTGGCTGCGGTTATGGAGCAAGCAGTAATTCCGGACAGATTAGTTTGGGCACAAACGTAGTAGTCGCCGACAATGCCTATATCGAGCGTGGCGTCTATGGCGGTGGTTCTTATGGCTTTACAGAGGCAACCTCTAACCTTTATGTTACAGGTGGCACCGTCGATGGAAAAAACGGTGGTGTTAACGGCACAACTTATCAAGCTTCCATCACGGGCGGCGTCTTTGGCGGTGCCTGTCAGAACCGTGGCGGTACGGTCAACATCACCATGACTGGCGGACAAGTCAATGGCGGAATGTATGGTGGCTCGAATGTCACTGGCACTATCGCCGGTTCTGTGACTATAAATGTAAATGGTGGCCAGGTTGGTACGTCTTCTGCTACTGCCAATATCCATGGTGGTGGTTATGGTGCTGCAACGCGTGTCAGCCAGAATGTGGATATTACGCTTGGCACAACAGGTCAGACCACTCCGGGCGTCATCGTTTATGGCGATGTCTATGGTGGCTCGGCTCTGGGTTATGTCAATGGAGAAACTGCAACAAACACTTATCATACCAATGTCACCATGAACAAGGGCGTCATCAATGGTTCGCTCTATGGCGGTGGCTTGGGCAATGCAGACAATGCAGCCAATGTCTATGGACTTGTGGCGGTAACTGTGAATGGCGGTTCTGTCAATACAACATCTGCCGACGGCTCTGGTGCTGTCTATGGCTGTAACAACATCAATGGCGAACCGCAGCGGGCAGTCGCTGTCGTCATCAATGGCACAGACCTTGCTCCAAGTGAGGGTACCTATGCACTGGATGCCGTCTATGGCGGCGGCAACAGGGCCAACTATAGTTACGGCACACCGACCGTAACCGTCAACAACTGCGAAAACAGCATTGGCTATGTCTATGGTGGTGGTAATGCTGCCCACATCACCAACGGCAATACCAACGTGACCATCTATGGTGGCAACAAGATAGGCAATGTCTTTGGCGGTGGTAATGGTACGGTGTCTGCAGCCAACGTATCTGGCAACACCGATGTTAAGATATATGGTGGCACCATCGGCAGTGTGTATGGTGGTTCCAATACTCGAGGCACGATAGGCGGCACCATCAAAGTGTCGGTCAACAAGACAAGTCCTTGCGCCATGCACATCGACGAGGTTTATGGCGGCGGTAATATGGCGCCCAGTAATGCCGGCATCGTGACCATCGGCTGTACAGGCGATGAGGGCGAAGGCATCGGCGACGTCTATGGCGGTGCCAATGCTGCAAACATCACTGGCGATGTCTCTCTCTTAATCACAGGCGGTAGCATTGAGCGTGTTTTTGGCGGTAACAATGCCAGCGGTGCTGTCAGTGGCGATATAGAGGTGAATATCGACTGGACAGATCCCTCTACTTGCGGTTACAACTACCTGGGCTATGTATATGGTGCAGGCAACAAGGCCGACTATGCAGGCAGCCCAGTCGTGAACATCAAGAACGGAACAGTCAGTCACGACGTCTTTGGCGGCGGCTTGCAGGCTAATGTTGGTGGCAGTGTGACAGTCAACATGTTGGGCGGTTCTGTAGAAGGCGCTCTCTATGGTGGCGGTGCACTTGCACACACGAACACCAATGGCGGCACCACATCGGTTAATCTGGTTGGCGGCACCGTGCATGATGTCTATGGTGGTGGCTTGGGCCAGAAGAAAGGCTTCAATGATGCTACTGAAGACATCGAGGCATACGTCCATGGCGATGTTACCGTGACACTGAACGGTAGCGAAGAGACAGGTGCAACCAACGACTGCAAAGTAACGGGCAACATCTTCGGCTGCAACAACCTGAACGGTTCGCCGAAGGGTGACGTTCTTGTAAATATCCATAAGACCGTAGGAACCGACAAAACAGGAGAAAAGAACAACACTACATACGATGTGGCTGCCGTCTATGGTGGCGGCAACATGGCTGCTTACGTCCCCAGTAATCCCGAAACTACAGAAGCGAAGGCAACAGTAAATATTTATGGTTGCGACGATACAAGTATCCAATATGTCTATGGTGGCGGTAATGCAGCCTCTGTGCCTGCATCGGAAGTGACAGTCCATGGTTGTTACGAAATAGGTTATGTCTTTGGCGGTGGTAACGGTAAGGACAAACTTCCCAACGGCCAGGATAACCCGGGTGCAAACGTAGGTTACTATACCTATGAATACAACGGACAGACGGGCGAAGTGATTTCCGGCACACAGCAACCTTACGGAACAGGCGTGGCAGCAGTTAATCTGTTGGGCGGTCGCATCCATAGTGCTTTCGGCGGTTCGAACACGAAGGGTAACGTACGCAGTGCAGCCGTAGCCTTCCTCGATGAGGCAGACGACCTATGTCTCTTGCACATTGACGATGTCTATGGCGGTGGCAACGAGGCTTACATGGAAGGCAACGCACAGATAAAACTGGGCTGTATCACTTCGCTGGCAGTAATCTATGGCGGTTCGAAGAGAGCCAATGTAGGTGGCGATATCGTCTTGAACATCACAAGCGGACATTTCGACCGCATCTTTGGTGGCAATAACGAGAGTGGCCTTATCAATGGTTCCATCACTGTCAACATCGAGGAGACAGGCTGTCATCCCATCACCATTGGCGAACTCTATGGTTGTGGCAACCAGGCTCCATACATTACGCCTGACGGTAAGGCAGACCCTACAGTCAATGTGAAGTCATTCACCAGTATCGGTCGCATCTTCGGTGGCGGTCTTGGTGAAGGTGCTGTTGTGACTGGTAATCCAACAGTGAACATCAACGAAGTGGTTGGCAAGAACGCAACTTATAGCCCATGGGAGTATCCAGGAAAGACCATTACCTTCAGCGAGGGCGATGTTACTTTGCCAGAGCATACGGCAGGTGCCATAGGCGTTATAGGCGAAGTCTTTGGCGGTGGTAATGCAGCAGACGTTATAGGTAACACGACAGTGAACATCGGCACAGCGGAAACAGTTGACTATGTTTCAATTGTAGAAGGTGAGGATTCTCCACGAAAGGCTATCAAGGTTGTAGGTGCTAACATTTTAGGCAACGTCTATGGTGGCGGAAATAATGCCGATGTATCAGGCAATGCCAATGTCGTAGTCGGCAGAAAATAAAAAAGAACTAATGTTCATGAACAAACGAGCCGTGCAATAACTGCACGGCTCGTTCTTTGTTGAAACAATACAACTCCACTTCACAACATTTATGTCCAGTGTGTTCAACCTTATCTGTCACAGGGTCTTTTATAATGATATGTAACAGGAAAAGGCATAATAAGGACATATAAAAGAAAAAACAACTGGCGTGCGAATCAATTGATTCACACGCCAGTTATCTATAAGGAAGTCTTTCTACTTGGAATTACTTCACCTCCTCGAAGTCGGCGTCTTGGATGTCGGGGCCTTGCTGTGTTCCGCCACCGCAGTTGCCGTTGTTGCATCCGCCGTTCATGTCTGGACCGGGCTGGGCGCCTGCCTGCTGTTGTGCCTGATACATCTTGCCGGCAACGGTCTGCAGTTCGTTCATGGCAGTGTCGATTGCTGCGAGATCTTGTGCCTGATGTGCTGTCTTCAGTTTTGCAACGGCAGCCTCTACTTCGCTCTTGATGTCGGCAGGAATCTTGTCTCCGCTTTCCTTGAGCATGTTTTCGGTTTGGAAAATCATGGAGTCAGCCTGGTTGAGTTTGTCGACCTTCTCGCGTTCTTTCTTGTCGCTCTCGGCGTTGGCTTCTGCTTCTGCCTTCATGCGTTCGATTTCTTCCTTGCTCAGGCCGCTGGAAGCCGTGATGGTGATGTGTTGCTCTTTGCCGGTTGCCTTGTCTTTTGCGCTGACATTCAGGATGCCGTTGGCATCGATGTCGAAGGTTACTTCAATCTGAGGCACGCCACGACGAGCGGGTGCTATGCCGTCGAGGTTGAACTGGCCGACGCTCTTGTTCTGGCTTGCCATGGGGCGTTCGCCTTGCAGAACGTGGATGGTAACGGCTGTCTGGTTGTCGGCTGCTGTGGAGAACACTTCGCTCTTCTTGCAGGGGATGGTAGAGTTGGCCTCGATGAGGCGTGTCATTACACCGCCCATTGTTTCGATACCCATAGAGAGGGGTGTTACGTCGAGCAGAACGATGTCGCTCTTGTCGCCTGTCAGGACTGCACCCTGTATGCTTGCACCAATGGCAACTACTTCGTCGGGGTTTACGCCCTTGCTGGGTTCTTTGCCGAAGAAGTCGGCTACGAGTTTCTGTACTGCAGGTATGCGGCTGGAACCGCCTACGAGGATTACTTCGTTGATGTCGGAGTTGCTGAGGCCAGCGTCTTGCATTGCCTTCTGGCAAGGTATCTTACATGCCTGAATCAGGTTGTCTGCCAGTTGTTCGAACTTGGCGCGTGTGAGGCTCTTAACGAGGTGTTTGGGCACGCCGCCAACGGCTGTGATGTAGGGCAGGTTGATTTCGGTTGTTGTGCTGCTTGAGAGTTCGATTTTTGCTTTTTCGGCTGCTTCCTTGAGGCGTTGAAGGGCCATGGGGTCCTGTGTCAGGTCGATGCCTTCTTCTGCTTTGAATTCGCTTGCGAGCCAGTCGATGATGACTTGGTCGAAGTCGTCGCCGCCGAGGTGTGTGTCGCCGTTTGTGGAGAGAACCTCGAAGACTCCGCCGCCGAACTCAAGGATAGAGATATCGAATGTGCCGCCACCGAGGTCGAATACGGCAATCTTCATTTCCTTGTTTGCTTTGTCTACGCCATAGGCCAGGGCTGCGGCTGTGGGTTCGTTGACGATGCGTTTTACTTCGAGACCTGCGATTTGTCCGGCTTCTTTGGTTGCCTGGCGCTGTGAGTCGCTGAAGTATGCGGGGACGGTGATGACTGCTTCTGTCACTTCCTGACCGAGGTAGTCTTCGGCTGTCTTCTTCATTTTCTGGAGAATCATTGCGCTGATTTCCTGTGGGGTGTAGGCTCTTCCGTCGATGTCAACGCGTGGTGTGTTGTTGTCGCCTTTGATGACGGAGTAGGGGACGCGGCCGATTTCTTTCTGCACCTGGTCGTATGTTTCGCCCATGAATCGTTTGATGGAGAAGATGGTCTTCTTCGGGTTGGTGATTGCCTGGCGCTTTGCGGGGTCGCCTACTTTGCGTTCGCCGCCGTCAACGAATGCTACGACGGATGGTGTTGTGCGCTTGCCTTCGCTGTTGGTGATAACTACGGGCTCGTTGCCCTCGAATACTGATACGCAACTGTTTGTCGTACCTAAGTCAATTCCAATAATTTTTCCCATAATTGTATTTGTTTTTTTGTTTGTTTCTGTTTTGTGTTGTCTTTTTGTCCGAGTTGACTCGTGTTCACCTATCTTTTACAAATGCCGTGCCAAAGTGTGACATTCTGCCAAGAATATGACAAAAACTGACAGACATTTTGACAGAAGAAGCCCGAAGCGTGTTGTTGCTTCGGGCTTCCGTTATGGGTTTTCTCCTTTGTGGGAGTGTGTTGTGCCGATGTGTGGCTTGGTGTGGTGTTTATTGGATTGCAAATTTTTGTCCTTTCACGACGTAGATGCCTTGTGGCAGGCTTTGGCGTGCTTTGCTGATGGTTGTTTGTGAGAGGACGAGTGTGCCTTGTGCGTTGTAGACATCGACGGTGGTGTTTTCCTGTTGGAGTTTGTCGATGCTGGTTTCTATGTCTTCGAGACTGGTGACGTGTTTGATTTCGAGTGCTGATGCGCTGTTGGTTTGCTGGTCCCATGTGAAGCCGCAGCGTGTGGGCAGGAATGCTTTGCTGCCGTCGGTGCGGATGAGTATGCTTTCGAGGACGTAGGTGTCTTGTTGTGCGGGTATGCCGTAGCGTCCTTCGGCCTTGAGTGTTTCCCATGAACTGCAGAAGGTTATGGTGTTGCCTTCGTTGTCGCTTTTGCTAATGTTCTGCAGTTCGGTGTTGATGCCTGAGGCGTTGAGTGTGCTGGCACGGAGTGTCTGGAAGGTGGGAGAGAAGATGAGGTAGGGTACGCCTGCCTGCAGGCCTTCGCTGGTGCAGTCGAGGAAGTACATGCAGAGTGTGCTGCCTTCCTGGCGGATTACTTCGAGTCGTTCTATCTGTACGTCTTTTGCTGCAGCCTGGAGTTGCTCTGCGCTGAGGTTCATGGGCAGGCAGATGGTGTTGTAGCCTGCGAGGAGTGTGCGGTTGAGCGTTACGGGCTGTGTGGGGTTCTGCAGTGCCTCGAGGTTGAGGGCTGTGGTGCTGGTATAGATGTTTTTTGTCTTTGTCTGTGCGAATGTGCTTTGACAGAGTGCGGCTGCTGCCAGCAGTAGGAGTGTAAGGTGCTTCATATGTTGTTGGTTTTTATAGTTTGCCTGTGCAATATTACGAATTATTTTGTGAATGTCCAATGCCTATGGCTGTTTTCTTTCTGTATTTAACATCTCTTTACTTCTTGCTTGGGCTTTTTTCCGGTGCCGTGGGTTGTGTTTTTACTTGAAGAAGAGTGTCTGCATCCGGAGTATGGCGTTGTACTCGTTGTCGTAGTATTCGATGCGTACGTTGTACTTCTTTCCGGCTTCTACGGGTATGGTGGCGTTGCGTGTTGTCTCGGCGTGGTCGCCCCAGTCGCTGAAGAGTTCTTTGCCGTCTACAATGAGGCGGTAGGCGTCGTCGCCGGTCATGATGAACATCGCATTACCGGTTTCCGGGGCGGTGAAGGTGCTTTCTGCCGTCATGCTCCAGTAGTTTTCGGGGATGCCTTGCGTGGGGCTGCCGCTGATGAAGAAGTCCATCTTCTCCAGGTGCCCAGTGGCTTTGGCTTCGCCTTCCAGTGTCTTGTTGGGGAAGTAGCAGAGGTCGAAACCGGTGCCTGCTGCAGTGCTGAAGGCTTCCGACGATACTTCTACAACCATTTTGCCGTCTTCGCCTACCTGACGCATGAAGCGGTCGAAGTTCTGATTCTTGCCCATTTGTTCGACGAGCACGATGGGGAGTTTCTTATAGAGGTTGTGGAAGTGCGCGAGTGTCTCGTCCTGCTTTTCGGGATGGTAGGAAAGGCGGAGTGGTGTGGCTTCCAGGAAACCGAAGTCCTCTGTATAGACCATGCCGGCATCGTGCTGCTTGAAGTCCTGCACGGCATTCTGAATGCGGTGGAACTGCCCTTTCTCGCCGGCCATTACGGCATAGTCGGCAGAGGGGAACGACACTTCGATGGTGGCGCCTTTGCTGCAGTCGATGTTGCCCAGGGCAATGCTGGTTTCGAGGTTCAGACCGTCGTAGGTGAAGGCCACCCCTTTGCCGTCGACCTTGACAGAAGCGGGTGCCTTCTGGCAGGGCAGGGCAACGGTGTAGTCACGGCGTGCAGGCATGTCCTTGTAACTGCCCTTGCGCTCGCCGATGGTAACAGACAGTGTGTTGCCGTTGCGCTGGTAGGAAAGTGGCGTGGTGGCATATTCGCTGACATAATTCTTGTCCTCGCCATTGTCTTCGTAGAGCAGGAAGTCGCCTTCGTTGCCGCCCGGGAAGACACGGACAATGACGGGCTGGTTGGTGCCGCTCAGGTTCTTGACCTTACCATAGTAGGGAATGATGCTACCCGCCTTGACATAGACGGGATATTCGTCCATAGAGAACAGACGCTCCACAGTCTGTCCGCCTTCGAGCATCGTGCCGGTCTCGTACTCCAGCCACTGGCCTTCCGGCAACCAGGCCTTCACCGCAGCCAGACCACTCTCTCTGTCGACAGGATTTGTGACAGGGGCAATCAGCATCTTGTCGCCAAACATATACTGCTCCTTCATGCCATACGCCTCTTCAGCCTCGGGGTAGTCGTAGTACATGGGGCGGCAAAGCGAAATGCCCGTCTCGTAATCCTGGCGAGCCATCGTATATATATAAGGTACAAGGGCGTAACGACCATTGATGACATTAGAGAGACGTCGCTGCGTAGTCTGGTCGAAAGCCCACGGCTCCTTGTTGAGTTGTGGGTCCTTCGTGCTGTGGCTGCGAATGATGGGCAGATACTGTCCCATCTGCATGGCACGGGTATATAACTCCGGCTCAACAGGTGTGCCGTGCCTCTTGCTCTGGTGACCGCCAATGTCATGACTCCAATAGCCATAAAGAACATTGGAGGCCGTGCTGTTGAAGTAAGGCAGGAAACGGAGACTCTCCCAGGTAATGTACGAATCACCCGAGAAACCAATCTGATAACGGTGGTTGCCCAGTCCGCCCCAGCGGTGATAAAGCAACGGACGCTTCGTGCCGTTGTTCTCCATATCGGTAAACCAAATATAGTTGCACCAGAAGACATTGTCGAGGTCCTTAAGGCGTTTGTCCTTCGGCCACTGCTGCCAGTCGAGCCACCAGAAGTCGACTCCCTCGTCGACATACGGGTGCAGATAAGTGTCGAAGAGCGCCTTGACATAGCGTTTGTCGCTGCCTTGCCATTCAACAGTCTTGCCATTCTCAATGCCGGCCCTGCCGATGAACTCCTGATACTTCTTCTCATAAGGACGCACACCATCGGCAGGATGCAGGTTCATGGTCGTCTTGACACCCTGCTCGTCAAGGTACGACAAGAACTTCCTATAGTCGGGGAAAAGACGTTCGTTCCAGTCCCAACCCGTCCAGCCACCACCGGCCTGCTCGCTTATCGGGTGCCAGTCCATGTCAATGACCAACACGTCGAGCGGAAGGTCCAGGCGTTGGAAGTTGCCAATCAGGTCGCGGAGGTCCTTGTCGCTGTAACTCCAGTAACGGCTCCACCAGTAACCGAATGTATAACGAGGAGGCAAAGGCACCTTTCCGGCAAACTTTGTAAAACTCTTCAAAGCCCCCTTGTAGTCATGACCATATGCCATAAAGTACCAGTCCTGCGCCCCATCGGCACTTGTACGCTCCTTTACCCAGTCCCAATCCTTCGCTCCGTCGAAGAGATAGTTCTTGGAGTCGTCAATAAGCGTCCAGCCATCTGTTGCCAGCAGGCCGTCCTCCAATGGCATAACGGTCTTTGGATTGCTGTATTGAAACATATCTCCGTCGTAACCATCGAGTGTGCGGTATGTGCCTTTCAAGTTGCCTTTTTGCTCCATACCAGGAGTCCAGGAGAAAGAAGTCCCAAGCGTCTTGGCAGAAGTGATAGTTAGATTCTTGGCACTCAAAGGAGCATTATCCTTGCGATAGGTAAGTTTGAATTTGCTAGTGGTGATAGTTACCTTCTTACCACTCGTTGAGGCTTTGTGGGGTACGCTGCCATATTCACGGATGACAGCAACAAAACTTTTCTCATCAACGAATTTCCCATCGGGAGCATATTCCAGTCGGATCGTCCCTTCGTCAATAAGAGTGAAGCGGACATGATTGTCGCGATAAACTTCTTCAGCCAGAATATTGTTGTTGAAAGAAAATAGAAATACTCCAAAAGCAAAAGAGCATAAGGGTTTTAATGATTTCATAATCATACGTTATTTAACAAGAGTTTTCTTTCCGTTCCTAATGTATATGCCAGGCGCAGACGGCTTTTCTGTCTGGCGTCCATATAGGTCGTACCAATCGTTGTTGTAGAGGTTGGCTGAAGACTGTGTTGCGTTTGGCATGCAGCCGATGCCTGTGTATCCGTTCTCAATGAATTGTTCGACGAAGACACGCATCCAATAGCCGCCAACGACACTTCGTGCCTGGAACATGGCTTGTTTGCCACTCTTGACATCGTGGTTGTCGCAGACGGGAACGCGTGATGTTGTTTCGTTAATATATTTCCAAAGCGTGTTGATGAGTGTTGTGCGATGCGACCTGTTGTCGGCAAAACCCATAACCCACATTTGCCAGTCGTTCTTGCAATAATTGCCTCGGCTGTCAAGTGGCAAGCCATAGGTTTGCATTTTGTTCATATAGAAGTTCAATTCTCGTGTGCGAACCATGGTCATTAAGTTCCAGTTCCATATCTTGTCCCAAACGAGGTTGTACTTTGAACTCCATGTGGAACTGTTGGCACCGAAGTTGAGCAAATAGTGTGCACCGCCGCTTGCAGTGTAGGCATTGGCAGTCCAGAAGGATACCATGTCTTTTGCTTTTGCTTTGTATTCTTCTGCTTGTTCGTCGTCGCCGAGCATGCGGCAGATTTCGCTGTAACTCATGACGCCCATGATTGCTTTGACGGCGAGGTTTGTGTTGCGTGCGCTGTGTCCCATGAAGTCGTCGGTGCAGAGTTGGTTTGCGGGGTCTTTTCCGTTTTCGACGAGGTAGTTGGCCCATTTGGTCATGTAGGGGAGGTATTTGCGCAGGTAGTCAAGGTCTCCGTCGAGTTTGGCGATAATGGCAGCGAGTGTGAGCATGTTTCCGCTTTGTTCTACAGGCATTGTGCTACCGCTGCCGTCGGCGGGGTTGCCATAGCGGTTGCCATTTGCTTTGGGATAGTGTCCGAGGTCGTGGTTGGGGAAGTCGTAATTCCATTTGCCCAATGCGCTGTACTCGAAGACTGGTGTTATCATGGCTTTTGCGAGTGCTGGCGAGTAGAGCCAATAGAGTGGTTGTGACGGGTAGGTTACGTCAAGTGTATTGATGAAACCGCCGGAATTGTTTTCGCGACTCATATACATGAGATTGCCTTTGGTATCGGTGAAGAGTTTGTGGGCGGCGTTTGTTTGCCTGTAAACGGCGGCGAGTATTTCGGCATATTTCTGTCCGCCTATTTTGTAACCGTCGTTGTAGATGGTGCGGTCGGTGCTACGACATTGTTGCATGATGTCGTCGTAGTTGTTATAGAGGTCGCTGAATCGGCTGGTGATGTTTGTGCGTCCGTTGTTTGCCCAATAGCCTTTTCGGTTGTTGCTGAAGTACTGTATGGAGAATGTGTCGTCGTATCCGAGCATGGCAAAACTGCGTTTGCCTGTGGCGTCTACGGTGCCGAGGCTGTCGAGGTAGACGATGCTGTAGTATGTTCCGCCGCTGCATGTTTTGCTGCTTACGTTTGTGGTGATGTTTCCGCTTTCTGCAAATTCGCGGAGCAGTTGTTCGCGTTCGCCGAGTTTGAGTGAGTGTCCTTGTTTTTTGTCGTTGAAGGTGTAGATGTATCCCCAGTCGATGAGGTCGCTTGTCTGGTTGCAGACGTTCTGTGTGCTGTTGCCTGCATAGAGGAACTCATAGCCGTTGACGGTTTTGCGTCGGTTAACTGTTTTCTGAGTGTTGTTGCGCACGCCCATTTCTGCACTGGTTTGCAGATAGACGCGTACGTCGTGTTCTTTTCCGTCGTTGGCCGTTGCCTGATATGAGATGTATGAGATTGGGGTGGAGAAGAGTACGAGGTCGCTCATGACTTGCGGTGTGGTGAAGACGAGGTCGAGGTCGATGTTGCCGCAGGTGAGTGTGTAGTAGGTGCTGGTGGCAGTGACGGTGCATGATTTCTGTACTGCTTCTTGCAGGAGACTTTGGTAGAGTCCCATGTCGACGTAGGCTCCGCCATAGGTGTTATGGCAGTGACAGGCGATGACGTTGTTGCCTTCGCGCAGCAGGTTGCTGTCGATGCGGACGGTTGTTCCCGAGACGTCCCATGTTTCGCCGGTGGAGACGACGCGTGTTCCGTTGACGTAGAGTTCGAAGACATCGTCGTGTTTGTACATCACGTAGTAGATGGCGTTTTCGTTTATCTTGTCGAGTGTGAAACTGCGACGCACATAGATGTCTTTGTTGTCGCCGGACCATGGTGTCTTCACGGACTTTTCATATCCGTCGTCGCCACCTCCCCATGGGGCTTCGCCGCTTTGCCAGTTGCTGTCATCGAAATTGATGTCTGTCCAGGATGTGGAAGGTTTGCTGGTGACGTACTTGCCGACCCATGCTTGTTCTGCTGCCACGGGATGGATGGCTTCCAGGCTTTCGCCCATGAAGCGATAGGCCTTTCCGTCTACGTAAACGGCTCCGTTGAGTGGTTTTTTCACTCCGCTCCAGTGTGTCACGCTGCCATCGTAGAGGTTGTTGTATTTGCTCCAGAGGCAGAAATACGGGTCAACTGTGATGAGTGGCACGGCGGGCAGGCGCAGTGCGTTCTTGTGTACGGGTGTGAAGAACTCGGGATTTTGTGCATTGCCGGCCAGCGCAAGCAGGCAGAGCATGAGCGATAATAATCTTTTCATAGGGATAATATGTGATTTTTGCTTTGCAAAGATACATATTTTTCTATTCCCCTCCTAATGATGTGCCCAAAAAGCGTCATAAAATACGTTAACCATTATTGCCGGAATGCTTAACCATTATTGTCGGAAAGGTTAACCATTATGGGCAAAAAGGTTAACCTTTATTTTCGGAAGAGTACGCCACCCTTTTGGAGAAGGGTGAGCGAAGGGTCTAAAATAACGATGGAATGGGCAATTATTGCGCTTTTCTGCGGTAGTCGGCGAGTGCTATCCGGTAGGCTGCTTTAGTGCGTGCGAGGTCGTTCTGTGCTTGGCGGTTCAGCGTTTCGGCATCGAGCAGGTCGGTCAGCGTGCAGGTGCTCATGCGGTACTGGTCGGCACTCATTCGCAGATTTTCTGCCGCCTCCTCGCAACAGGTCTGTGCGATTTGTATTTGTCGATAGGCTTCCTGCAGATTTGTCCATGCACGCTCGATGTCAATCTGCAACATTTGTTGTGCGTTTTCTCGCTCGCTTTGTGCTTGCTGAAGTTTAATTTTCTGCCGTTTCATCGCATGAATCCCGCCCCACCAGTCGCTGATTGGAATGGAGACTGTGCCGAAGACGAGCCCATTGTTCAGGTGGGAGGGCAGGTACTGTGCTGCTTTCTCGGAGAAACCGCCAAGCCCGCTGTGGTATCCGGCAAGACCTATAGCCAGGTGAGGCAGATATTTGCCGCGCTCCATCTTCACCTGCAGGGCCTGTGCCTCCACCTTCTTGCCCAGGAGTTGCAGTTCTTCGCGGTGGTCGGGGCTGAGGGAGAGAGCCTCCTTCATGGCCTCGATGGGTTGCTCCAAAGGCTTGTCTTCCAGTATGATGTCGAAGTTCTTTTCGGCTTCAGCCGGTGCAATGCCTATTTGCTGTGCAAGCAACAGACGCAATACGTGGTCGGCATTCTCCAGTTTGAGGCGCGTGCTGGAGAGTTCCTGCTGGCGAAGGCGCACCTTCAGCACGGAGTTTCGCGTCGTAATGCCGGCCTTCAGGAATAATTCCACCTGTGCCATTACGGCCTCCACCTGTTTCTCTGCGGCCTCGAGCGTGCTCAAATTGTAGCGCACCTGAGCGAGTTGCCAGTAACATTCGGTAACTTTCTGTAGAACTTCCTTTGTGGTAAGTTGCTGCTTAAGAACTGCCACATCTTGCTGTAGGCGTGCCAACTTATTGCCATTCACAATCTGGCCACCATGGAAAAGCGGTTGTACGAGGGTGGCAGAAACAGCATAAGCACGGTTGAACTCCGAGATTGCGAACGGCGTTCCTGCAAGGGGAGCAAACTGTGGGCTCAGTGCGGCAATTTCCAGAGGGTAAGTACCATCGGATTTCGCCATTTCATCGAAAAAACGGAATGCCATCACGTTTGCGCTGATGCGCGGAAAGTAGTTGGTGAAAGCCTCGCTTTTCTGCTCCGAAGCCGCTTCAATCTCAAGAGCAGCCATCTGCAGTTCGTGGTTGTTCTCCCTTGCGCGTTCCAGACATTCTTTCAGCGTCATTGTCTGGGCAGACAGACTCATGCACATCGTCAGTGCACAAAAATATAGTGTGTATCGTTTCATTGCGGTAGGTTTGTATTGGTTGAAGAATCGGGAATGCGTTTCTCGTTGAGTTTCCAGTAAGCAATAGGCAGAACCAACACAACGAGGATGAGCGTGCCTATGCCGCCGGCAAAGATGGTAATGCCCACTGGCGCCCAGAACGAAGAACCGCTCAGTATCATCGGAATGACGCCTACGGCAGTCGTTGCCGTTGTCAGGAATATCGGAACCATTCTGCGACGACCGGCATCGAAGGCCGCATCTCGCACCGACATGCCCTCGGCAATCATCTGGTCAGCATGTTCGAAAATAAGAATCTCGTTGCGCATGATGATACCCATAAGCGTGATGAAGCCAAACAGACCAGTCAGACCCAAAGTGATGTCGGCAAGGCCAAGACCGATCATGGCTCCCGGCAACGAAAGAAGGATAGACACCATGCACAGACCTGTCAGTCCAAAACGCTTGAAATTAAACAGCAGGAAGAAGAAAATGATAATCAGCGCGACACTCAGTCCCAGAGCCACCTCCGGCACGATTTCAAGGTTTTTCTCCGGCTCACCACCAATCTCGTATGTCACACCCGATGGCAAGACGAAATCATCCTTCAGCAGGTTTTCTATCCTCTGCTGTACTGTGGTAGCCAATACACCACGTTTGTTCTCAGCAGTTACCGTGATGCACCGAATGCCACCCCTGTGTATAATGTTGGTAGGTACCCAACGTGGACTGACATCGGCTACCTGGCGGAGAGGAACACTGCTCGAGGGTTGAGCCAATGGCGTAAGATAGATATCACCCACATCGCCGATGGTCATCTTTTCAGCAGCCTTGTCGCGCAGCACGACAGGCACCTCATAGTCGTCGTCCCATATGGATGCCACCTGCATCTTGCCCGTTTGCATTGCCAACTGCAGTTCTGCCGCCGTACGCGAAACACCAAGTTGAGAAGAAGTGACAGGGTCGAGCGTAATATCCACGATGGTAGACGGCTGGTCGAAATCAGTATGCACCCATTCCAACTCAGGCATTTTTCGCAAATGCTCCATCAGCTGTTCTGCCGTAAGCCGTATGCTGTCGATGTCGTTGCCATAGAAACGATACTCATAAGTAGGCACAGGCAGGTAGTCCATCTGTTTGAAACGCACGTATGCCTCAGGCCAGAAATTGCTGAAACGTGGAGCATACTCGTCAAGCATCTCAAGGGTTGTCTTTATGTCCGTAGTATTTACGATGAGTTGCGCAAAGTTCTTTCCGCCAAGTTGAGGCTCATAACTTATCTGAAAACGAGGCGAGGAACATCCCATAAAAGTAGTGATACCCGTCACACGTTCGTCCTTGGCAAGTGAGTCGCGCAAGGCTTTGGTCACAGACCGCGTCTCTTCCAGCCCGACACCTTGAGGAAGAAAAACTTCGCAGGCAAATTGATTCCGGTCGGCAAAGGGGAATTGTCGTATCTTAAGAGTTGGAAATATGAGAGAAGTGAGTATAACCAACACAATACTGCTGATGATTGTCAGATACGGATGACGGAATGTCCATCTCAATGCCACATCGTAAAGAGCCTGAACCCTGTCCGTAATGTTGCGTTTCCCAACGTCTTTCTTTTCAACTTCCTTAATAAATTGCACATTCAAGGCTGGAATGATGAACGCTGCAACCACAAGGCTTACCATTAAACAGATGGTAATAGTTGGGGGAAAGTATTTAACAACATCGCCGGCTTCGCCAGTCATTGTGAAAAGAATGGGGAAGAAAATGGCACAGATACATACAGTGGCCAACAGCATAGGCATGAAGTATTGTTTGACAGACATGATGGCTGCCTCACGACGATTGATGCCCATGTGGAGGTATTCCAAGTAGCCATCAATGACAACAATGCTGTTGTCCACTATCATGCCCAAGACCACAATAAGAGAGGCTAACGTGATAGTGTTCAAAGGTATGCTTAGAATATACATGATGCCAACGCTGACAAAGGTAGAAAGAGGAATAGTTATGGCAGCAACAACAGCACTTCGTATGGGGAATAACAGTGCCATAACAAGAATGATGACAGCCATCGATTCGAGAAGATTGATGATGAAGTCGTTGACACTCTCTTCGACGACTTTCGGTTGGTCGGTAATGCACGACACGTTTACATCGTCGGGTAATGTCTCTTGGCAGAAGGTGTCAATCACTTTGTTGACGTCTTTCCCATAATGTACAATGTTGTTTCCTTCGGTCATCTCAAGGGAAAGCAACACACAGCGCTCTCCATTGTTCTCGATATAACTGTCGCTTGTGTCGTATTCGCGTTTTACTTCGGCAATATCGCTTATCCGTACCACTTTGCCCGAAGCGTCGGAGTAGATGATTTGGTTCATTACTTCTTGTTCCGTGTGCCGTGTAGTGGCGAGATGAAGCGGTGTGTTCATTAAAGAACTGTTGATGCTGCCGCTTAGAGTGGTAAGTCCTTCGCTGGAAAGAGCATTGAGGAGTGTGGCTTGTCCGATGCCATAAGCGGCCAGTCGTTCACGGTTGACATAGATGCTCAGTTGTTCCTTTTTCTCGCCATACTGGCGTACATTGCTGACACTTTTTACTCGTCGCAGGCGGTCGGCCAGTTCGTCGCTATATTCTTGCAACTCTCGATAGGAGCGTTGATTGCTTTGAAGTGTTATGAGTAGGGCGGATGCTTCTCCGAAATCGTCTTTGACAATGAGTGCGATGACACCTTTTGGCAGTTGGCTTTTGAACTCGTTGACGCCGTGTTTCATCTTGTTCCAAACCGGTGCAAGATTGGTGAGTTTGGCGTCGAAGTTGACCTTCATGAAGCACATGCCGTTCATGCTTTGTGTTGTTGTCTTGTTGCGATCGACTTCTTTGAATGTGAAGATGTATCGTTCAAGCGGCCGTGCCACTTGTGCTTCTATTTCCTGGCTGGTTGCACCAGGCATGACTGCTACGATGACACCCATTCTCATGGTGAAGGGTGGGAACTCGTCTTTCGGCATCATGACGAGTCCAAAGAGTCCGTATGCGAGTAGTATGATGGTGATGAGTGCCGTGATGCCTTTGTTTTTGAGGGGCCATGCGGACCAGTGTTGCATTGGGCTGCTTTTGGTTTTCTGTCCCATGTTGTCCGTTTATTTGAGGTTACTGTCTTCGCTTACTTTTTGATATCCTTCGATGATGACTTCGTCTTTTTCTTTCAAGCCGGATGATATGACGATACGGTTGCCTTGTGTTTGTCCGATTTGTACTGTTTGGCGTTGTGCCTTGTTGTTCTTTTTAAGCCATACGAAGTGTGTGTTGTCTGCGTTTTGCTGAACGGCTTGTATGGGGACGGTGATGGTGTTTTGGTCTGTTTCGGAGCCTATAGGCATTGTTACGCTGACCACCATGCCCGGCAGGAGTTGCAAATCGGGGTTTTTCAGTTCGAGGAATACGTCGTAGGTGTGTGTCAGTGGGTCGCCTTGCACGTTGCGTACGAGTTTAATTGGGCTGAAGGTTTTGCCTGGGAGTGCTTCGGCGGTGATTGTGATGTTTTGGTTGTTGTTTGCCGATGGTGCAAAGAGTGCGATTTCTTTTTCGGGGACGGAGACTTTTACCTTGACCTGTGTGATGTCGAGAATGGTGCAGACGGGCTGTGAGGGCAGTGCTGTCATGCCGTTTTCCATGTGTTTTGTCCCGACGATTCCGCTGCGGGGGGCTTTCAGCAGGCAGTCGGCGAGTGCTTTCTTTGCCATTTGGAGATTGGATTGTGCTGTGCGTACTTTGGTTTGTACGTCTATCCAATCGATGTCGGAGATGGCTTTTGCGTCGTGAAGGACTTTCATTCGTTGCTGTGCATCCATTGCCTGTTCGAGCATTGCCTGTGTTGTGATGAGTGCATTCTTGTTTTGTGTGGAGTCCATTTCTGCTATGAGTTGCCCTTTTGCTATGTATTGTCCTTCTTCTACATAGACGTGTGTGACGGTTCCCATGCCTGTGAAACTGACGGGTGTGCTGCTGTGTTCTTCCACTTTTCCAATGTATGTTCTGCTGAACGGTGTGTTATTGGTGCCGACTGTTTCGGTTGTTACTTTGAGTGGCTCTACCTTGTAGTCTGTTTTGCTGTTCCCGCAGGCTGTCAATATTGCGACGATTGTGGGTAGCATGAGTTGCTTGACGTTGTTCATAGCGTTTGTGTTTGTTTTTATTGTTCGTGCTTGCAAAATAACAACTTTTTTCTTTTGGATGTATATCTATGGCGACGGAATGTTTGTTCTATTTCTCCACTTCTGTTTCTTTTTTGCGAAAAACGGGATAAAACTTAACTGATTTGGATAAAAAGAAAGGTGGTAAAGGTGTATCTTTGCAACAATTTTGTGTCATAAAGGTATGAAAACACTTAATATACGGACAATAGTTGACGAGGGATTGAACATTTATTTCAATGACCACATTGCCATTTTCGATAATTTCGAGCAGGTGCGTCATCACGAGGTTTCTTCTGTTTTGGTGGAGGGCTTCTTGTTTTCACTGGTGACTCGTGGTGTGGCGCAGTTGTCTGTCGACGAGAAGGCGTATCAGTTGAAGGAGGGTGATATTGTGATTTGTCATCCTCGCATCATTTTCGAGAAGAGCATGATGAGCATGGACTTCAATGCCATGATGCTTTTCCTTTCGCCGGACTATATTTCGCGGATTTCGCAGATGGTTCGTATGGAGTGGTCTCACTCTATGCTTTCCAAGGCGTTGACGGTTCTTCCGGCAGACGAGATGACGCAGAAGCGTTGCCGCAGTTATTTCGATCTGCTGCAAAACAATCTCCAGAGCCCGGAGACTGCGAACAAGGAGATACGTCTTCGCCTGCTGTTGGCTTCGATGGTTTACGAACTTATCGATTTGTATAAGGTGCAGGACGACAAGACGATTCAGCAGACATACAGTTCCGGCGAGAATATCTTGCGACGTTTCATGCAGCACTTGCACGACCCCTCTTTGCCTTATCTTAACGTAAACGAGTATGCCAATCTCTTCTGCATCACGCCCAAGTACTTTTCGGGTGTGTGTAAACGCCTGACAGGACGGACGGCCAACCAGTTGATTAGCGAAGAAATCATCCGTTCTGCCAAATTTATGCTTCGCGACAGCAGTAAGAGCATCAAGCAGATAGCCTCCTCGATGGGCTTTAAGAACCAGTCGCACTTCGGACGTTTTTTCCGTCTGCAGGTTGGTGTTTCGCCCCAGCAGTACCGCGACGGGAAGGCACAATAAACGCCCCCATTCGGCAACAGCCGTTTCTGCTCCGTAAAATAGGTTAAGCATTATCGACAGAATGGTTAACCTTTCTGCCCGTAATGGTTAACCTTTTCCTCAATAATGGTTAACCTTTTTTTGGGGTGTGGCCAAGCCTTTTCTCCGTCATGCCATGCAGAAAGTAGTATAAAAATGCAAAAAAGCGACAGGTAAGTGTCGGGACAAATCAAAAATTTATTATCTTTGTTGCGCAGATTGCGCGTATGTGCGCACAAAGTCATGCATAAAACAATAGAAGAACGATGAAACAAATACTTTATATCCTGCCTGTCCTTTCCCTGTTCCTGCTGAACTCAAGCACCTTGTCTGCCTATGATTCGGCCACAGATCACCTTCTCGAAGGCACGATAATCTGTTCCGGCACAGAGACAAAGGCACAGGCTGCTTTCGACGGCGAAGCATCGACCTATTACAGCACCAATTCCTCCGCATTCGGATGGGTGGGTCTCGACCTTGGCGAACCCCATGTCATCACCCGCATCGGCTTCACGCCGGCATCGGGTTGGCAAGGTGCCGACCGCATGTTCCTCAGTCTCTTCGAGGGCGCAAACAGCCCCGACTTCATGGACGCCATACCCCTCTATTTCATTGGCGAAAGGCCTGCCACCGGCGCAGACGCCGTTGCAGACGTAAACGTCAGCCGCGGTTTCCGCTACGTTCGCTATGTGGGCGGCACAGGCTCCTATTGCAACATTGCAGAACTCAGTTTCTACGGACACGCAGGCGTAGGCGACGACAGCCGCTTCTACCAGATAACCAATCTGCCCACCCTCAGCATCCACGTCAAAGACAACATCCTGCCCACCGTACGTGGCGAAGACTTCGAGTCGAACTCCGTGCTCATCTACGAAGACGGAACCATGCTCCAGGAGTACCCCATCCAGTTCCGCGTGCGCGGCAACTTCTCCTCTACACACGAAAACAAAGCCTTCCGCATGAAGTACGACGACGGAAAAAGCCACCACGTCATGAGGGGAGGCAAAAACGAATCACCCGCAAAGTGCAAGAAATGGGTGCTTATCAACAGTTATCGCGACAAGACACTCATGCGCAACCCCGTGGCGTGGGCCATGTCTAAACGAGGCGAACTGCAGTGGACCCCGTGGAGCCAGGTGGTCGACCTCATAGTCAACGGCGACTATCGTGGCACATACACCCTGGCCGACGCAGTCACCATAGACAAAAACCGCATCCGCATCACCGAAATGACCGAAACAGACATCGAAGGAGAGGCACTCACAGGTGGCTACTACATCGAGGCAGACAACAACTACAGCCGCGAAACCTACCACTTCATGTCTTCGCATGGCAACACAATGTCCGTCCACGAACCCGACGAAGACATCATGCAGCCGGCACAGTTCCAGTACATCCAAAACACATGGAACAACATGGAAGGCATCGTCTTCGGTAAAAACTATACCGATTCCGAGGCCGGCCTGCGCTCCGTCGTCGACGTCGAAAGTTTCCTTCGCTGGTTCCTCATAAGCGAATTCAACGGCAATACCGACATGATATGTCAGGTATTCCTCTACAAAGAACGCGGAGACGACCACTTCTACACAGGCCCGGTCTGGGACGCAGACCTCGCACTCGAAAACGACATCACAACATATCCGGCCAACGAACGCATGGACTGGACCTACAAGGTGCGCCAAACAGGCCAATACAGCCAACTCGTCAGCCGCATTCTCTCAGACCCAAGCGTCTTCGCACAGTTGCAGGAGATATGGGCCAAACTGCGAAAGAAGGGAGCATTCAACCCCGAAGACGTCGCAGCAGACGTCGATTCACTCCGTCGTGAAATACGTGAATCGGCCAATCTCAACTTCACCCGCTGGCCATACCTTAACCAGGAACTCTCGCTCAACCCACAGGTTCCGGGCTCATGGGAGTTGGAAGTCGACCGCGTCCGCGACTATGTTTACAATCGTGTAGCATGGATGGACGAAATGCTCTCTTACGGAACACTGCGAAAGGAAAACGGCATCTACCAGATTGCCTCGGGTTTCGACCTTTGCACCTTTAGCCAACTGGTTAACGAAGGCGGGCAGAACGACGCACAGGCAGAACTTGTTGCAGACATAGACATGGCCGATTATAACGCAGACTTCAAGCCAATCGGCACATCTGCTGCACCTTTCAACGGCACTTTCAACGGAAACGGACACACCATACGCAGTCTGCATCTCACAGGTGGCGATGCAGTTGCTCTCTTCCCCTATTGTGGGAACTGCACATTCCAGAACATAGTCTTCGACGAGACGTGCCGTGTTGAAGGCAACGGCAGTGTTGCCATGCTTTGTGGCAATGCCAGAAACGGTGCCGTCACCATTTCCGGAGTGGAGAATCATGGTACTGTTATTGCTTCGGGCAATGCTGCGGCTGCTCTTGTGGGCAGCGGCCGTCTGTTGTCTGTTGTTTCGATTACCAACAGCAGCAATACCGGAAGCATTACTGCCCAAAGCAATGCGGCAGCACTTGTAGGTACTTCTGCCGGCAAACTGACTATGGAGAACTGCTACAATGCAGGTTCTATTACTGGTGCATCAGAGGGTAAGGAGTTTGGCTTTGCAACGAAGAGTCTCGTCATCAACAACTGCTGGGACTACACATCTACGCAGACTTTGAACATGACACCTGCCCAGGTTGACAATGGCGAGTTGTGCTATCTGATTAACAGCAAAGCCGGCAAGGACATTTGGCGTCAGAATCTCGACAACGGCCGCGAGCATGATTTGTGGCCTGTGCTGCGTAAGACGGCGGGCATGGTGTACAAGAAGGACGGCATCTACACCAACATCATCAGCAATCTTGTGCCATACAGGTACTTCAAGTTGACGTTTACTCAGTTGCAGGGTGGCCAGAGCGGCGTGTTGCAGTTTGCAGAATTCGACCTTCTGAATGAGGTTCTCGAGGAGATGGGAAACCTTTCTGCGTATAATGGTCCGGAAGGATTCGGCGGAGAGGGTTGGGGAAATGCCGCCGACGATAATGTGGGGACCAAATACTGTGGTTCGTTCAGTGGCAATTCGAGTTTCCTTTTCGACGCGGGCAGTGAGGTGAATGTTTATGGCTATCGCATTTATACGGCGAACGATACGCAATCGAACCCCGGACGCAATCCTTCTTCGTGGAAACTCTATGGCAGCAATTCCCAACTCGATGTGTCCGACTCCGGCTGGCAACTCATCGATGAGCGAAAGGACGACTGGACGATGCAGGCCACTAACTATGAACCTTACGATTTCTACATACCCATGTCGCTCAAGACGCTTGTTCTGAACAAGCAGCGGGCAATGCTTCTGCCTGGCGAGGAGTTGCAGTTGGAGTATAGTTATACGCCTCTTACCATACAGAATCTTAGTCCGAAGTGGGTGACTTCCAATGCCGATGTAGCAACTGTCGACGAGAATGGTCGTGTGGTGGCTACGGGTTTGGGCAAGGCAGACATTATTCTTTCTGTGCCCAACATCAGCACTTTGCGCGACACTTGCAGTGTTGTTGTGGTCAAGGAGCGTCCCGGTCATCGCTACTATCAACTTGCCATCGACGCCATCCGTGGTGGCAGTGGCACGATTCAGTTGTCCGAGTTCGATCTGCTCGATGCGGAAGGCAAGGAGGTAACGCCGCTTACACTCTATGCCTATACGGGCAGTTCGGTCGACAACCATCCGCACTCCGACCTCATCGACGATTCTTACAACACCAAGTATTGCGGTTCATACTCTGCCGGCACTACATTATATATATATATAGATGCCGGAAAGAAGGTCACACTCTCGGGCTATCGCCTGACGACAGCCAACGACACGCAGAAATATCCTGCCCGCAATCCTGCCTCCTGGTCGCTCCTGGGCAGCAATGTGAAGAGCAAGGTGCCCGGCTCTGACGTGTGGACACTGCTCGACCGCCGTGAGAACGACAACACACTCGCTGCGGTGAACTACACGCCCTACGACTTCTTCTTCACCTATCCGGTGCCCGTAGTACCCGGCGATGTGAATGGCGATGGGCTGACCGACCTGCTCGACTACGAGGCGATGAGAAACTATATTGTTGGCAGACAGGTAGAAGCCTTCAATGTTGCTGCTGCCGATATCAATGCCGACGGCAAGGTGAATGCCCAAGACCTGATGCGCCTGATAAACATCCTCACAGAGGAGTAGCAGCAGCAACGCAGAGGGCAGAAAAACAAGGTACACCTATGTCGAAATAATGGTTAACCTTTCCGGCAAGAAAGGTACACCATTATGGGCAGAAAGGTTAACCATTATTGCAGGAAAGGCAATAGTTCTTAAAAATGCAGGCAAAGCAAATAGTTAAAAAAGATTAAAAAACAAAGCAGAAACCGACATTCTTTGTAAAAACAAATAAATAAAACATTAAATTTGTCTGCAACTATGTTGTAAAATAGGGTGTTTGTAACCCGATATAGATGAGAATGAAACGGAACCTGAAATGTGAACTAATATAACAACAGAACATTCATTAACCTTTTTTTACTAAAAACATTTATTAACTTTAAAACCTAACAAAATGAAGAGACTATTTACATCTTCAAGCTCTTTGTTGTCTTGCATCATTGCTTTGGTGATGATGTCATTCTCTCAGAGCGTGTGGGCTGAGTACGTTAAGCTCACAGCATTGTCCGGTTCGAAAGACCTCAAAAACGGCGAGGGCTGCGCGAAACTGGTCGATACAAAGGTAGGTACGAAGTGGGGACAAAGTTTTGACCCCGCTAATTTCGACGACCCCGGTCGCACTTATGCCTGGGTTGTAGTGAAGGCCGAAAAGGCTGTCGTACCCGATTGGTACTTCCTCGTAACAGGTAACGACACAGGTAACTCTCCTGGTCGTAACTGGTCGTCTTGGAACATCTATGGCGGTAACTTCGCTACCGACGAAGAAGCCGTACGCGGCAACATCGAGAATCCTGCCGAAGGCGGCTGGACACTCATCGACCAGCGCGAAGCAGAAGCCCTTCCCCAGGCAAATTCCGAGCCTTGGGACACCCATTTCAACAAAGCAGACGGCAAAACTGCCTATCAGTACTTCTGGATTGAAGTCCTTGAGTCTGTTCAGGGTACCGACGTTTATCTGCAGATGGACGAATGGGGTCTGGGCACCTATGGCGACCTCGAGAAGTATCTTGAAGACCTTGCCAACCAGGTGACTGGTACAGACGAGCCCATCCAGTACACCATCATCGATGGCGACCGTAACAACGGCGACAGCGAAGGTCTCTCCGTACTCTTCGACAACGACATCAACACCAAGTGGGGTAACGGTTTCAATCCAAAGTCGTATGGTGCGACATCCGGCGGTGCATTCTTCATCGTGAAGACCTCTCGCGAAATCGCACCCGAGTACTATAAACTCGTTACCGGTACCGACAACGAAAGTTGGAACGACCGTAACTGGAGCACATGGCAGATTTATGCTATGGCAGAGGCTGACGTGACTGCCGGCAAGCCCACACGTGCTTCCGACAAATGGGTGCTCCTCGACAGAAAAGACAAGATTGGCAAGGACCAACTGCCCGACCTGAACAAGTTCACAGTTATGTTCGGTCTTTCAGAAGAGAACACCACTCCATACCGCTACTTCAAGGTGGAAATCGACGAAACACAAGGTGCAGGCTACATGCAGATGGGCGAGTTCTCACTCGGTGACGGCTACACCTTCGTACTCGACAAGCAGGCAGTGGTTAGCAACATCGAGGCCATCTACGATCCCAACCTCTTCGCAGAGAAGGCCCTGCTCGATAAACTCACAGAAATCTACGAGTCTATCAAGGCATCTACCGATGCTATCACTCTCAACAACCTTAACATAGAGTACAACGAGGTTAACAAGCAGGTAACACTCTCTTCAAGCAACTATGCAGAACTTATCACCGTTCGCAACCAGGGCCTGAGCCTCATTAGCGAGGACAACCTGACCGAGGCTGCAATGGAATATGCCAAGGCATGGACCAGCGAGACAGACGCCATCGCTCCCGGCGAAGGCTATCCCGTAGGTAACTTTGCTTACATCAAGGCTAACCGCCACATCACAGGCGCAGAGGCTCTTGCCGAAGCAAAGCGTGTCAACGAATACTTCATGGCTAACACCAAGACGGTTGACGATCCTATCTATGCTACCTATGAAACAATCATCGATGGTCCTGGCTTCAGCGACACAGAAATGGGTCACTCTCTTATCGACGGCGATCCACAGAACACCAAGTGGTGTGCTCACACAGACCACGGAGATTGGACGCTCGTCTTCAAGAGCGACAGCCCCATCAAGCCCACATACTACGGTCTCGTAACCGGTGGCGACACATACAGTTATCCCTCTCGTAACTGGAAGACTTGGAAGATTTGGGGTGCAAACTTTGAAGAAGGCGAAACCGTAACAAAAGAATCAGACAAGTGGGTACTCCTCGATTCAAAAGCCAATGTTGGTACAGACATCCTTGCCACCTACAATGTTTACGAAAGTTACATCAACCTCTCAGAAGGTTGCGCAGAGCCTTACGAGTACTTCATGATTCATGTGTACGAAGCAGGTGGTGGCACAATGCAGATGAACGAATTCACATTCTACAACATGGGCAACCTGTTCGAGTATCGTGAAGATTTCATCGGCCAGTTTGCTGACTTTGCTTATGGCCTCGAAGGACTTTCTGCATACACAGGTTATATAAACGAGTTCAACGAGAAGTACGAACAGTTGCAGAATTCAGTCAATGCTCCCGACGTAAGACGTCTTGCAAACGAACTCAACGAACTTATGGTTCTTATCGAAGAATCTGCTGCCCTCTATGAGACATACATGGATTTGGCTGGTCAACTCGACGGCTTGTCTATCGATTCTGAAAACATGTCTCAGTGGAGAGATGATTACATGAGCGACAACGAAGGTGCAGGCGTTAAGTACATTCGTGGCTCTTACGAGTACATCACCTCAACTCTTTCTCTCGACAACGAAGTACTTCAGGACGAAATCACCTATATTCAGTGGATTATCGACGTAGTAGAAGGCAATAAGCCCTACATCCTCATCGGCGGTCACACTCGTGGCGAATGGGGCGACGGCTTCTATGGCAACATCATCGACGGTATCGCTTTGAACACAACCGAAATCGATCCCGAAACAGGCGAGGAAGTAAAGGTTAACGCAACCAAGTGGGGCGGCCAGCCCGACCTCAATGGTAACACTTATGTCATCTTCCGCACAATGGATCCCGTTAATCCTTTCTTCTACACATTGACAACAGGTAACGATACCGGCGCATACCAGGATCGTAACTGGGGCACATGGTACATCTATGGTGCTAACTTCGCTGGCGACGGCGAGGCTACCAAGGATGCAGAAGGCTGGGTACTCATCGACGCGAAGGAAAATATTGGCAAGGATCGCTTGCGTCCCGTTGATGCCGAACCTTCATACTTCGGCTTCAGCACAGAAACAACCGTAGAATATACATATTATAAGGTTGTTGTAACCAAGGCATATGCAGGCGATGCTATCCAGATGAACGAATTGCGCTTCGGTACAGAAGAAGAGTTCGAAGTTATCAAACAAGAGTACATCGCTGCTGCTAACGAGTTTGATTATGACGTAACAGCAGAACAGAAACTCATTGATGAGTATGAAGCTACCATTACTGAAATTGACGAATGTGTCAACATGGAGGCTCTCTTCCGTTGCAACTATCGTCTCGCAGAACTTCGCGACCTGATTACTGCAAGTGCAGAGACATACGACATCTACATCGCAAAGGTTGAAGAGGCTATTGCTTACCTCGAAGATAATCCTCTTGCTGAAAGTGAGGCTTTGACAATCTTCGACAACTACTTGAACGAGTCTATCGAGGTTTCAGAACTCTATCCTAACGGTTCTGCACAGTATATCATCGAAAATCACCTCTTGGCAGACAGTGTAGTAATCGACGAAATCGAGTTCATGGAGAGCCTCAAGGCTGCTGCTGTTGCTGCAGGCTACGGCAAGGGCATGGAGATTAGTTCTCTGATCGTGAACCGCAGTTTCGCTGAGGCTACCGAAACCCTGAAGGACGAAGAAGGCAATAGCCTCGGTCGTCAGGCAGAAGGTTGGGAAGGCTACCTCTTCCGTAGTGCAACCAACGAAGACATGACAATGTCTGCTGCTGAGTTCTGCAATGAGAACTCTAAGTTCGACATTAAACAGACTCTTGCAAACTTAAAGAACGGTTATTATAAGGTAACCTTGAACGCAGGCTTCCGTGCTAATGGCGACTTGCTGAGTTACAACTATGCTGCTATGGCATATGCAAACGACGTTGCTACTTACATTCCCGTTATTCGTGAAGATGCAGTTGCAGACTCTGCTGATGCATGGCTTGGCAATTATTCTGACAAGATGATTTACGATACCGACTCTATCGAAACCTTCGGTCTTGGTATCTGGGGTTGCGAGGGTTCTGCTCATGCATTCTTGAACGATCGCTATCTCGTAACTTTGGTTGCTCAGGTTGTTGACGGTACTTTGACTATCGGCTTGAAGAACGAAGGCACAACAAAGGGTGGTGACTGGACTGGTGCTGGTAACTTCCGTTTGTTCTACCTCGGTGAGGAAGTTGCAGACGCAACTGAGGCTTTGACAGAAGTTGCAGAATACAACGCTGCTCGCATCACAACCTTGACAGAAACTTATATGGCTGCTGATCCTGCAGACTCTGAAACATTCGTTTCTGAACCTAACTACAGTGCAAGTCAGAAGGAACAGCTTCTGCAGTACTCTGGTGTAAACACTTATGAGGCTGAGAAGGCTCTTGGCGAATTGATGCAGTCTATCAATGAAACCAAGAAGGCTTATGTTACTCTTAACAATGCATCAGACAAGGTATTCAATCACTGGATTAACTTCTTGCCATTGGAAGATGCTACCATGGAGGATGACGTTTATACAGTGAAGGAAAACTTGCTCATGGGTTCATATGACGATGCCGTTGCTGCAGAAGAAGCGAAGGATAACCTCTATACTAAGTGGCCGGATTATCTTAAAGTTAAGAACGACAAGGGTATTAACGTTGACTACACCTGGGATCGTTTCGCATTCGAGATTACAACAATCGGTTCTAATCCTGCACTTGAGTTGACTGGCCTTTATGAGGCTCTCGAGGAGGACGAAGTAATCCTCACATTCGATTATACTGCTGCTCAGGACATCGAGGGTAGTTCAATGATGTATGAAGCTCCCAATCTCTTGACTGATGTTAAGGAGGACTTTGACACACTGCCTGCAACAGAGGAGTGGACTCCCGTTTATGTTAACGTGAACAAGGGTATTAAGACGTATCAGTTCGGTACTGCAGATAACCATTCAATTTACTGGACTATCAGCAACAAGGCTAACGCAGAAAATACATTGTCACTTTCTGCTCGCAACTTCCGCTTCATTACGAAGGCAGAAATGAATGCTGCTGGCGGTAAGCCTATCAATGGTGTTGAGGGTGATATCAACGGTGATGATGCAATTGATATTGCAGATGCTGTTTCTGTCCTGAACATTATGGCTGAAGGCGCTGCTAATGCAGATGCAGACATCAACGGTGACGGTACAATTGATATTGCCGACTTCGTTACTATCTTGAACATGATGGCTGAGCAATAATCAACCAAAACTCTCTTTATTCTCTTGGCCAGGCACAAAGCCTGGCCAAGAGAATACCCTTTAATTATATAACAACAAATATTTATAATTGTAATGATGAGGAAGCTCATTCTTTCACTTGCCACCTTACTTTTAATATCTTCTTGTACAGAGAATATAGATACCTCTGCGCGATATGTTTTCACGGAGTATACTGTAGCCAGTTATCTTGAAGCACATCCAAATAACTATTCGCAGTATTTGGAGTTGACGAAGCAAGTGCCCGTGAGTGCGAGAAGTAAGTCTTCTGTCTATCAACTTTTGACGGCGCGTGGCAACTACACGTGTTTTGCTCTGACCAATGATGCTATTAATGCTTATTTGCAGGAATTGGTTGAGAAGGGCTTGATTAACGAACCTTCGTGGGATGCTTTTGAGGATGCCCACAAGCGCGACTCTGTGATAAAGGTAGTTGTGCTCAATACGGTTATTGACGGCGGCAACAGTGAGTCGCAGCGTTATACGACCGCACTTATTTCGACATTTGGAAACGGAAAAGAAAATGCAGAGTTCCCTCTGCCTAACATATACGATCATAAACTGACGGTGCGTCAGGGTAATAACGACAGTATATATCTGGATAAGGTGTGTCCTATTGACCCCATTAACTGTGATATTCCTCTCATCAATGGTGTTATTCATCAGTTGCATAAGGTTATTGCTCCGAAGGATGAGTCTTGTGCTCGTTACTTCCAGACGATTCTCGACGAGAAGCGTGAGGGCTATTTGATGTTCGCCAAGGCTTTGCAGGCTTGTGGTCTGCTTGATACACTCAGCAAGGTGCGCGACGAGGTTTATGAGTCATTGTATCAGGATGGTAAGATTCCTGATATGGAGGACTATATGGATAAGGCCGGATATGACATGTCCAACACTCCTGGCGACCCCGACGCTCATGCTCCGGAACACCGAAAGTATGGCTTTACATTGTTCTGCGAAACGGATGAATTCTGGCAGGCACAGGGCATTGATCCTACTGCTGCCGATGCTGTCGAGAAGTTGCAGGATTGGGTTTACAATAATGGCCTTTTCCTTCCTGAGAACGGTTATCAGGTTAATACTGACTATGAGTCGCCCAAGAATATGTTGTATCAGTGGGTTGTTTATCATATTTTGCCGATGAGAATTCCTGCCAACAAACTTGTTTACCATTGCAATGAGTTGGGTTACAGTTTGAGTTCTCCGCATAAGTACACGCTTCCTGTTATGGAGTGGTATCCTGTCTTTGGCGGTGACCGCTTGATTAAGATATATGAGAGTTCTGTAAGTAATGGTATTTATCTGAACACTTTCCCAGAGAGAGACAACGGTGTTTTGGGTACAGGTTTCGAGACTTACTGTGCTCCCGACAAGCGTGGCATCCTTATTCAGACGGAACATCCGATGACTGAGGTTACGGACATTGTCAATGCTTGCATTTACCCGATTGACGAGCCTTTGGGCTATAGTGAAACTACACGCGATGACTTGAGTCGTGAGCGTATCCGTTTCGACCTTTTTGCTCTCTTCCCCGAGGCTATTACCAATGGTATCCGCCGTGCGGATAGTCCCGAGGGCAAGTGGCAGCATGTGTATATTCCACAGGATAAGGATTACAAGTATTTCGAGAATATGTCTATCTTGAACGAGGAGACTCACTTGATTCACTATAATGGTTACAGGACTGCTTGGGCCAACTATTGCCAGGACGAGGACAAGGCTTTCGGCAAGTTCGATATCATGTTTACTTTGCCGCCTGTTCCGAAGACGAACACTTACGAGTTGCGCTACAAGTTGTTGGCTACGGCTGCGCGTGGTGTGGTACAGGTTTATTTCGGTACAGACCCCAAGAACTTGCCCGTAGCCGGTATTCCTATCGATATGACGAAAACCGTGCAGGCTGCTTTTGGTGAGGGCACTACATGGAGTGACTTCAAGGATTCCGGCAAGGAGGAAGATGAGATTATCGAACTTGACCAGAAACTCCGTAACCATGCCTTGATGAAGGCTACGCGTCACGAAACCGAGTTGAACACCACTACGGCTCGCGACAAGGACAACTGCAGCAGATATATCATTGTCCGTCAGACGCTCGAGGCTGGCAGACCCTATTACATTCGCTTCAAGTCTGTGCTGGAGTCAACAACGAAGGAACTCTATCTCGACTACTTCGAGTATTGTCCTAAGGAGGTTTACGACAGCCCCGTAAAGCCAGAGGATATATGGTAAACTTAATTTGTTGATATAGAGAGGGGCGTGCTTTTACACAGATAAGAGCACGCCTTCTTTTGCAACAGGCTGTAGCGGGCGTTTCAAACAGGTTAACCATTATTGTCAAAAGGCTTAAGCATTATTGCCCGAAAGGTTAAGCATTATTGCCAATTAGGCAGTGCTTCTTTTTCAGAGTCCCTGTGGCTCCAGTCAAACCAGATATTTCTAATGTCAAATTTACCGATATGAAACGTTACATTTTTCTTTTCTCTTGTTTGCTGACGGCTGTTATTGCAACTGCCCAGCAGAAGTCTTTGCGCGACTTGCAGCAAGCCTTTGTCGACTTGCGCTTCGGCATGTTCATTCACTACAATATGCCCACGTATTCTACGGAGGACTGGCCCGACCCCGATATGCCCGTGTCGGCTTTTGCACCCACCCGTCTCGACTGCAGCCAATGGGCAAAGGCTGCCAAGTCGGCCGGCATGACCTACGGCTGCCTGACCACCAAGCATCACAGTGGCTTCTGCATCTGGGATACCCAGACAACCGACTACAACTCCATGCAGTCGCCAGCCAAAGTCGATGTCGTACGTCAGTATGTCGACGCTTTCCGCCAGGAAGGTCTTGGCGTGATGCTCTACTTCAGCATACTCGACACACACCACCGCATTCGCCCCGGCCATATAAAACCAAGCCATACAAAGTACATCAAGGCACAACTGCGTGAACTCCTCACCAACTATGGCGAGATTTCCGCTCTCATCATCGACGGCTGGGATGCACCCTGGTCACGCATCTCCTACGAAGAAATACCATTCCCGGAAATCTACGACTACATCAAAAGCCTGCAACCCAACTGCCTCGTCATGGACCTCAATGCAGCCAAGTACCCGCGCGAGGCATTGTTCTACACCGACATCAAATCGTACGAACAAGGCGCAGGCCAGAAGATAAATACCGGCGAAAACCGCCTCCCCGCCTTAGCCTGCCTGAGCATTCAACGCACCTGGTTCTGGAAGGAATCCATGCCGACAGACAAACTCAAGGACGTACGCTGGCTCGTCGAGGAAAACATCCGCCCCTACAACGAAGCATACTGCAACTTCATCCTCAATGTTGCCCCGAACCGAGAAGGCCTGATGGACGACAATGCCATCGAAGCACTTCGCCAAATAGGCCAACTCTGGCAACATGCCGGCCCCACAAAGGCAATCCCCCAATGCGAAGCCCCCATCGTCCGTCGCAACATCGCCAAGCACTGCCCGGCCGAAAGCAGTTGGAGTTACGACTACGGCATCAGCGACTTCGCCTGCGACGACGATTTCGCCACCGCCTGGACCTCCCATCCCTCCGTAGACACCCCATGGTGGGAAGTGGATCTGCAAGGCAAAAAACAGATATCTTTGGTCACCATTCTCGAAGAAAGAAAAGGCAGCATGCAAGCCTATCGCCTCGAATACAAACGCGGCAAAAACTGGTATACAATCTTCGAAGGACAGGCTCCCGACTGCCGCCTCAAACAACATCACTTCGACCCCGTCAGCGCAGAAAAAGTCCGCGTCACCATTCTTCGCCATCAAGGCAAACTGGCAATCGCAGAGTTTGGCGTCTATTAAATAGAACCGCCCATCCATTAAATAACAGCAACCAAATGCCCTTTCATGCCATAAAATGGCAGTTAGGGCATTTTTTTTGTGTAGAAGAACAGAAATCCCAAAGGAATTTTGTACCTTCGTGCCGAGAATAGCATAAAAACACATAAAAAAGACTAATGGAAAAGATACAAGAACTTACCGAGAAAATCTTGCGCGAAGGCGTAGAGAAAGGTCAGGCCGAAGCAGAACGCATCGTCAAGCAGGCGCAACAGCAAGCCGAGACCATTCTGCAGGAAGCACGTCAGCAGGCACAAGACATCGTCGCCCAAGCACAAAAACAAGCCGGCGACACAGCAGCCAACACACGCAACGAACTCAAAATGTACACAACACAAGCCTTGAGCGCCCTCAAGACCGAAGTGACAAACGTACTGACTGACAACGTTGTCAAGGAAGCAGTCAAGGACATGACCGCAAAACCCGACTTTCTCGGACAGTTTGCCGTTGCACTCGCCCAAAAATGGAGCGCCGACGAACCAGTAGTCATCTCCAGCAGCGAAGCAGACAACCTCAAAGCATACTTCGCCGAGAAAGCAAAAGCACTGCTCGACAAAGGCGTCACCATCAACAAGGTAAACGACAAAGACACCATGCTCACCATCGCACCAGCCGATGGCAGTTATAAAGTAAACTTCGGCAAAGAAGAGTTCGAAACCTACTTCAAGAACTTCCTCCGCCCGCAACTCGTCGAAATGCTCTTTTAGAAGTCAGCGTAAATGGCCAATTATTATTGCATGATAGCCGGCTTGCCGGACATAGACCTACAAGATGCAAAGCCCGGAATGACCGTAGAGCAAATGCGGGAACAATGCGAAGAACAACTCACGTCGCAGGACAAAAAGTTGCTCTTCTACTTCTTCCTGCACACCGATTGCATCAATTTGGTCAAACTCCTCAAGATTCCCGAAGCAAATATCGACCAGTGGGGAAACTTTTCCCGCGAACAACTTCAAGACCTCATCACCAGCGCAACGGAACTAAACTTCAACGTACACCGCTTCCCCGCCTTTATGAGTGTGTTCGCCCGCGAGTATGCTTTCAACAAAGACAAAGCAGACTATTTCCCCGAAGACGAGATAGCCTTCCAGTTCCTGAACTATGCCATCCGCACATGCCCGAATCGAATGATGCGTCGTTGGTATAAACTCAATCTCGACATTACCAACATCCTTACAGCCATGTTGGCACGCACACAAGGCTGGAGCATAGGAAACTTCGTAAAAGGCGAAGGCGAAGTACAGGAAATGATACGCGAGAACAAGACCAAAGACTTTAACCTCGCCCATGAACTTGAGTATATCCCTCAACTCATGAAGATAGTCGAAGAAGACGATCCGGTTCGAAAAGAGAAGATGATAGACGCCTTCAAATGGGTATGGCTTGACGAACGAACCTTCTTCGAACCTTTCAGCATGGAAGCAGTCTTTGCCTATCTCTGCAAATTACAGATGCAGGAACGTTGGGCAAAACTTGACGTGGAACAAGGCAAGGAAACCTTCCAACGGATTATCGATAACCTTCGCGGAGAAGCAAGAGTTCCAGAAGAATTCCTTGCTCAGTCAATACAATGATCAATAAAAAGACAAAATAAATATGACAAAAGGAATTGTTAGTGGCGTAGTTGCCAATATGGTCACACTCCAAGTAGATGGACCAGTGATCCAGGGCGAGATATGCTACATCACCACAGGTGGCGACCGATTGATGGCAGAGGTCATCAAGGTCGTAAAGCAGGACGTATATGTGCAAGTCTTTGAGAGCACACGCGGATTGAAAATTGGTGCCGAAGCAGAATTCACAGGCCACATGCTCGAAATACAACTTGGTCCGGGCATGCTCAGCCATAACTACGACGGTCTGCAAAACGACCTCGACAAGATGGACGGCGTTTTCCTGAAGCGTGGCCAATATACGGACGCACTTGACAGCGAACGCCTTTGGGACTTCGAACCAATAGTTAAAGAAGGCGACAAGGTGCAGGCAAGTGCTTGGCTCGGCAAAGTAGAGGAAAACCATCAGCCACTCAAGATCATGGCTCCTTTCCAGATGGAAGGAACAGCAACCGTAAAAAGTATTGTCCCCAAAGGTCAGTATAAGATACATGACACCATTGCTGTCTTGACAGACGAGCAAGGTAATGATATCAAGATTGACATGGTGCAGCACTGGCCGGTTAAGTTTGCTATGACTAACTATAAGGAGAAACCCCGTCCATTCAAGTTGCTTGAGACAGGTGTGCGTACCATCGATACGTTCAATCCTATTGTGGAAGGCGGTACGGGATTTATTCCTGGTCCTTTCGGTACAGGTAAGACAGTGTTGCAGCATGCCATTTCAAAGCAGGCAGAAGCCGACATTGTGATTATTGCTGCTTGCGGTGAACGTGCCAACGAGGTTGTGGAAATCTTTACCGAGTTCCCTGAGTTGGTTGACCCCCATACAGGTCGTAAGTTGATGGAGCGCACGATTATCATTGCCAATACGTCAAACATGCCTGTTGCTGCTCGCGAGGCTTCTGTTTATACTGCTATGACGATGGCAGAGTATTATCGTTCGATGGGTCTTCGTGTTTTGTTGATGGCCGACTCTACTTCTCGTTGGGCACAGGCATTGCGTGAGATGTCGAACCGCATGGAGGAACTGCCGGGTCCTGATGCGTTCCCAATGGACTTGGGTGCTCTCATCAGTAACTTCTACGGACGTGCGGGTTATGTTATCTTGAATAATGGTGAGGTTGGTTCGGTTACTTTCCTCGGCACGGTGTCGCCTGCCGGCGGTAACCTTAAGGAGCCGGTAACGGAGAACACCAAGAAGGTGGCTCGTTGTTTCTATGCTCTGGAGCAGGATCGTGCCGACAAGAAACGTTATCCTGCGGTCAATCCTATTGATTCTTATTCCAAGTATCTTGAATATCCGGAGTTTGCCGAGTATATTAAGGGCCATATCAACGAGGAGTGGATACCGAAGGTGCTTGACTTGAAGACGCGTATGTTGCGTGGTAAGGAGATTGCCGAGCAGATAAATATTTTGGGTGACGATGGTGTGCCTGTTGAATACCATGTTACCTTCTGGAAGTCTGAGGTTATCGACTATGTCATTCTGCAGCAGGATGCCTTCGATGAGGTTGATGCTGTGACGCCTCTTGAGCGTCAGGAGGAGATCCTTAACCTTGTGACAACGGTTTGCAACAAGGATGATTACAAGTTCGATACTTTCCTTGATGTTACTGACTTCTTCAAGAAACTCATCAACCTTTGCA
Source organism: Bacteroidaceae bacterium (assembly GCA_017461345.1). Taxonomy (GTDB): domain Bacteria; phylum Bacteroidota; class Bacteroidia; order Bacteroidales; family Bacteroidaceae; genus Physcousia. Next base: position 15,097 of record JAFTYP010000013.1, on the reverse strand, counting down.
AGCAGATGAACTATTCTGTTTACAAGAGTGAGCAGTACTACGACTACATCAAGCAAATTGAAGCAATGATTAATGCATAACAGACATGGCAACAGCATTTCAGAAAGTATATACAAAGATTAGCCAGATAACGAAGGCCACTTGTTCGCTCAAGGCGACAGGTGTCGGTTATAATGAACTTGCCACCATTAATGGCAAACTGGCTCAGGTGGTAAAGATAATCGGTGACGATGTTACGCTTCAGGTATTTGAGGGCACGGGCGGTATTCCCACCAATGCGGAGGTTGTGTTCTTGGGCAAGAGTCCTTCGCTCAAGGTCAGCGATCAGTTGGCAGGACGCTTCTTTAACGCTTACGGCAATCCTATCGATGGCGGTCCGGAGGTTGAGGGTAAAGAGGTGGAGATTGGCGGACCTTCTGTGAATCCTGTCCGCAGAAAGCAGCCCAGCGAACTCATCGCTACGGGTATTGCCGGTATCGACCTCAACAATACGCTTGTTTCGGGCCAGAAGATTCCTTTCTTTGCCGACCCGGACCAGCCTTTCAACGAGGTGATGGCGATGGTTGCGATGCGTGCGAAGTGCGACAAGATTATTCTTGGCGGTATGGGTATGACGAATGATGACTACTATTTCTTCCGTAACACTTTCGCAAACGCCGGTGCGCTCGACCGCATTATCTCTTTCATTAACACGACTGAGGACCCTGCCGTGGAGCGACTCCTTATTCCTGACATGGCATTGGCTGCTGCCGAGTATTTTGCTGTCGAGAAGCATGAGACGGTGCTCGTCCTGCTGACTGACATGACCAGTTATGCCGACTCGCTTTCTATCGTGAGCAACCGTATGGACCAAATCCCGTCGAAGGACTCTATGCCGGGCTCTCTTTATTCCGACTTGGCAAAGATTTACGAGAAGGCTGTGCAGTTCCCCGAGAGTGTGGGCGGTGGTTCTATCACCATCATTGCTGTGACAACCTTGTCAGGTGGCGATATTACTCATGCTGTGCCCGACAACACGGGTTACATTACGGAAGGTCAGCTCTATTTGCGTCGCGACAGTGATGTGGGCAAGGTTATTGTCGATCCGTTCCGTTCGCTGTCTCGTCTGAAGCAGCTTGTTGCGGGTAAGAAGACACGTAAGGACCACAGTCAGGTCATGAATGCTGCCATTCGACTCTATGCCGATGCGGCTAATGCGAAGACTAAGTTGGAGAATGGTTTCGATTTGACTGACTACGACAACCGTTGTCTTGACTTTGCGAAGGACTATTCAAGCAAGTTGCTTGCCATCGACGTCAATCTGAATACGGAGGAGATGCTCGATGTTACGTGGTCTCTCTTCTGCAAGTACTTCAAACTCGAAGAGGTGAACATCAAGAAGGAATTCACCGATATTTACTGGAAATAACAGGACTTTATATAAGATGGCGTGCCGTGTTGCAAAACACGGCACGCTTTGTTTTTTTATGACACACGTGATGTTTGCCAACAACACACGTGAAGTTGGCGAAGTTCACGTGTGAAGTTCGTCAACTTCACACGTGACATTTACCGATGTCACGTGAGGGTTATAAAAACAGCTCCCGCATCTCGCGACGCAGGAGCAGGGTGGCGCACCGATTTATTAACTTCTAAAACCAATTCGAGATGATTATTTCTTGTCCTTCTTAGGCTCCATACCTTTTATATATACCTTCTCTCCGTTGATGTAGCTCTTCAGGATTGCATAGTCGCAAGGAACCCAATACACGCCTTTACTGTTGAGGGTGAGAATGTGATAGTTGCCATCCTCTTCACGTTTGCAGCAAAAGTAGAACTCGTCGCTGCCTTTATAGATTTTCCCTTTCACCATATCGGGGAGTCCATAAATAATGCGGCTATCATCTGATCCTGCGAATTCAGTAGTGAATTTATAGGAGTAGGGCTGTTCGGGATGACTGTTGACGTATTCGTGTGCCAGCGCATCCAGTTCCTTGTATAGCACTTTTGCGTCGGCTTCGTGCCTGGAGGGAATGATATAGTGCATGCCAGTAACAAGGCCGGGATGCGTTTCGAACTCATGCTTGTCACGGCCATATTTGGGTGTCAAGAAGAAATCTCGGTCATTCTCGAATCCTTCGTCGTGCTGCCAATGCACAGGATAAGCCTTCGCTCCCTTCAACTTCATAAACTTCTTCAGTACAGGCTGAATGTGTTCACAGAAAGCTTTTCCATCGAAAGCCTTCATATCTTCCTTTTTTATACCTGTTGGAATAGTATATGAGTGAGTATAAGAGAAGGAATAGTCACAATAGTCCATAATCCCATTGTCATTGTTTTTATAGGGTTTATTGTGGTATTCGAAGTTGGCAAATTCGTTGGAAGGCCCCATATAGGAATACTTGATGGTGTCCAAGCCGTTCTTGTGGAACTCATACAGATAGCTCTCCGGAGCATCCTTGCCTAAACTGGCGAAGGTCGTGCGGAAGTAATCGATGATTCCCTCCATTCTCTGACGGCTTTGAGTAATGCGACTATTAACCGTGAGGACACGCTGTTGCCTCTCTTCCTCGCTCAGTTCTCCCTTGAAATAGGATTTCCAACCACTTCTCAAGTTATAGTCTGCGGAGATTCTGTAAGTGATTTCTCCTGCACTATTGGCCTGCCGTTTGTTAACATTGATGTATTGTGTCGGCAAGTATTGTTCCAACTGAGTGAGGCGAACATTGGGCTGCTGCCCATAAGTTGTGGCAGTAAGGGTTGCCCAAAGCATAAAAGTAAGAATCTTTTTCATCTTTCTATAATATTAATGTTTATTCATCATTTGAGCTACTTCTTGATAAAGGCGTTCGCCTCGAGAGCGGATGTCCTGAGCATCTGCTATTGCCAGACGGTACAAGTCGGGTTGTTGGGGCAGGTATTCATTCTCTTGCTCTGGCTCTACCTGCGCAGGTTCTGCTTCTTGGTGTGCAGGTTCTTCTTGGGTAGGCTTGTGGACTTTTCTGCGTTTCTTTGCTGGCTGAGGCTTCTCTGTCTGTGCCACGACAGGTTGCTCTATAGCTTCCGTCGGAATTGTCGCTTGTGTTTCCTCTGTGCTGTCCTGCGGCTCCGTCACTATTTCTGCTATGACAGGAGGCTGTTCTGCCTGCTGCGTTCTTACGTTAAGCAAGATGAGCAAGAGCACGCTGGCTGCCACAGCAATGCAGCCTCCCCCTATCCCCCTCCAAAGGAGGGGAGAACGTCGAAGCGGCAAGGGGGAAGGCTCCCCTCTCCTCGGAGAGGGGTTAGGGGTGAGGCTTCCCATCACCCTTTGCTCCATGTCGTCGGGCATCTTCATGCCTGCTGCTCGGTCGTTCTGCCGTTGCAGGGCTTGGCTGAAAAGGTTCTTTGCTTCGCTCAGGCGCAGGCGGTTGTCGTCATTCATGGTTCTTGTGTGTTAAGATGATTCTTAGTCTTTGTCGTATGCGGTGAAGCTGGCTGGTGAGGCGCGACACCTCGCGAGCTGTGGCTTCGTCCGCTTGGTTGGTGATGTAAGCAATCTCTTTTAGAGAACGTCCGTCGAAGTAGTAGAGTTGCAGGAGCATCTGGTCCTCGGGTGAAAGCTGCTGTATGGCTTCGTCCAGTTGCTGTGCTGTTGTGTCTTCAGGCAGCTCGTCGGGAACGTCATCACTTATGTTAAGCGGCAGCATAACTTGTCGTTTTCGTTTCCGCAGATGGTAGAGCGCTTCGTGATAGGCAATGCGTTGAAGCCACGTCGAGACAGATGCCTTATGCGGGTCGAAGTCCTTCAAGTGCTGATAGGCAGCGACGAAAGTGTTCTGCACCACGTCCTCCGTGTCCTCCTGCACCCCCACGATGCGTCCGACGAACACCATGAGCGATGGGCCGTAACGCTTTACCAGCTGTGCGAACTCACTTGTCTCGCCGCCTCGTATGCGCTCTATGATGTTGTTGTCGTCGTTTGTCATTCTACCTTATATAGACACAAAGAGGCGAAATGTCACGCCGACCGGCAAAAATAAAAGTGAAAAGGTAAAAAAGTGAAAAGGTAAAAGACTATCGGAGCACCTTTTTGCCTTTGCTGACGAGGATGCCTCGTTGCAGTTTGTTGTTTGACGATTTATGGTTTACGACAAGGCGTCCGCCAAGGTCATAAAAGACCTCTTGGCTTTCTCCGAGGGGGAGAATGACGGCATCGTCGTTGTCTTTGAATAGAGTGAGTGTGCCGGCCGGGATGTCGGCGTGTGCCTCGAAGATGCCTTCGCCGGATGTCAGGCTCCAGGAGCGTGTGGCAGACGGAGTGGGGGCGAGCGACGAGGGGATGTCCGGCACGAGCGATTCGCCGTTGATTGTAGGAGCGTAGCAGGTGTTGTCCTTTGTAGTGGCACTCTCGGGCTCTATGACAATCATCGTCCAGAATTGCAGAGACGGCAGTGTCAGACTGATGGTTCCGGTGGACGAAGTGTACCTGTAGTCCGTCAGTTCCTGCATGGCACCGCCACAATAGTCGGGCGAGGCAACCCAGATGCGGCGCACTTTTCCCATGCCCGTCAGACCTGTCAGGCGGACGGAGAGATTCTCGAAGCGTTGAGGCCAGGGGCGTATGGCCTGATTGTCATGCCAGCAGAGGAGATAGTTTTCTCCCTCTGTCTCCCCCAGGGTGGAGAGACTGGTAGCCCCTTCCTCTTGTGTGAAGTTGAGAAGGTGGACAACTTGCCTGCCATTCACCTCGCGGGCGAGCATCGTCACTTGGTTTGCAACGGGTTCCCACGTGTTGATGGTGACATCGGAACAGGTTGCCTTGACAGTCGTCCGCTCCTTCCAATTGTCACGCAGCAGGTTCTCGTAGGCCGTCAGGAAGTCGTAGTACCGAGTCATCCAGTCCTCAATCTGGCTATGCCACTTCATGCCCGCATAGGGGAAGTACTCCCTGCAGAGCATATGGTCGCCCCCAAGTTCCAGATGTGAACCGCCAAGTGCAAACATGACGGCATCGGCCATGACAACTCCGGGCGTGTTGAAGTTCTTGCCGTCTGTAGCATAATTCATGTAGGCAGCGAGTACGGAACGTAGAGAAGGGTTGAAGCCCAGGTTCTCGTCGATGACCTTTTTGATGTTGGCGAAGCGCCCTTCTCCACTGCTCAAACTGCTGTTGATGCCATTTCCCCATACTTCAGAGTAGAGAAAGTCCATTTTCCCCGATTCTGCAATGTGCGATGCACCCCACTGCGAAACGGCATTCATGATAAGGCGTTTCTCCGGGTGGCGGTTTTTCATGTAAGTAACGAATGTGGCAAAGCCGTCACGAAGGTTGAGACTGTTGCCGTAGTAATCATATACAGAACCTCGTCCGCCGAGTTGGTCTATGTGATAACCATCGAAATCGAGAAAGGAATACACCTCGTCATTGCGTTCTGCCAAATACGAAAGCCATTCTTCGTTAGCAGGATTGACCAGGTAGATGTCGCTCTTCCACGAGTCGGGCAGGTCGTGACGGTCCTTCGTGGAATGATTCTTATCCTTGAATACAAACCATTCCGGTTTGACACCTCGCTCCTCCCAGCCATCCAAAACACCGAAACACAGGTTGTAGAAGATGCTTTTCATGCCACGGTCGTGCTGGGCCTTGATGTAGTTCTTTACGGACGACGTGTAGATTGTGCGGTTTGCAATGTCTTTATAGGTAGTCCAAAGCCCGCCATCTCTGGTGCCCCCGAGTGGCCAGTCATGGCAATAGTGCCAGTCCTGGAACTGCACACCATTGATGTGGCAGCGGTTGAGCCACTTCATTTCCGTCCTTGTCTTATTCAGCGTCTTGTCATTCCCGAAGGCGGCAACGAAACCATAACGCGGGAAACGCGTCCAGTCGGAACTGACATCGATGGCAATCGTAGCGCAAATTTCATCGAAGTCCCCTTCCGAATCTTCACATGGGCGATACACTTCTGCCATGTAACCTCTGAAATCTTCGGGCGGAGCCTGCCATGTCCATGTGCGCGAAGAAAGCAAGGTGTCGGCTATAACATCACCGAGGTGACGATATCGGACACGGAAACCCGACGGAGGCATGGAAGATATTGTCAGCGTCACTACTTCGCTAGGGGCATAACTGCACTTGTCTGTTTCTATGTTGTAGCGTAATTTGGGCAGTTTCTCGTTTGCTCCGGTAGCCAGGAGAGGACAGATGTTACGGGCAATGGTCGCTTTCTTGTATGGCTTCCCATGTAGTGCCAACGTACCACTGCCAAGTGTAAGTGTCCCACTATATGTGCCGGCATCGGTCGAATCCTCAACGAGAGAGTAGAAGTTCTTGTCGGAGAAAGTGGTGCCAACAGCAGTCCCCACAGGGTAAAGGCATGGAGGATAAAGCCTGGTTTCAGGCAAATTGCCATTGGAATCTGTAATCCGGATAGTTCGCGTGTCAGTGTTTACCTGCACCTGGCACAAGCCGATGTTGTCCACCCGATACTTGTAATCACCGCTTGTATGCAAAGCAATGTTCTGTATGCCTTTCCCAAGTGTTGTGCCGGCAACAGAAGGCCCCCAGTGATCCCCCCATTCGGTGGCATTGACCATAAACTTAAGTTCGCCGCCATGGAACAAGTAACCATCCCACGTATATATGCCGTCAGACTGTTCCGTCATGGCTTGTCTGTTCCAATGGGAGCCTAAGGCAGATCCGACAATGTATAAAGCAGCACGGCATGGCATACTCATAGCCATCAGTAGCACAACAAAAAGAGAAATAACAAAAGGGTTCATAATATATAATTATGTGTAGAATAGTATTAAATGTACTGCAAAGTTAACTCTTTTTGCAATAGAAAAGAAAAACAGAAGGAAATTTTGTTGTAAATATCAACTTTTAGAACATAACGAACAGAAAAGCGAAAATATTTATTAAATCCATGATAATTCAGGATAAATTACTACATTTGCACATAAAACATCTACAAATATGGCAAATTACATTAAACAAAGCCTCGAAGAAGGCGAATCAATCATCCTAAACGGACGGCTACATTGGTCTTATATCTTCAGGTACATATTCTCAAGCCTGCTGTTTACTGTTGGCGGAATTGTAGCCATTTGGCTGGCATACTACAGATACCCATTGTATAAGAACGAACTTTTCTATGCTGGCATTGCTTGCCTGGTGCTTGCCTTCTTCGTATGGATAATCGGGCGCATCGTTCGTACTCGCACGGAATTTGCTGTCACAAGCAGCCGTTTTGTGCAGAAAGACGGAATCTTTAACATTAAGATGACAGAAATTCCTCTTGCCCGCATCGAGACCGTCAACTTCTATCAATCCCTATGGCAACGTATCATTGGAACGGGATGCGTAGAGATGATTGGCAGTGGTGGCACTGCACATCAGGTTCATTGCATTGAGGAACCGATGAAGGTGCGCAAAGTAATCAGTGCTTCAATCAAGGCAAAACCAGAGAATATACAGAAAACATCAAACACTCAAATAGTACAGAATGATGCAAAAGAATGTTGATCAGCACGTTTCCTTTGTTGATTGGATACGAGTTGTTGCGTGCTTTATGGTGATGCTGGTGCATGCCAGTGAGAACTTTTATGGTGCAGACAGCAGTGGTTTGGCAGGCAACATGTCGATGCTTGCTAATGAAGCCAACCGTTTCTGGGTGGCCTTTTATGATGGAGGCTTGAGCCGTACGGCTGTCCCCCTCTTCATGACCATAAGTGCTTTCTTGCTTGTTCCGATGAAACCGGGCGTGGGAATGTCTGATTTCTATCGCCGTCGTTTCCTTCGTATTCTGCCTCCCATGATTATTTTCATGTTGCTATATTGCTTCTTGCCTTTGGCATGGGGCGGAATGACATGGGAAACATCGTGGGCAGACTTCTGTCGTCTGCCTTGGAACTTCCCATCGATGGCAGGACATTTGTGGTTTATGTATCCGCTCATCAGCCTGTATATTATCATTCCTATTGTTTCGCCATGGCTTGAGAAGGCATCTGCCAAGGACGAACGCTTGTTCCTTTATTTCTTTGTTTTCTCTACATTGATGCCTTGGTTGCATCGTTTTGTCAGCGAGGAACTGTGGGGCGAGTGCTTCTGGAATGGTTTCCATGCACTGTGGTACTGTTCTGGTTATCTGGGTTATCTTGTATTGGCACAATATATCCGTTTCCATCTTGCCTGGAGTGATAAGCGTCGTATCAATATAGGCCTTGCTTGCTTCCTTGTGGGGGCTGCCTTTACGGTATGGAGTTTCTGGGTGAAGGGTGTTCCCGGAGAACTTATAGAGACACCGATGCTTGAATGGAGTTGGGAATTTTGTACGCCCAATGTGTTGTTAGCGACCTTCGGACTTTTCTTGATGTTCTCTACAATTCATAAGCCTGCGCCAAGGATTATTTCATCGTTGGCCAAGTTGAGTTTTGGCATGTACCTGATGCATATGTTCTTCTTGGCTCCTATTGCGGTGTATTTTGTCAATGGCAATGTGGCAGAACCTCTGATTCCTGTATATGCTGCCATTCCTGTTATTGCAGTACTGTCCTTTATCTGTTGCGCTGTAGCCACGAAGATTCTTTCGCTTCTGCCCGGCAGTAAGTGGATAGTAGGGTAGATGGACAAGGCTCTCCTTGTTGAGCGTTCGGGGCACTTGCCTGTTGCTGCCATTGCTGAGGCAGTGAGTGGAACGCTTGCCCGGCAGCAGGATGTGGTTGTTACTGCACCGCCTGGAGCCGGCAAATCGACGCTGCTGCCTCTGACTCTTCTTTTGGATGCTCCTGTTGAGGGACGGATTCTGATGCTTGAGCCACGTCGCCTTGCTGCGCGGCAGATTGCTGAACGCATGGCGTCGTTGCTTGACGAACCTGTCGGAAAGACGGTTGGCTATCGCATTCGTTTTGAGACATGCGTAAGTAGCGAGACCAGGATAGAGGTTTTGACAGAAGGTGTTTTGACACGAATGCTGGAACATGATCCGACGCTCGATGGCGTTGGCATCATTATCTTCGATGAGTTTCACGAGCGAAGCCTGCATTCCGACCTTGCTTTTGCTCTTAGCCGACAGGCGCAGCAACTCTTGCGTCCCGATTTACGCCTTGTGGTAATGTCTGCCACTATAGACAGTTCGGCAATTTGTGATGCGTTGCAGGCCCCACTCATTGAGAGTCGAGGGCGGATGTTCCCTGTTGATATTGTTTATGCGAAGGAGGATTTCCGCCGAGAAGACATAGCGCAGGCTGTTGCAGATACCGTCCGTCGGGCACCGAAGGACGGTGATATTCTTGTGTTTTTGCCAGGACAGGCGGAGATCATGCGTTGCGCAGCATTGTTGCAAGGCTTTCCGGCAGAGGTCTTCCCACTTTTCGGAAATCTTTCGTCGGAGGAGCAGCGCAGGGCGATTATGCCGTCGAAGGAGGGCGAACGGAAGGTGGTGTTAGCAACTCCCATAGCGGAAACGTCGTTGACCATTGAGGGCGTAAGAATCGTTATTGATAGTGGATTGTGCCGTACTCTTGTCTTCGACCGCCGAACAGGCATGAGTCATCTGGAAACCGTACCCATCAGTCTGGATATGGCGGCACAGCGTGCCGGCCGTGCCGGTCGCCTAACCTCGGGGATTTGTTACCGTTTGTGGACGAAGGCGGCAGAGCATCGTATGGCAGAACGTCGCAGACCTGAGATAGAGTATGCCGACCTGGCACCAACTTTGCTTGATGTTGTTTCTTTTGGCGAAAGAGATGCCATGGCACTCCCCTGGCTCACGCCACCTCCTTTGCATAGTCTGGTTGCTGCCCGCGAACTGTTGATTTCGCTCGGAGCCCTTGATGAGCAGGGAGGCATTACTCGATTGGGCAAGCAAATGGCAGGATTGCCTTGCCATCCTCGCATCTCGAGGATGATACTTCGGGCAGCCTCTCTTGGCGAGACAGAACTGGCTTGTGACATTGCAGCCTTGCTCGAGGAGAAGGACCCACTGGCGCAGCACGAGAATGAGGCTGATATGTCTTTACGCATCGACATGTTGCAGAGAGCCAGAGAGAGTAAGCATCTTGGCTCATGGCAACGCATAGCACAGGTTGCGGAGGCTTACAGGAGGATTGCTCCGGCGAGGGAATGTGGCCGGAAGAGCAGTGGAGTTGGAGTAGGACATCTGGTTGCTTATGCCTATCCCGAGCGTGTTGCAAGGCAGATGGATGGTGCGGGCAGATACAGGTTGGCAAGCGGCGAGGAAGTTCGCATCGACCGAAAAGACCCGCTTTCATCGTGTCCGTGGCTTGCCGTAGCATCACTTTTTGTTTCTGGAACGCTGGGAAGGGTGTTTCTTGCTGCGGCTGTTGAGCCGCCGGACCTTGAGGACCTTGCCACGGAACGCGACCATGTGGCGTGGGACAGCAAGCAGGATGGCTTGGTCATGCAACACGAATGGCGCATCGGGCGACTGCTTCTTCGCTCCAAACCGTTGCACGACGCACCACGCAGTTTGCAGGAACGTGTGCTGTGCGATGTTGTAGCAAAGGACGGGCTCAGCGTGTTGTCGTGGAACGACGAAGTGGCTGCTCTGCAGCGACGTGTAGCACAGGTGGCAGCATGGCACCCCGAACTGAATATCCCCGACCTCTCCACGTCGCATCTCCTTGCAACGGTTCACGATTGGCTGCCTTTTTATCTCGACGATGAGGCCGGCCGCTTGCGCTCGTCGGGCACAGCACTTCGCCGCATCAATCTGTGTGCCGTGCTTTGGGCACTCATCCCTTACGACCTGCAGCAACAGATAGAATGTGTTGCCCCCTCGCATATTGTGGTGCCGACAGGCAGCCGTATCCGCCTGGACTATCGCCATGGAGCAGAAGCACCCGTGTTGAGCGTGCGCTTGCAAGAGTGCTTTGGGATGGAGGAGACGCCTCGTGTGGACAATGGACGTGTGCCGGTTCTCATGGAATTGCTGTCGCCGGGCTACAAACCGGTGCAACTCACCCAGGACCTTCGCAGTTTCTGGCAGAACGCATACTTTGAGGTGCGAGGCGAACTGCGTCGTCGCTACCCAAAACACTATTGGCCCGACAACCCATTGCAGGCAGAGGCCGTGCGTGGCACGAAACGCCAGCATACAAAAATAGGTTAACCATTCTGTCGAAAAAGGTTAACCTATTTGAGCATAATGGCTAACCTTTCTTGATATAATGGTCAACCATTATTTTATACTACCTTATACTACCAGATGTCTTCCGGCGATTCAGGATTGTCGTAAATCTCTTTTGCACAGTATTCGATGAAGTCCATGTAGAACTCCTTCTTCTCGGCATCGAGTACGGACTTCAACTTAATGTAATAGGTTTCGTTCGGATCGAGTGTCTGACGGACGAAGATGTGTCGGATGTTCTCACGGTCATTCTTGCCACGTTCAGTTCCATCGTTGGAGTTGATGGACTGCGGACCCTTCATGAAGCCATTGTTACGCATGCGCTTGTCAATTTCGGCATTGTAGTCATCGTCAATCGGGTCGTCGTCTTCCCAGCCAACTTTCGGGTCGTCGCAACCCATTGTCAAGTCCAAAGGAATGCCGGCAACAGGCAGGTTGTTAGGGTCAGAGCCAAAGTAAACCTGTGCCACACCACGATTGCCATTTGCCAATACCTTGTAGCGCACCTCGTATGTGCCACGGCGTGGCACGGGAGGCAACTTGAACATCACTTCGAAATGGCCAACGGCCTTCATCTCGTCGCGATGCAGGTTGCACCAGTCGTCGTTCCATGCATTATAATAAACGAAGTTCATGGCATCGTTCTGCTGCATGTTCTCAAAGTAGTTATACGTGCGTACGGTGTTGGGGATATAGACATGCTTGTAGCGTTCCTCTGTAGCCTTCTTCAGGCGGATGTCGTTGTTCATGGCTTCGGGGAAGAGGCTCATGCCGTCGAAGCGGATGCGGTTGCGGTGCAAGTTGTCTCGCACATCGTCGTTGTATGAGATAGGTGCGCTAATGGGGTAAACGTTACAGTTGACCATGTCGCTGAGGATAGCCAATGGTGATTCGTAATCCACACGGCTGCCCACCTTGTCGGCATCGCAACCAATCTCTTCGCCAGTGCCTCGGCGTCCGTTGTCTGTAATCGGGAATCGGTTGATGTAAACGCCATTGCTTGCTCCGCTTTCGGTGAGTTTGAAGAGACGTCGTTTGCCCATCGTCGTGTAGAACTCGTAAACGGGTATGCTATACACCTCCGGACGACTCAAGTTAAAACCAAATTCGTTGATGTGGAAGACGAGTTTGCCTTTAGGGATACGCATGGGCAGCATGTGATATGTGATCCACTGGTAGAGCAGGTTGTCCTCGCTTTTGTAGTTCTCGTCTGTTGTGAACACATCGTCGTTGCTGTACTGATGGTTGTCGAGAATCCATTGTGTAAGTTTACTGAGCAGGTCGGGGGCGGTAGGCTCTATGCCTTGGCTGCGCCAGAAGTCGTCGGGCTCGGCAAAGATGGTAAAGCCATACAGACGATGTTTAGGTGCATAAGCGGTGTTACCTTCGGCAAAACCTTCGTTCGTCATGCCAACCAGGTCGGGAATCATGCCGGTCTGGTAAAGTTCTTCGTATCGTTCGTCGCGCACCTTGCTGAGAGTGTCGAGCAGTCCGCATGCCTGAATGACGCGGAAGCATACAAGGAAGCCTTCTTTCTGCTCGTCGAGGCACTGCTGAATGTAACTGGCAGCGGTAATGTCCTTGGGCGAAATGACTTTTTCCAGTTGGTGGATGATGCCATTGATGGCAAGGATGTCACGCTCCTTGACGCTGACGGGGCAGTCTTCATTGATGTAGATGCTGTCCGGCTGATTCTCGGGTTTCTTGACGGAGAGTTTCTTGTCGTTGAGTGTGCCAAGGATGAACTCGTCTTTGTCGTTGGGGAATTCCGTTGTGTAGAAGAAAGCGTTGGCTTCGTCGCCACCATCGATGATGCTGTTATAGACAATCACTTTGTAGATGGAGTCGCGTTTGTGTTCGCTTGTAAAAGCGTCCCACGATGGCTCTGCAATGATGCCTTCCACAACCAAATCCTCGAGATATTTCTGTATGGCAGCGTTGTTTGGCGCAAATACGGTGAAGTTTCCGCGTGCGCTCAACAGTTGGCTGACCTTGGAACTGCTGGCTTTACTGATGTCTACCTTGCGCAGGATGTCAACGTAACTGCTGTAGGCCTCATGTTTCTCCAAGTAACTCATTACAGTATTTTCCTTGAACACGTAGCGCGCAGAGGTGTCTACTTGTTCGGTACAAGACCATAGGGAAATAACTGCAACGGCAGCGAGGAGTAATCGACAAGGGTGTATAAGTGGTTTCATGTGTTTATTTTTAGTATGAATTTTTGCAAAGATAGAGAATTTAAATAAACTAAACAACATTTTGTGCCGTTTATTTTGCGAATCACATGTAATGTTATAACTTTGCGATGAAAAGATAAACAAAGAAACATTGTCTAATTAATTTAAGCAAAATGAAGAAAACATTTTTCCTTGCTCTCGTGGCAATCGCTACAGGGCTTAGTTTTTCTGCATGTTGCAACACTTCTTGCAACAATGCCGAGTGTGCGGACAGCCTGACAGTTTCCGGTCTTAATCCGGCAGACTTCGCTACCGATTCGACGGCTCTCTATGTCCTCAAGAACGATGCAGGCATGGAGGTTTGTTTCACTAACTTCGGTGGACGTATTGTCAGCATTATGGTTCCCGACAAGGATGGCAACATGCAGGACGTATGTCTCGGTCATGACAACATTGCCGACTACGTGAAGTATGGCGCACAGGGCTGCAACTTCGGTGCCCTCATCGGCCGTTACGGCAACCGCATTGCCAAGGGTCAGTTCACTCTCGATGGCAATACATATCAGTTGCCCATCAATAATGGCCCCAACAGCCTCCATGGCGGTGGCCCGATTGCTTTCCACAACCGCATTTGGGAAGCCAATCAGAAGGACGACAAGATTATCGAGTTCACCACAACAAGCCCCGATGGCGAAGACGGCTATCCCGGCAACCTGGACGTAAAGGTAACCTATGCTCTGACCGAAGACAATACATTGATCATCAATTATTTTGCTAACACAGACAAGCCCACAGTGCTGAACCTGACTAACCACTGCTACTTCAATCTCAGCGGCGACGGTTCAAAGGACTGCCTCGACGAGGTGCTGATGCTCGATGCCGACCAGTTTACAGCCGTAGATGCTGATGTTGCAGTTACAGGCGAAGTGCTTGCAGTAGAGGGCACACCATTCGACTTCCGCACCCCCACTGCCATTGGCGACCGCATCAACGACGAGACAAACGAGCAGATTGTGAATGGTGTGGGCTATGACCACAACTGGATTCTCAACACAAACTGCGACCTCACCAAGTGCTTCGGCACACTCTACGATCCCAACACCGGCATTTTCATGGAGATGTTCACCGACCAGCCCGGTGTTCAGTTCTATGCCGGCAACTTCCTCGATGGCAGTTTCGTAGGCAAGAAGGGCGTGAAGTATCCCCGTCGCAGTGCATTCTGCTTCGAGACACAGCACTATCCCGACAGCCCCAACCATCCCGAATGGCCCAGCACAACCCTTCTTCCGGGTGAGAACTACATGACAACAACTATGTACAAATTCAGCACGAAGTAATACACAATTCGTATAAATAGCAACGCAGCGAGCCCGACATTCCGGCGCTCGCTGCTTTGTTTTTGTTGCATCCCGAGAGCCCCGATTGCAGCCCTGCAGTCCACTTGGCAAAACGGACGCGTCCGTTTGGGCAACTACACGTGTGAAGTTGACGAAGTTCTGCAGAGTAAATTGCAAACTTCTCTGCAGAAGTCGGGCAACTTCTTTAGAGGGGCTATTTTTTGCCTGCTTTTGACGACTAATTCTAAACTTTTTTCGTAACTTTACACACCAGCAGACAACCACCATAAGCACAGATATGCCGAAAAGAATATACAACGAACTGAAGAGCAGACGATAAAATATAAACACTGAAAGCAAAACCATTCGTCAAATGGGTTGGCGGATAAAACCAGCCCATGCATTCCCATTATTCCCATTATTCCTATAGTTCCCTTCATTCTCATTATGTCAAACAACGACAAATTCCTTG